>JAQXEN010000025.1 GCA_029250825.1 Porticoccaceae bacterium
AGAGCAGACTGGAGAGCAGACTGAAGAGCAGGCTGAAGAGCCAACTCAAGAGGAAAGCGAAGCCGAAAAGCAGGCTCAGAAGGAACTAGAGCAGTGGCTGCGTCGAGTTCCAGATGATCCAGGTGGCTTGCTGCGAGAAAAATTCCGCTATCAATCTCGGCAGCGCGCACTTGAGCAGCGCCGCCCAGCACCTCCCAATAACGAACAGCAAGAGCGCTGGTAGTAATGATAACTATGATTGTGAAAAACACACCGCTTAACCGACTCTGTGCCATCGCACTGGCCGCCATCTTGGCTCTTGTCTGCAGCCACAGCTGGGCAAGTCTCACTGCCACCGCCGATCGCACAGTTATCGACAGCAATGAAACCCTGCAGCTGTTAGTGCGCTTGGACTCTCAGGCACTTATGGGCGAGCCGGACTTCACGGTAATCGAAAGCAATTTCGAAATACTCTCCACCAGCCGCCAGCAACAATACTCTAGAGTGAATGGGCAGACTCAGTCCTTCACCGACTGGAATTTACTCTTGGCACCAAAACGTACTGGCCAATTATTAGTTCCTTCGATCAAATATAAAAAAGATATAAGCAACGCCATCGAGATCACTGTGCGCAAGGCAAGCGCTGCATCAGCAGTGGGTCAGCCAGTGTATACAGAAACCCTAGTGGATAAATCTGAGGTCTATATTCAGGAGCAGCTACTGCTCACCCACCGACTCTACACCTCGGTGCGACTCAGTGATCTGGGGCTAGACCCGCTAAAGGTGGATGATGCCCTGGTGCAAAAAGTCTCAGAGACCCAATTCCAGAAAAATATTGCCGGCAAAAACTATCAAGTGGTTGAAATCATTTATGCCCTCTTCCCCCAAACCAGCGGCAAACTGCAAATCCCTGCGCTGCGTTTTTCGGCTTATGAATCGAGCAGTAGTCGCTACGGGGGCTTTAGTTCCAGAGGCAATCGCATTATCCGCAACACGGATGCCAAAACCATCGATGTGATGGCAAAGCCCGCTCAAATAGACATAGATAACTGGATGCCGGCCAGTAGTATCGGTTTGACTCAGCAGTGGAGCAGCCCACTGGATCAACTAAAAGTTGGTGAGCCTATAACGCGCAATATAAGCATCACCGCCAAAGGACTAACCGGCGCTCAGATTATGCCGCTGACTCTGGGTGAAAGTGATGACTATAAAATGTACCCGGACCAACCTCAGTTGACCGACAGTGCCGACGCATCAGGCGTAACCGGCATTCGTCGCGAATCCTTTGCGCTGGTGCCCAATCGCCCAGGGAAGATAAGATTGCCGGCGGTAACCTTGCGCTGGTGGGACAGTCGCAAACAGCTTATGCAGACAGCTCAGCTGGACGCGGTAACGCTTGACGTGGCGGCGGCTGAATTGAGTAAAGTGAATCCCTACATCAGCGCACCTACCCCAACAGTGGGACCCAATACGCAGGCCACAGAGACTGCACCAGAAGGACCAAAATCACTTGTGGCAGAGCTGCGCTCGTCTCTGTCTCTGCAACTGTCCCTGGCGGCTAATGGGCTGCTACTGATGCTGTTAATATTTGTCTGGCTGCGCCGCTCAAATGCGCCGACACCACAGAGAGATCTGAGCGGTTTAAACAGCGCCCGACTGGAGCTCAAGCAGCTGCTCACTAATATAGAGCGAGCGGCACGGAAATCTGATCTGACCCCATTACGGGATAGTATTTTGGCCTGGGGTCGCTGTATTTTTCCTCAGCAAAAAGTGAAAACTCTGGCTGAAATCGCGCTATTGCTGGATAACCCAGAGCTGCAGCAACAATTCGACCTGCTCGATCAAGCTCTCTACAACAGCAGCTCAGAGCAACAACCGGATTTAAAATTGCTGGTCAATTTGATTCGCAGTGCCATAGTGCCTAAGAAGGGATCGAACAGAGAGAATATTCACAGTGCCCAACCCGAGCTTAAACCGCTCTACCCCAGCAGCTGATTAATGACTGATACGGTCTACCCTGCCCAGCTTATTCTTACAGGACTATCGCTCTAGCCATAAGTTTGGGTAGAATCAGTCCTGTCTTGTAACTAATGGAGTAAGACAAATGCGCAGAATTATTTTTAATGAAAAAGGCGGCGTCGGAAAATCGAGTATCACCTGTAATCTGGCAGCCATTAGCGCCTCAAGGGGCAAGCGCACCTTGGTGGTGGATCTAGATTCCCAGTGTAACTCCACGCATTATCTACTCGGCGACAGCCCCGAAGAGAGCACAGTTGCCGACTATTTTGACGGCACTTTAGAGTTCTCCTCGAAGCTCAATGAGCCCCTGGACTATGTCCATGAAACTCCTTATGAAAACCTCTTTGTACTGCCCTCCAGCGTCAATCTGTTGGCCCTTGAGCACAAGCTCGAGTCTCGACAAAAAATTTATAAGCTGCGAGATCTGTTAAATAAGCTCGACGATGACTTTGACGAAATTTATATAGACACCGCACCCGCACTCAACTTTTACACTCGCTCGGCGCTAATAGCTGGGGACTCTGTGTTAATCCCCTTTGACTGTGATGCGTTCTCTAGACAGGCGCTCTATTCGATACTCGATGTAATCTATGAAATTCGCGAAGACCACAATGAAGATCTCAGTGTTGGCGGTATTGTCGTGAATCAGTTTCAGCCCACAGCATCGTTGCCCAGTCGATTAATTGCCGAAATGAAGAAAGAGAAGCTGCCGGTGATTCCCACCTACCTCAATCAATCGGTGAAAATGAAAGAGTCCCATAATGAGTCTGTGCCGCTGATTTATTTCGCTCCCTCGCATAAGTTGACTGGGCAGTATATTGCGCTGTTTGATCATTTGAGTAGGAAGCGGCGTGGGAAAAAGTAACTTTTTTGCGTGCTCAGTGAATGAGATCTCTCACATGCGTTCGAGATGACAGATGGGTGGTTCGAGGCGACAACTTAATGATTGGACGCGACAGCTTAATCGTTCGCGACACACCAACCCTGTCATCCCGACAGAGCGCAGCGACGAGGGATCTCAAACTAAAAACACAGCACAATCCAATACAACCAATGACAAAATAAATATGCGTAACAACCACGACAGCATCGTTCTTATCGGCATGCCAGGCGCCGGAAAGAGCACCCTCGGTATTCTTCTGGCTAAAGAGTTAGGCTTGGATTTTGTCGACACCGATATCGCCATCCAAGTTCGCGAGGGTCGTACCCTGCAAGAAATCCTCGATGGCAGTGATTATCTCCACTTGCGCGAGATCGAAGAACAGGTTTTATTAAGCCAAGATATCGCTGGAAAGGTTGTCGCCACTGGCGGAAGTGCCGTCTACTCAGAACCCGGCATGGCGCGCTTAAAACACAATGCCACGGTTGTATTTCTCGATGTACCACTTCGAGAGCTGCGCCAGCGCATCGGCAATTTTGACTCTCGGGGAATTGCCCGCAAACCCAATCAGAGTCTCGAATCACTGTTCGAAGAGCGCTGTGCGCTGTATAAAAAGTATGGGGATATCAGAGTTGACTGCGATCAGCAGTCACTGCAGCAAACATTAGACTCTGTGCTGCAGCAACTGTCGGAGTATCGCGTCTAGACCTTAGCAGGCGGTCTACTTGAGTACAGTGCGAATCGACTCAGCAAGATAGGCAATATTGCTTGAGTTAATGCCCGCCAAGTTAATACGAGTTGAAGAGACAATATAGATACCAAACTCTTCTCTCAGGCGCGTCAGGTGCTCTGGCGCAATACCCAAGAACGAGAACATGCCGTTCTGGCGCTTGATATGACTAAAATCCAGTCCTGCTGCATTGTCCTGAATACTGTCGGCCAGCAATGTGCGCATAGCTTTGATTCGCAGGCGAACCTCTTCCAGCTCCGCTTTCCAGTCCTTACAAAGCGCTTCATCGCCCAGAATTAACGAGACTAACAGAGCGCCGTGAGCCGGTGGCATGGAGTACATCTGACGGGCGACCGCCATGGCCTGACCGCCGACAATTGCAGCTTGCTCAGGAGTTTGTGTAATAAAGGTAATCGATCCAGTACGCTCGCGGTAGAGACCAAAGTTCTTAGAGCAGCTCGAGGCCACGACCAACTCCGGTAACTTCTCAGCCATCAGACGCATGCCGTAGGCATCTTCGTCCAAGCCATCACCAAGCCCCTGATAGGCGGTGTCAATAAAGGGTACAAAACCGCGCTCCAGCGCAATCTCAGTAATCTGGTCCCACTGTTCGTTGCTCAGATCCGCGCCAGTCGGGTTATGACAGCAACCATGCAACAGCACCACATCACCAGCGGGAACCCGGCGCAGAGTCTCAAGCATTAGGTCAATATTGACCTCGCGAGTCGCTGTGTCGTAATAGGGATATTCTGCAATCTCAAAACCCGCACTGCCAAGCAGTGGGATATGGTTCGGCCAGGTGGGTGTGCCAACCCATAATTTTGCCTCGGGGCGAGCGCGACGAATCACCTCAGCACCGACTCTCAAAGCGCCAGAACCACCTGGGGCCTGCAGGCTCTTAGCTCGTCCAGATGCCAGAACAGCGTGATCCTGACCAAACATCAACTGCAACATTCTGCTGTTGTACTCAGCATCGCCAGCAATGCCTTGATAGGATTTGGTTTTCTCAAGCTCGGCCAATTTGGCTTCGGCGCGTTTTACCGAATCCATAACCGGCGTTTGACCGCGATCATTCATATAGACGCCAACGCCTAAATCGATTTTAGTCTCGCGCGGGTCTTCTCGAAAAGCCGCCATCAATCCAAGAATAGGATCAGCAACTACGGGCTTTAAACTTTCAAACATCGGTGGTTTCCTGTGGAATTAAATGTGGGCCAAAATTCGGGTGACAGTACTGGTAAAAGTACGGATAAAACTACGGGTAAAAAAATTGCAGGCGTGATTCTACTATGTCTGGCGAGATTTGGTTACGGTTTTGTCGGTGTTTTCGTCTCAATAAAGGCCCTTATTGAGGCGTTTACCGTTTCCGGCTTCTCTGCGTGTAACCAATGGGCGGTATCTGCAATAATTTCTAATTGAGAATGAGGGAATAACTGTTCGATAATCGGGCGATGTTTATCCTGAATATAGGCCGAATGCTCACCCTTCAAAAACAGCGCTGGCCCAACGTAGGGTTGCCCTGTGGGCGCTGCCACCAATGTGCTGGCATAGTTCTGATTTATTGAGGATAAATTTAGCTTTAAACTAAAGTCACCCTCGGGGCTGCGGGCGAGATTTTTCAGCAAAAAGGCGCGTACTGATGCCTCGGCAATATGCTCGCTAATCAGCGCATCAGCATCACGCCGGCTTTTGATCGTATTTTTCGCCAGTAGATTGAGCCCATCAAGAGCGGCGTCCTGACGCGCGCCATAGTTGACCGGCGCTATATCAATTACCACCAAATCAGTGACCCGCTGGGGATTATTCAGCGCCACCTGCATTGCCACCTTGCCACCCAAAGAGTGGCCAATCAAACTCGCACTAACGAGGTTGAGATCATCCATCAACTCAACAATATCGGCAGCCATAGAGGGCAGATCCATCAGTAACTCATGGGGCGAGTCACCGTGATTGCGCAGATCCACGCTGACAACACGATAATCTGCGACCAAGGAGCGCGCCAGCACCCCCAGATTGCTCAGTGAACCAAACATACCGTGAATCAGAATAACGGTTGGACGGTTTTCCTGCCCCTCTAAAAGGTCATTGCCGGACTGAAGCGTATAGTTGAGTTTCATAGTACTTTTGGGATGCCTCTATTTAGCAGCTTGACGATTGCGATATTTTTCTTTGTTTTTACGGCCCTGCTCGTAGAGTTTCGGACGCAGACGCCGACGTAAGTTCGGAAACAGATAGCTGATATGGGTAAGTTTAGCGCTTGCCGCCGGCAGCACCACCTCGACTTCCTCTCCCGAAGCCACGGTCAAAATACCCGCGGCAACCTGCTCTGCACTACTCATGGGCTGAGAGAACACAATATCCTCCACGGCATCAATTTCATCCATAATAAAACCGGTGTCGATTGGACCCGGAGAAACTGAACCCACGCTGATACCGCTATCTCGGAGTTCATCTGCCAAGGCATAACTAAAGGCGCGCAATCCGGCTTTGGTAGCACTGTAAGTTGCAGCACCCTGCAGCGGCGCGCGGCCAGCCAATGAGCCAACATTTACAATCGCACCCTCACCTGCACGCTGAAGATAGGGAATCGCGGCACAGGACAACAGCAAGGGCGCGCGCATATTGATATCGACCATGGCGGCAACATCCGCAGGCGAAACCGTTTTAAGATCCCCTCGCGCATGCATACCGGCATTATTAATAATCACATGCACCGCGCCAAAGGCAGCCTCGGCTTTTTCTAGAAGCGCTAAACAATCATCGTTGTTCGCTACATTCATCACCACCGTCAGCACTTCGCACTGAGAGCGCAGCTCCTCGGCAATGGTATTTAAAGCGGCTTCACCGCGGGCTACCAGAACAAGCTTGGCCTTATGACTGGCGAATAGACGGGCGCAGGCTGCACCAACTCCGGCGGATGCGCCAGTAATGATTACAGTTTTGTTTTCAAAGGACTTTATCATTTTTATTTTTATTCCTTAATTAGAGTAGGAGATCATTTAAAAGATCGGATTTTCACTGGACAGCAGTATAACCCCGTCAGATCAAAAGGCGCATGACACAGAGGGATACTGCACCACTATTGGTCTATGCCGCCCATACAAATATATTTCAGATCCATGTAGTCATCCATTCCATATTTGGATCCCTCGCGGCCACTGCCCGATTCTTTGACGCCACCGAATGGTGCCATCTCATTGGAGATCACGCCCTCATTGACGCCGACAATGCCGTATTCAAGTTGCTCGGCAACACGCCAGACACGGCCTATATCACGGGAATAAAAATAGGCTGCCAAGCCAAATTCAGTGTCATTGGCCATCGCCACAACCTCGGCTTCAGTTTCAAACTTAAACACCGGTGCCACGGGGCCAAAAATCTCCTCGGAGAAAACCCGCATATCGCGGCTGACATCTGTGAGAATAGTCGGCAAGACAAAGGCACCACCGAGATCACTGCGACCGCCGCCAAGCGCAACCTTAGCGCCCTTGGTCACAGCATCATCAATAAAGTCACAGACATTGTTGGCCGCCTTTTCATCGATTAGTGGGCCAACAGTGACGCCCTCCTCGGTGCCATTACCGATAACGAGGTTCTGGGTGGCGACAGTCAGTTTGCGAACAAATTCATCATAGATTCCAGCTTGCACAATAATTCGGTTGGAGCAGACACAGGTCTGTCCAGCATTACGATACTTTGATACCAATGTGCCCTGCACCGCGGCATCAATATCTGCGTCATCAAAAACAATAAAGGGTGCATTGCCACCCAACTCCATGGAAGTGCGCTTAACCGTTTGGGCACATTCCGCCATCAGCTGCTTGCCCACGGGGGTAGAGCCGGTAAAGGTCACTTTTCGAACCAATGGATTGCCGGTCAACTCGGCGCCAATCTGAGCTGTACGACCTGTGACTATATTCATTAGGCCCCGAGGGAAACCAGCACGCACAGCAAGCTCCATCAGCGCCAAGGCTGACAGCGGCGTGGCATTAGCCGGTTTACAGACAACTGCACAGCCCGCCGCAATAGCCGGTGCGATCTTGCGCGTCAGCATGGCATTGGGGAAATTCCACGGCGTAATACAGGCAACAACCCCTACCGGCTGCTTAATCACCACAATGCGCTTATCGTTTGAGGGCTGCGGAATCATATCACCATAGACGCGCTTGGACTCTTCGGAGAACCACTCTATATAGTTGGCACCATAGGCCACTTCACCTCGAGCTTCAGCCAGGGGCTTGCCCTGCTCAGCAGTCAGTATTTGCGCCAGATCTTCTTGATTCTCCATCACCAGATCAAACCAGCGACGCAGTACCGCGGCGCGCTCTTTAATAGTGGATTTAGCCCACTGTTTTTGGGCCACAGCTGCAGCTTCAATCATGCGCCGGGTTTCAGCTGTACCGCACTTGACCACTTCGGCGATTGTCTCGCCGTTGGCAGGATTGACAACTGCGAGAGTCTCCCCGCTATCTGCGTCTACCCACTGGCCATCAATATGCGCCTGAGTTTTCAGTAAGCTGTTATCGTGTAATTGCAATTCCGTGTCTCCTTGAGATTCGCTAAGGCTGTATTCAGCTTGTAATGAGCCGCAATAAAAAGCGCCGCAACCACAAGCACCCTTTTGTGTAAGTCGGTTAATACAACGCCATTAGTTAATTTCCAACAATACCCTATAGTGGCAACTGCGACCACAGTCTGCGAGTGTAGAACAACTATTTCCAGTATTCCTAGAAAAGCGGTAACCTGACTCAGGAATTATATTTAACAGATAAACTGGCTAACCGACAAAGCTGCCGACCAATAAAACTATGTCAGATTCACAACTCTACTTTTGTCGCGACGGTATACACACCCATTTGGTGATACCCAGTGCCGCCTTGCTCCGCGTCTTGCCCGAGCTCGACGAGCAGTTGCGCGGCACCCAGTGGGCGCGAATTGGCTGGGGCGACTACCTCTATTACGGCTCAGCGCAACAATCCCTTATGCTTGGATTGCGCGCCCTGTTATTGCCCACCAGAGCAACAATCGCCGTGCTCGGCATTTCAGACATTAACCAATACCGCAGCAGCTACGCCACCGGCAGAACCTACAGTATCAATGCAAACCTTGGGGTAATCGATGCCGTGGTGGCCTTTATCTCACGACACTTTAAAGTGGACAAATACCACCAGTTGATCAAGGTTCGCGCGCGCGACAGTGGCGAAACTTTTTTTCAGTCGCGAGGCATCTATATGTGCATCAACACCTGCAATAACTGGACATCTCGCGGCCTTAAAATTGCCGGGCTGCGCTGCCTGCCGCGATTAAACTTTTTACCCAGTCAGGTAGAGCGATCAGTGCGCCGCAACGGTTACCTGCCGCTACCACTGTTACTGCCTGAGCCCCAACAGCAGAGCAATTAATACCCTTGTGGCTAAGCGGTCAGATTTAGGGCTATCAAAGGACTAACAGCTATCCTAGGATGCTGAAATAAGATCAAAATAAGTCAACCTAATAAATCAACTCTAATAAATCAAAAATAGACCGAGGCAAGCAATGATTGAGTATAAGCAAGAAGGCGATGTAGCAATTCTTAACTGGGACGATGGCAAAGTGAACTCTCTGAGTCATGCCACTGTTGACCTGTTTAATGAACAACTGGACCGCGCCGAAAAAGACGCCTCAGCAGTGGTTATTCACGGTCGCCCCGGTCTTCTTTCAGCAGGCTTCAATCTTAAAGAGGTCTCGGCAGAAACGGCTGCTCAGTCCGCAGATGACAGGCTTTTGCCCGCTCTTGTGAATAAAGGCGCAGCCTTGCTATTAAGAGTCTTTAGCCACCCCCAGCCAGTAGTGACTGCCTGCACCGGCCATGCCATTGCTGCCGGCGGCATGATGTTACTGGCCTCAGATACCCGCATTGGTGTTCAGGGTGAGTTTAAGATTGCCCTAAATGAAACAGTGATTGATATGATTTTGCCGGCCTTCGGTATAGAGCTGGTTAAGTCCCGACTAACACCGCGCTTTCAAACTATGTGTGCCATTCAAGCCCATATGTTCACCCCGGAAACCGCTCTTGAAGCAGGTTTCTTTGACGAGCTCGTCAGTGCCGAAGAAGTGTTGCCACGGGCTCTTGAGCATGCCACTGCGTTAGCCAAGCTGCCAGCAGTGTATGGCGTCAATAAGATGATGCTGCGTCAATCACACGCCGATATTATTAGAGCCAGTCTCAACTAGCCGGTAAGGACAGAGGGGCAAACTTATGACCGATATTTCAGTTGATAGTGCATCAAGTAGATACCGCATCTATGGTGCCGAATTATCACCCTACTCAGTTAAGGTGCGCTCCTACTTTCGCTTTAAACAGATTCCCCACCAGTGGATTATTCGCAGCACTGACACCATGGACGACTTCGCAAAATTCGCCAAGTTACCCATTATTCCTCTAGTGGTCAGCCCGCAGCTTCAGGGTGCTCAGGATTCAACTCTGATTATTCAGCACCTTGAATCAGAGCATCAAAAAGACAGCATCTATCCACAGGATACAACCGTTAACTTTGTCTCCACTCTGCTAGAGGAGTTTGGTGATGAATGGGGTAATAAGTGGATGTTTCATTACCGCTGGGCTCGGGATATCGATCAGCTTGCCTCGGCGCGACGCATTGCTCAGTTAACACAACCGGATGCCAATGCTGAGCAACTAGACCAACTAACCGAGCAAGTGCGTCTGCGCATGACCGGCCGAGTTTGGTTTGTCGGGTCTAATCCAGAGACCGCACCGCAGATCGAAGCCTCCCTGCATCTGGCTCTCAAACAACTTGAAGTACATTTAGAATCACGCGCCTATCTCCTTGGTGACCGGCCCTCATTTGGCGACTTTAGCCTTTGGGGCCAGCTCTATAATGTCTGGACCGACCCCACTAATTGCGCCCTGATCGAAGCCACAATGCCCAACCTACTGGCCTGGATTCAACGTATGCTGTGGCCACGTATAGAAGGTGACTTTGAAACGTGGGAAACATTAAAACCAACACTAAAGCCCTTTATCAAGGCGCAGATTGGCGACCTATTCCTGCCCTGGACTCAGGCCAATGCCGAAGCCATTGCTCAGGGTAAAGCCGAATTTTCAGTGCAGTTAAATGGTCAGACCTGGACGCAAAAACCTCAGAAGTACCACGCTAAGTCCTATCAGGTGCTGCGTGAAAAATACGCGGCCCTCAACAGTGATCAGGCAACCAATGAGCTACTACAAAAAACCGGTTGTCTCGGAGCACTTATCTAAGCGCAGCAGATCAAACTCGTCTTTAAAGCAACCAGTCTAGAAATAGAGACTTTTCTCGACTTTTTCTCGGCGCGCCATTGAAATTCTTTTTGTTGACCCCATTTCTAAAAGGATCAACAAAAGGAGTAAGCTCGTGGAACAGTACCGCGGAACAACCATTCTTTCAGTGCGCCGCAATGGCAAAGTTGTGATTGGCGGCGATGGCCAGGTCAGTCTTGGCAACACCGTTATGAAGGGCAATGCACGCAAAGTCAGACGCCTGTACAACGATAAAGTCATCGCCGGTTTTGCCGGTGGCACCGCCGACGCCTTCACCCTATTTGAACGCTTTGAAGCCAAGCTCGAACAGCATCAGGGCAACCTTACCCGCGCCGCTGTAGAACTGGCCAAAGACTGGCGCAGTGACCGCATCCTGCGCAAACTCGAAGCGCTTCTGGCGGTGGCAGACAGTGAAGCTTCATTGATCATTACCGGTAATGGTGATGTGATTCAGCCAGAAGATGACCTTATCGCCATTGGATCTGGTGGCCCCTTTGCCCAATCTGCTGCCCGAGCTCTGCTCGATAACACCGAGATGAGCGCCCGAGACATTGTTGAACAGGGCCTCAAAATCGCCGGTGATATTTGTATCTACACCAACCACAATCGCACTCTTGAAGAGCTCGATAGCAATGTTTAAGTGCTACTAGGCGCCGCCATAATCGGTGCCTAGAGCGTTTTGTAAAATTAATTAGGATTACCTATGTCTCAAATGACCCCTCGCGAAATCGTCCACGAGCTGAACCGCCATATTATTGGTCAGGATGATGCCAAGCGTTCAGTGGCCATTGCCCTACGCAATCGCTGGCGCCGAGCCCAACTCGATGATGAAATGCGCAATGAAGTCACACCGAAAAATATTCTTATGATCGGCCCCACAGGTGTCGGCAAAACCGAAATCGCTCGACGTCTCGCGCGCCTTGCCAATGCGCCCTTTGTAAAAGTGGAAGCGACCAAATTTACCGAAGTGGGTTATGTGGGCAAAGATGTGGAATCGATTATTCGCGATCTGGTAGAAACCTCCGTCAAGCAGGTGCGCGAACATGAGATCAAAAAGGTCGAACAGCGCGCTATGGACTCCGCGGAAGAGCGTATTCTCGATGTGCTGTTGCCACCGGCACGGAGCAGCGATGGACAGACTGAGCAGACCAGCTCCACGCGACAGATCTTCCGCAAAAAACTCCGCGAAGGTGCACTGGATGACAAAGAGATTGAAATAGAACTCAGTCAGACCGCCGCCGGTGTGGAAATCATGTCCCCTCCCGGCATGGAAGAGATGACCTCGCAGCTGCAGAATATGTTTAGCAGCATGGGTAAAGGCAAAGCTGTCACGCGCAAACTCACCGTTGCCGACGCAATGAAAAACCTCAAGGAGGAGGAAGCCGCCAAACTGATCAATGAAGAAGAGATCAAAGCCAACGCGGTACATGCCGCAGAACAGAATGGCATCGTCTTCCTCGATGAAATCGACAAAGTCTGCCGCCGAGGCGAAGCCAGTGGTGCCGATGTCTCCCGAGAAGGTGTACAGCGAGATCTGCTGCCCCTAATTGAGGGCAGCACCGTCTCAACGAAATACGGCATGATCAAAACCGACCATATTTTGTTTATTGCCTCTGGGGCCTTTCATCTGGCCAAGCCATCGGATCTGATTCCCGAGCTTCAGGGTCGACTGCCAATTCGAGTGGAATTGCACTCATTAAAAATCAATGACTTCGAGCGTATTCTCACTGAACCCAAAGCCTCTCTGACCAAGCAATACTGCGAGCTGATGGCCACCGAGGGACTGGATATTAGCTTTACCGACGATGGCGTGCGACGCATTGCCGAGATCGCTTTTGATGTCAACGAAGGTACCGAGAATATTGGTGCACGGCGTCTGCATACGATTATGGAGAGACTGCTGGAGGAAATTTCCTACGAGGCCTCTGACCTAGGTGCCAAAGGGGAAAAATTCGCCATCGATAAAGTATTTGTCGACAAGCAGTTAGGCGAACTGGCAGCCAATGAAGATCTCACCCGGTTTATTCTCTGATATGGCCCATGATCTAACTAGCACAGTGCCCCGGCGCATGGCCGTCAATCAAGCTAAAGATTGCCTCAGCATCGACTATGCCGGGGACCTGCGCCATCAACTGCCAGCCGAGTATCTCCGCGTGCTCTCCCCCAGCGCCGAGGTTCGCGGTCACGGCACCGGGCAGGAAGTATTGCAGTTTGGCAAGCGTCTAGTAACCATCGATTCGATCGCCAAGTCCGGCAACTATGCCATCCAGATCCACTTTAGCGATGGCCATAACTCGGGCATTTTTACCTGGGACTATCTCTATGATCTGGGCGCCAATTACAACAGCCATTGGGGCAGCTATTTGGAAACGCTCAATCAGGCGGGTCAAAGTCGCGATGCGGATACTCAAGTAGTGAAGTTGGTCTAAGTCAAGACCCGGCGCCAACACGCTTTAGAGTGCCCACCCCCAGCGTGTAATAATGCTTCGGTAATGGAATACTTTAAAGCTACTTCTTATGTTCTTAAAACTTATTTGAAAAACTATACTGTGCTACTTGCAAAGCTTAGAGACCATCATCTTTAACTAAGGTACAGGCTTCAGGGAATGCGCGACAATTGTAAAAAATAGTCGCCGATACGCAAGCTACTGCTGGTAAATTCGGAAAGTATAAATTTTACTAAACCTGATTAAGCAAAATTTCTGATAGGTTACAGAAAAGGTAAATTGCGCTTAATATCCCCACTTGCAGTCATTGTTCACTCCATATCTCTGTTCAAAGATGTTCTTGGTTAAATTGTTTTATCCAACCTCAGCGGGAATGCCTTGCATAGACGTCTCAATCTCAGAAAAAGATCTCATGCTCCCATTGCCTCCTGTGAGGAAATCAAGCGAGAACGCTGTTGCAAGGCGAGCACAGTCAACCAATGGCAGCCCACGTAGATGACCTGCGATGATGCCAGCAACCATGGCATCGCCGGCACCAACCGTGCTTCGAACAGCAATTTTTGGCGGGCGCACAGTAACGACTTTATCCGCAGTGACAAATAAGGCCCCCTCTTCACCCATCGAAACCACAACCAGTGAGACTCCTTTTGACGTGTAGTAACGCGCCGCTTTGATTGTTGATTCGCGGGTTGTCAGTTGCTGACCGAGTAATTCTTCTAGTTCATGGATATTCGGCTTCACAATATCGGGAATAGCCTCAAGGGCCAGGCGCAATGGCTCTCCGCTGCTATCAAGAACAACCTTCTGCCCACGTGCATGAAATCGTTCAATCAACTCACGATAGATAGCTGGATCAATACCCGGTGGCACGCTACCCGCAAGTACTATTAGTGAAGCAGCATTAGTATCTAGCTGATCAAGCTGTTGATAAAAATCCGCTAATTCAGTGGACCGCGGAGCGATACCAGGGAAGTTGATGTCCGTTGTCTCACCTCGAGCAGAATCGCTGATCTTAATCCCTACGCGAGTCTGCCCGGAAATCCGTACAAAATAGTCACTTATATTTTTGTCCTCAAACAGATATTCAAACATCTCTGTATTCTCATTCCCAAGAAATCCTGTCACTGCAACCTTGAAGCCATAATCGGCTAGCGCAGACGCGACGTTTACACCTTTGCCGCCGGGGGTAGACTGTTCGCGGTCGACCCGGTTGACCATTGCTGGCGTAAATTGGCTAATGGTAATGGTTTTATCGATCGCGGGATTAATGGTAACGGTAATAACGTCAAATTTAGTGTTGCTCATAGAACTCATAATCCATTCCCAAGCTCATGAACTTCTGCAGCTGTTGTGCAGGCAAGTGCGCGTTGTGCAAGAGCCTGAGCACTGGCGAGAGAGGCCCTACTGAGATGGGCCTTTACGTTAGCAATGCTTGGAATACTCATACTAAGCTCAGTGACACCAAGTCCAACTAGAATCAACGCTCCGAGACAATCGCCGGCAATACCCCCACATACACCGACCCACTTGCCTTCGCTCTCCGCTCCACGCACTGTTTGATTAATAAGTTGCAGTACTGCCGGGTGCAGTCCATCTGTCTGAGTACCAAGTACTGGATGTAAGCGATCCATTGCAAGGGTATATTGCGTGAGATCATTAGTGCCGATCGAAAAAAAATCGCACTCCTTGGCGAATTTAGCGGCGAGAACAGCGCTGGATGGGACCTCGATCATAATCCCGATTTCGATAGGCGGCGCCCCGATTTCTTCGCGTACTTTTTCTGCTATTTTCTTCGCTTCGCGGAGCTCTTCAATAGTTGAGACCATGGGAAACATAATCTTCACTGACCCATTCAGGGAGGCACGGTAAATTGCTCGAAGCTGTGGCAAAAAAAGTTCCGGTTGACGCAGACATAGGCGGACACCTCGCACGCCGAGAAAGGGGTTATCCTCCTCAGCTAGAGGCAGATAGGGTAGAACCTTGTCGCCTCCAATATCGAGTGTGCGGACAATAAGAGGCAACCCGCCGAGCGCTCTGGTCATCTTAGAGTAAGCTTGATATTGCTCTTCTTCGGAGGGTGGTGTTTCACGGTCAAGAAAAAGAAACTCGCTGCGCAGCAAACCCACACCTTTTGCGCCAGCTTTCACAGCTTCTGCAGCGTCATCAGCTCCACCGATATTAGCCACCACTTCAACTCGATGACCGTCAGTCATCAACGCAGGTTGATAACGGCGATCATGCTCGTCATCACGCTGTTGCTGGAGGCTAATTTGAAACTCTCGAGCGGATTTAAGTTCCGCAATTTGGGGGTCGGCATACAGCTTGCCAGCAGAACCCTCGAGAATACAGGTAATACCTTCTCTCAGCTCAAGTACCGATTTACTTGCGCCAACTATCGCAGGAATACCCAGTGACCGAGCAATAATTGCCGTGTGCGAAGTTGGACCACCTGCAACTGTGACAAAACCGAGAATATCTCTCGGATCGAGCTTTGCGGTATCGCTCGGCATTAAGTCCTCAGCAAATAAGATGCAGGGTTCGCCAGCTAAAGGTTTATCAAGCGAACCCCTACCACCACCAGCTTCATCGGGCGAGGCTGTGTCCGTTTGCTCTGTTTTATCGAATAAACTCAGCACACGCTGACCTACATCTTGAAGATCCGAGGCTCGGGCGGCAATCCGTTGATCATCGACAGACTTCACTTCCGTTATCTGCTTTTCGATCGCCCTCTGCCACGACCACGCCGCACTATGCCTAGCGTTGATGAGCGCCACAGCCTCACCGAAAAGCTCCGGGTCGGCGAGAATGGCTTGGTGCGCCCGAAAAATAGCAGCCTCGTTTTTACCCACGCTCGCTATCATCTCGCCATAGATTTCTTGAAGCTGAAGTTTAGCTGCGGCAATTGTCTGATCGAGCTTCTGCCGCTCCACTTCAGGGTCACTCTGCATATCCTGAGCAACAACGTGGCTAGTCCTGAAACGGCGCAATGGGCCGATGGCGATACCCGGTGAGGCACAAATACCACTTATGGCATGACTACTCGAATTTGATACCCAACAACGCATATCCGTGCGCATAGGTTTCTCATCCTCGTCTCCGAGATCACTTTCGATAGCTTGTTTCATTGCCGAAAGCGCTGCATCGGCGTCATCACCACGCGCCACAAGCCGCAGTTTGGCGCCGCCTCCAGCACCCAGCTTTATGAGAGACGCCATGGCTTTGCCATTGGCAATTTTGCCGTTGAACACTACTTGAATCTCAGATTTAAAACCTTCAGCGATGGCTACCAGATTCGTTGCTGGTCGCGCGTGGAGTCCAGCGCCGGGACGCAATAGTGCATCGATCTGCTTAGCTTCTGTCAGCTCTTCAATATGCTGGGCGGACGAACTATTTTGTTGACCACTTAAACTTGTAACAATTTCCATTGGATCATCTGTGTGTGCGAGGCGGTCAGCAATCGCGGTATCACCAAGCATATCTGTCACTGCGGCAAGAACTTCGAGATGTTCGTCTGATTTCGCAGCGATGCCGATTACAAGCCGCACCATCTGCCCGCCGCCCCAATCGACCTCATTAGCAAGTTGCATCACGCACACACCTGTGCTCCGGATAAGTTCTCGGTCTCGGCCCATGCCATGAGGGATGGCAATACCATTATCGAGAAAAGTGTTCGCTTGCAGCTCGCGATTGAGCATGCTCTCGACATAAGCGGGCTCGATATTGCCGGTTGCAATCAACTTTTGCCCCGCGGCGCGAATTGCTTCTTCCTTGGTCGCCGCATACACATGTAATCGAATATTTTGTACTTTGAGTTGGATCATAGGAGACTCGACATTGTTCTGATTAATTACTTCGGTTGGATACTCGCTTCTTTCAATCAACCGATGACACTACAGCTCTCTTTTTTGTCACAAAGAGCACCGCGGCTGTAATCACCGTGCCGATCACAATCGCGCCAAGATATGGCAGCAGATTGGTAACAGCGCCTGGAATAAACATTGCGAAGATACCGCCATGGGGCACAAGAAGTTGCACGCCGAAGGCCATCGAGATCGCACCGGTTACTGCTGAACCTACAACAAGCGCAGGAATAACATGCAGCGGATCTTTTGCCGCGAAGGGAATCGCGCCTTCTGTGATAAATGCGGCGCCGAGAACCAACGCAGGCCCTCCGGCTTCACGCTCTTCGCGATCAAAACGATTCTTAAAAAGAAACGCGGCAAGCCCTAGCCCAAGTGGTGGAACCATGCCAGCAGCCATCACTACGGCCATGGCTGTATAAATTTTACTGGCGAGCAAGCCCACGGCAAAAGTATAGGCAGCTTTATTAACCGGGCCACCCATATCAAAAGCCATCATGCCTCCTAGGATCGCACCGAATAAAAGTGCATTGGTACCACTCATACTGCTGAGCCAATCGGTCATCGCCCGATTCACGACTTCTACCGGCGGAGCGATAACGTAAATCATAAGCAAGCCAACAATGACTGTAGAAAAAAATGGCAGTATCAGTATCGGTTTTAACCCTTCGAGGTTGACGGGCAGTTTGATTCTGTCCGCGAGAAGTTTCGTAACGTATCCTGCGAGGAAGCCGCTCAAAATACCGCCAAGGAAGCCTGCACCAAGGGTGTGCGCGAGCATTCCACCGACAAGCCCTGCGGCAATACCGGGTCGATCTGCTATAGAGTAAGCGATGAATGCTGAGAGTACTGCGACGAACAGGTTAAAGGCCGTATCACCCCCAATCTGTTTTAGCGCCCATGCGATGGTGCCGGTCGTATCGCCTGCATTGATACCTCCAATTGCGAAAGCGAGCGCAATTGAAAGTCCTCCCGCTATTACCACCGGCAGCATAAAGCTAACACCAGTCATAAGGTGTTTATAAGCGCCAGATCTTTGATTTTCACTGTTGGCGTTTCCTTTACTTGCAGACGATACGACCATAGCTTCATTAATTTCCGGCTGCGCAAGCGCACTTTCGATAACCGACTGACCATCGCGCAGAGCGGATTTTGTGCCGGTGGAAAATACTGGTTTACCCGTAAAACGTGAGAGATCGACACCGATGTCGGCAGCAATAACAACCGCGTCCGCTGTTTCAATGTCTTCCTCAGTTAGTTGATTTTTTGCACCGACGGAGCCGTGAGTCTCGATTTTTATTACGTGCCCTAGCAGGTTTGCAGCCTTCTCAAGAGCTGTCGCCGCCATAAAAGTGTGGGCGATTCCGGTTGGACAGGCGGTGATGCCAACGAGCCGCTTTCCGGTCACCCTTTCAGGTACAGTGTCGGCGGCTGGTATTACTGTATTTTGTGGTAGAAGCCCGAGCGCGGCTTCGAGCACGGCGTGCGTATTGCGGATCGCATTAGCGATGCTTGTCTCATAAACCGGTTTATCGGCAAAACGTGATCGATCTGCAGGTGTATCAGATATCAGCACCACCACGTCGGCTGTTGATATCTCGCCGAGGGTATACGTATCATCCGGTCCTTGAAGCTGCAGCTTAACGCCTAATTCCATTACCGCCGCTGTTTTTTTCAGGGCCTCCGCAACGAGCAAGCGGTGCCCGCCACTAGTGGGGCAGTCAATAATGACGATAAGATTTTTCATAGTGTGAACCTTTTTAGGGCCATGTTGAAAATTTTTAATTTAAATGCGCCATTTCAGGTTATCCCGCCGCTATCGGGTATCAGCAGATAAGGTGCGGATCACAGAGCTGAGCGGGCAAGCTCTATTTGCACAGGCTGACAACAAGCAGCTACCTAAGTAAACGTTATAAAACCACGCAGGCATAAATGTGCTTTCGAAAAACAATGGGTTATCATCAAACGGAGGCATTTAAGCCTTAAAGGTATAAATTACTCAGGCACAGTACCAAGCTTTCAACTCATCAAAATCACTCTCAGAGCCAATAAAACCAATACGACCCGTGCCCGGCTCCGATGTGGAATAGCACTGCATAAGGTAATCATTCAAATAAAATTCGGTTAACGAACCTTTTAGAATAAGACGAAAGTGCGCCTTTTCTTCAAACTGTAGCCCACGATCGGCATGGCCTATCTTTTCAAAAGCCGAACCATCGCTGCTCATATCGCCATATTCGACACGGCCATTTTGGTACACTAGAAAACCCGTCCCCTTCTTTCCTGTTCCCTGAATATATAAGCCTGTCGGTGCCTTATCTTTTGAATCAGGCAAAGACATCATGCCTTCGAGAATCAATGTTTCCTGTGGATCGAACAAACTGTCTAGCAATGGTAATGAACCGGGGATCGATTTAATCGGCGAAATGGGTAATGATTTTCCTTTTGCCAAATTATTTTGTTCCCACCACATCAGTCGTAATGTGCCTTTATCATCCCACTGAGCTCGCTTAAGCGGTGCCAGATAAACTCGCTCTGGATCAATTTCCAAACGACCGCCAAGGGGAACTTCCCAACTGTGATGATTGACCAATACATCATCGCCGACGTCCAGAAAACGCAAAAAATAGGAGGTAGTGTCTGTCATCAGACGATGGTTTTGAGGCGCAGGCTGAAAGGGCCCACCTGCAGAGTCACTTACCATTGTTACAATGTCGAGGTTAGTTGAGGGACGCAGTAAGACATAATATTTCCCCTGCCGATAATAAGCTCCGCTTACCTCCGTCCCCTGAACCACTGCCTTATCCGAGGGAACGGTTCCCTCGATTAATGCCGGAGGAAGGGCGCGCCAGCTAATGCCATCATCACTTTCTCCAAATCCAATTCCCACCTGTTTGTTTTTGGGTGCTGCCGCCCAATAACCATAGTAGCCACCTTCTGGGCGCGGTATAGACCAAATATTGTCCCAGCGGCCATTAGGCTCATACCAGCGCTCATCTTGGCGAAACTCATATTCAGAACCAAGGGGCTGCCAATGAATTAAATCCCGCGACTCAGCAAAAAAGATGGTTTGTCTACCGCTATCTTCACCTATAGGTCCCCGCCATTCAGAGAAATTCATAATAAATCTGTCTCCTGCGGGCCAAACAGCACCGGCGCCTGTAAAAACAACCTCCGGCGGCTTCTCAATAACTTCACCATACTCTTGCCAATGGATGCCATCACTACTGATGGCCAGTGCGACGCCACTCCAAGTATTAGTCAATCCTTTCGGACCTCTGGGACTTGGGTTGTAATAAAGATAAAAGATACCTTCGTGGTAATACATCCAAGTATCCCAGAGATTGCCTGTTGTCTCGGGTTTGTAGAACAGGGGGGAAGGCGAACTAAGCTCTGACTGTAGATTTGTATTTTTCGAGCAAGCGGGCAAGATACTGCTACCGATAGCTACGCCAGTTAGTGATAAAAAGCTACGACGAGACAGGGGTGGCTTTAAAGAAAACACTGTATTTCCTCCTTGATAAGGTAAAGGGCAGTTCCATTACTTTTACGAAAAGTCACATTAAATATAAGGTTAACCTTTCGTTAATCTACGTTACCTATTCATAGCATACATTATTTGTCACTATTTGATTTTTATTGAAAGTTTTCGTAAAGTTTCAAAGAAGCTATCCAGCATACTACTGCCCGCCCACTTCCGGTCAAACCCTATGATTTTCCAACGCCGAATCCGAATCACCGAACTCGTGCAGCAGTCCCGCGCCGTTCGGGTCAGTGAACTGGCCAAACGCTTTCAAGTCTCAGAAGTCACCATCCGCAACGATCTAATGCAGCTTGAAAAGCAGGGCCAGCTTGTGCGTGACCGCGGTGGCGCCCTGCCCTTAGACCACAGCCGCGAGGTCACCACTCTGCTCGCCGAAGAACAACGTTCGCATATGAACATTACAGAGAAGCGGCAGATCGCCCGTGCCGCCGCCGCACTTGTAAGCCCCGGCGACAAAATCCTAATCGATGCAGGCACAACCGCCGTTGAAATGGTGCCCTATCTGGCGGCGATTAGACCGCTAACCATTGTTACCAACGCGCTCAATGTTGCACGCGAGGCTGGGGCAAAAACGGAGGCGGAAATAATTCTGCTTGGCGGCAGTTTCAATCGTGAATCATCAAGTGTTTTGGGTACAATCGCCGAACAAATTCTCGACGAGTTCGTAATTCAAAAAGCCTTTCTAGGGGTACAAGCCGTCGACCTGCGAAACGGATTTACCGACACCACGCTTGAGATTGCGCACATCAAGCGCGCCATGATTAAAGCTGCACGCAGAGTAATTGTGCTCGCCGATTCGACAAAATTCAGCCATAGTGGATTTATCAAAGTCGCTCCTCTCACTGTTGCCCAGACCATAATCACAGACGCTGGCCTGCCCCTTGACGCACGCACTGAATTAGAAGCGCTAAACATTGAAGTGCTGACTGTCTGAGCGCGAATCACCGAGAACCCAAAACCGAGCTCTGCAGTAAAACCGCGTCTTCTGGATCAGTAACTTTAATCCTAGTAACAGGCCCATAAAAAATATATTTCGATTTAAAAAAACCATTTATCGCTTAAATGAAATCAGGTTTTGACTAGTTGGGTGAATCTTATCGAACATATTTCACTAACGACTCTATTACTATAGTGGAAGCTATCTCATTGAGTGTATGTGCGCCCTGCGCCTTAGCCAGTAAACGGAACCCGCAATTTATAGAGCAAAGATAGGATTTAAACAGCGGGCAGACTTTTTTTGTTAGGCGTACCTAAATGGCCGAACTCTCGCTACAATAGGCGCCCATTAATTAACGATAGCCGCCACGATGCCTGACAAAACCACCCACTTTGGTTTCCAAACCGTTAATAGCGAAGAAAAGGCGGGCAAAGTTGCCGAGGTCTTTCACTCAGTTGCCTCCAGCTATGACCTGATGAATGATCTGATGTCCGCGGGTATCCACCGCCTGTGGAAGCGCGTCACCATCGAAATGTCTGGTGTGCGTCGCGGCCACAAAGTCTTGGATATAGCCGGTGGTACCGGTGATCTGGCGGCTAAATTTTCGCGCATTGTCGGCAGCGATGGTCAGGTTGTTCTCGCTGATATCAATGACTCAATGCTTAAAGTCGGCCGTGATCGCTTGCTCGACCGCGGTATCGCCAACAATATTCAATTTGCTCAGGCCAATGCCCAGTATCTACCCTTCCCTGACAATACCTTCGATGTGATCACCATCGCCTTTGGTCTGCGCAATGTCACCGATAAAGCAATGGCTCTGCGCTCCATGTATCGGGTGCTGAAGCCCGGCGGTAAATTGTTGGTACTGGAATTTTCCAAGCCACCGAGCACCGTATTATCCAAGATATACGATGGCTACTCGTTCAATATTTTGCCCAAACTAGGCAAACTCTTTGCCAGCGACGCCGACAGCTACCAATATCTCGCCGAGTCGATTCGCATGCACCCGGATCAAGAAACCTTGATGGATATGGTGGAAAAAGCTGGCTTCAGCAACTGTGACTACCACAATATGACCGGCGGTATTGTCGCCCTGCACCGTGGAGTTAAGGCCTAGTGTTTTTCTCCGCACTGCAATCCGGCGCATTTGAAGCAGCGGAAACGCTGATCAATCACGCCCTTAAATACGACCCGGCAACCCTGCGTAAGATGGGCGAGATGCAAGGCAAAATACTGCTTGTCGAAAGCCACATGCCACCCCTTAAGCTGGCTGTGGAAACCAACAGTCAGGGCATTATGTTGCACAGTAACTGGCAGGACAGCGCCGATACAACGGTATCTGGCTCACTGCTTTCAATTCTCGGTCTGGCAGTCAACTCTGCAGAGCAAAAGTCGTTTGCTGGAACCGGTATTAATGTTTCAGGGGATCTTGAGTTCCTTCGACAACTCAGTACTTTGATGGCGGAACTCGATATCGACTGGGAAGCGATTCTGGCAGCGGTTATCGGCGACATCCCGGCCCATCTAATGGCCGAAAGCCTGCGTGATTCAGCGGTAATGGCCAAGGATGCTGGCCAGCGGGCGAAGTCTGCCGCCGCCGAAGTTGCTCAAGAAGAACTCCGCGTAACCCCCTCAGCAGCGGAATTTACAGGTTTCTCTCAACAGGTTCGCGAGCTAACCAGCGGCGTCGAACGAGCCGCGGCACGGATTGACAAAATACGACTGAGCCTCGAGCAACTATTGGCCGATAGCAATAGCCGTCCACAACCAGAGGGGTCTAACTCTTGATCCGCCTGCGTCGCCTGTTGGCGATTGCTCGAATTGTCTTCCGATACCGTCTCGACTGTCTGCTAGACAAGAACAATATGCCATTGATATTACGCCTGTTGCTGTCTCCCGCGGTGCTCTGGGGTAAGCCAAAAGATAGCCGTGGCAAACGTCTGCGCAATGCACTGGAAAGTCTCGGGCCCATATTTGTTAAATTGGGTCAGCTACTCTCGACTCGACCGGATCTAGTGCCAGGGGATATCTGCTCAGAACTGGCCCATCTGCAAGATAATGTGGCGCCCTTTGATTCAGAAGAATTCCGCCAAATTGTCGAACAGGCTCTGGGCAACAGTGTCGATGAAATTTTCCTCAGCTTCGAAAAGCAGCCCCTAGCCTCCGCCTCCGTGGCCCAAGTTCACGCCGCAGTGCTAAAAGATGGCAGCGATGTAGTGGTTAAAGCGGTGCGCCCGAATATCGAAAAAACCATCGGCAAAGATATAGCCCTGATGTATTCCCTGGCACGACTGCTGGCCAAGTTTAGTCAAGATGGCCGGCGCCTGCGCCCGGTGGAAGTGATCGCCGATTA
Source organism: Porticoccaceae bacterium (assembly GCA_029250825.1). Taxonomy (GTDB): domain Bacteria; phylum Pseudomonadota; class Gammaproteobacteria; order Pseudomonadales; family Porticoccaceae; genus HTCC2207. Next base: position 24,047 of record JAQXEN010000025.1, read on the forward strand.
TGAACAGGTTATCTACGATGAACTCAACCTCCAGGCCGAGGGGGCCAATGCCTCGCTGTTAAGACATAATTTTGACGGCTCACCGCTGCTCTATGTTCCCGAGATTAACTGGGACTACTCCAACGAAAAAGTGCTGGTTATGGAGCGTATTTACGGCACGCCAGTGACCAATATCGCCGATCTAGAAGCCGCCGGAATCGACTTTAAACTGCTTGCAGAGCGCGGTGTAGAGATCTTTTTCACCCAGGTGTTTGAACACAACTTCTTCCATGCAGATATGCACCCGGGAAATATCTTTGTCGATACCCGCAATCCCAAAAAGCCCTCTTATATCGGCATCGACTGCGCCATCATGGGGTCCCTGAGCAAAGAAGATCAGTACTATATGGCGCGCAACCTGATCGCTATATTCCAGCGAGACTACCGCAAAGTAGCCGAATTGCATATTCGCTCTGGCTGGGTACCTAAAAACACCCCAGTAAATGAATTTACCGGTGCCATTCGCGCGGTCTGCGAGCCTATTTTCCAGCGCCCATTAAATGAGATCTCTCTCGGCCATATGCTAATCAGTCTATTCACCACGGCTCGGCGTTTTGATATGGAAGTGCAGCCCTCATTGGTGCTGCTGCAAAAGACTCTGCTGAATATTGAGGGGCTGGGTCGTCAGCTCTACCCGCAGCTCGATCTCTGGACCACCGCCAAGCCCTTTCTCGATCACTGGCTAAAGCAGCGTTATTCACCCAAGAGTCTGCTTAAACAATTTAAACAGCTGGTACCAGACTGGTTGGAACAGCTGCCGGAGATTCCACCATTGATATACTCGGCACTTAAAACCGCCCAGCAGACAGCGGAGAATCCACCACAGACGACTCTGGTGACCACTCCTGCTTCCGGGGCAAGACCCTCACCCTGGCGTCGTTTGATACCCTGGCTCAGTGCGGCCGCTGTCGGTGTAGGTTTCGGTCTGGCCTATACCAGCTGGACAGAATCGTTGGCACAGGTGCCATTAACTAGCCTCACTTTGGTGGGCGTCGGCCTCTTAGTTCTGCTGCTGCGCTAATGCTTTTTACTGTTGTTGGCCCATAACAACTGCCATAATTCTGCGATAGATTTTTAAGGAAATTTGAATATGAGTTATCTCGATGACATAGCTTGGAACAGCGATGGATTGGTTCCCGCCATTGCTCAAGATGCGGCAACTGGCCGTGTGCTGATGGTCGCCTGGATGAATGCCGAGGCACTGCAGCTCAGTGTCGATGAACAGCGCGCTGTGTACTGGTCGCGATCGCGTAACAAACTCTGGCGCAAAGGCGAAGAGTCCGGTCATGTGCAACCGATTAAAGAACTGCGCCTCGACTGCGATAACGATGTGATTGTTATGCAGCTTGAACAGCTCGGCGGCATTGCCTGTCACACCGGTCGCGAATCCTGCTTTTACCGGGTGCTCGAGAATGGCGCGTGGAAAACCGTAGACGCGGTAATCAAAGATCCCAAGGATATCTACAAATGACAAATCAGCCATCTGATAGTCCGTCTAATAGTCCGGCTAACAAAGAGACTAGCGGCGATGTACTGGCAAAGCTCTGTGCTGTATTGGAAGCCCGCAAAGCCGCCTCGGCAGACGACTCCTATGTCGCCAGCCTACACATCAGTGGCTTGAATAAGATTCTTGAGAAAGTTGGCGAAGAGAGTATCGAAACTATTCTTGCGGCGCGCGATGCACAGGATAGCGGCGATAATACTAAGCTTATCTATGAGACGGCCGATCTCTGGTTTCACAGCCTGGTGATGCTCTCCCACCTTGGAGAGGATGCCCAGGCAGTGTTGACTGAGCTTGAGCGGCGTTTTGATTTGTCCGGGCTAGATGAAAAAACTGCGCGAGACTCGGCCAAGTAGGTTATAACTGGATATCACCAGCCTTCTATGAAGGAGTATTGAGATGGGTTTTGGATGGCAAGAACTGCTGATTGTTTTGGTTATTGTGGCGCTAATCTTTGGTACTAAGAAATTGCGCGGTATAGGGTCAGATTTAGGCGGTGCGGTGAAAGGCTTTAAAGATTCTGTAGGTACAGATGAAGATAAGACTGCGGAGCCTAAAGAGGCCGATAAGTCTCAAGACTGATATCTTGGGCAGCTGTGGTTCCCACAGTGCCGCTGGGCTAGGGAAATTTATCTAGCCCCTTTGGGATCGACCCCATAAGCTGAAAACAAACACCCCTTAAGCACGCCCCGATTGATCCCAAAAATCAACATAGCTTCCCTGAAAGACTGGAGTACTGATGGCAGGTCTTTTGTACGGGTTTGAAACCCTGTCATCCCGACAGTGGGCAGCGACGAGGGATCTCAAAATTTCTTAAGTACATTGGAAATAACAGTGATTAACCATCGAATCAAAAGGCCCCAGTAAACAATGTTTGATATAGGTTTCTCCGAACTACTGGTTATCGCCACTGTCACCCTGATAGTGATGGGTCCCGAGCGCCTCCCCCAAACCGTGCGCAGTATCAGCCTTTGGATTGGCCGCTTTAAACAGATGCTCGCCTCGGCGCGAAAAGAGTTCGAACAGGAAGTCGGCATGGACGATATTCGCCACCAGCTACACAATGAAAAAATCATGCGCGATCTAAGCCGGACCAAAGCAGATCTGCAGCAGACTCTTGATAACGCGGCTCTCGATAACAGCGCTCAGGAAGCGGTATCCCTCGAGGAAACCCTGGATAGCAGCCTAGCCAGCACCCGACACAATATGACCCCTCTCGACAGCAACCCACCGGCGACCAAAACGGATGAGTGAAGAGCCCCTAGATAGCCAACCTTTTATGGCTCATCTGGTTGAATTTAGAGACCGCATGCTCCGCGCTATCGCCTCTATTTTAGTGATTTTTATCGTCCTGTTTTCCTTTAGCAATGAACTCTATCTCTACGTATCGGAGCCACTGCGTCAGTATCTACCAGACACCTCGACAATGATTGCAACCGATGTCACCTCGCCCTTTTTAACCCCATTTAAACTCACTCTGGTGTTGTCCCTGTTTGCCGCCATGCCCTATGTGCTTTATCAGGTCTGGGCTTTTGTTGCACCGGGGCTCTACAAGCGTGAAAAGAAAATCGTTATCCCCCTGTTCTGCTCCAGCGTGCTGCTGTTTTATGCCGGCATGGCCTTCGCCTACTATGTGGTATTCCCTCTGGTGTTTATGTTTTTTACCAGTGTCGGTCCCGAAGGCGTATCGATCATGACCGATATCCGCAGCTATTTAGACTTTGTGTTAAAACTGTTTTTTGCCTTTGGGATTAGTTTTGAAATCCCCATCGCCGTAATTATTCTCTCGTGGATCGGCGCTGTGGATCCAGACAACTTGGTCAAGAAGCGACCCTATGTCTTTGTTATCTGCTTTGTCTTTGGCATGCTGCTGACACCGCCAGATATACTCTCTCAAACTCTACTCGCCGTGCCCATGTGGCTGCTCTTTGAGATCGGTATTATCTTTGGTCGGTTAGTAAAACCTAAGCCAAATAGCGACTGAGCCACCCGAGAGAGATAGAGTTTCCCAGTCACTAAGTCGCAGCTACAACCGCTCGCCCAGTTTTGCTCTCGGTCGTGCTCTCGCAACCAGCATTACAGCCTGCTCTTTACAACCAATCATTTACAATAAGACCAAAATCCTTATACTGTTTATCCATACAGTATTTGTACCCAGCAATGTCCTACGCCGAACTCCACTGCATCAGCAACTTCACCTTTCTCAGGGGTGCCTCCCATCCCCATGAACTGGTCAAACGTGCCACTGAGCTCAACTATAGCGCCCTCGCCATTACCGATGAGTGTTCGCTGGCCGGCGTTGTCAAAGCCCATGTCGCCGCCATAGATCATAATCTAAAACTGATTATCGGCAGCGAATTCAATCTCGATGGCCATAAACTTATCGTATTAGCACCTAACCGCCAAGCCTATTCAGAACTCTCTGCCCTTATCACTCTGGCCCGCCGCCGCGGTGACAAAGGCAGTTATCAGCTCGATTGGAGCGATCTTAAAGGCAACCTACGCAATGCACTGCTTATCTGGCTGCCCTCACAGCAGCTTGCCCCAGACCAACGGCGCGGCGAACAACTTAGCAACTGGTTTAAAGGTCGACTCTGGATCGGCGTCAGCCACCTGCTCAGCGGCCAAGATGCCAAAGACTATTACCACTACCGCAACCTCGCCGCCATGTGGCAACTGCCCATGGTCGCCTGTGGTGATGTCCATATGCACAGCCGCCAGCGTCAACCACTCCAGGACACTCTCACCGCCATCCATCACAACTGCTCTGTTATGCAGCTCGGAGCGCGGCGCTTTGCCAATAGTGAACGCCATCTGCGCAGCCTCAATCAACTGGAAAAACTCTACCCCGCCGCCCTGCTCCGGGAAACCATCAATATCGCCAAACGCTGCCATTTCTCTCTGGAAGAACTGCGCTACGAATACCCATCAGAGGTAGTGCCGGAACATCTCACCGCCACTCAGCAACTGCGTTCTCTCGTGGAAGCCGGAGTCGGCAAACGTTGGCCCAAAGGTGTCAGCGAAACTATCCGCAAGCAGATTGAATATGAATTACAGGTGGTGGCTGAACTTAACTATGAAAGCTATTTTTTAACTGTTCACGATATAGTCGCCTTTGCTCGCAGCCGCAATATTCTCTGTCAGGGGCGCGGTTCAGCCGCTAATTCAGTCGTCTGTTACTGCTTGTTTATCACTGAGGTTTCTCCGGATCAGATCTCCCTGCTGTTCGAGCGCTTTATTTCCAGAGAACGCAATGAACCACCGGATATAGATGTGGATTTCGAACACCAGCGCCGGGAAGAAGTGATTCAGTACATCTACAAAAAATACAGTCGCGAACGCGCCGCGTTGGCCGCCACAGTTATCAGCTATCGACCGCGCAGCGCTGTGCGGGATGTGGGCAAAGCTCTAGGACTGGATGCACTGTTTATTGAACAGCTGAGCCAATCCATGTCTTGGTGGGATCGACAGGCGGACCTTCAGGCGCTATTTCAACAGCAGGGTGGCGACAGCCAAGGACAGATCGCTGAACATTTTTTTAAACTGCTCAATGAGATACTCGGCTTTCCCCGTCATCTCTCTCAGCATGTGGGGGGCTTTATTATCACCAAAAGTCCCGTCAGCACTCTAGTGCCAGTGGAAAATGCCAGCATGGCCGAACGCACAGTAATTCAGTGGGATAAATACGATATCGAAGCTCTGGGTCTGCTGAAAATCGATATTCTCGCCCTCGGCATGCTCAGCGCCGTGCATCGCTGTTTTGATCTGGTTCGGGATCACCAGCAGATCAATTTGACCATGCAATCCATCCCCAAAGATGATCCCGCCACCTATAACATGCTCTGTGTTGCCGACAGTGTTGGTGTATTTCAGATTGAATCCCGTGCTCAGATGGCCATGCTGCCCCGCCTTAAACCGCGCTGCTTTTATGATTTGGTTATTGAAATCGCCATTGTTCGCCCGGGCCCGATTCAGGGAGGCATGGTGCACCCCTATCTGCGCCGCCGTCAGGGATTGGAAACCGTGGACTATCCCAGCCAAGAGATTAAATCGGTACTTGAGCGCACGCTGGGAATACCTGTATTTCAGGAACAGGTGATTCGCCTAGCTATGGTTGCCGCCGGATTTAGCGGTGGTCAGGCAGATCAACTGCGCCGGGCTATGGCCAGCTCAGGCAAACAGGGTTCTAGCTCGGGCAGCAACCCCAGCCTCGCTCAGTTTGAGCAAAAACTCACCGATGGCATGATGGCCAGGGGCTATTCCCTAGACTTTGCCGAGCGGCTGTTTAAGCAGATTCAAGGATTTGGTGTCTACGGTTTCCCCGAATCTCACTCCGCCAGCTTTGCCCTCCTCGCCTATGTCTCCGCCTGGCTCAAGTGTCACCACCCTGCGGCCTTTTGCTGTGCTCTGCTCAATAGTCAGCCAATGGGTTTTTACTCCCCCTCACAGCTATTACAGGACGCTCAGCGACACCAAATAGAGATCTGCCCCATAGATATCTGTCACAGCAACTGGGAGCACAGCCTCGAAACCAGAGGTACAGCTGAACCGGCGATACGTTTGGGGCTCTGCTTAATCAAAGGCTTCTCACCGCGCGCCGCAGAGAGAATTGTCTCTGCCCGCAATAATCCCCAGCAGCCCTTTGAGCGTCTCACAGAAATCAGCCGAGTGGCTCGATTATCCCAAGCGGATCTGGCTCTATTGAGCAGTGCTGGGGCACTGCGCTCATTAACCAGCAATCGGCGTCAGGCACATTGGGATGCACTGGCTATTGAAGACTATCGTCCCTTGCTGGAATCAGCGGAGAACAGTGAATCTCTTCCGGCAATCTTATCCAAGCCCTCAGAAGTGGAAGAGCTAAATGCCGATTACAGCAGCACCGGTGTCAGCCTTGGCCGTCACCCTATGGCCATACTGCGAGAGCAGTCGAAGACCCTGCAGCGCTGTAAACGAACCATTGATCTGCCGAATATGGGCAATCGCCGTTTTGTCCGTATAGCCGGCTTGGTCACCGGACGCCAACGACCGGGCACGGCTTCGGGAGTGATTTTCTTAACCCTTGAGGATGAAACTGGGAATAGTAATATTGTCGTCTGGACATCGGTTCAAGCACGCTGCCGTGAAGCCCTATTAAAAGGCCGCCTGCTGATAGTGAAAGGTGTGGTGGAAACTGACGGCAATGTAGTGCATGTGATTGCTCAGGAGCTGACCGATTGCAGCTCCCTTGCAAATGAACTTTAGTGCAGGTTCTAAGCCGCTAAGAAGCTCAGAAATTAAGACGCCTCAGCCAAAACCTTATACGCGGCAATAACAGCCTCTGGCGCCTGTACCAACTCAACCAATACCCCTTCCGCAGAGAGGGGAAATTCCTCATTGGCCAGGGGATGAACAAAACACACATCGTGCCCCGCCGCACCTTTGCGAATACCGCCCGGGGTAAAACGCAGACCCTGTTGAGTAAGCCAAGCCACTGCGGAAGCCAGATCATCGACCCAGAGCCCCACATGATTGAGAGCCGGCTTATCCACTCGCGGTCGTCTTTCAGTATCCAGCGGTTGCATCAAATCCACTTCAACGGCAAAGGCCCCTGCACCCATCTCACAGATATCTTCATCGACATTTTCAGATTCACTAACAAAGGTATCGCGGTATTTCAGCCCCAACAGATCAACCCAGAAGCCACGTAGCTTTGCCTTACTGGCACCGCCGACAGCGATCTGCTGAATACCTAAAATTGAAAATGGGCGTGAATTAGACAAGGTTTTCTCTCCGTAACTGATTAAAATTTAAACGCTAGCATTTAACAGCTGGCAATTAAGAGTGTGTAATTATGAGCAGGTAATTAAGAGCAGGCAATTAAGAGCCAAACGCTTTTTTAAATTGATCCAAAAAATACGCCAGCTTATCCACCGGCAAATCATTGATTCCCGCAGCAGCCTCGCGCCCCCCACCAGAGGGAAACTGCATGCAGAGCGCCGCAGCGCCGTACTTATTGTTCAGTGGCGCTCGCACGCTAACCAGATAGTTGCCATTGGCTTTAACCGTGAGCACTGCATGGCCGCGATCCGGATTGTCATTGGCCAGTTGGTTACTATAAACCCCGCTAACGCGACGAGCCCAGGGTTCCTCCGGCAACACAAATGCGGCAGCTCTATCGTTCTCTATCAGGGCAACCGTCGACTGTGCCGCTTCAATATCCTGATGATAACCCTGCTCAAGCTTCTGGAAATTCGCACTGTTATCCGCAACAAAATCAAATGGACTGCGGTACTGACTGAGCATACGATAGAGTTCATCCGGAGCAAAGTGCAGCTCTTCAACACTTGCGCCATAACCATTGTAGTTAATGTAGATACCGAGATTTTCCAGCAGTGTCGCCTGCTTGTCAGAAAAATTTAGATTCTTGAGCAGACTCTTGGCGGTATGTTTAAGGTTGTCGCCAAAGGTGCCAACCACGGCCCACTCCCGAAAGGCGCCACGGAGGTAATGATTAATCAGCACCGATGTGCACACATCCGGGGCCTCATTGATCATTGATTTAAGTGCCGAAGAGGCCGGCACAGAGCCAGCAAAATGGTGGTCCACATAGAACACCTGAGCACCCACATCCAAGGCGCGATTTAGGCCTTCGCGATTTTTATCCAGAGAGATATCAAGCACTGTAATACGATCATCGGCGGCGGGATAAACACGGTTTAAAAGAGCAATATCGCGCTTTATACCGGTCACTAACTGAGCATCCCGCGGTTCGGCAAAGCGCAGTTGCAGCAGTGCGCAGATACCATCCGCATCACCGTTAAAGACATCGTAGTCGGCCATCTATTCCCCTATAGTTTTCTCTGAATCAATCCCTGCAGTATAGCGACTAACTGCGTCTATTGACCGTATTGACGATGAAGATTATTGATTTCGCTGTTAAAACCGCTCATTGTCTCTTGGATTATTTCCTCAGCCGTCAGCACTCTGTCGATACGGCCGCCAACCTGCCCCTGAAGGGGAATCGCCGCTTCCATATCACCGCCAAAATAGAGCCCCTGCAAATTGGCCATATGCTCCATAATATTGAACTTGCCCAGAGGCTCGAGGCCCGCTGTCAACTCAGTCTTTAGGGCGCGCAGCGCGGGACGTCCCTGCTGATTTAAAAATACCGTATCGGTTTCACGAGAGTTCACAATCGCCTCTTTCCAATTATTGTGCACCGGTGACTCAGCACAGGAGAGCATCCGTGTACCCATCTGCACAGCCTCAGCCCCCAAAGCAAAGGCCGCGGCCATTGACCGCCCATCGGCAATACCCCCAGCGGCGATAATCGGCACATCGCAGTGGGAGCGAATCAATGGCAACAGCACCATGGTGGAGACCGGACTGGGATTTTTAAAACCGCCGCCCTCACCGCCCTCCACCACTAAGCCATCGACACCGGCATCCAGTGCCTTGAGTGCCATCTCGAGAGTCGGCACCACATGAAAAACGGTAATTCCCGCTGCCTGAAAATCCTTGGTGCAAACACTGGGACTACCCGAGGAGGTGGTAACAAACTTGATTCCCTGCTCCACCACAAAGTCGATAATATTGCTGTCCCGAACATAGGACAGGGCCACATTCATACCAAAGGGCTTATCGGTTAGCTCGCGCATCTTAGCCACTTCCAGTTTGATATTATCCAACTCCCCAGAACTGGTTTCGATAATGCCCAAACCACCGGCATTACTCACTGCCGCGGCTAGCTGTGAACGGGCAATCCAGCCCATAGGCGCTTGGATAATCGGGTACTGGGATCCAGTTAATTGGGTGATGCGGTTGGAAAAGGTCATTTAAATACTCTTTTTTTATTGGCTATTTGTTGTATTTACTATTTTGTTATTTGTTTTTTTATTTATTGCTATTTTTTCAGTTCACTCAGATCTTTAATAATCGCCTGTTCGATGCAGTCTAGGCGATCCTGACCAAATACTTTTGTCTCGCCATAGACCAGACTGGGCACTCCCCAGAGACTCTGGCCATAGAGCTCGGCCAAATTATCCTGAGCCCAAAGTCGCCAAGAATCGTCATTCAGTAGTGGCCGCGCCTGACTCCAATCCAGCCCCGCTCGCTCTACCAACTGTTGCATTCCGCTGTCGCTCTCAGAGAGAACTCCCTCGGCCCATATGCCTTCGGCACAGCTCTGTAAAAAGCTCAACCCGAGACCGTGGGACTGGGCATAGGCAAACAGCGCGTAACAGCGCTCAACGCCGGCACCTAAGGGATCGGCAATACGGCCAAAAGGTATGCCATATTTATCGGCTTCGCGTTTTACATCAGCAGTGATATAACCGCTCTTTGTGGTGGGCATCTGCATGCGCCGCATTACCATAGGTAAAACCGGCTTCACTTCCAGGGGCACCTGATAGTGATCGGCGAGCTGCCGCGCCCTCACTAGGGCAAGGTAGGAATAGGGACTGCGCACAGACCAGTACATAGTGATTGGCTTTAATGCTCCCTCACCATGGTCTCCACGGCTGTGGCTTAAGCTCTGACTACAAAAACCTCGATGGCCTCGATCAAACTCAATGGCACTGCTCTGATCTTGCTGCAGGCCCATTTCATTAAACCGCATTTCCAGAAATTCCAGTCGATTGAGGCCCCAGTACCATTCACCGCCATAGTGCAGCATGCCGCAGAGATAATGCCCCTGCTGTTTAAGCTGTGCTTCATTAGCTTGCAGATGCTGTCTGTAACATTCCTCATTATGGCTAATATTGCTGTCGACAATCTTGTCCAAAACATCATTCTGACCCTGCCAGTAGGCATCAAACAGCTGCAGGGCATTCTCCAAGTAACCGGGCTGCAACTCCCAGTGCAGTAGCTGGGCAGTAAGCTGCATCGCCCTGTTCTCCGACTCCTCAGATCCCTCAGATCCGCGAGGCGCCTCACTTGGAAAACGCAGCTTATAAAGCTGTGCAAGATGCGTCCCCTCGACAAAGGCATTGCCTTGCCACAGGGCCGGTGCCGGATACATGTCCTCTTGCAGGTTAAACAGGGTGCGGAAATCAAAACTTACGGGATAGCGCTGAGCAAACCCCTGCAACACCTGCAGTAACAGATAACTGTGAGGGTCATTGAGGCGCAGATAAACGGTGATCTTGTGGGGTTGCTTTTTGGCTACGCGGCGTCTTTCCCCTCGCCGGCGACGCAGGTTGCGCAGCCATTGGCTGATGAACAGCTGGATTAGGCGTGGTTTGATCGATTTGAGCATACTGACCCATCACTTTTTTATTATTATAATTTTAAGCGCTTATTAAAGCGCAATTGGGCAGCTTATGCAGCAGCCTTGGCTCAGCTAATTCGAGTAACTCACAATCTATTGACACATATACTGACACATGTAACTATTTGGCTTCAATGGTGATGTTCAAACACCGTTTAAAGGGAGAGCGCAGACCTATGAAAAAATGCTATATAACCTGCATAAGCGTCCTAGTATTAGTCTTGGCCACCTACAGCCAGCGCGTCCCTATAATGCTGAAAATACTCCCCACTGTCCTCGATAAAAGGCTAGCGGACCAACCTTTGGCAGCATTGCCCGATGGCTTGCATATTAGTCTCTGCGGCGCCGGTGGTCCTATGCCTAGCAACAATCGCTCCGGCCCCTGTGTCGCGGTGATGGCTGGAGAGCAACTATTTATTGTGGATGCGGGCACCAATGGCGGGCGCAATCTTACTCGCATGGGAATAAATCCGGGCCATATAGACGCGCTATTTCTCACCCACTTCCACTCGGATCATATAGATGGCCTAGGTGAAATGGCGATGTTGCGCTGGGTCACTGGCAACAACAGCCGCCCACTGCCAGTTTATGGCCCCAAGGGGGTTATTTCAGTGGTTGGCGGTTTTAATCAGGCCTATGGGCGAGACGCGGGGTACCGTACTGATCATCATGGGACTGCTGTTACGCCACCCAGTGGCGCTGGCATGAGCCCCATCAGCATTGATCTGCCGCCCCCCGGGGAGTCTATGTCAATTTATTCCAATGACAATCTGCAGATCGAAATAATCAGCGCCGATCACTTTCCGGTGACACCCGCCGTGGCCTACAAATTCACTTATAAAGGCCGCAGCCTGCTTATCTCTGGTGATACGGTTAAGTCTGCGGCCATTGAAAAACATTCGGCAGGGGTTGATCTGCTGATTCATGAGGCACTGTCCACAAAGCTGGTAGTGCTGATGGCAGAGTCTGCGGCACGGTTAGGCAACCCCTTGCAAGAAAAGCTCTTCAACGACATTCACGACTACCACACCACCCCTGTGGAAGCTGCCGAGATCGCTCGGGATGCGGATGTCGGTCATCTGCTCTACTACCATGTTGTGCCTCCGCTAATCGCACCGGGTATGGAGTCGGTCTGGCTTGAGGGTGTAGATCAAGTATTTTCAGAGGTCACCGTGGGAGAGGACGGCACTCGGATTTCACTGCCGGTCAATTCCACTGAAATTATTCTTTATGGATCGGCTCTTTAGCAGCAGAGCCAAAGGTAAAACAGCATGGATTTAAGTAGCCTTTTCCCTCAGCAAGCCAACAATGACTATCGTGGCAGCAAGATAGCACTGTTTGTGTTTCCACTAATCGCTCTGGTGATTTTGGGTCGCAGCCTGATTCACTTTCTGAAAGGCGACGCCGGAATTAACTCCATTGCTACCATTATCACCTTTGATGGATCACCGGACCCCGATCAGGTGATCTATTTATTCGCCTCACTCTGGGGATCACAGCAAGTGATAATGGCGCTGCTCTACGCTGTGGTATTGCTCAGGTACCGCGCGCTGATTCCATTGATGTACCTGCTGCTGCTGATCGAAATAGGTTTTCGTCTAATCAGCGGCAGCCTGCATCCCCTAACGGAAATCTACTACCTACGGACACCACCGGGCGGCGCCGGCAATATCCCGTCTTTGATTGCTATATCAGTCCTGCTACTGCTGTCCCTGCGCCGCTCGTCCTAAAACCCAATCGATGCTGGAGTATGCGCCAGTGTTGGGACTAATCAGTCACCAGTTGCCATTTACAGAGCCCTGACTCAGGCGGATACTGAAGTGATAGGCAAAAGAGTGTTTTCGCCCTACAATCAGAGCGAAGCAATAAGCTTGTAGCCAAAAGTTTTTAGCATAAAGTTTGTACAAGAGAGCTCTCACCAAAGAGCCCATACCGACACACTACCAAAAGAAAACCAGCGCAACGTTAAACAACTTAACCGGCGCGCACAGGGGAACACTATGCTTTTACGCACGCTCACCAGTCTCACAACTTGCGCACTCCTCGGGCTATCAAGCCTCGCCGCTGCTCAAGCCACCGTAGTCAATGAACAGTCAATCACCAGTCCCGATGCCGAGTGGCTCAGTTATGGCCGGGATTATCAAGAACAGCGCTTTAGCCCGCTGGACAAGGTTAATCGCGACAATGTCGATGAGCTGGATCTGGCCTGGTCATTTAAATTTGAAACTGCCCGCGGTATGGAAGCCACGCCTCTAGTACACAACGGTGTGATCTATGTGAGCACCGGCTGGAGCCATGCTTATGCTCTCGATGCCCGCACCGGGGAAGAACTCTGGCACTTTGATGCCAAGGTGCCCAAATCCCATCTGATTAAAACCTGCTGTGGTCCCGTTAACCGCGGCGTGGCTATCTGGCAGGAGGACGAAAATTCCCCTCTGCAAGTATTTCTCGGAGCCTTGGACGGTCGCTTGATCGCCCTAGATGCCCTGACCGGCGAACAGAACTGGTCGGTGCAAACCACTCCGCCAAACAGTAACTACAGCATTACCGGTGCACCCCGTGTAGTTAAAGGCATGGTTGTGATTGGCAATGGCGGCGCCGAGCTAGGTGTCCGCGGCTATGTCAGCGCCTTTGATGTCAATACTGGCGAGCAAAAGTGGCGCTTCTACACGGTTCCTGGGGATCGCAACAAGCCTCAAGAGAGCCCAGCCCTGGAAGCCGCTCTGGAAACCTGGAACGGTGACGAATGGTACACAGTGGGCGGCGGCGGTGGCGGCACGGCTTGGGATTCATTGGTTTATGACCCCGAACTAGACTTGCTCTATATAGGCACAGGTAATGGTTCCCCTTGGAACCGCGAGCTGCGCAGCCCCGGTGGCGGCGACAACCTCTACCTCAGCTCAATTGTGGCACTGCGACCCGACACCGGTGAATATGTCTGGCACTATCAGGTTACACCCAGAGACAACTGGGATTACACCGCCACTCAGCAGCTAGTGCTGGCCGAGTTAGAATTGGAAGGTGAAACCCGCAAAGTGATTATGCAGGCGCCTAAAAATGGCTTCTTCTATGTCTTAGATCGCATGACCGGTGAGTTGCTCTCAGCAGAGAAATTCGCCAAGGCAACCTGGGCCAGCCATATCGATATGCAAACTGGCCGCCCTGTTGAGACGGAATACGCAGACTATCAAGCCAATGGCGGCAGCTATATCTGGCCCGCCCCTTTTGGCGCCCACAACTGGCAGCCAATGACCTACAGCCCTAAAACCGGTCTGATGTATATTCCAGTTCAAAATGTCCCCACCTTCTTTAGAGGTATGGATGCTGTCAGCTATCAGGTTGATCGCTGGAACACTGGTATTGATCTCAATGAAGTGCGCGATCCCAAAAGTTGGGTTGCCGGTCGCGCTGCAGTGGACGCTCTGATCTACGGTGAGCTGGTCGCCTATGACCCGGTCACGCAGCAGCGCGCCTGGTCCGTCCATCACCCCAAACCCTCCAATGGAGGCATTCTCAGCACCGCCGGTGACCTGGTATTTCAAGGCACTTGGGGTGGCAAATTTGCGGCCTATGACTCCACCAATGGCGATATTCTCTGGCAGTACCAATCGGATAGCGCCGTGTTAGCTGGCCCCATGACCTATGAGTTAGATGGCGAGCAATATATCGCCGTAGCTCAGGGCAGCGGTGGCGCTCTGATGCTTGCCGGTGGCGATGAAGTTAAGCGCAATTTTGTCAATCAAAACAAGCTGTTAGTGTTTAAGAAAGGTGACTTTAACCTCACTCAGCCAATTCAGGATAATGGCGAATCGGTGATTATGGCTCTAGGCCACGAGGCCAATGATGACCCAGATGTTATTACCCGAGGTGAAGAGCTCTATGGTCGCAACTGTGGTTCATGCCACGGCATCAGTGCAAAAACCAACTATGTACTGCCGGACTTGCGCCATATGAGTGAGCAGACCCATATCGATTTTACTGCGATTGTATTGGGTGGCGCCTATGCCCACAAAGGGATGGCCGGTTTCTATGCAAGCCTGACCTCTGAAGATGTGGATGCGGTGCACGCCTTCTTAGATCGCCAGCAACAGCGACTGCCAGAAATGGTGGAGATGTCATTCCTGCAGAAGATCGAGTACTGGGTTAATTATGGCATTGCCAAGATTGGTGAGCGCTATCCAGGCCTGCTGAACGCGACCCGCGATATGACGATGTAGAACAAATGGCTGCATCCCGGTGACCACTGGGATGCAGCATTTTTCTGCTATTGAAGCTCATTGTGAACTTTGTTTAAAAAAGCACCTTTAAACAGCATCTTTAAAAAGCACCTCCAAAGAGCATATTTAAAACGTCTCTCGAAACACTTATCAAAGCACCTGCTCAATAACCTTAGCTTCCGGTATACACCGGCGGGCGTTTTTCCCCAAAGGCATGCATTGTTTCGTGCATATCATTTGATTTCAAACTGGTCATCATCGTGAACAGGCCATTTAATAATAGGCTTTGC
This sequence comes from Porticoccaceae bacterium, assembly GCA_029250825.1. Lineage (GTDB taxonomy): Bacteria > Pseudomonadota > Gammaproteobacteria > Pseudomonadales > Porticoccaceae > HTCC2207. The sequence goes on from JAQXEN010000025.1 coordinate 39,341, forward strand.
TCAGTGGTCAGATCTTCACTCTGCTGCAGTATAAACTTGGTACCGCGCACTGCCAGAGGTGGGTTGGCGGCGATGGTATTGGCCATTTCCATAGCCGCAGCATAAGTACTTTCAAAGTCATCATAGACATCGTTTAGCAGACCAATTTTTTCCGCTCTGGCGGCACCTATATCTTTGCCGGTATAGGCCAACTCAGCCATATGTCCGGCACTGATAATTTTTGGCAGTCGCTGCAGAGTTCCCACATCAGCCACCAGACCGATACGTGTCTCGCGCACACCGAATTTACCGTCCGCAGCGCCAATACGCACATCACAGGCGGTAATCAGATCAATACCCGCTCCCAAGCAATAGCCCTGAACTACCGCAATCACCGGCAGCTGGCATTTGGCCAGCGATGAAATTGCCTCTTGGAAGGCGGTGGTAAAGCCCAGCTGATTTAAATTAGCCACTGCTTCAGAGGGAGCCTCTTTACTCTGTGCAGCATCCAGACCACCGGCCATCAAATCGATACCGGCACAGAAATGTTTGCCCCGTCCGGCAAAAATAATCGCCCGGATATCGCTATCCCCGGCCAGTGCATCCAGAGCTTGCGGAATTGCACGCCATACATCGGGGGTCAAGGCATTAAATTTTTCTGGACGATCCAGCCACAGCGTGCCCACCGCACCGTTTTTTTCAATTGACACTACATCTGAAGAAAAGGCCATTTTAAAGGCACTCCTATATTAAGTAATTTAAGTTTTATTTTGTTTTTATATGATGGCTTTTTAGCAAAGCCCGCCTGTGAAAAGCAGTGCCTAATAACCGGCACTGCCATCCATAATCTTGTCGTAGAGATCCCGTTCAAGTTTTTGATACTGACTGGCACGGGGCGGCATAACATAGAGTTCGTCAGTGACTAAATCCACATGAAAGGCCTGCTTGCGCAAATTTCCCTTGAGTAATTTAAAAGTGCCAGTGGTGGCAGCTTCAGGTTGCACCCGAACAAATACCGGCTGTGAAAAATGCGTCAGATTGGCGTTAACAAAAGTCGAAAAGGCCTCCGCATCAAACTCTTGCCCGGGCTTCAGCAGCAGCGACACCATACCCGCCTTACCCTCTGTGGCCGGTATATCAACACCGTAGACATTGGCCATCTCCACCTGTTCGCAGCCATTTAGAATCTCCCCTACTTCATTGGTGGAGACATTTTCAGAACGCCAGCGGAAGGTATCACCCACTCGATCGACAAACTGATAATGGGGTTTGCCAAGGGCGAATCCCACATCGATCTCAGAGATCAAATCACCGGTGTTAAACCAGGCATCCCCCGGCTTAACCACATCCCGAAGAACTTTTGACTCGGTGGCATCGTCATTGGTGTAGCCATCAAACTTAAAGCGGTCATCGATTTCACCGAGCAGCAATCCTGGCTCTCCAACCGGCACTTGGATCAGCTTGCCATTGGCGTCGCGGACCATTTCGTCAGCATCAATATCGTATTTGACCAACATCACCGTGGCTGGCGTGATGCCCATAGTGCGGTTCTTATTCAAGGCATTGAAAAAGCTCACATTACCTTCACTGGAGCCATAGAATTCACAGACGCGCTCAATACCAAAACGTTGCTTAAATTCATCCCAAATATCTGGGCGCAGACCATTGCCAAACACCCGCGTGAGGCTATTATTTTGTTCAAAGGGCGACACTGGCTGGGCCAGCAGATAGCGACATAGCTCACCCACATAAATAAAGTTGGTGGTCTTGTATTTGTGTACATCGGACCAAAACTCCGACGCAGAGAAACGTCTGCGCAGAAATATCGACGCGCCGGTATAAAATGCACTGCCGATACCGCAAATCAATCCGGTGCCATGAAACAGCGGCAGACAGAGATAGAAGCGATCGCTGGGTTTAGCCTGACAGCCAGCAAGACCAAAGGCATGGGCTGCGGACATCCATCGGCGGTGGGGAATCTTCGCCGCCTTGGGCATACCGGTGGTACCAGAGGTGAAGATATACATGGCTGTAGAGCCTGCCAAAATAGTCTTGGTATCCTCTAAATTGGTTGTCGGATACTGCTCCAACACAGCGACAATATCTTCGGCGTTTGTCGGTACCGGGTTGCTGCGTTGATCCGCAACCCAGAGAATATCCTTGTCACCCAGTGCTAAGTCGCCACGCACGGCATCGAGGTTGCTGTAGATCTCCTCTCCCACCAGACACTTGCTAGAACCGGATACCGTGACACAGTGAGCCAGCTGTGCGCCGGTCAGTGCATAGTTAATCAGACTCGAGATTGCGCCAATTTTTTGCAGGGCAAAGGTGCAGGCCAGCATCTCAATGCGGTTTTCCATAATCAGTGACACGCAGTCGCCGCGTTGCACACCGCGGGCTATCAAGGCATGGGCGATCTGATTGGTAAGAGCGTTAAACTGGCCCCAAGTGAGTTCCCTGCCCTCAAATATAATCATGCTGCGGCCAGCGTATTTGGCCACTGTGTCCTCGAGTACCGTAGCCATAGAAACAGCGTCTTCATTGGATGGCGGCTTAACCGCTAGAATCGGAACCAGCTTAAGGAACTCTTTGGTGACGCGAAAATATTCTTTAAAATCAAACATAGACAGACAGCCTGTTATTTTTATTACTATTGTTTTTACTACTGCTATTGTTTTAGCCCAAACCGATAATTTTTTTCATCAGTTTATTCATACCACCAATCCAGCGATCATAGTTACTGGTTTTGTTGCGCATATAATCCAGCACAATTGGATGGGGCAAGATCATAAAACTTTCGTCTCGCAAACCTTCGACAACGGTGTCGCAAAGCTCCTCGGGTTCAATCATGCCATCGCTGGCAGCTGCGGCTGTGGCATCGTTGTCATTATCGGTCATTGCCGTGCGCACCGCCTGAGGACAGAGCATAGATACCACGATGCCCTCGTGCTTGTGATGAATTGCCAACCACTCGCCAAAGCCTACGGCAGCGTGTTTGGTAACACCATAGGCGGCACCGCCAATCTGATTTAACAGACCCGCTGCTGAAGAGGTGTTAAGGAAATAGCCGCCACCCCGGGCAACCATCAATGGCAGTAGATGACGGGCAGCATAGATATGCGACATAACATTGATATCCCAGCTCATCTGCCATTCTCGGTTTGATGAGTTAATACTTTCACCCATGCCGACACCGGCATTGGAGCAAAATAGATCGATCGGACCAACGTTGTTTTCAGTCTCTTGGATAATCCGTTGGATATCCTCTTCTTTGGATACATCCGCACTCATGGCAATGCCATCGATCATTTCGGCAGTGGCCTGAGCACCCTCTATATTGATATCCACTGCAACCACTTGTTTGGCACCTTCGGCTTTAAAGCGAATCGCCATTGCTCGGCCAATACCACTGGCGGCGCCAGTGACAACGATAATTTTGTCTTGTAGTTCCAAGTTTTTCCCCTCTGTAGTCGGCTAGTTGAATTTGCCGAGCTAAATTATTTTTATTGTTTTAGCGCTTCTTATTTTAGTACTTTTTATTTCAGTGCCTTTTATCTTGATGCTGATTTTTCTGCCTCTACTGACCACATACTGCTTGCTGCCATCCGAATTACTCAGCGACAACCAGAGCATTTACCATCTGCACCACAATACCTATGGCGGCCTTTTTGCTTAAATTCTGGTGGTCACGAAGACGGTTCCAAAACTCAAAAGAGGCAACGCCATGGATTGCCTCGCAGGAACTGGGATCAAGATTGGCCAACTCCGGTAGCCAGTCGTGAAGATTTTTCCGCAAACCGCGCTGATAGCGCTCATAGTTTTTGCGTAGGGTGGAAAAGCGCCAGCGCAGAGCCAAGGTTGAAAGCATTACATTGCCATAGAGTTCATAGCCTTTAGCGCGCTGCTCCACCGCATGCAAAATACGCTCTTCCAAGGTTCCCTTGCGATCACCGCCCAAAAATATATCTTCATAGCGCGCTCGGCGTGTTTCATCTGCCAGAATAAAAATACTTTCCATGTCTTCAAAGTGTCGAAAGACACTGCGAATCCCCACACCAGCCCGCTCAGACACCTGCTGTGCCGTGGGAATTAAAGTGCCCTCGGTAATCATATCCAGGGTCGCCTCAATAATTGCTCTCCTGCTGCGCTCACTGCGCTGGCGGCGCCCGTCAGGGACTGTGCTTGTGGATGGGGTAGTCATAATATTGCCTTTACACACTTTGTATCTGTTGATATCTAATGCTATCTATCCGATAAATACCCCTCTCAACGCAGCAATACAGCGTGATCGGGCTGATTTATAGTATATGTCATTATCCCGGTTAAACTAAGCCAACTGGCCGATTACTCCACATCAATGAACATTAAAAATAAGTTACTTAGGGCCAAACACTTAGGCCGGGGGAAATAGCAACTCACAGCCGGTTCCCTCAAGCACTAAATCCACCCGCCGGCGATCATCGTCGCTCAGTTCTCCATAGGCTTGATTAATCCACTTGAGACACTTCCCCTGATAAGAGAATGTCTGCTGAGTCCAGTTTGCACCGTCGATCTCGGTTTGCCAGTTTTTCTCGCCAGCCTGCAATGCCCGAGCATTGGCCAACAGCGCTGGAACATACATGCGCCCAACTTCACGAAGCAGGCCGCCAAGAGATTCTGGCTGCTGCTCAAGGGACTTCCACTGTGCCTGATGTTCTTCTAAACCACTTAAATCCGCCATCCGATCGACCCAGGCTACGGTGCGAGTAGACACCCGATAAGCGATCTCCCGAGGAGTGGGGTCAAAACCCACCAACTGAGTTAACTGACCATAGAGCGCAAAGTCACCAGCGCCGGGGCGACCACCCAACATATAGGGCTGCTGCGCCAGATGGGCTTCCATCGCGGCGAGAAAGCGCCGGTAGCTAGCATCAATAATGGGTGCCGTGATGTCATTGGAACCCACCACATAAAGGCGTCCAATTTGGCGCTCAGCAAAATGCTGCTTAAACCGTTTGTGTTGCTCAGCCGGCAGGCTGACGTTGTAGCCCAGAGGTAACAGGGTTCCGGCATTGTCTGCATCAGCCTCTGGGTGCCAGCGATAGTGGAACATATATTTGGTACACCACTCGTCTGCGAAATCCTCGAGCAAATAGTCAATAAACGCCAGTGCAGGGTCAACAGGGATTACTGAACGGCCGGGAAAACTTTGTTCTAGACGCCGAATAATAGGTGTTGAATCACAGACTGCCTCGGCCTCGCCGCGGTCGTTATCGAAGACAAATGTTGGCAGCAAAGCCGGCTTCGGCGGCTCAATGCCCATGGGCGGCAGGATCTGCTCCGGCATGCCCCACTTAAGACTGTAGGGAATGCGCCGATAGCGCAACAGAGCAACCATCTTATGGGTATAGGGTGACGGTGTTGCGCCGATCAAAGTAATAGGCTTTGGAGATATCATAACTTTATGCCCTGTTAATCCCGATTCTGTGACCTTGAATTATTCACCCTCAGCGGTGAGGGATACAATCTGCCCAGCGACAGGATCTGCCCTGCCCGCCAGTACCGCCTGATAGGTTTTATCTATCGCCTCGACACCATAACTGGGCACCACCGTCATCCAGCCGTCGCAGAAGCGCCGGAACACGGCATAGTCGGTACCCAGTAATTGCATCAATTGCTGAGCGCCGAGCTCGGCACTGCGCGCCCGCACGTGAGTCGGGGCAAAGAAAAATTGTGGTTTGGCTCCAGGCAATCCCTCTACGGAACCCATTTCACCCTGATGGGTGGCTCCGATAAGACAGGAGTGCATCAATTTGTCGGCATACTGATGGTGCAGCGCGCTAAGGACCTTGGCATTACCCGCCATATCCACCACCACGGCGCCCTCTGCCCCATTGAGATCGGTAATATCCTGATAGCAAATAACAGTGTCATAGCAGCCTAAGCTTTCGCAAAAAGCCACATTGCCCGGAGAGGTGATGCCGATACTGCGCAGCTGGCCCCGCCGTTTAACCGAGTGTCCCAAGGCAATGCTAGTTTTGCTTGAGGCACTGGTAATCAAACAGACCTGGGCGTCAAAAAAGTTATTGGTAGCGATAAAGTCTTCTACCAGCCAAGAGGTCATAAACAGGCCACGCAGCAGACTATCTTGGTCTTCCCGCGGCTGTTCATAGACAGGGTTGCTGCTAGCACGATCAAACTGACAGTAGATCGGCGCGTGGCCAACGCGATGAACTGCCACATCGCTCAGGGAAAATTGATTGACCTTGCCGGCAAGAATTTTGTGATGGGTTGTAAAGGGGGTAAAACCCCAGACCCGCTCGCCCACCTGTATGTCCGGATGAGCAGAGGCGATTACTTCACTCCAGCCCATTCCCGGCACGCGGCCCCAGCCCTCTTCGGCGGGAAAAAACTCCCAGTACTTGAGACTGTCCCCGGCAGAGATGTATGAGATATTGTTCGCCGTTAGAGCCTGTCGATCAACCTTAAATAAAACTTCATTAGGCGCCAACTGAGTAGACATGGACTGGCTAAAAATACGCGTCTCAGTCCAGCTATCTTTGCGCACTTCGAATGTAATCACCGAAATATTGTTTTCCACTACTGGGCCTCTTATTTTATCTGGCTGATGCTCTCACTAAATCCCCTAGGGCTAATCGAGATAGGTTACCGCCAGTGCGGCCAGTGGTCGCACTAGACCCGCCACATTATCCGCCGCCGCATTGGAGGCATTGCCATCCACTGCTCGCTTGGCCACACCCTGACAGATAGCGGCCAGACGGAAAAAGCTAAAGGCCATACAGAAATTCCAGTTGCCAATTTTATCTATATTCATCAGCTCGCAGTAGTGAGCGACAATCTCTTCTTCGCTGGGAATGCCCTGACTGGCCCAGTCAATGGCACCCAGCCCACCGACCATATCTTTATTTTGCGAGGCCGGCAGTTTCATACCCATCACCAGATAGGCGAGATCCGCATAGGGATGCCCCAGTGTCGATAGTTCCCAATCGAGAACCGCGATAACCCGAGAGTTATCCTTGGCATACATAAGATTGTCGAGACGATAATCCCCGTGAACCAGAGATACCTTGCCATCATCCGCGGGCATATTGTCTCCGAGCCAAAGGATTAAGCGCTCCATATCATCGATAGACTCAAGCTCCGAGGCACGGTATTGGGCACTCCAGCGATCGAGCTGACGCTGAAAATAGTTGCCGGGGCGGCCGTAATCCCGCAGCTCTGCCTTGTCGATATCTACCGAGTGAATGGCGGCCAGTACCCGGACCATCTCAGCGTACATAGCGCCCCGTTGCTCTGGACTCTCCACCTCATTGAGCTCTGGACGCCAGTGGATATTGCCTTCGCAAAATTCCATCAGATAAAACATCGAGCCAATAATGTCCCGGTTTTCGCAGAGATGATAGGCCTTGGCCACTGGCACCTCAGTGTCGGCTAGGGCTTTGATAACGCGATACTCACGATCTACCGCATGGGCGGATTTGAGCAGTTCACCTGGTGGCTGACGACGCAGAACGTAGCTGCCGGAGGCGGCATCGATCTTAAAGGTCGGATTGGACTGACCACCGGCAAATTTGCTCACCGTAATGGGTCCAACAAAGCCATCGACTTGAGCTTCTAGGTAGGCGAGCAATTTAACTTCATTTAGCGCGTTAACTTGAGACATAAACGTGTATTCCAGAGTAAATATAATTCTTATTATCGATCGTGGAGACTCAGCACGACCGTTTTGAGTATTTTATAAGGCGCTCTCAGCCTTGCTTTATGCCATCTGCACTGAGCGGCGCAACGGGGGATTTTCCTGCCAGTTGCCGCTGCTCTGCCGCGCTAGTCACTTGGATAATGTTGTGACACTTATCATGCCACAATCTTGTTTTCCCTCCAAGGGAGTATCCCTCGCTTTTAACAAATGTATAGCGATAATTGATTTTGATAATGACGCAAACCGTGCCAATATAAAAGACCAATTAGAATCTGTAGCATCAATAGCCAAGATCACTAAGCCATTGATAGAAATAAAAACAGCCCAAGAGAATTCCTATGAGCAAAGCCTCCGCCGACTCGTCCTCCGCTAATACTCAAGCCACTGCACCCGCTTATACCCCGGATAAAGTCTGGACTTGGAATAAAGATGTTGGTGGAAAATTTGCCGCCATCAATCGACCCACCGCAGGTGCCACCCATGAACAGGCCCTGCCTGTGGGTAAGCATCCGCTGCAACTCTACTCTCTGGGCACACCCAATGGCGTAAAGGTCACAGTGCTTCTAGAAGAACTTCTCGAACTGGGTATTAAAGACGCCGAGTACGATGCCTGGTTAATCAATATTCAAGAGGGTGAGCAATTTAGCAGCGGCTTTGTAGAAGCCAATCCCAACTCGAAGATCCCAGCACTGATGGACCATAGCACCAGTCCTTGCAGCCGAGTTTTTGAGTCCGGCGCCATCATGCTCTATCTCGCTGAGCGATTTGACGCATTTATCCCCAAAACTCTGGCCCAACGTACTCAGTGCCTAAACTGGTTATTTTGGAATATTGGCAGCGTGCCTTTTCTTGGCGGCGGCTTTGGTCATTTCTATGCCTATGCACCGGAAAAACTTGAATATCCGATCGAGCGTTACACTATGGAAGTCAAACGTCAGCTCGATCTGCTCGATCAGCATCTAGCTGACAACCGCTATCTCTGCGGCGACGAATACAGTATTGCCGATATGGCCAATATGGCTTGGTACGGCTCATTGGTGATGGGCAAGCTCTACGAGGCAGGTGAGTTTCTCGATGCTGCCAGCTATAAAAATGTTATCCGCTGGACTGAAGAAATCCAACTGCGCCCCGCTGTAAAACGGGGACAGCGGGTCAATCGGGTCTGGGGAGCGGAAAAACACCAGCTTGCTGAGCGCCACGATGCCAGTGACTTTGACAGAGATCCAAAGGACATTCTCAACGCGGTAATGGGCCGCAAGATGGGGCAAAAACAAGACTGATAGCTAACAACTCTAGAGCCAAATATCCTGGTTTTCCGACCACCCCAGCTGTCGATCTAGGACTGTAGTCAACAGAGATTCGAGGCCGCAGCGTTGCAGTAGATTGGTTACATCCTGCTGCTGCGCTGGCTCTAACTGATAATATTGCCGCTGCAATTTCTGCAAAATCACAAAGCGGTATGACTGGGCCACAGCACTAATAGTCTGTCCACGGAGACTAAATTCTGCCATGCCAAACATACGCTGAGCCAATAATCCCTGAGCTGAAGCGCCTGGCTCAGGCTGATTGTCAGCCAGCCATTGGTTTATCACCGCTGCCGCCGCTTGAGTCTCAGGAATAAGATCCTCCGCTACCACTCTGAGCACTGTCACCAGAGTCTCGGGAATACTGTCATCCGATAGGTAATTATCCCCTGCATCAAAGAATTCCAGTGCATCCTGATCCGCGCGATTCATGCGTTCCACCCAACGCAGGACCCGCACCCCTCGCTGCTGCATAATCCGCAGCGGCGCAGGATCTCTTCCCAGGTGGGCATAGAGTGGCGCGATTAAACCAAAGTCACCAATGCTCGGCTTCCAACCCAACAGGTAAGGGTATTCCCGGAGATGCTGATTAAGTGCGTCGAGAAATTCTAGATAGAGCGTTTCCACCACCTCAGCGGTGTCCTCAGCAACACCGAAAAGTCTTCCCGCATATTGCATTTTCGACATCATATATTGGCACTTCGCCTCTCGCTCTGGATGCTCCGGCTGGGAGTGTAAAAAGTGGTAATGGAGAAACTCGCCGTTTTCTTCGAGATAGTTCCAGCGATAATGCATTGCCGGACGCAGCAGGCCACTGGTGCCGATTAAGTCAAATAGCGCACTGACAATTTGCTGTTTGGGGCTTGAGGGCTGAAATCGCCGAGAGTTGGATTGTTCAAAGTGCTCAATAATAGCGCCGCTATCGCGAATAACCGTCCCCTCCGGGGTGACTAAAACAGGAATCGTCGCCAGCTTGCTCTCGGGCAATACCTCAGACTTAAAGCTTGTGTGGCCACTGGATATCTCACGAAAGGGAACGCCGTTTTTAATCAGATAAGAACGCGCACGTCCGCTGTAGAGTGAGTGGGTTATGCCGTAGAGACTGTAGATATTCGATTTTTCCAAGTGCCGTCCGCCTGTTAGTCATTTTAAATCCAAAGTTGTTACGTAGCTCTGCAATCCAGACTTGTTATCCCGCACCAAACTTCAAACCTGTCATCTCGCACCAAACTCCCAACCTGTTATCTCACACCAAACTCCAAATCTGGCATCTCGCACTAAACTCCAAACCTGTTATCTCGCACCAAACTCCAAACCTGTTATCTCGCACCAAACTCCAAACCTGTTATCTCGCACCAAACTCCAAACCTGTCATCTCGAACGTATGTGAGAGATCTCAAGACGTGCCGAGGAGATCCCTCGTCTCTTCGATCTATCGGGATAACATACAAGTCGCTCTGTCTAAACGACTAGGCAATTACCCTCAGTCGACAAGAAAACTCAAACAATAACCACCAAAAAATGCATCATCGACGCCAGCCATATCAGACTCACTGGAACATAAAACTGTGGTCGCAAATAGGCACTCATATTAATTTGAACCGGAAAAGAAACAGTTTTATCAATCGACGACGTTTTAAAAATATAGATTTCGGAAAAGCGTTTATCCGATGCCAACTCAATTAGATCGCGCCTAGATTTATAGCGCATCATTGCCGTTGCAGCCCATTGCGGATCACCATCACAGTTCCAGCTATCAATATAACCGCCCACTTTGCGCGCCATAAATACGGGATGTCCGCCGCGCCTAAATAACGCTTTGGCAAAGGGTTTAAAGTAACTGCTAATAACCTCTTGTGGGTCGGCGGGTTCGCCAGTTACTGGATGGGACATTTTTCCGGCATGCAGTTTGACAAAATTCTGCATCACAAATTCTTTGCCATCGTCCTCTTCGAGAAACCGCCGCAGCACATCGATATCTGTGTACTCTGCACCTGAACCACTAGAGAATTGTCCCATATAACCATCAATTTCATCCCTTGAGACTGGTCCAGACCAATTGACATACCAGTATAAAAAAACCCCATACAGAGACGCGGCTATTATCCAAATTGAGATTATCACGGGACTCTCCTACTGCTTTTATAGTCAGGCTTTTAAACTCAAGCTTTTAAGATCAGGCTTTGAGCAACCGATTTACACCGCGTCGAGCACTTCAATATCAGGCGCAGCGGTTACCAGTGCTCCCATTTTCTGACTGGCAGCTAAAAAATACTCAGTCTGACCATGGGCCTTAAGAGCTTCATGATTGGCATACTGCTCAAGAACCTTGTAGACCTGTGAATCAGATTTGGTTCTGTGAAGCGCATAAAAAACCGCTCCTGGCTCCTTCGCTAACACCTCTTCTGTGAGTGCAGTAAACAGCTCTTCAAACTCAGCATTTTTCCCTTCACGAATCGTAATTGTTGCTATAACCCCTATTGCCATGATCAGTACCTTTTATCGTTTTAGTTATGATTATTTTTCACGACTTTCTCACAAAAACCATCTTGTAATAAAGTGTGTTGTAATAAAGTGTCTTGTAATAAAGCGTCTCTAATACCCCATTAATTGGGCGAATAAATATACTCATCACCCAGTTCAAAGGACTCCATCAGGGTTTTATCAATCATGACTGGAGAATTAATCACTGGAGCATAGAGCGTCTCAACCGAGTCCTGCTGATGAGCCTTTAGCAGAGCAGTCAATTGAGCAACCATTTGGGGATGACTCGCAGCCAAATTTTTCTGCTCCGTTGGATCCTCAGCTAAATTGTATAACCACTGTTTGTAGCCATCTGTTGGGCGCTGATTGACCTGTAGTTTCCAATCCCCATGCCGCACGCTCTGATAGTGGCCGCTGTGCCAGAACAGGGTTTCTCGCGGCCAGTCCTCGGCCCCCTGCTCAGTTGTCAGGGGCAGTAGATCAAGTCCATCAATAGCAATATCTGTAGGGGGTAAAATACCTGCAGCAGCAATCAGTGTCGGCATCATATCTATATGTGCTACCGGTGCATTTACGCGAGTGCCAGGGGCAATTTTGGCTGGCCACTTAATAAACAGGGGCACCCGAATACCACCCTCAAATAGGGTAATTTTCCAACCGCGGTAGGGGCTGTTGATATCATCGAGGCCAATATAGCCGGGGCCGCCATTATCACTGGTAAAGGCGACAATAGTATTTTCCCCTAAACCCTGCTCCTCTAAAGAATCTAAGATACGCCCAACACTGCGGTCTAATGCACGGATCATCGCGGCATAAACCCGCAGGCGATGAGGCCTGATATCGCCCACCGCTTCATAGTCTTCGCGAGTCGCCTGCAATGGCGTGTGCACGCCCCAGTGAGCCAGATAGAGAAAGAATGGACGATTTTTATTCGCTTCAATGACCTTGATCGACTCATCAGTCCAGTAGTCAGTCAAATAACCGCCGGGTTTAAAAGCATTTTGCTCGTCACTATTAAATGAGGCCGCATAGCGTAATCGCGCCCAGAGAAACTTATCGATGGGATCAAAGTCGAGCTTGGCATTGACCACATTGGCATGATTTTCTGGAAGGTAGAGTCCGCTGGACATTAGCAGGCTATCATCAAAACCTTGTTGATGAGGTGCCATGCCCTGTTCACGCCCGAGATGCCATTTGCCAATGTGAGCGGTGTAGTAACCCTGTTCTTTAAGCCTCTCTGCAACCGTGACCTCGGCGGCAGGCAAACCTTTTAATTCGTAGGGAGGCTGCCCCGCCTCTAGAGCCTTATCGTAGAACAGAGGTGGCAGGTTAGAATCCATATCAGCGTACAATTGAGCCAGCATATTACCCATCCCCGATGGCGTAGGGGTAAATTCAAAACCCGTGCGCGTAGGGTAGCGGCCGGTCATCATCATTGCTCGGGACGGCGCACAGGTACTGGCACCAGAGTAGGACTGACTAAATACTGCGCCCTCTGCGGCAAGACGATCGATACTCGGGGTTTGCACTCGGCCAGCAGCAACACCGCCGCCAAAGGTAGAGATATCGTTGAAGCCGAGATCGTCAGCGACGATCAATATAATATTTGGCGGTTTCTCAGGTCCGCCCTTACTTCCACTATGGTTCTCAATATCAGTCTTGGCAGCATCACTTTTAGAATCACTTTTAGAATCACTTTTAGCATCCCTAGAGAGCGCCTGCCCAGGACCCTGAGACCAGGGAATAGCTCTGTTGTCTGCCACATCATATTTGGCGACAGCCTGATACTTGACCAACAACAGCAAAATATCAGTGCGTTTAAACCAAGCCGCTGTGCTGCCGAGCAAAACTAGCAGCAACATTGAAACCAGTGCCCTTTTCACTTTAAGCCATTAACTATAGGAGCGTAATAGGCTTGCTTGATCGCTTTAAAAATACTCGGCTCTTTACAGGCCAACTGCTGTGCCAGCTCTGTGGCGCTGTCTAACAGGCTCTCCGCCGATGCCTTGCCATCGGCGAAACCGGCCGCTATGGCTTCATCTGCATCGTAACGCTTGCCGGTGAGCACCGCGTCACGGACTGTAGCCGCCGGTAATCTTAGGCGCAAAAACTCCATCATACCCTGGGGTAGAGGCACCCCGGCATCTACTTCTGAGATGCAGATCCAACCGCGGTCTTGGCGCATAATTCGATAATCACAGGACAGTGCAACAAAGGCACCGCCAGCAAAGGCATGACCGTTTACCGCGGCGACTGTAGGAAAGGGCAACATTAGCAGACGTCGGTGAATTTCATTCATCTGCTCAGCAAATAAGCTCCAATCAGCGCCGTCGAGTTTATTTAACACTTCAAGGTTAAGACCATTACTGAAAAATTTGGCTTCGCCAATCAACACCATTGCGGTGCCTGGTGTGGGGTTTTCTTCAAGTTTATCGAGAATCTCTAACATCCTCCGCTGCCAATCCAAACAGATCATATTTTCACTGTTATTCATGGTCACCGTATAAACCGCACCCGCTTTACTTAATTCAATCACTGACCTATTCCTTAACCTGCTATTTTTTATTATTGACACACTATATGTCAGTTTATACTCTGTTTCAAAAGTATTGCAGACTCCAGTGAATTAGACAGCGCCCACTTTTTGCAATATCTTGCTTGAGGCGTCATCTTTTTATAATAATAATCGGAAAATAACCGACCTATGACAGCACTCTCTTCAGCCAGACCCAAGCAGCGCCTTTTAACCTCTATGATTCTGGTGGCAGCCGCTGTGCTAAGCCCAATGAAAAATTCTATAGCGAGTTCGGTTGAGAGTTCGGTTGAGAGTTCAGTTGAGAGTTCAGTTGAGAGTTTAGTGGAGAGGTCGTTAGATAACTCAGTAAAAAGCCGATTACAGTCCACAGTGGTAAATACCCAGACCAATGATCAACGCCCCAATGTAGTGGTAATTCTGGTGGATGATGCCGGCCTAACCGACTTCGCCCCCTTTGGCGGTGAAGCCCGGATGCCGGCCATTCAGACCCTGGCTGACCGCGGCACCAAATTTAGCAACTATTACAGCTCTCCTCTCTGTGCGCCCTCCCGAGCCATGCTGCTTACAGGCATCGACAACCACCGCACCGGCATTGCAACCATTCCCGAGATCCTCACGGACAACCAAGTGGGTCAACCGGGCTATTCGATGTTTTTCGAACCCGGTGTGAGAACACTGGCTGACCGGCTCAAAGCCGCTGGCTACAGCACCTATATGACCGGCAAATGGCATCTTGGTGGCCGCGAACAGGATCTACCCAATGGCCACGGCTTCGATCGCTCCTTTGCTCTGGATGCCTCCGGTGCCGATAACTGGGAACAGAAACCCTACATGGGCTTCTATGACTTTGCCCCCTGGTATGAGGATGGCAAACTGGCTAATCTCCCTGACAATTTTTACTCTTCAAAGTTTATTGTCGACCGAATGATCAGCTATCTGGAGAGCGACAAACAACCAATATCACGGCAACCCTTTTTCTCTTATTTGGCGTTTCAGGCCATTCATATACCGGTGCAGGCACCCCGAGAGATAACCGAGAGCTACAACGGAACCTATGATCAGGGCTGGCATGTGCTGCGCAAAGCGCGCCATCAGCGGGCTATAGATCTGGGCCTGATTGCCCCTGACACAGCCCTAGCCGAGATGCCTGCCAATAGCAGAGACTGGGAGAGCCTGTCCCCAGAGGACCGAGCACTCTATGCCCGCGCCATGCAGGTGCAAGCGGCAATGCTGGAGTCTATGGACAGTCACATCGGCCGTTTTATTGACTATCTCAGCAGCCGCGGAGAACTGGACAACACGCTGTTTATCCTCACCTCAGACAATGGACCTGAACCCAGCTATCCCATTGATGTCCCCGGTATGAAAATGTGGATGAGTTTTAACGGCTATAACCATCGACTGGATAATCTAGGCGAGCAAGGCAGCATGGTGGCTATAGGGCCAGAGTGGGCCAGCGCCAGTGCTGCGCCATTAAATTTATTCAAGTTTTATGCCGCTGAGGGAGGTATTCGAGTGCCCTTGATTATTGCCGGACCCAATATAGTGCAACAGGACTGGCAGCAGGCAATGGCCTTGGTTACCGATATAACGCCTACAGTGCTGGATTATCTTGGGGTCTCTAACAGGGTCTCTAACAGGGGGTCAAATGAGGTTTCAATCACTGGGCGCAGCATGATGCCGTTACTCAATGGCTCCGCCACTGCCATCTATGCCGAGGATGACGCCATCGGCATGGAGGTCTCTGGAAACTCTGCGCTGATCAGAGGCGATTACAAGCTCAGTCGCAATACCCCGCCCTACGGTGACAATATCTGGCGACTCTATAATCTCGCCCTTGATCCCAGCGAGAGTAATAACCTCAGCACCCAGCAGCCCGAAATATTTGACCTGATGATGGCGGAGTATCAGCGCTATGAAAGGGAGTTTGGCGTGATTCCTCCAGCTTCGGATTTTGACCATATCAAGCAGGCCAGACACAATTCACTGAAAAAGATTCTACTCAACAATTGGCCTAGGCTGACTGTTATCGCGGTGACCGCTGTGCTGTTGCTCTGGTGGATCATCCGCATTATTTATTGGCGCAGGCAAGTTTAGAAAGATAGGTTTTCCTGCAGGCTGTATGCACGGTCTATATATGCGGGGCTATAACTATTATAAGCGCAACAATTATTGACGCTTGTTGTGCCGATTTATATAGTACCGACCGATTAATATTTAAATAAAAAGCTCAGTTGGCATCGACCAAGGGCACAAATTTAAGACATCCTAAAGGGGAGTTACCATGAAAACCAAAATTACCGAGATGCTCGGCATAGAACATCCGATCATTCAGGGCGGCATGCACCACGTCGGTCTAGCGGAGCTTGCCGCTGCCGTCTCCAATGCCGGCGGCCTCGGTATTATCACCGGCCTGACTCAGGGTACCCCGGAAAAACTGGCCAATGAAATCGCCCGCTGTCGCGCCATGACCGACAAGCCCTTCGGCGTCAATCTCACGTTTTTACCCTCGGTGACACCTCCAGATTACCCGGGTTTGATTCAGGCTATTATTGAAGGTGGCGTCAAGGTGGTTGAAACCGCCGGCAACAATCCCGCCAAGTGGCTGCCGATTCTTAAAGAGCACGATATAAAAGTTATTCATAAGTGCACCTCTGTGCGCCACGCCCTAAAAGCTCAGGCGATTGGCTGCGATGCTGTTTCAGTGGATGGTTTTGAGTGCGGTGGCCACCCCGGTGAAGACGATATCCCGAATTTTATTTTGCTGCCCCGCGCTGCGGATGAACTGACTATTCCCTTTGTCGCCTCTGGCGGCATGGCCGATGGCCGCAGTCTAGTTGCCGCGCTGGCTATGGGTGCCGAAGGTATGAATATGGGCACACGCTTTATTGTCACTGAGGAGGCGCCAGTGCATGAAAATGTTAAGCAGGCTATTTTGGCAGCCAGCGAGCTGGACACCCGGTTGGTTATGCGCCCACTGCGCAATACCGAGCGCGTACTCAACAACCCCGGCGTTGAACGCCTGTTAGAAAAAGAAGCCACTCTGGGCAGTGATATTAAGTTTGAAGATATTGCGCCAGAGGTTGCCGGTGTCTATCCAAGGGTTATGAAGGACGGTGATATGGATGTGGGCGCTTGGTCCTGCGGTATGGTGGCCGGTTTAATCTATGACAAGCCCACCGTGCAGGAATTGGTCGACCGAATTATGTCAGAGGCGGACAGTCTGATCTCTGAACGTCTGAAGAACTTTCTATAGCAGTGGATCTTAATAGCTGCTGCTTTAAATAGCAGCAGCGCTCCAGCAACATAATTTTAGGACTTAAAAATGGCTACAAATATTTTTGATCTAACAGGAAAAATCGCGTTAGTCACCGGTGCCAGCCGGGGAATTGGCGAAGCAATTGCCAAACTACTCGCAGAGCAAGGCGCCCATGTTATCGTCTCCAGTCGAAAATTGGATGGCTGCCAAGCGGTGGCTGATCAGATCACGGCAGAGGGCGGCAGTGCCGAGGCATTGGCCTGTCACGTGGGGAGTATGGAACAGATTGAAGAGGCCTTTGCAACGATCAAAAGCAAGTTCGGCAAGCTCGATATTCTGGTGAATAACGCGGCCACCAATCCCTACTTTGGGCATATTCTCGACACTGATCTCGGCGCTTATACCAAAACCGTTGATGTGAATATCCGCGGCTATTTCTTTATGTCTATCGAAGCCGGCAAGCTAATGCGCGAGAATGGCGGCGGTTCGATTGTTAACACTGCATCTATTAATGCACTGCAGCCCGGTGCTATGCAGGGTATTTACTCGATTACCAAAGCCGCAGTAGTGAATATGACGAAGTCATTTGCGAAAGAATGTGGCGGTCTGGGCATTCGCGTCAATGCCCTGCTCCCGGGTTTCACCAAAACCCAGTTTGCCGGTGCGCTGTTTACCGATGATAAAATCTATCAGTCAGCAATCGCGCAGATTCCCATGAAACGCCATGCGGAGCCCAGTGAAATGGCAGGCACCGTGCTCTATTTAGTCTCTGATGCATCCAGCTACACCAATGGAGAATGTATTGTTGTGGACGGCGGTATGACGCTTTAAGCCCTTGATCATGACAGCCCTCAGTATTTTCGAGGGCTGACTAGGTCTATTCCCCTGCAAAACTAAAATCATCATCTATACTGAGGTAAAAGGTGTTTTTAGTTGGGGGGCTAAACCATGAACTTTTGCTTCCGTATTAATCATTCATGTTCTAATTATTTATCAGCAATAATTATTCTCGTGCTATTTGCACTGGGATTCCCTGCTCAAGGCGAATCCAAAGTGTGGTCTGAGAGAAAGTTTGATAGAACCATTCTCAGTATCGATAAAGATATCCGGCGCAAGCGTTGGGAAAAAGTGATAAAACGCAGTCAACAAGCATTGCCTCAATGTCGCGCGCTGTATTCAGAAAAGACGACAAGATGCATTCTGATCCTAAGAAATATTAATCAAAGTTACGAAAAAATTCGCGCATTTAATCCAGATAAGGCGCAGATTGAAGGTGCCTATAGATTATCTTCCGAGGTATTGGGCCAAGCCCATTCCACTACCAACAGCGCCCGAGATTACTACTACAAGTATCTGATTTTCAATGAGCACTATGCCGAAGCCATTCCTCTTCTCATGGAGATTATCAACCTTGAAAAGAATGGCGCTAACGATGCCTATCAATTAATGGAGCGCTACAAGCAGCTTTATGCCCTGGAAGGCTTGACCGAGAACTGGCCTGCTGAGGAAGTCGCATTAACCAAAGTGATGAGCCTAGCCCAACAAGTTCTGGGCAGAGACAGTGAGGATTTTAAGGCCGCGGCGGAAGCACTCGCCTACAACTTCTGCATACAAAAAAAATACTATGAATACTTTGAACTTATACGAAAAGAGCAGCAGGAAATCGCCTGTTTCTCAGCCCCTAACATCAGCCCCTAACACCAGCCCCAACAATTAAAAAACCCAGCTATTGGCAACAACAGCGGGGTTTCTTTTAAGAGCTCTTAGCACCTGATGATTAGGCTGCCAATTTTCTAAGGCCTCTAAACGTTTTCAAGCTGATAATAATCCATCAAAATCTTCGCCACTTCTGGACGAGAAAATTCAGGCGGCGGCGCTATACCATCACCCAACATCTGACGAACCTTGGTGCCAGACAATAAAATAAAGTCGTCTTTGGTGTGACCTTCAGCTTCGTTCATCATCACTACACGCTCTAGCTTCTTAGAAAATGCCGTGTGGTCAGCATTAAAGATTTCAATTTCCAATGCACCTGCAGGTACCTTTTCAGCAAAGATAGTCTGGGCATCAAAGGCTCCATAATAGTCACCAACACCAGCGTGATCGCGACCTACAATCAGGTGGGTACAACCCATATTCTGACGGAACACTGCGTGCAGCACTGCTTCACGGGGTCCCGCATAGAGCATATCAAAGCCATAACCTGTCACCATTACGCTGTTCTCAGGGAAGTACAGCTCAACCATCTTGCGAATACAGTCATCGCGTACTGAGGCTGGAATATCACCCTGCTTAAGCTTGCCGAGCAGCATATGTACAACGATACCATCAGCGCCCAAACGCTCCATTGCCATATGGCAGAGCTCCTCATGAGCGCGGTGCATCGGGTTGCGAGTTTGGAAGGCGACAACTTTGTTCCATCCACGCTCAGTAATCTCATTGCGAATCTCAGTTGCCGTACGGAACGTGTCGGGGAAATCAGCCTGAAAGTAACTCAGGTTCAAGACCTGAATATCACCAGAAATCAGATAATTGCCCAGATCATTAAAGGTCGCAACACCTGGATGCTGAGGATCAACGGTGGCAAAAATATCTGCCGCCATAGATTGAATCTGCTCAGGGCTGACCTCTTCAATTGCCGCTACGTCCATCAATGCGATAATTGGGTGACCCTCGGTGTTGGGATCTCTCAAGGCAATGCGACTGGCGCCATCAATAGCAGAGATATCCTTGGTTAGATTGATCACAGGAACGGGCCAAAATAGCCCTTCAGTAGTATGGAGAGATGCGGAAACACTGAGTGCATCAGCAAGGTTCATATAGCCGGTCAAGGGATTAAAATACCCGGCACCGAGCATAACCGCATTGGCGGCGGCCGCTGAGTTGAGCAGCAGTGGTGGCAGAGACTCTGCCTCCTGCAACAGCGCTTGGCGCTGAGCATCATCGACTAAAAGGGGGTTTAAACTGTCTGATCCGTGGGGCTTGATAATCAAAAGGTGTTTCTCCGTTATTTTCTTAGTGAGTCATATAATAGTTAGTCATAGCGAGTGCAAGTGATAGTGAGTGCATGTAATAAAGTGAACACTGTTTATCGGAATAGCGCCAAATAGCTATCCAGGAAACTAGGCAATAAAACCCTGCTCTTCAAGGTAGTTCATAATCAAAGACACCTCTTGCTCAAGTGTCATCTGATCGGTGTGCAGATGGATCTCTGGGCCATTGGGCGCTTCGTAGGGATCATCGATACCGGTAAAATTTTTAATCTCTCCGGCCCGGGCTTTTTTATACAGACCTTTAGGGTCACGCTGCTCAGCTTCCGCGAGAGAGCAGTCGACAAAAATCTCAATAAAAGCAAAATTAGACTCAAGGTGTAGCGCCCTAACCTGATCCCGGTCGGCACGATAGGGACTGATAAAGCTCGACAGTGCAATAACACCGGAATCGACAAATAGCTTGGCGATCTCTCCAATGCGGCGAATATTTTCCGTGCGATCCTCAGCCGAGAAGCCGAGATTTTTATTGATCCCAAGGCGGATATTGTCACCATCCAGTCGATAGCTTAGCTTGCCGCGCTCGAACAGTGCTTTTTCCAGCGCCACAGCAACGGTACTTTTACCGCTACCTGAAAGCCCTGTAAACCACAGGGTTGCGCCCTTCTGACCCAGCAGTGCACTGCGATCATCAATAGTAATATCGCCGTCGTGCCAGGTTACATTTGTCGATTTTTGCTCAGCCATGAGAGGGTTCCTTTCCTTAGGTTAAGAGCAACGATATTAGAAGCTTTAAATATATAAGTAAAACAGGATATTATGTTTATCATAATCGATTAAATCGATAACTATTGCTAGGTAAACAAAATGAAATACAGCCTTCGGCAACTACAGATATTTCTCAGTATCGCCCGCTATGAAAATATATCCAAAGCCGCGGAACAGCTACATATGTCTCAGTCTGCGGCTAGCTCGGCCCTGCAGACCCTCGAACAGGCCTTTAATATCAGCCTATTTAATCGCAGCGGCAAAAAACTCGAGCTCAATGAGGTGGGCAAAACACTGCGCACCAAGGCCGAGGTACTAATTGCTCAGGCCAAAGAGTTTGAGCAGGCGCTTCAGGGCCACAGTGATATTGGCCACCTTAAAGTGGGCGCCAGCTTTACCATTGGCAATCATCTGGCGGTGAGCTATCTGGCCGGCTATCTGGCCCGTCATCCGGAAGCCCAAGTGGATATCAATGTTGCCAACAGCTCTGATGTCGCGGCTCAGGTGGCCAACTATGAGGTGGATATCGGCATGATTGAGGGTGCTATACAGCATCGAGATCTGGAGTTGATTCCCTGGCGCGAAGATCGCCTAGTGGTTTTTTGTAGCCCTTCTCACCCCCTGGCAAAAAAACAGCACCTCACCGATGCCGATATTCTGTCAGCCAGATGGATTCTCCGAGAGCCTGAGTCCGGAGCGCGACACACATTTAACAGCGCTTTGGCTGGGCTGATGCCCAAGCTCGATATTTACCTGCAATTTAAGCACAATGAGGCGATTAAAAAGGCCGTAGAAGCAGGACTTGGTATTGGCTGCCTCTCCGAGATTGTGCTGCAAAATAATTTTAAGAGCGGCGAGCTAGTGCCACTGACGTTACCGAAACGGGATATGACTCGAACCTTTTATTTTGTGCTACCCAAAAACCGCCATAAAACAATTGCCACTGACTGGTGGATAGAGGAATGCAATAGCACCGACTAATGACTGCAAAAACTGGCACTGAGCAGCGGATTGTGGCAATAATGTAAGCGTGATAGCACTAAATAATTCTAATAATAATCGACTAGTGGACTGAGACTATGCGCGCTCTGGAAAATCTTAAAATTCTCGACTTTACCACTCTGGTACCCGGTCCTTTTGCCACCATGATGTTGGCTGATATGGGTGCCGATGTGCTGCGCATTGAGTCTCCAACTCGCCCGGATATGCTGCGCAGCATGCCACCCTTTGCGGACGGTCAGTCAACTGCCCACGGCACACTTAATCGCAATAAGCGCTCAATTGCTCTGGATCTGAAAAATCCCGAGGCGGTGGCTATAGCCAAGCGTTTGGTCGAGGACTATGACATTGTTATTGAACAGTTTCGTCCCGGGGTAATGCAGCGTCTGGGTCTGAGCTATAAACAGCTTTTGGAGATCAATCCCAAGCTTATTTACTGTTCGGTGACCGGCTATGGTCAGACTGGGCCCTATCGCGATCGCGCCGGTCACGATAATAATTACCTCTCGATTTCTGGGCTCAATGGCTACTCTGGGCGCGGCGGTGACCGCACACCGATTATAGGCATGCCCGTGGCGGATATCGCCGGTGGCTCGATGCATGCAGTAATCGGTATTCTGGCGGCGGTCAATCAGCGTCATATCAGCGGTGAGGGCCAGCAGATTGATATTAGTATGACTGATGCCATGTTCTCTCTTAACGCCCTATTTGGCTCCACCTATCTCGGCGCTGGAGTGGAGCCCACCTCTGGTTCAATGTCCCTAAACGGCGGCAGCTTTTACGATTATTATCGGACGTCAGATAACCGCTATCTGTCGATTGGTAGCTTAGAGCCTCAGTTTTTCCAAGTGCTCTGCGAGACCCTAGAAGACGATCGTTTACTGGCCCTGGGCAATCAGCAGGATCCCGAGAGTCAGCAAGCTCTGAGAGCGCATTTGGATGAGATTATTGCGTGTAAAACACTGGCCCAGTGGCGTGAGATTTTTAGAGAAAAAGAAGCCTGTGTCGAGCCGGTGCTGACGTTCCCAGAAGCCTGCGAGTTTCAAGATGCGGCCCAGAGGGCCATGATTGTCGATGTGAAAACACCTACCGGTGGCAGTCAGCGTCAGGTTGGCAGCGCCCTAAAGTTATCCAAATCATCGCCCAAGTACGGCACATCCGGTGGCGCCATTGGCCAACACTCGCTTGAGATATTAGATGAGCTGGGTTTTGACAGTGACGCTATCGCAGCACTGCGGAGTAGTGGCGCGTTAGGCTGACGTTCGGATAGCCGTTGAATAGAGCTTAACTGCCAAACTAATAATGAACTGATCTGAGGTTTGGCAATAGATTCTGCCACTTCTCCACATAATGGGGATTTTCAATCGGCAGTATTGATGAGTGTACATCCGGTAATAAAATATCTCGCGCCTCAAACAGATAGACTGGCACGAGATCGGTGCGCTGTGATGCCGGCCTGATGCGCTTATCCAAATTATCGAGAATTAATGGCTCAGCATCCGGAGTCGAGAAATAAACTAGAACAGTGTGGAGTTGCGGGCTTGTAAATTGAGCCGTTTCTGCCTGCAACCTATTCCGAATCCGAACATAGCCAATCCGCAGCTTTGCGAGGGACATGCCCATCTTGTGAAGAGTAAACAGCTTGGTCATGGCGAAACTCTGACCATCGCCAGCATGATAAATAAGAAACTGCAGTGGATTAATCCGCTGATCGGATCGCTGCCGCTGTTGAGTGGTTTGATGGGCCCGATTAATAAAGCCATTCACCTGCACCAACTTCTCCATATCATCGCGCGGCTCAGACAGATCAATAATCTGCTGCCAATCCCGCAAGCGCTGTTCTGCCGCCACTCCATGCTGCGTCTGCACCTCGAGAAGCAATTCCTCGGAAACTGGGAAGGCAACCCCATAACTGTTCCCACTTATGCTTAGCGCCACTAGGCCCACCAGCTTTATCAAGCCATATAAGGGCACTGATCTTTTCTGCATTATATAAGTATTCATTGTGATGCTCTCAATCCAATCGTGCTCTTGAGCACTATCCTAAGCACTACCCCAAGCCATCTTTAACCTAATCCCACCTCAACCTAACCCGTGCTGTAAAACTGGCATAGCTACTGTTATAAACGATGGTTGGGCTGTCACAGTAAATCAGTAGAAACGGAACTGGTCAGACATCCGATACCCCCATAACGGGAGAGAAGAGTAGAGGGAAATAAAGAGGACAGAGGACTCTGAGTGATAAAAGCAGTGGATCTATACTGCCAACTGATCGATCTGGTTAATCTTGCAAGGAGCCCAGTGGCAGCAAATTGAATCAGGGCTGCCTGACGGTTTATTGAGCTTTTTGTTTGGCCTTTTTATTAGGTCTTTTATCTAACCTTTTTATCTGGACCTTTTTTCTGACCTTTTTTCTGACTTTTTTATTTAGTCTTCGGAGCCAACAGATAGTGACAGAGCCCCCCGTGTAAAACGTATAATGGGCCATTGCTTTTTACTTGGATTGTTAAATGACCGTTCGCACCCGTATTGCCCCTTCGCCCACCGGCGATCCCCACGTTGGAACAGCCTACGTTGCCCTGTTTAATATGGCCTTTGCCCACAGTCAGGGGGGCCAGTTCTTACTGCGTATTGAAGACACTGATCAGGTGCGTTCAACCCCGGAATCAGAAAAATCTATCCTTGATGCTCTGCACTGGTTGGGCCTCGAATGGGACGAGGGTCCAGACAATGGCGGCCCCCACGGCCCCTACCGCCAGAGCGAGCGTTCAGATATCTATCGCCAGCACGCAGACCAGCTATTAGATAGCGGCCATGCCTTCCGCTGTTTCTGTACCAGCGAGCGCCTAGACCAACTGCGTAAAACCCAGATGGAAGAAAAGCAACCAATAGGCTACGACGGACACTGCCAGCATCTAGAGCAAGCCGAGATCGACCAGCGACTGGCCAACAATGAATCCCATGTTGTGCGCATGAATGTGCCCCGCGAGGGCCAATGTGTGTTTAACGATATGTTACGCGGCGAAATTAGCATCGACTGGACTCAGATCGACCTACAGGTATTGCTTAAAGCCGACGGTATGCCCACCTATCATTTGGCCAATGTGGTCGATGATCACCTGATGAAAATCAGTCATGTGATTCGTGGTGAAGAGTGGATTAACTCAGCACCCAAGCATATTTTGCTCTATCAATACTTTGGTTGGGACACGCCGGTGTTCTGTCACCTGCCGCTGCTGCGCAATATCGACAAGAGCAAGTTGTCAAAACGCAAAAACCCCACCAGCATCCTCTTCTACCAGCGCATGGGTTATCTGCCCGAAGCACTGCTTAACTATCTTGGCCGCATGGGTTGGTCGATGCCCGATGAGCGGGAGAAGTTCACCCTCGCCGAAATGCTTGAGGTCTTTGATATTCAGCGCGTGTCTCTGGGTGGTCCGGTATTCGATGTAGAGAAACTCAGCTGGCTAAACGGCATATGGATACGCGAAGAACTTACCGATGACCAGCTCGCCGATCGCCTGCAGGAATGGGCACTCAATCGCGATACCTTAAAAGCCTTCCTGCCCTTCGCCAAACAGCGTATGGAAACCCTCTCTGATATAGCACCTCTCGGCAGTTATCTGGTTTCTGGGATGTTACCTATTAGCGCCGAGGATTTGCGTAGTGCTGGCATAGAGGACGAACGCCTTATAGAAGTCCTGCAATTCGCCCTTTGGCGCCTAGAATCTGTACAGCAATGGAACCGAGACAATATCTTCAATGCCCTAAAAGCAGTGGCCGACGGCATGGACATTAAACTCAAACCCTTCCTGGCACCCTTATTTATCGCTATCGCCGGCAGCAGCGCGTCGATCTCTGTAATGGACTCCATGAACCTGCTCGGCGCCGATATGTCCAGAGCTAGATTACGTCATGCCATAGAGCTACTTGGTGGTATAGGCAAAAAGAAACTCAAGAAGTTGGAAAAGGAATATCAGCAACTTGGCTGAAAGCCCTTTATACCGCGAAAACAGGCTTGACTTGGCCCAAGGTCATCCCTATTATGCGGCTTCCTTTTTGGGGCCTTAGCTCAGCTGGGAGAGCGCAACACTGGCAGTGTTGAGGTCAGCGGTTCGATCCCGCTAGGCTCCACCAAATAAAAAACCCTCACACGTACGTGTGGGGGTTTTTTATTTGCCGGAGATTAGTGGGAGTGAGCTTAACGCTCCGGTTCACAAGCCGCGAAGCGGTGCAGAACGCACTTTAGGGCGGCCTCGAAGAGGTGAGGCCAAAGGCCGAATCATCCCGCGATAAATTAACGCCCCAAACCGATAAATTCACCATAACCTGTGGGGGATTTTTTATTTGCCGGATCCTCGCGGGGTTGAGTTTAATGCTCAGGTTCACAAGCCGCGAAGCGGCGCAGAACGCACTTTAGGGCGGTGCGCTTTTTTTACAAGACTAGGTGAGTCCCTCTAGTATTAGAGGGTTCGGTTTATCCCGCCGTAAATAAAGATCCACCTCTCTCAGTACCAAATACTGTCATTACAATCCCAACCACCCAAAGATTTGCTTTTTAAACTCTTTACCGTTAGTTTAATTCACAATTACATAGAAAAACGGGGCATTCAATGATTTCTAGGTTACTCAATTTTGGCGTCTACCTTACCCTTTTTGGATGTCTATGCGGCGCACAGATACTCAATGCAAAAGACCTCTCTGCCTCAGCCAGCTCAGACCAACCGAATATTAGTCATTATGGCCAGCTACCAGAGTATAGGTCTCTAGCGATATCACCTGATGGAAAACATTACGCCCTAATACAAAGACAAGGCAATCAGGACTTCTTTGTCATCATGAACGCGCAGACATTAGAGCTGACTGGCGGTTTTAATGCGGACAAATACAAAGCCCGCGGCATCCATTTTGTCAGCAATGAGCATGTTGTTTTGGAAAGCTCAAAACATACGCGAATGATGCAAGTTAAAGGGAGCTGGGAAAGTAGCTCAGCCTTCGTCTACAACTTAAAGACCAAAAAAATTAAAGTTCTACTGAGCAATTCAAAGGGGCTGTTTCCAGCGCAAGAGGGGCTTGGTCTAATCGTCGGTTTTAATAAAAATTCCAGGGAATTGTATATGCCAGCTTACGCTGGGCGGTTTGGCGTTACACCGAAATATCATCTATACAGGGTTAGTCTGAAGAACGGCAGAGGTAAGGTTCATGCGAAAGGTAACAGTTCAACCATACAATGGTTTGTTGATGGCACCGGCAAGGTACTCGCTAGGGAAGACTATAATCCAAGTACCCAAAACCATGAAATCTACTCCAATGTCTCTGGAAATTGGCAGACCATTTACAGTTATAAAACGCCTATCCCTGAATTTACCCTGCAAGCCCTTTCCGATGATGGCAGTCGACTACTCCTCCTCTCGGGTGACGGCAATAACCTAGCTGTTTTCTCCATGTCGCTTAAAGACGGTGATATACAAGGACCGCTTTATGTTCGCGAGGGCACAGATGTTGGTGATTTGGAAACTGACATTAACCAAACATTAATCGCAGTAAAGTACAGCGGTTTTACTCCTAGTTATGAATTTAACAATGCAGAAGATAATGAAAGTTATTCTATCCTCGCTGACCACTTTTCATACAGTAGCGTTAACGTTCATGGAAAGACTGCAGACAATAATAAATGGTTGATTAGCGTTAGCGGCAATGAGGGTGCAGGCGCCTACAAGCTGTTCGATAGAGCCCAAACTAAGCTCTACAATCTTGTCTCCGAATACCCGGCTGTCAGGTCTATTGGCGAACTCAAAGCGCTTAATCTTAGCGCCCGTGACGGTATGAAAATACCCTCGATTATCACTCTACCAACAGACCCCAGTAAGCGAACAAATCTACCCTTAATCGCTTTGCCACACGGCGGTCCGGCGACTCATGACAGCCTACGCTTTGATTGGTTAGCACAGTATCTAGCGGCTAAAGGCTATGCCGTATTGCAACCTAATTTCAGAGGATCAACAGGTTTTGGGTTTGCCCTCCATGATAGAGGCGCCGGGGAATGGGGCCAAAAGATGCAAGATGACGTTTCTGACGGCGTGGCTGCACTAGTTCAAGCTGGCTATGTTGACCCAGAAAGGGTCTGTATTATGGGCGCCTCTTATGGCGGCTACTCAGCCCTCGCAGGAGCCGCTTTTACGCCGGACTTATAGCGCTGCGTGATTTCAATCGCCGGTGTTTCTGACCTGCCCCAAATACTTAGGTCAGCAAAAGCTAAGCATGGCCGCAATCATTGGGTAGTTAGCTATTGGGAAAATATTATCGGAGATCCAAAAAGTCAAAGGGAAAAACTCACTGCCATTTCACCGATTAATTTTGCTAATAGCGTCGAAGCCCCGGTGTTGCTGATCCACGGCAAGGACGATACCGTTGTGCCCATTAGACAAAGTACTGCAATGTACAAAGCGCTTAAAAAAGCTGATAAACCCGTCGAATTTGTCACATTAAAAGGTGAAGACCACTGGCTATCAAGGACTGAAACTCGCTTGGCCTTGCTGAAAGAAGTGGATAAATTCCTTGACCAACATAATCCAGCGGAGATTCTTTGATCTTGGCATTTGGGGATTCTTTAAGGGAAGCTAAATGCAGTGTTGAAATCGACACTCAGATTTAGAGGCCACCTTCTGCACGAGGATTCTGGATCATCTTTCTACTTAACGCAGTCGACTTTCTTATAATCCTTCATATAGCGCATTCCTAACAATTCAAGCATATACTTTTACCATAAGAATAATTCAATCTTGTAGGTACTAAGTGGCGCTTCCGGCGTGACAGCGGTCTGCAGAAAGTCATAGAATCACAGGCTCATTGCGCGTATACCAACCTGAGTCTATTCGAGAAAAAATCGTGACAAGCTGGCTAACTATCAAAAATCAAACCATTCTTAAAAAAGCTATCCAAGACTGGCTAACCGAAGTCTGGATGATTTTCTCAAGCCTGATGAAAATCATGATCCCCGCCTTAATAATCGTTCGCTGTATTGAGCTGCTCGGCTGGATTGAAGCCCTGGGTGAAA
>JAQXEN010000045.1 GCA_029250825.1 Porticoccaceae bacterium
TGTTTACCGGCAAAGCGAATGGAGGTTGCACTGTGGCCGCTCACCACCAGACTGGCATCAGTGCCGGTGCCCGTGGCTATAGTCTCGGATACCGTGCTTTTAATCCCCAACTGCTGAAATATCGCAGCCTTGGCTTCAGTTGCAATCATATGTGTCTCCACCATGGCCGCATCGGAGAGCGTGGCGCTGGTGATAATGGCCGTATTGATGGTTCCCACTTCCCTGACCACCTGTTGGTGCAGACCATAGTCCGCACTATCGCCAGCGCGCAGAGCGTTGCTAATACCAGCAGTAGAGATAACGACAATGTGCTCTCCTTCAATCTCAGCGGCATGAATGCGCAGAGAATTCATTGAGGCTGCGGTCATCATACCGACGGTATCACCCTGCCAGCCTTTATTGCGCGCATAATTTTCTAAAGTCACCACGGGCTCTTCAACGTCTAATGGGCAATTCAGCGGCACTTTGTAATTGAGCCAGTGACTGGCCCAACAGAGGCCGCCATTAAATACCGCAGAGCTTAGCGCACGGCGCGGCTGAGCGAATTCCAGATGTATATACTCCGCTGTTTTACTGAGGACAACGCCCGCAAATAATCTGCGTGCAACAATATCGTCGCAGTAATTATTCTGGACGATACTATTCACTAGGCCTTTTCCCCTCGCTGCTGTTCGTTTTGCAGGGCACCCCATTGATGAATAATACGCTGCAGATGGTCGATTCCATCGGTCAGTGCCGCCGGCCCCGGCTGTAAAATATCCGCAGACTTTACCTCATAAAGCTGGTTGTGAATAACCGCAGGAATACTATCCCAACCCGATCTGGCCACCACCTGATGGGTGGCAAATTTGCGCCCACACCAGGAGCCGATAATAATATCTGGGGCTTTGGCAACCACTCTATCCTGATCGCCAATAATGCGACTCTTGGCGTCAGCATGCACCGATAGCTCAGCAAAGCTATCATCACCGCCGGCAATTTCAATTAACTCGGAGACCCAGCGAATACCGCTGATCAACGGGTCGCCCCACTCCTCAAAATAGACCTTGGGGCGGCGTGGCAAAGCCTCTGCCGCCTGCCGTACTGCATTGAGACGGGCTTCATACTGCCCCAATAATTCCCGGGCCTTTTGCTCCGCCCCCACCATACAACCAATCATTAGCAGGGTAGAAAAAATCTCTGCCACCGAGCGCTGATTGCAGATATGCACAGTGACGCCTTCGCGCACTAAATCGGCGGCAATCTCCGCCTGCATATCGGAGAAACCTATGACTAGATCAGGTTCCAGCTCGAGGATTTTGTGAATCTTGGCAGAGGTAAAAGCCGATACCTTGGGCTTTTCTTTACGCGCCCTGGGTGGCCGAACAGTAAAACCTGAGATGCCGACAATGCGCCACTCTTCCCCCAGCAGATAGAGCCACTCAGTGGTTTCTTCGGTCATGCAGACAATGCGCTCAGGTAACTTAACCTCAGCTGTGTAATTAAGGGGGTCGGAAGCAGTCACTCACTGATCTCCAATGCTGTGGATTGAATTCGATTGGCCAATCTATGAAATAAAGCCGCAAGACCCAAGTAGATCAATGGATCGGTTAAATAGGTAAAGTAGTAACCCACAACCCGAGCACTGTAATCGATCAGACTCAGGTCACTGAAGTTGCCGGAGAAAGCGTAAAAGCTGCCGTTGGAAATCAAAAATGCGCCACTGATCGATAACAGCGCCACCACGAGAACTTTAATTCCATCTGACAATTGTCCCAGACCATACTGTTCCCCAGCCCATTTAGCACTGCGCCAAAGGAGAAAATAACCGGCAAAAATAAACCCGTAAGCAGAGGTAAAGCAGCCCTCACCGCCGACAATTAGCACCCAATAATCACAGGCGTAGGCCAGGGCGGCGAAAGCGATAAAAGAGAGATAACTGCGCAGATAGAAGCCGACCAAAAAGAAAATCGCCAATGAGGCGCTGGGTAGCACTGTCGCCCAGTCAAAAAAATTACTCCGAGTAATTATCATTAAAATTGCTAGGGCTGCCGCGAGCCATAGCTTAGATCGTTGTATCATAAAATTATTCACCTACAGCTTCCTTAAGCTTAAAATGCTCTGGGAACAGCGGCCCACAGTCTAGATGCTCTTCCAAGGCTGCCGCCAAACGATTGAGCTGCATCTCGCGAATTTCTCGCTGATCAACTACCTGAGTCGTTTTTAACCCAGCCCACGCCAAGAGTGCAGCAGAGGAATCCGGGTGATCGAAAAGCCCGTGCAGATAGGTGCCAAGAATCTGATTATCCCCTGAGATCGCGCCATCGGTGCGGCCATCATCAAGGGTTGCCACTGGCCGCTCTAAGGCCTTGCCGGCGGACGCGCCACAGTGAATTTCATAGCCTTCGATCTTGCCACCGGTCAGACTC
>JAQXEN010000039.1 GCA_029250825.1 Porticoccaceae bacterium
AACCCAGACGATGACAACGCCATGCTGCGAATTATCAACACCCCGCGCAGACAGATAGGCCCTACCACCTTAGAAAAACTTGGTGAGTATTCCAATAAACGCACCTTGTCACTCTACGACGCCATCGACGAAGTCGGCCTCACCGCCACCATGCCAGCCAATAGTTTGGAGCGCCTAAAACGCTTTAAACACTGGGTGCAAAATATCAATCGCAATGTCTATAACGGCAAACCCATTGAAGCCATCAATGAAATGCTCGACGATATCGAATATCTCGACTGGCTAAAGCAAAACGCCAGCAGCGACCATGTAGCTCACAAGCGATGGGACAATGTGCAGTTTTTGCTCAAGCAATTGGCACAGGTGCTAAAGAACGATGAGACCCCCACAGACGAAGAGAAAGGCGACACTAAAATTGAAAATGCCATCTCCAAACTGATCCTCAGAGATCTGCTAGACCGCGAAAAAGAAGAATCGGCGGATGATAAAGTCCAACTGATGACACTGCATGCAGCCAAGGGGTTAGAGTTTTTACATGTGTTTATGGTGGGTATGGAGGAAGATATTCTGCCCCATAAAAACAGTGTTGAAGGTGGCGCAATTGAAGAAGAGCGGCGTCTTGCCTATGTGGGTATTACACGGGCGCAGCGCACGCTGACTATGACCAGTGCAAGACAGCGGACGCAGTTTGGGGATACCTCGCCAACTACGCCGAGTCGCTTTGTAGATGAGTTGCCGGAGGATGATCTGGTGCGGATTGGCGGTGGTGTTGAGATGAGTAAGGAAGAGAATCAGGCTAAGGGTGAGGAGTCATTGGCGGCGTTGAAGTCGTTGTTTGGGTGAGCTCCCCACTTGTGATCCTGACAGAGCAAAGCGTTGAGGGATCTAACGATCTCTGCAAGCGGGATATCCATTCGATTGCGACGGAAACGATCCCATTCCGTCAGGCTATACTCACAAAGTCAGCTATTCCCAGCCCACTGGTGTTGTAGCTTCCGATCCCACTCCGTCAGGCTATACTTTAACTACCCGAGCATTGGCTAACGGTTTAGTTGTAGCTTCCGATCCCACTCCGTCAGGCTATACTTAGCGCGGTGTACTGAGATATCCCCATAGCGTTGTAGCTTCCGATCCCACTCCGTCAGGCTATACTCTAGATGAGCCAAGACTGGACAGCTAACTCGTTGTAGCTTCCGATCCCACTCCGTCAGGCTATACTTGACGAGGTGCAGGGTGTTCGCGAGTTTGGGTTGTAGCTTCCGATCCCACTCCGTCAGGCTATACTTGACTTTGAGGTTGGCGATGCATTTACTCTGTTGTAGCTTCCGATCCCACTCCGTCAGGCTATACTGATCTATTTTGTCTGACTTGGCTAAGACTAGTTGTAGCTTCCGATCCCACTCCGTCAGGCTATACTCTAGTCTGTAATTTCACCCCTCAAGATTTCGTTGTAGCTTCCGATCCCACTCCGTCAGGCTATACTTCAGCTCGCCGAACTATGGCTGGTGCTGCAGTTGTAGCTTCCGATCCCACTCCGTCAGGCTATACTAGCAATACCGTTATTCAAGGCGGAACTTTAGTTGTAGCTTCCGATCCCACTCCGTAAGGCTATACTCAAAATATTGGCTTGGTCGGCGCCTGCCTGGTTGTAGCTTCCGATCCCACTCCGTAAGGCTATACTCAAAATATTGGCTTGGTCGGCGCCTGCCTGGTTGTAGCTTCCGATCCCACTCCGTCAGGCTATACTATAGGTGTAGTACTGGGTTGCGTCGGCTAGGTTGTAGCTTCCGATCCCACTCCGTCAGGCTATACTCACCAAAACAAACCCCAACGCTGCCGCCGAGTTGTAGCTTCCGATCCCACTCCGTCAGGCTATACTCAAGGAAGACTCATTCGAGTTGTCCAGCCCGTTGTAGCTTCCGATCCCACTCCGTCAGGCTATACTTGCATTAGCTTGATGCTCGGGCGTGAATGAGTTGTAGCTTCCGATCCCACTCCGTCAGGCTATACTACAAACCACATAACCCACTGATATTAAAAACAATATCAGTGGGTTACTGTGATAAAAATTGATCATTTATAGCAATACCAACTGCTGAGAATTCACTTTTTTCTCATGAATTGTCGCTTCACCTACCCATAAACGCATCCGAGAAAACTGCTTATCGGTAAGCACAAGTGTTCTAATAGACCCTTCTGGGGGCAATTCACTTTCCATTCGTTTCAGATGTTTTTCTACATTTTCAAGTCCATTACACAATCGACTGTAGATAGAAAACTGCAGCATGTTATATCCATCTCTCAATAAAAAACTTCTAAATCTCATGTAATTACGCCGATCTTGTTTACCAGTAACCGGCAAGTCAAAAAATACAATTAGTCGCATGAATTTCTGCTTCCAACAATACATGGAAATCTCACATCAACTTAACGCTTTAAGCGCAGGTGGAAACAAAGGCTCAGGAAGTTTCAGAAGTTCAATCTCTTTGTTCTTAAAAGCGGAAACTAAACTTTTGACACATAACCGGACTGCAGATTGCAGAGTATGGTTTTCGTCTTGAATTCTCACCTGCAGCTGTAAAACCTGCGTTAGTGACGCCCGGTCGTCCTTAGATAGTCCCAACAGCTCTCCAAAGTCAGTGGTTACGGCCCCATCTGCGGAAGTCAGACCAATTATACCAATCGCCCAACTATCCATAATTGCTCGAAAAGGCTCTATCAGGTCATCAGCGAGATTGAAGCTATTGAGCTCATTTGTATGATGAATTCCTAAAGCAGGGTGTAGACCAAAAGCAGTTAATTCTCTGGCGATAGCAGCCCTAACAACAGAATATCCATAGTTCAACGCGGCGTTAATATATCCATCATCATGACGCTTAAAATCAGTAAATAATGAGGAAAAGTAGAGTCTTGCAGCTGTGGCTTCACAATTGCTCTGGTCACCCGAATTGACTGATTTTGCAAGGTGAAATAGACGATTAACCCCGGCCACTTTTTGCCAACTCAAAACACCTGCCTGATTGATGATCTTTTGACAAACCACTTTCTGCCACAGGCGTTTTTTAAATGGCTTACTAATTTCAATTTGTAATTTCAAAACAGATAACTGCCTACTGTGCTGACATATTGGCAGTAGCAAACCATTAGGATGATGCTGTTCATCACAGGTCAACATCAGAATGTTGTTGGCAGCTAGCTGCGAAAGCAAACTTCCAGTAAGCGTCGTCTTTAAACACTCTAGTGTGATAGAGGCAATATCCTCTAGCGGTATTGTCAGCGCTTGACCATCTTGCTCACAATGGAATTGGGAGCGCTTCACTGAGAGTCGAGCGGTTTTTGTGATGAGCAGATTATGCCAACCCAAGACGATCGCTCCCACATCGAACTCGGCTAATAGAACCTAACATATCGACCTCATATTTGTGAAAATGCTCGAGTCCCGCTTTTACTCCAATTCCTTTAATTTCCCTCTCACCTTTTTCACGCATCTTGGTGAGCTTCGTTTTACTGATCCAACTATTTTCACGAGATGGTAATGATCTATCGGGGTAAGTGATATTTATTGCCGCGGTATTACTGTGACAACCTGAATAATAACCGAGTAATAAACCCTTTTTCTTGTGCTTAATTTCAATTAAATCATTACGATGAAGACTGAAACAAAATCGATAATTATCATCCATAATAGGCCAATCTTTTTTAGCCTTTGCGGCGGTAATAGCACGACTTGGTAAATCCGGTTGGGCACGATCTGCTACATAGATGGGTACCAAATAGTACTGTCCATTCCTCTCAAAAACATCAGTACGGATCATACTTTCGTGAGCAGAAATACCATAATTTATAAGCACGCCATCATTCATAGGTATACGAAGTTTGACGCTATACACTGGTGGACACACTTTACCTAGCTGGTTACTTTTGACTCCAGTTGGCATATAAAATGTTTCCTGAAAAGCTTCTTTGCTTTTTCCCCCAAACCTTTGAAGCTGCTCTTTTAAAGCCGTATAAAGTGGTAAATTACGTTCTTTATCATGCAGGGTTTCTAAATTTTGGAGTGTAAGGCCCTCTAAGCGCGTCTTAACTACAGCATAACCCTGATCAAGATGCTTAGCCGAACGAACAGTTTCCTGATGAGCCGCACCACCTATCTTGCGGTAAGGCATTCGGGAGACAAAAACCTCATTTTCAACATATTCCCTGACGTTTTAATTCTTCGCGCATGCGGTTGTGGTTAGAGAATGACCCGTTGTGTACCAGACAGAGATCCTCCCCCGTG
Organism: Porticoccaceae bacterium; assembly: GCA_029250825.1. GTDB lineage: Bacteria > Pseudomonadota > Gammaproteobacteria > Pseudomonadales > Porticoccaceae > HTCC2207. The sequence goes on from JAQXEN010000039.1 coordinate 4,280, forward strand.
GTGAATGGATGGGATCCCTCGGTTGAAACTGATGACTCGGTGGCCATTCGGGTGTGCCCAATAATATGACTGCCCTGCATTCCTTTCAGATTAAAGGTGTCAGCAATCGCTTGAGGCAGACCGACTTCTTTTAGAATTTCGATGGAACGGCCAGCACTATGCACCAAGATATCGGGGTCTTGCTGGGCGAAAAAGTCTTCGGCAACTTCTGCACTGGTGGCCAATTTAAAAACCGCAACGTTGGCATTTTGGGAGAATTCCACTTGAACGCCGAGGCTGGCTTGGGCTTTTTCTGCGAGAGCTGCCCAAGAATAGTCCGGACTATTGTGCGCCAGAGTTAGCTTCACTGAGCCTTGGGGAACTTCATCACCATAAATAGCAAAGCCTGCACTATCGGGACCGCGATCTGTCATGGCAATCAGCATAGGAGTAAACAGTTCGCCAATCTGCGCTTCGAGTGCTGTGCTTTTTAGATAAAGTCCTACAATTCCACACATGGTGATTACAGCTCCTATGCCTTTCAAAGTTTCTTGATAAGAATTATTTATTCTCAAAAGGAATAATTAAAAGTCTAGCAGCAATATTCTTATCCGTAGGCTTATTTTTGGCTAATTTCTTATAGATTGTTAAGTGATTGATTTATATAGGGCTAATAGCCTATATTTCCTACAGGGAATATTAAATCACTGTGGTTTGTCTAAATCAGTCTGGCTTTAACCTAGTCATCCACCAACACTCTTAAAGGGAGCCGTTTTAGTGCCCGATATCACTGATAAACAGTTTGGCTTAGATGAGTTTATTGCCATGAAGGTTAAGAAGGCGCGAATCGATGAGGGGCTGAAAATTGCCGATGTGACGCGTATTTCTAGGATCAGTCAGGGCATGATAAGCAAGATTGAGAATGCTCAGGTTTCCACCAGCCTTGAGACGTTGAATCGACTCTGCTCGGCTATTGGTCTACCTATTTCGAATCTATTCAGTGATTTTGAGCGGCCGGATGGTGGTGCTCAGTTTACTAGGGCTGGAGAGGGTTTGGAGGTTGTGCGCCGAGGCACGGATAAGGGTCATACCTATCATTTGCTGACCTATCATCGCGGCAGCAAGAAAGCCTTTGAGCCGTTTTTGGTGACGATGGATGATCTGTCAGAGGTGTTTCCGACTTTCTCGCATCCTGGTGAGGAGTTTATCTATGTGCTGGAGGGGAAACTATCTTATCGCCATGGCAATCATATTTATGAGATGGCCGCGGGGGATAGTTTGACCTTTGATGGAGAGATTCCCCACGGGCCTGAGACTTTGGTTGAGGTGCCGATTAAGCTGCTGTCGATGATTAATTATTCAGGGGCTGGGTAGGCTGGGGGAGATCCCTCGTCGCTTTGCTCTGAAGGGATAACAGAATATGGTGGGGGACTGGGAAAGTATATGTTGGAGCTAATTAAATTTCTGGAACTCCCTCAACTGTTATTTCAAACGCCTTTAACTGTTATTTCGAACGCCTTTAACGGTTATCTCAAACTCCCCCAACTGTCACCTCAAACTCCCCCAACTGTCATCTCAAACTCCCCCAACTGTCATCTCGAACGCATGTGAGAGATCTCGAGATCCCTCTTTGCTCCACTCTGTCGGGATGACAATTATAATAAGCCTAGTAAGAGGGTTGGGATAACAACGGAATATGGTCGGAACAGAGGGCCTTAGATACAAGGCATAAGACTAACAAACTACAGACTATCGTTTACTCGAATACGCAGTTCTTTACCGGCCTTGAAATAGGGTACGTACTTGCCACTCAGATCAACGGCATCGCCAGTCTTGGGATTGCGACCTATTCGAGGAGCACGGTAGTGAAGTGAGAAACTGCCAAAACCTCGAATTTCAGTGCGTTGGTTAGTCACCAATGCGTGGGTCATGCGCTCTAATATCATCCGTACAGCAAGTTCAACATCCTTGGGCGGAAGCTGGTCTTGGCTGGCGGAGATTTTTTCAATTAGCTCAGATTTAGTCATGACACCTTCAGAAGTTTTTACTCACTATTTTTGCTTTGCAACTATACCAATGGATTGCCGAGATGGTATTGCAGATTACTCTTTGATTTTATTGAAGTTTTAGATTTATACAAGCAAAACATCACCTAATATCATTTTACAGACGAAAAAAAGGGTGGCAGAGCCACCCTTTTTCGATCTCAGCTGAACATTATTTGTCCATTTGCGCTTTGATCAGGTCTCCAATAGTTGCTGGAGATGAGGTGTCGGCTTCAACCTTGCGGTGAGCTTTAACCACTGCTTTCTCTTCTGCAACGTCTTTAGCCTTAACAGACAGGCTAATAGCACGGGTCTTGCGATCAACGTTGATGATCTTAGCTTCGATCTCTTGGCCTTCTTGCAACTCGTGACGGGCATCTTCTACCTTGTCACGTGAGAGCTCAGAACCTTTGAGGTAAGCTTCGATATCGTTACCCAGATCAACAGTAGCGCCTTTAGCATCAACTTCTTTGACGATGCCTTTAACAATTGCGCCTTTGTCGTTCTCGGTTACATAGTTGTTGAACGGGTCGTCAGACAGCTGCTTGATACCCAGTGAGATGCGCTCGCGCTCTGCATCGATGCTGAGTACAACTGTTTCAACTTCTTCGCCTTTCTTGAAGTTGCGAACAGCTTCTTCGCCAGTTTCGTTCCAAGAGATATCAGACAGGTGAACCAGACCGTCGATGCCGCCGTCTAGGCCGATAAAGATACCGAAGTCAGTGATTGACTTGATCTTGCCTGAAATCTTGTCGCCTTTAACCATAGTAGTGGCAAAGTCATCCCAAGGATTAGTGTGACACTGCTTGATACCCAGTGAGATACGACGACGTTCTTCGTCGATATCCAGAACCATAACTTCAACTTCGTCGCCCAGATTAACGATCTTAGATGGGTGAACATTTTTGTTAGTCCAATCCATTTCAGAAACGTGAACCAGACCTTCAACGCCGTCTTCCAACTCGGCAAAACAACCGTAGTCAGTGAGGTTAGTGATCTTAGCTTTAGCACGTGCGCCCTCTGGGTAACGACCTTTGATGTCGCCCCAAGGATCTTCACCCATCTGCTTCATACCCAGTGATACGCGGTTACGCTCGCGATCAAACTTAAGGACTTTAACGTCAATCTCGTCCCCAACATTGATCATCTCAGAAGGATGCTTGATGCGCTTCCAGGACATATCAGTGATGTGCAACAGACCATCGATTCCACCCAGATCAACGAACGCGCCGTAATCAGTAAGGTTCTTAATAACACCTTTGAGTGATGCGCCCTCTTCGAGGTTGGCCAGCAGTTCTTCGCGTTCTACAGAGTTTGCACTCTCCATTACGGCACGACGGCTAACAACAACGTTGTTGCGCTTAGGATCGAGTTTGATAACTTTGAATTCTAATTCGATGTTCTCAAGGTGAGTAATCTCACGCAGTGGACGAACATCAACCAGTGAACCTGGAAGGAACGCGCGCAAGCCGCGAACATCAACAGTAAATCCACCTTTAACCTTGCCGCTGATAACGCCGATAACAACTTCGTCAGCTTTGTGGGCTGCTTCAAGTTCGATCCAGGATTCTGCGCGACGGGCTTTTTCGCGGGAAAGCTTAGTAGCACCGAAACCATCTTCAACGGCTTCGAGAGCAACCTGTACTTCGTCGCCAATGGCAACTTCGAGTACGCCTTTCTCGTCATAAAATTGGTCAATCGAAATAACACCTTCAGACTTCAGTCCAGCATGGACTGTTACCCAGTCTTTATCGATATCGATAATTACGCCAGTAATGATGGCGCCGGGGTTCATCTCAACGGTTAATAGACTTTCTTCAAATAGATCTGCGAAATTTTCGCTCATGGTTTGTACCTGATTTTTGACAGAGACATGACAGAAGAACTGCTAGGTCAGTCTCTTTTTTCCGCGCGGCCAGTTTACACGGGTCAGTTAAAATAAAGGCCTACAGCAATAAAAGCTGGCGATTGCTGCGTTGCCCGTTTGGTGTTGAATTTCTAAATTCTGTACTGCAACTACTAAACGACTATCAACTACTTGATGCCTTTAACAGACAGGATATTAAGCACTTGATCTGTTACCTGCTGAATCGACATGGTCGAGGTGTCTAACTCAATTGCATCATCTGCTGGTCTCAGCGGTGAAGCATCGCGACTCATATCTCTTTCATCCCGAGAGCGCACCTGCTCCACGAGGGCGGGCAGACTAACATCTTCGCCCTTTTCAAGCAACTCTTTGTAGCGTCGATTGGCGCGCTCTTCAGCGCTTGCGGTGAGGTATATTTTTAACCCGGCAGCGGGGAAAACCTCAGTGCCCATATCGCGGCCATCAGCCACCAAACCTGGGGTTCTGGCGAACATCCGCTGGCGCTTTAATAGTGCCAAACGGACTCCTGGAAACTGAGCCACTTTGGAGGCCAACAGACCGGTTTCCTCCGTGCGCAGTTCAAGGCTCACATCTTCCCCTTCGAGGTAGACTTTAAACTGGCCATTACTTTCTGTCTCGAAGCGAATATCCATATGCTCAGCCAGGGCCATCAGGCCCTTTTCACTGTCGACACTGATCTGGTGGCGCACAGCTGAAAGTCCCAAAAGACGGTAGAGTGCTCCGCTATCCAGATAATAAAAGCCGAGTTTCTTAGCCACTATGCGACTGATAGTGCCTTTGCCGGCTCCACTGGGGCCGTCGATGGTGATGATCACAGGGTCGATAGCGGCGGCCATTTAGGACTCCTGAGTCTCAACGCCAATGCTCAAACCGATCGCCCTCGCCAGATCGACAAAGCCGGGGAATGATGTGGCAATATTGTTGCATTCGATAATTTCAATCTCACCCGCTGCACGCAATCCGGCAATGGCAAAGGCCATGGCTATACGGTGATCATCGTGGCTGTGGACAGTGCCACTGCCAAGCTGGCCGCCCTGAATACGAATACCATCGGCTGTGGACTGGGCATCGATTCCCAATGTTACAAGACCATCGGCCATGCTTTGGATACGGTCGCTCTCTTTTACCCGAAGTTCTTCGGCGCCTGTGAGTACTGTCTCGCCCTTGGCACAGGCCGCGGCGACAAACAGGACCGGGAATTCATCAATCGCCAGTGGCACCTGATCTTCTGGAATCACAATGCCGTTAAGTTCTGCATAACGGATTCTAATGTCGGCAACAGGTTCGCCCCCTACTTCCTTCTCATTGGACAGCTCAATACGGGTGCCCATCTGACGCAAGATATTAATTACCCCAATCCGCGTTGGGTTAACGCCCACATGACGCAGGGTAATGTCGGAATCTGGGGTAATGGCTGCTGCCACCATAAAGAAAGCCGCTGAGGAGATATCCGCAGGCACATCAATACGGGTTGCCGTCAGTGAACCACCACCGCTAAGCGAAGCCTTGCTGCCGTCACTGACCACCGAGTAACCAAAGCCGCGCAACATCCGCTCACTGTGATCTCTAGTTGGCGCTGGCTCCACGGTTGAGGTCTCACCCTCGGCATAGAGTCCAGCCAATAGAACACAGGATTTAACCTGAGCACTGGCCATAGGCAGGACATAGTCAATTGCATTGAGTTTGTTGCCACCTTTTATAAGCATCGGTGGTCTGCCGCCTGGAGCAGTTTCAATCACGGCACCCATCTCGGCGAGAGGATCAGCCACACGGGCCATAGGTCGGCCCGAGAGAGACTCATCACCGGTGAGCTCAACATCAAAGGTTTGCCCGGCAAGCAGTCCACTCAGTAGACGCATGGAGGTGCCAGAGTTACCCAAATAGAGTGGCTTGGTCGGTGCTTTTAAGCCGTGCAGACCAACCCCGTGAATCGCTACTCGGCCCTGTTCTGGGCCTTCGATAATAACGCCCATATCGCGGAATGCCTGCAGGGTTGCGAGACTGTCTTCACCCTCGAGGAAACCGGTTACTTCGGTCATGCCGTCGGCAATGGAGCCAAGCATAATGGATCTGTGAGACATTGATTTGTCCCCGGGCACACGAATATCACCGCGAGCGGCGCCGCCGGGTGTGACTTTATAATTTATTATTTTTTCTGACATGGTCTGTTGTAATGCCTTTGGGTCAATTGATTTTCCAAAATGGTTGCGTGCATCGCGAGCTCGCGTAAACACATCCATCAGGTAGGTTTCGTCGCCTTGGTCTATGGCGCTGCGCATCTCAGAGAAGTTATCCATAATCTGATCGAGAACACTGAGAATTGCCTGTCGATTGGCAAGTGCTATGTCGCGCCACATAATCGGGTCACTGGCGGCAATGCGGGTAAAGTCGCGAAAGCCTCCCGCGGCATAGCGAAAAATTTCGCGGTTATCGCGCATGCTTGCCAGTGTATCCACTAGGGAATAGGCTAGAAAATGCGGCAGATGACTGGTGGCAGCCAAGACTTCATCATGCTCTTGAACATCCATACAGGACACCAATGCACCCACTGACTGCCAGAGCTTTTCCACAATCTGCACATGGTTTTCACCAGAGGCGGCATGGGGGGTCAAGATAACCCGATGATCTTTAAATAGATCCGCTTTGGCTGCGGTGACACCACTCTTTTCTGAACCAGCGATGGGATGTCCCGGGACTAACTGCGCTGGCAGGTAGCCGTAAATTTCTTCCGCCGCGGCGATCACGCTGCCTTTGACGCTGGCTACATCGGTAACTGTTACCTGATCCGAGAGTAACTCTTGGCACTCTTTGAGAATCGCGGGAACCGTGAGGGTTGGCACACCAATAACAACCAGATCCCCAGCACCCAGCTCAGGGGCAATAGCCGCAAGACTCTGCTCCGGACGATCGATAACACCCATCTCACGGGCGAGGTCGAGGGTTGAAGAACGGCGAGAGATACCCACTACCTGGTTGGCCAAACCTGAATTGCGAGTGGCCAAGGCGAGACTGGAGCCAATAAGCCCCAGACCGATCACCACCAGACGATTAATTACCGGCTGTATTGTTTTAGCTGTTTGCAATATAACGGACCAGAGTGAAATAAAGTGATTAAGCGCTACTCAGGCAGCGCTTAGAGAACTGCTCGCGGATAGGAACCGAGAATTTTCAGTTCCGCTACATCTTCTGACAACTCCGCCAGCACGGCCGCAGCAGCCGGGTCGTCCACATGAGCAGCAAAATCAATAAAGAAGATATAAGACCATTTGCTGTTGCGCGACGGTCGCGACTCGAGGCGGGTCATATCGACGCCGTGACGCCGGAATGGCTCGAGTAGATTGTGCAGCGCTCCAGGTTTGTTCTGTACCGATACCACGATGGAGGTTTTATCGTCGCCACTGGGCGGCACCATTTCGCGGCCAATAATTAAGAAGCGAGTCGAGTTGTCTGGCAGATCTTCAATTTTTTCCCAGAGCTTTTCGAGGCCGTAGAGTTCACAAGACATATCGCCGGCAATTGCCGCTGAGTTCCACTCACCCTGCACGCGCCGCGCTGCTTCAGCATTGCTGCTAACCGCCACACGCTCGATATTGGGATAGTTAGAATCCAGCCACTTGCGGCACTGGGCCAACGACTGAGCATGGGAGTAAACCCGCGTCACAGTGTCTTTATTGGTGTTGGGGCCAATCATAAAGTGCTGGTGAATGCGCAGCTCTACTTCGCCACAGATCTTTACCGAAGAATCGATAAAGCTGTCTAAGGTGTGACTGACCACCCCCTCAGTAGAATTTTCAACAGGTACAACACCGTAGTTGCAGGACTCTGCCAGCACATCGCGAAATACTTCATCGATTGCGGCTTTGGGAACGGTTATTGCGGAGTCACCGAAGTGCTTGAGTGATGCCTCTTGGGTAAAGGTTCCCTCGGGTCCTAAAAAGGCGACTTTAATCGGCTGCTCAAGGGCCAGACAGGCAGACATGATCTGGCGAAACAGACGCGCCATATCTTCATCACCTAAAGGCCCGTCGTTTTTTTCCATCACTGAGCGCAGCACCTGAGCTTCCCGCTCAGGTCGATAATAGGTTTCATCACCCTGCTGCTTTTTAATCTTGGCGACATCTTGAGCACAGCGCGCACGGGCACTGATACTGGCCATAAGCTCTTGATCGATGGCATCGATCTTATTGCGCAGATCGAGCAGTGGATTTTTGTCAGTCATTATTTAAACCTTACTCATCATCAGCTGGGGTGGCGTCATCAGCCGGCTCTTGATTAGAAACAGCTTCAACCGCATCCTCTTCAATCAAAAGCTCATCTTCTTCCGGCTCGGCAATACGTGCCAACCTGACCAGGTTCTCAGTATCCTTCAATCGAATAATACGGACGCCCTGTGTATTGCGCCCCACAACCGAGACTTCGTCACCGCGGGTTCGCACCATGGTGCCCTGATCCGAAATCAGCATAATTTCATCACCAGAGAAGAGCTGCGTTGCGCCGACCAGTGGCCCGTTGCGCTCACTCGCCTGAATCGCAATCATGCCCTTGCCGCCACGTCCCTTAGTGGGGAACTCATCGACTTTGGTGCGTTTTCCATAGCCGTTTTCACAAACTGTCAGCAGGAAGCCATCCTCTTCTGGAACAACCATCGAGATAACTTCGTGGCCTTCCGGCAGGCGCATACCTCGTACACCTTTGGATACGCGACCCATAGAACGGGCATCGGTGCTGGCAAACCGCACCGCCTTGCCTTCTGAACTAAGCAACATTACATCGCTGTCGTCATCAATAATGGCAGTGCCCACAAGGTGATCGCCCTCAACCAGATCCACCGCGCGCAAACCAACACTACGTGGACGCGAGTACTGCTCCAATGAGGTCTTCTTCACGGTACCGTTGGCAGTGGCCATAATCACAAATTTGTCAGCACTATATTCTTCAACCGGCAGGATCGAGCTAATACGCTCGCCCTCACTGAGAGGCAACAGGTTAACCACTGGACGACCGCGAGAGTTGCGGCCGGCAACGGGAATCTGAAAGACCTTGAGCCAATAGACCTTGCCGAGATTGGTAAAGCATAGAATTGTTGCGTGAGTGCTAGCCACCAGCAGGTGCTCAACAAAGTCTTCATCTTTCACTGCAGTTGCAGACTTGCCCATCCCGCCGCGGCGCTGAGCTTGATAGTCGCTGAGTGGCTGAGTCTTGGCATAGCCGCCGTTGGAGATGGTGACAACGCGGTCTTCTTCTGTAATCAGGTCTTCGATAGTCAAGTCGTGGAGAGATTCAACAATCTCAGTGCGACGCTCATCGCCAAATTCTTCGATTACCGCTTCTAGCTCTTCACGAATAACCGTCATCAGACGAGTCAGATCACCGAGAATCTCTTGGTACTCGGCAATCTCTTCCAGCTTGACCGCAAACTCGGCAATAATTTTCTCGTGTTCCATACCGGTCAAACGGTGCAGACGTAACTCGAGAATATCTTTGGCCTGTTCTGGAGACAGAAAATACTGGCCATCACGGAGACCGTACTGCTCTTCGAGCCATTCCGGGCGTGTCGCTTCAGCTCCGGCACGATCGAGCATCGGAATCACCGAGCCGGGATTCCAGCCCCGCGCAACCAGTGCTTCACGGGCTTCAGTAGCTGAGGGGGACTGCTTAATCAGGGCAATAATTTCATCGATATTGGCCAGCGCAATAGCAAAACCTTCCAGCGTATGGGCGCGTTCACGAGCCTTTTTCAATAGATAGATCGTTCGGCGTGTTACGACTTCACGGCGGTGACGCAAAAATGCCTGGATCAGCTGTTGCAGATTGAGAATTTTCGGTTGGCCATCGACCAGCGCCACAACGTTGATGCCAAATACACTCTGCAACTGGGTCTGAGCGAAAAGGTTATTCAGCACAACTTCGGCAACATCGGTGCGCTTGATTTCGATAACCACGCGCAGACCATCTTTGTCCGACTCATCCCGCAGCTCAGAAATACCCTCGAGCTTCTTCTCTTTAACCAGCTCAGCAATACGCTCGATCAGACGCGCTTTGTTTAGCTGATAGGGAATTTCGGTGATGATAATGGTTTCGCGGCGAGTCTTTTCATTGACCTCGATATCGGCTTTGGCGCGCACATAGATGCGTCCGCGACCAGTGCGATAGGCCTGAATAATGCCAGCTCGGCCATTGATAATCGCCGCGGTGGGGAAATCCGGCCCAGGGATATATTCCATCAACTCATCGACGGTAATCTCTGGATTTTCGATCATCGCCAGACAGCCTTTGACCACTTCGGTAAGGTTGTGAGGCGGAATATTGGTTGCCATGCCCACAGCAATACCCGAGGAACCGTTAACTAATAGGTTGGGAATGCGCGTAGGCAAAACATGGGGAATCTGTTCGGTTTCATCATAATTGGGGACAAAATCCACCGTATCTTTCTCGAGATCTTCGAGCAGCGCATGGGCGATTTTGGTCATACGGATTTCGGTGTAACGCATGGCAGCCGCGGAGTCACCGTCCACAGAACCAAAGTTGCCCTGACCATCCACTAGCATATAACGCAATGAGAATGGCTGAGCCATACGGACGATGGTCTCGTAAACGGCGGAATCACCATGCGGGTGATACTTACCAATTACGTCACCAACAACACGGGCTGATTTCTTGTAGGCCTTGTTCCAGTCATTGCCGAGTTCGTTCATGGCAAATAGCGCGCGCCGATGCACAGGCTTGAGCCCGTCTCTCACATCGGGCAGTGCTCGGCCAACAATCACGCTCATAGCATAGGCTAGATAGGATTGTTTGAGTTCATCTTCGATATTTACCGGAACAATTTCTTTTGCTAAATCACCCATAAGTTTCCGTCGCGCCCTGAAGTTTTATCGCTATTATTTTAGATCCGCTAACAACCGCTATCAGGCGGTCATTAATGCGTGCCAGTAGGCCCTAAAAGCAGCCTATTTAAAGGCCTGAATTCTACCATACATATCCCTGTAGTGGTTCGCTTTTATTGACCTGAAACTCACGTCAAAGCTTAACCCGCAGTAAAAAGTCGGTATACTCCAAACCTTCGTTCAGGAGGCTTCATGCAGCCCATAAAAATCGATTTACTTATCAACAGCCGATGGATTATTCCGGTGATTCCGGAGAACCGCTTTTTTGAAAACTGCGCTCTGGCCATCGACCAGCAAAAAATTGTCGGCATTTACCCCCAGGCCGAGGCTCAGAGCAAATTTGATCCCGCTTCGGTGGTCAATTTGGACGACCATATTTTGATGCCAGGCCTGGTTAATGCCCACGGTCACGCGGCCATGAGCCTGCTCCGTGGTTATGCCGATGACCTGCCATTGCAGCCCTGGCTGGAAGAACATATCTGGCCCGTGGAGGCCCGTGTGCTGAGTGCGGATTTTGTTGCCGATGGCACCAATCTAGCGATGGCTGAAATGATCAAGACCGGCACTACCTGCTTTGCCGACATGTACTTTTTTGCCGACACTGTGGCCGAACAGGTTCAACGCAGCGGCATGCGCAGCCAGATTGGCTTTACCGTATTCGATTTCCCCACTGCTGGGGGCAAAGATCCAGACGACTATATCCACAAGGGCTTGCAACTGCGGGACAGCTATAAGGGCGACGGGCTGATTAAAATTGCCTGTGCACCTCACGCCCCCTATACCGTGGGAGATGAAACCCTAAGCAGAATTGCCACCTATGCCAACGAACTGGATATGGCAGTCCATATTCACTGCCATGAGACTGCTCAGGAAGTGGCGGATTCATTAAAACTTTATGGCAACCGACCGCTGCAGCGCCTCGATGATTTGGGGGTACTGTTGCCCCAGACACAACTGGTGCATATGACCCAAATCGATGACAGCGATATCCGCCTGATTCAGGACAATAACTGCCATGTAGTGCACTGCCCTGAGTCGAATTTAAAACTCGCCAGCGGCTTCTGCCCGGTGGGCAAATTGATCGATGCCGGTATTAATGTCGCCATCGGTACTGACGGCGCGGCAAGCAATAACGATCTCGATCTATTTGGCGAGTTAAAGACTGCAGCCCTGTTAGCCAAAGCAGTAGCCGATGACGCCTCAGCGCTGGATGCTCATGCCGCCCTGCGTATGGCGACGATCAATGGTGCCAAGGCTCTGGGCTGGGACGATCAGATCGGCAGCCTAGAAGCTGGCAAGAGCGCCGATATAATTGCCGTGGAAATCAGCTCTCTGAGTCAAAAACCGCTGTATAATCCCGCTTCTCAGCTGGTTTACAGCAATGCTGGCAGCCAGGTGAGCCACAGCTGGGTGGCGGGCAAAGCTCTGCTGCGCGAGCGCAGTTTGGTGACCCTCGATGAAGAACACCTGATCCGCCGCGCCGATGCTTGGCGTAACCAGATCAGTCCCCTTTAAATAGTATCTTAATGAACTTCCCAACCCATAAATTCAAGTCGTAGCTAGCGAGTACTTATGCCAACAAGCAACCGTGAAAATACCGCATCACTCAATGTGGATCCCAGTGAAGTCGCGAAATTTGAACAGCTGGCGAGCCGCTGGTGGGATCGCAACAGTGAGTTTAAGCCACTGCATGATATCAATCCCCTGCGCGCCAACTGGATCGATAAGCTGGCGCCGGTTGCCGAGCAGAAGGTCTTAGATGTGGGCTGTGGCGGCGGCATTCTCTGTGAGGCTATGGCTCAGCGCGGTGCAATAGTTACCGGTATCGATATGGGTGAAGCACCTCTGGCAGTAGGCAAGTTACACAAGCTTGAATCCGGGGTTGAGGTGGATTATCAAAAATCCACTGCAGAAGATTTTGCCCAGAGCCATGCACAGCAGTTCGATATAGTGACCTGTCTGGAAATGCTCGAGCATGTGCCGGACCCAGGCTCAGTGGTGCGAGCCTGTGCAGCCATGACCAAACCCGGTGGTAGCCTATTTTTCTCGACTATTAATCGCAATCCCAAGGCCTATCTGCTGGCGATTATTGGTGTGGAGTATGTATTGCGCATGTTGCCCAAGGGTACTCACGAGTACGGCAAGTTTATTCGCCCGGCGGAGCTGGGAAATTGGATTCGTGAAGCGGGTTTAGAGATCGATCAGATGACTGGCCTGACCTATAACCCGATAACTAAGACCTATCGCCTGACTGAAACTGATGTCGATGTTAATTATATGATCTGCGCGCGCAAGCCCGCATAACGGATTCTTTTATGCTTGACTTCAAAGCCCTGCTATTCGATCTGGATGGCACCCTACTGGATACAGCCCCTGACTTTGTCACCGCACTGAATACTCAGCTGGCACGACATGGCCGGGAGGCGTTGCCGGACTCTGCGATTCGCACCAGCGTCACCAACGGCTCGGTGGGGTTAATTCAGAGCGGCTTTAATATAGCGCCGGGGCATGCTCAATTTGAGACGCTGCGGGAAGAATTCCTCGAACTCTACTTTGCCAACCTAGCGGATCAAACCGCGCTTTATGCCGGTCTCCAAGAGGTTCTTGATGAGTGCCATGCGCGGGATATTCCCTGGGGCATTGTCACCAACAAGCCCTGGCGCTATACCGAGGCGGCACTGGTTCAGCTGGATCTTATGGCCGCTGCAGCAACGGTTATCTGCCCCGACCACGTAACCCTGCCAAAGCCCCACCCGGAAGCGATTTTATTGGCCTGTAAAGAAATCGCTACGGCACCAGAAGACTGCCTCTATGTTGGTGACCATGTGCGGGATATCGATGCCGGTCGCGCCGCGGGCACGCGCAATATTGCTGCGGCCTGGGGCTATATTGAGGCTGGCCAAGTGGTTGCAGACTGGCAGGCGGACTGGATTGTCGAGCAGTCCCAGCAGTTGCATTCGCTGCTATTTGCGGACTAACCCTCGACACTTAAAGCTAGCACCCAATATCCATAACAACCTGATTTGAGAAGAGAAAACACTATGCTATCCAATGCCGAAATTGCCGCTTATCAAGCCCCTGAAAAATTACTCGCCGAGCGGGTGATTATGGTGACAGGTGCCGGTGATGGAATTGGCAAAAGCGCCGCGCTGCATTGCGCAAAGCATGGTGCCACAGTGATTTTGGCTGGCCGCACAGCGGCTAAATTAGAGCAGGTCTATGACAGCATCATGGCCAGTGGCGGTGCTGAGCCGGTTATCTACCCGGTGGATCTCGAGGGCGCGAGCAGCGACGATTTCAACATTCTCAGCAATCAACTGGACGAGCAGTTTGGCCGTCTCGATGGGCTGCTTCACAATGCTGGCATTCTCGGTCAGCGCACACCCCTGAGCAACTACCGCAGCGATGTCTGGGACAAGGTTATGCAGGTTAATGTCACCGCCGCATTCCAAATGACTCAGGCATTGATGCCAGTACTGGAAAAATCCGACAGTGCATCAGTGGTTTTTACTACCTCCAGCGTTGGCCGTGTTGGCCGTTCATTTTGGGGAGCTTATGCCGTATCAAAGTTCGCCGTGGAGGGCATGGTTCAGGTCTGGGCGTCAGAGCTGGAGGGCTTGGGTTCGGTGCGGGTCAATGCGGTCAATCCTGGCGCTACTGGCACCAGCATGCGGATGCAGGCTTTCCCAGCTGAAAATCCCAGCACCGTGACTAGCCCCGAAGAGATTATGCCAACCTATCTGTATCTGCTGGGAGCCGACAGTGCGGCGGTGAATGGCCAGTCTATCGATGCACAGCCGCAGCGATAGATGACTTTAAACGGCTCTCCTGTGCAAGAGCCGGCATTACTTCCAAGTATTACCTCGAGCGCGCAATTTCTTCTCTTTGCGCTCACGCATATCCTTTAAGACATGCCGCTCGGCAAATTTCGGCGGGTGCAAAGCAACGGCTTTAAAGAGCGATACCACCTGCTTCGGATCCAGCTCAAGAAAATCTGAACGGCGAACAATCGATGGCAGTTCAATAGGACCGTAGCTAATACGCTTGAGGCGGTTCACTTCAACATCCTGAGATTCCCACAGCCGGCGTACTTCACGGGTCCGACCCTCGGCCAGAATCACTTTAAACCAACGGTTGCGTCCACCCATATCTTCGGAACTGCGGGCGTGCTGGGCTTTGACACTCTTAAAGCTGGCAAGACCATCTTCGAGAACAACACCCTCGGTGAGACGCTTGATCATTGCCTCGTCCACTTCACCATGAATACGCGCCATATACTCACGCTGCACTTCATAGGAGGGATGCATCAGTCGATTGGCCAGTTCACCGTGGTTGGTGAACAGGAGTAGACCACTGGTATTGATATCGAGACGACCAATAGCGATCCAGCGTCCACGGGATAGACGTGGCAGGCGGTCGAATACGGTGGGTCGACCATCCGGGTCTGAGGTAGTGCAGACCTCGCCTTCGGGCTTGCTGTACATCAGCACTCTCGGGCTATCGTCGGTGACAATCTTAATCACTCGACCGTCAACCAAAATGCGGTCATCCGGGACAGCGCGATCGCCTAGTTTGGCAATTGAACCATTGACTGAAACTCGGCCTGCGGAGATCCACTTCTCCAGTTCACGACGGGAACCCAATCCTGCAGTAGCCAATACTTTCTGTAATTTTTCACTCATGGTTAAAACTGCTCACCTGGTCGTCGGAGTCTAGACTTTGGTTATCGTCTAATGGGTTGTTAAGGGCATCGTTAATCGCACTCTGACCGTCAGTTTCTTGGTCGAGGCTAAAATTTTCACCATCCACTGACTGTTCGTCATTGGCCGCAACCAACTCTGGACCCTCAGCTGAGTTGCCGGCATTTGAAGAGAGCGCCAATTCCAATTCTGGATCGAGCTCGGCAAAGTCTTTGATTTCACTGAGTGCCGGCAGCTGCTCGAGACTTTTGATATTAAAGTAGTCGAGGAAGTTTTTGGTTGTGGCGTAGAGCGCCGGCTTGCCCGGTACATCGCGGAAGCCTACAACTCTCACCCAGTCGCGCTCCTGAAGCGTTCGGATAATATCCGAGCTCACTGCAACACCGCGCACCTGTTCGATATCACCTCGAGTCAGAGGCTGACGGTAGGCGATCAGGGCGAGAGTCTCGAGCATCGCTCGGGAGTAACGCTTGGGCTTCTCAGTCCATAGGCGATTGACCCATTGCGCAAGATCTTGGCGCACCTGGAAACGATAACCGCTGGCCGTCTGCATCAATTCAAAACCACGGCCGCGACAATCGGCCTCAACCTCTTCAAGAGCAGCTCTAATCTGATCTCGAGGTGGGCGCTCTTCATCTTCGAAGAGGTTTTCAATACGCGCAATATCCATTGGTTTGCCCGCTGCTAACAGCGCGCCTTCAACAATTCTTTTAAT
Source organism: Porticoccaceae bacterium (assembly GCA_029250825.1). Taxonomy (GTDB): domain Bacteria; phylum Pseudomonadota; class Gammaproteobacteria; order Pseudomonadales; family Porticoccaceae; genus HTCC2207. The sequence continues at coordinate 20,494 of JAQXEN010000039.1, forward strand.
CAGGTCAGCATTCATGAGGTTCTAGCTTTCACGTGGATGGGGCCAAAGGTTTCGCTCTGCACAATTTCAACCAATGACTCTTTAATCAGTTCCATGATGGCCAAGAAGGTCACCACTACGCCTAGTTTGCCCTCGGAGCTTTTAAACAGGCTAACAAAAGGCACAAATTGCTCACCGCGCAGGGACTCCAAGACAATGGTCATACGCTCTCTGGTGGAGAGTTTCTCCATCTGTACCTGATGGCTCTCGAACATATCGGCGCGGCGCAGCACTTCAGCTAGCGCAGTTAATAGTTCACGCATATCCACATCCGGGTGCTGAACTTCTTGGTTGCGCTCTGGGGCATGGGCCGAGGCCTGGTGAATGTCGCGACCGAGGCGCGGCATTTCATCAATATCGTCAGCAGCTTTTTTAAACCGCTCGTATTCCTGCAGTCGGCGAATCAACTCAGCGCGAGGATCTTCCTCAGTGTCTTCGTCCATCACCTGACGGGGCAACAACATTCGAGATTTGATTTCAGCGAGCATCGCCGCCATCACCAAATATTCTGCTGCCAATTCCAACTGGATAGATTCCATCAGGCCGATATAGCCCATATATTGACGGGTAATCTCCGCCACATTGATCTCGAGGATATCGAGATTCTGACGGCGAATTAAATAGAGCAACAAATCCAACGGACCTTCAAAGGCTTCGAGAAAAACTTCCAGAGCTTCCGGAGGAATATACAGATCCTTCGGCATGATATTCAGTTCTTTACCCTGAACGACAGCGAAAGGCATTTCAGATTGAGATGGGTTTAGCGGCTGGCCCTCAGTGGAATCAGTCACCTCAGCAGCATCAACTGGTACTTCAGTTGAAACGGCATCACCCAAAGCAACAGCACTATTACTGTCGTCTTCCGGGGATTGTTGCTGCAGAGATGAAGCTTCGTTGCTCACAGTGGGACTCAATTATTTAGTTGCCCCCAATTATAACCGCAATGACCTCTATGGCCATCATGATTATCCATTAAGCGGAGAAATCACCCATACCCTGGCGTGTAATCTCTGGCACCGGGCCAGTCATATCCACAACCGTGGTAGGTTCAAGGCCACAGTGGCCGCCATCAATTAATACATCCACATGCATTTCAAGGGCGGCACGGATATCGTAGGGGTCAGACAGCGGATACTCATCCCCGGGCATAATCAGCGTCACACTCATCATCGGCTCGCCCAACTCCTCCAGCAGAGACTGAGCAATGGGGCTATCCGGCACTCGCAAACCAATAGTTTTGCGCTTGGGATGCATCAGTCGGCGCGGCACTTCAGAGGTGGCCGGCAAAATAAAGGTAAACGGCCCTGGGGTGTGGGCTTTGAGACTTCGAAACGCGCTATTATCGACACGGGCATAGCTAGCAAGCTCGGAGAGATCACGGCACATCAGGGTGAAATTGTGATTTTTATCCACCTGCCTAATGGCACGGATACGATCCATTGCCTGCTTGTCGCCAATATGGCAGCCAATGGCATAGACTGAGTCGGTGGGATAGGCAATAACGCCGCCCTTGCGCACAATCTCGGCAGCTTTAGCGATCAATCGCTGCTGGGGATTTTCCGGGTGAATACTGAGATAGTCGCTCATGAAAATATCTGGCTCTGTTTAAGGCCGGCATTATCACATAGCAGAGCCGCGAGGGGTGAATTTAGATGACTTTTTCCGGGGTCAAAAATTGCTCGGCAAACAGCTCCGGTGGAACCGGCTTGCTCACCAGATAGCCCTGAAAACTATCGCAGCCGAGCTGCTCTAAAATATAGCGCTGCGGCTCGGTTTCAACGCCTTCAGCAACCGTGCTCATACCGAGGTTTTTCGCCAGAGCAATAATACCGGCGACAATGGCACTATCACTTGGGTCTGACTCAATATCGGAGATAAATGAGCGGTCAATTTTCAATACATCAACGGGCAATTTTTTAAGATAATTGAGCGATGAGTAGCCACTTCCAAAATCATCCACAGCCACGGTGATACCCATTTTTTTGTTTTTGTTGAGCTCTTTGATCATCAGTTCTTGATGATCCATCAGGGTGCTTTCAGTGATCTCCAGTTCCAGAACGTTTTTAGGTAGGCCATTGCGCTTAATTAAATCCTCTAACTTGATATGCAGATCTTCCTGCACCAGATCCTTGACCGAGAGATTTACTGCAAGCACTAAGCTGTGACCCAGATCCAGCCAGCGCTTAATTTGTACGGCGACATTTTCTAGCACCCAATCGGTCAGCGGATTAATCAGCCCGCTCTCTTCGGCCAGAGAAATAAACACATCCGGCGGCACCAGCCCTTTAAGTGGATGCTCCCACCGTACCAATGCTTCGGCACCCACAAGTTCGCCGGTCTTAAAGTCGATTTTGGGTTGATAGTGCAGCACTAGCTGATCACTTTCGATGGCTTTACGCAGCTCTTGTTCCAACTTCATTCGCTTGGCTATCTCAGCTTCCATACCCCGTTCATAGAAACAAAAATCATTGCGCTTTTCCTTGGCCCGAAACATTGCCGAATCCGCGTGCTTGATTAGAGCGCTGACGTCTTCCCCATCATCGGGGAAAATAGAAATGCCAATACTGGTGGTGACAAACATTTTCTGTTGCATAAAGCCAAAGGGCCGGGCCACCGAGCGACAGATTTTTTCGGCCACATTGGAGGCACCATCGAGGCTGGCTATATTTTCGAGTACCACGGTAAATTCATCACCGCCAAGGCGCGCAACGAAGTCATTTTCGCGAACACAGTGCCGGATACGCTCAGCAACTGCCTTGAGCAACAGGTCTCCAGCATCGTGACCCAGAGTGTCATTGATCATCTTAAAGCGATCCAGGTCGAGAAATAAGATCGCAAAACGCTGATTTTCAGTGGCCGCACGATTCACCGTGACCGCCAACTGCTGTTTCAAATAGGTGCGATTTGGCAGGCTGGTCAAGGGATCGTGATAGGCGAGCTTTTTAACATCCTTTTCGGCTTTGCTGGCCTTGATCAACCGTGCAACCCGCTGTTTGATCACCGAGAAATTAATCGGTTTAGAGACATAGTCCGTTGCCCCGGAGGAAAAGGCTCGAACAATGGACTGCTCATCATCCAGTGCGGTAATCATCAATACCGGAATATCACTGCCATGAGGCAACTCGCGAATCATTTGGCAGGCATCAAAACCGTCCAGCTCCGGCATCACCGCGTCCATCAACACCAGATCAGGCATATGGCGTTTACAGATGTTCAGAGCCTGCATACCGTTATTGGCTTCTTCGACCTCGTAATTTTCCCGCGTAAAGGCATCAACCAGCGCCATGCGCACAGTGCGGTCATCATCTACAACGAGGATGTTGTTGTATTTTTCATTTTTGGTGGGAATCTTGACGGTCTCAGAGTCTAGGGACATTTCCTACTTGAGGTCATCGGCCAAAATCTCAAAGGCCGTTGCAATCCTCTTTAGCAGCTGCTCCCCATCACTTAGGTCCTCACTTGTTGCGCTATCCTCCAAGAGCTTGCTCGCCGCGACCAGCTCTCCGGCACCAAAGTTAGCGGCACTGCCTCTGATGGTGTGGGCCATATCCCGCACTTGGCGGATATTATTTTCAGCAAGGGCCGTTGCCAACTTGCCGATATAGATTGGAGTATCTTCGAGAAAAGCGGCAACCATCGATGAGACCACTTCACCTACCGCCTCTCGCAGAGAGGCAATCACTTTGACGTCATAACTTAGGCCGCTGTATTGAGCGGCGGGATGCTGGATTAGCACGGCAGATTCATCCCGGGGGTTGCCGAGGTTTTTATCTTCCGCTTTTTGCCCTGCTTGCTGTTTCTGCTCATGATCTGTCTCGGGTTCATCTCCATACCAGAGAGCCAGCTTTTCCCTGAGACCAGCCAGACTTAGCGGTTTTGGCAGAAAATCACTCATACCGGCATGGCGGCAGATACGTTCTTCATTTTCTGAATTATTGGCAGTCATGGCGATAATCGGCAATGTGCCAGCTTGATCGCCCTCATAAATCCTTATCTGTTTGGTAGCGTCATAGCCGTTCATAACCGGCATATTGCAGTCCATAAACACTAGGTCATAATCTTCTCGAACCACTTTCTCCAGCGCTTCTTTGCCATTGTTGGCCAGTGCCGCCTGACAGCCAAGACGCTCTAACATGGCAATCGCCACCTGCTGATTGGCACGACTATCATCCACCACTAATATTTTACAGGAGCGGGGTGAAACGGCCTCTTCAGGCAATCGGTCATCATCAAATTCCGCTCCACTGCCAACAATAAAATATTTGGTCAATATGTCGGCAAGTGAATTAGAGCGCAGAGGTTTATTCAATCGGGGTATCGATAGCTCTCCGCCGATGGCGTCTTTGCTCCAAGGATTACTCAACATCACGGCCAGTCGTCTATTAAAATTGGGCTCTAACTTAATAAATTTAATCAGCTCTTTGATTTCAATATCATCGATATCCTGATCGATAAACAGGATATCGAAACAGGCCTCAGCCGGGTGCTGACGAATAAGCTCTAACCCCTGAACACCGGATTGAGCAAACTCGGCATTCACCCCCAGCGCCTTGAATTGCTGAGCAGCAAAGCCCCTGAGAATTTCGCTGGCGCTGACAAACAGCACATGAATATTATCTAGAGTATTTTTGTCGGTACTGGTGTTTTCGTCTCCCTTTGACTTTGACTCTGGCTCTGGTTTTAACTCTGAAGACTGTGCCACCAGCATCGGCAGACTAAAACCAAACTGACTACCCTGACCCAACTCACTGGAGACAAAAATATCGCCGCCCATCAACTCAACTATCTGGTTGCTGATCGCCAAACCTAAACCAGTGCCCTGATAGCCTTTTGTATTTGATGAATCCACCTGAGTAAAGGCCTCGAAGATACGCGCCTGATCCTCTGGGGCAATCCCGATACCCGTATCCTTGACGATAAATCTCAATCTAATGGTTGAAGCGTTATCCTGTTGCCCCTTATCCGCTGCAGAGTCAGTCTTTGCGTCATACTGCAAGCTGATATGGATAGAAACTTCACCGCGCTCGGTAAACTTGAGCGCATTGCCTGCCAGATTAATCAACACCTGACGAATTCTATCGCTGTCACTATGCAGTGCCAAAGGGACATCATCATCGATCATATAGCCAATATTAAGGTGCTTTTTCAGTGCCGTACTGGAGAGCAAGCCCACTACTTCATCAAGACTTTCATGGAGTAAATAATCGCGATTGGTAATGCTAATTTTGCCGGCATCGGCTTCGGAAAAATTGAGGATATCGTCAATCAGCGCCAACAGGTTGTCACCTGATGATTTTGCCGTCTGCACATATTCGTTCTGTTTGAGACTCAGCCCCATAGTCATCAATAGATCCAACATACCCAATACCGCATTCATCGGTGTGCGCAGCTCATGGGTTACATTGGCGGCAAATTCCACTTTCATCTCAGCGGATGTCATGGCCATTTTCATTGCTCGCTTAAGTTCACGGCGGCGGTTTTCCAACACCTGCATCATGCGGTTAAAGGATTTTTGCATCTCGGTGATATCTACCGGCCCCTGAATTTCAGAGCGAATTTTCTCTTCACCCTGCTGTGCTCGTTTCATTACCTTAGATAGGCGTTCGATTGGACTGGTCAGTCGGCGAGAGAAATAAAGCAGCGCAAACAATAAAATGGCTGCGCCGACAAAGGATGCCATCAGATTGTTTTGCAGCGTGCTCTTTTGCATCTTGTGCAGGGTGTCCTTGCCCACCACTACAGTAATATAACCCAGCAGCAGATTGTCACTGCTCCCCATACCCATCACCTGATCGCCATCGGCACTACTGGCATAAATCGGCGCGACAAATTTCCAAAAGTCGATACTCTCGGCCACCAGACTCAACTCAGGGGCTTGCTTATTAATCGCCTCAGTTGACAGCTGGGTCGCCTGATCAACAAACTCGCTGCTCTCAGCAACCAGCATCGAGCCGGTAACAAATAGCACATCGGCCTTATCGGTTTCGATCATTATTCCCTTTACCCCAGGAAAGTTCATGGCATCTTCGCCAATATCACCGGCCGCCTCAGGGCTCTGATAGAGCAGCGCCACCTCACTGCGGCGAGCCAGAGATTCTGTTACCTGTTTACCCTGCAGCAATTCATGCTCTTCGATAATACTGCTGGATATCTTGCTCACCGTTACCGAGGTAACAAACGCCAAAACCAAAATGCCGAAGATAAAAACCAGAGATATCTGAGTTTTAAAGCGTAATTTGTCGAACCAATTGCGTCTAAATCTAGCCATAGTGGGCCACCGCGCCGGCAATACTAGGTCAATTTGCGCACGCATATCATCGGTCAGACTAATACCGAGATGATTACTGGTGCGTTCATTGAGGGTGACAAAGACATCATCGAGGGGCTGCATCTTGCGCGCCTCTCTCCCAGCGCTACTCTGAGCACCTTGTAAGCTGGAAGACCGTTTATTGGCAACGGTTTGTGCCAGACGCCCGAGGCTCAGGCCCATTTTGTAGTTGTTTGGGTAGACAGAGAAAAGTGCGCCGCGCTTTACATGCACCGGGTTAGAGGAGAACACCACAAAGTGTTTTTCCCAGGAGGCCTGAAGCAAAATCGAGAGTACCGCATTGTTAACAAATGAGCCGTTTGGCTGAATCCATACGGCATCTTGTTCATCGAGAGTTTTTATCAGATTGCGATAGACCCCCGCCGCGCTCCTGATATCTTCGGCCTCGTGAATCACCAGCGCAAAGCCACGATGCAAGAGAGTTCCTTCCGCCAGATCAAAATCCCGTACTGTTGTACCCGGTTTGGCAATAACATGAATTTTTTTAACCGCGGGAACCAAAAAAGATAACTTGTTTGATATGGCCTCAAAACTCGGCGTCAAGCTAATGCCATAGACTTGCTCAAAATCGCCACTGACAGCGCCGACAATCACTCTGTGATCGGTATTTTGTTCAGCGGCTTGGCGGGCCAAGCGATTGCCCAGCACCAAGACCGGTGATTGCCTATCAAGGACATGGATAAAATCCACAGGAGACTGATTTTTGGTCATGGCAACGCGCTGGACTTGCTGCTCATAGCCATCCTCGGCGCCGCGGACAATCTCCTCAAAGACGCGAGCAAAAGGCTCTCGCACCTGTGGATAGACTACCACTAGCTCCACCGCAGCAGCAGAGACGCTGCAATAGAAAATCAGTACCGCGATAGCACTTAAACATGCCCGCAGACTCCCTGTAAGTTTTATAGCACTACCTCCTGTACTGCCGTAAAAAAGTCAGCTAATCGCCCTAGCAGATTACTGACTCATCTAGCCTGCCGTCTAGCTAAGCCAGCTAGATGCAATCATTACCTATACCGCTTAATAGTAGTTTAAAAATTGTAGCGAACTTCCCCCAATAGAGCCCTGCCTGAGAGCGGCAGGTCATTTGGAATAAATGGCATTGGATCGGAATTAGGACTGGGTTCGCGAGCGTCTTCATCGAATAAATTATTTGCCGTCAAGGCAAACTCAAGGGAGTTGGCCAGAGTTTTGCGTACCGATAGATCAAACAGTGCATAGTCATCTATATCCGGGCGCACATCATCGCTGAGCCGATTGCGATCCATAACCCAGTTGGCGCGCAAATTAACCCTCCAGCCACTGGGCAATATCCAATCGGCGCGAAGATAGAGCTGCTTCTCTGGAGACTTGGCCGCAGGCACATCGAGTGTCTCATCGGTGGAATTTTGTACTGCTATATTGCCGGTCAAGGTAAAGTTCTCAGCGGCCTCCCAAACCGCCTCAAACTCCATACCATAACCTGTCTGCTCACCAGAATTTTGTGCGGTGCGAGTGCTGTTATTGGCATCGGGGACAAATTGGATAATATCGGCCCAGTCATAGTAGAAAAAATTGGTCATCAATGTCAGTTCGTAATTGGGGCGATAATCAAAAGCCAGTTCATAGCTTTTAATTTCTTCCGGCTTGAGATTGATATTGCCAAGAATTAAGGGGTTGTTAATAGCTCTTGTCTGGGCAAAAGAAGGTGCGCGAAACGCCTCGCCATAGAGCAACTTGGTGGTGAGCTTATAACTGGTGGACCAGACCAACGCCAGCCGAGGATTAGTGGTAGCGCCAAAATCTGAATAATTATCATGTCGCAGTCCTGCGGTTAACTCCCAGTCATTGGCCAGTAGCCAGACATCCTGCAAAAACACATAACTATTATCGCGACTGTCTTCGGTAAGAAATACAAATGGGGTATCGGACACATCCACCAAAGGATCTCCGGGGAGAATCAGCATGCCAGTGTCCGGATTGATGCCAAAGTTTTTGGTCTCAGTGATCTTATCAATTTCCCCATCATAATAGCCGGCACCTACGCTGATATGGTGCTTGGAGATACCACTGTGTTCGAGGCGCACATCAAACCTGCTATGACGCTCAAAGATCTCTGGGTTGCCAATTACACCTTCCGGGAAGGGAGGAAATATCGGCACGCCGAATGGATCGAGAAAGGGGCCAGTGGAGCCTGCAGGGTAAAGAACAAAATCGCCCTCCACTTCCTGAGAGGTATCAAAGTAACTGGTTTGGATTTCAATTAATGTTTCATCGAAAATATCTTCATCGGTATAAGTTAGATCAACATTAAACCGTTGACTAGAAAATTTATTCTCTGGATTAAGTGCTTGAGCAGCACCGGCACCATCGCCGATATTGTTACGAATTTGACTGCCGGCCCTAAGGCGTAATTTTTTATAACTCGCCTCGAGACGCAATTCGATATTTTCTGAAGACCGATTTACTGAGCCCGGCGCATTTGAAACAGTGGTTCCGGTAATAAAATCAATTAAGCTCTGTGCATCGCTGTCGATCTGCGAATCGGATCCATCGCTTTTTGTAAATTCAACACTGCCCATATAGGCCAGATCACCTTTTTTGCCAGCGCCCGTAAACCACACATCAGTAGTATCAAAAGAACCGACCCTAACGCCAGCAGAATTATTTTCTATCTCCTGAGGCGTCTTGGTAACTATATTAATTACCCCAGCAAAAGCATCGGCACCATAGAGCGCCGAACCGGGCCCACGAATCACTTCGATTCGCGAGATCGCCTCAACCGGCATACCGCCCCAGACAAGATTGCGGTCGCCTTGAAATAAATTAGTAATGGGGATTCCATTAATAAGCATCAAAACCTGAGGGCTAAAATCTGAGGAGATACCACGAAAAAGATATTCTGGATTATAAATGGCACTCAAACTGACATGCAGACCGGGCACAGACTCCAAGACCTGATCAATATCTCGAGCACCCATAGCGCGGATCTGACTGGCAGTAATCACAGAGGCCACCGCGGGGGCTTTGGCTATTGGCTGAATGATTCCAGTGGCAATCGAGACATAGTCCTCATCGCCATATAGTCCAGCAAAATCTACATCCGACGCGAGACTGTTCTCGGTAAATATCGTGCCACAGGTCAAACCTAAAATAACAAATACTGCATACAGCTTAGTCATTACTCACACCCTCCAGTGCTTGACCGTCTCGTCTCCTGTAAAGTTGAGTCGAGAAGTCCGTAAGGGAAAAAAACATCCTTCCTGTTGATCTAATGCATCAATAAAGCAAGGCATTGCTCCGGCAGTAAAAGCCAATGTGGCCATATGGTAAAATTCCATAGGCTTCAACCCTTCATCGGCCAATAAGCCAGCACAAACAGCCGCAATATTGATCTCATATTTAAACCGGCTAGCGCTTAAATACTCAGCTACAGCAAAGGCAAGTTTGATATATTTGCCTTCACCGCAACCTATTGAACGGGCAAAATCCATCATTGGCTCTACCCGTTCATCCCCAGAAACTAATGGCCGTCCATATCCGTAGACGCTGCGAAACTGCTTTAACTCTGTTTTAATTATTTGTTCTAAAGTCTCACCCTCAGCCAATCGCTTATCGGCTCGGTATAAAAAATCTGTCGCCCCTTTTATGGGCTTTAATCCATAGAGAGTGGCCTCGGTCACTGCCACTGATGCCGCCGCGGCCAGCGCCCCAGTTGAGCGCGCGGTGCCGGCCAATGCCGATACGCGGTTATTCCAGATACGCGGATCGGGAAAGCTGGTACAGATAACCCACATTCCCTCCATTAAACGCGCGATTTTTGACGACTCTTTTCCGGTGCTGGCAAACAGCAAATACTCCATCCATGAGCTGTCACTTAAATCCTTAAATACATCTTTGCCCCGCAGCACGACCTTTCCTTCAGGAGACCAGCCACCCATTGAGGTGCACCAATTATCCTCGAACTTCTCTAACTTACTGTGAACAGGCATACAGTTTTCTCACTGGGCCGAATGGCCTCACGGATTTAATTTGAAGCCGTTGGCAAAAAATGGATACTTCCGCCAACCCAGTCGCTCTTGCTCGAGGCTGTGAACTGCCGCTCCCGGCAGACGCAATAATAAAAACAGCATCTCGGCTTGTTCCGGTAGAAAATCAAGATCATAGAGAGCCGCAGCGGCAACGCCAGAAAAGGCTAAGGGACAGCCGGCAAACGCTTCTAATTCAGTGCGCTGATTATTTAACCAATGCAGGTGGGTGCCTTGACCAATATCCGCGAGATACGTCAGGGTCTGTTTGACAGGGGTTGGACAGCTAACGCCATTGGGATCAAAACCCGGTGTATGCTCCATAGGTAGCCAAACATCTTCACGTGCGGGCTGGGGTGGCTGTTTAATCAACTGCTGCCAAGCTTTAAGGCTAGTCTGACACTGCTGCCAATACTCCAGAGCATGGAAGACTTCCCGGGCGCCACCCAAGTTGCCAGCACCCACGGCAGTTGCGGCGATAATTGCCGAAGCATGAGTGGAACCGCCGACTCCGGCGCTCATAGCGGCCCTGACACTGTGATCTCTGGGGCCGGGATTGGCCAGCGCAATGGCCAGCCCCTGAAGTAGCGCCGACTGTTCCGGCGTTGGCTGTTGCTGTTTAAATAGCAGGTAGAGGTAATCTATATAACTCGCATTTTTTAATATATCGCCATAGATATCATAGCCACCGCAATAACAGCTAGCAGCGGCAAATGGATTATCCAGTTCGGGAGTTTCACGCCAAATTTTTGTGGTGATTTTCTCTATCGGGTTATCGCTCATCCACTTTGCAACACGTTAGTGCGCAAACCGATTGGAGGTGGCTCATTAGTATCGATGCGCACATCGAGTAAAGTCGGTCCTTTGCGTGCGCAGATAGTTTTTATATCGAGATTATTTAAGTCTGCCGGTGAGTGGATAATATGCCCAGGTGCTCCCATGGATTTAGCCATCGCTGAAAAGTCTACCGGAGTTAACTGATTGGCTATGGGTTCTGCGCCAGTCAGTGTTTGGCCATGCCTAACCATCCCGTAAGCGTGGTCATTTAAGATTACAAAAATAATGGTTAATTTTTCTTCTATGGCAACTGTCAGTTCTTGGCCGCTCATCAGCCAACTGCCGTCACCAGTAATACAGACCACCGGAGTATTATCCAAAGCCATACTGGTTCCCACAGCATTGCCAATAGCCCAACCCATTGAGGCAAAATCAACTGAGGCACTAAATAAACCCCCTCGGGCTTCACGCTTACCCGAGAACCTTCGATCGAATGGGTTTAGGTAATGGGTTCCCCAGGCCAAGCTATTTCCGGTATCGACTAGGTATCGAGTGTGCGCAGGAAATAATCTGGGTAAATCCCGCATCAGCCGTTGAGGCTTAATTGGCGTTGCATCGGAACAGTAGCCCTCTTCGTCGTCAAACTGAAAATGTCGAGTTAAGGTTGCTTCCGACTCGGCACTGGCCGACTTGACTAGACGCAGATAGTTTTTTGTATCGATCCCGAAGCGACTAGCTATGCGATCAAAAATTGTTTCCAGGCAGCCGCGCACATGGAGCTTTGCCATAGGCGTTCGCGTCAGGTTTGCCTCGGTGGACTCCACATGCACCAGTTTGCCATTGAGAAGATTTGTGGTATCCCAAGCATTACTAGAAAACTCTCCAAAGCGCGCACCGATTGCTATTACCAAGTCGACACTGGGGTTAGCCAACACCTCGCTTGCATCAGTATGACCGGCGAAGCCGAAGACACCCTTAAATTGTGGGTGATAAGGACTGACCAATCCTTTACCTTGGGGCGTCACTATAAGAGGCGCACCCGTTTTAACCACAAGGGAAAGAATACTGCCAATAGCATCACAGGCTTCATCGCCAATAATAAAGACAGGATTTTTCGCCGAACTCAACTCATGAAAGAGCTGGTCTACTGCATGATCATCAATCAGCGCAGGCCTATCCAATAAATTATCCAGTTGATAGTGAGTCTGGCTATTAAGGTTATCCATCGCCATCACATCTCGCGGCATACTGATATGCGCCGGCCCTGCTGGCGAGCCCATAGCCGACATAATGGCGGTAGCGAGTTTGTGTTCAAACTGGTCAATATGGGAGACAAGGGTGTTATATCTGGTGCAGTGGGAGTAGAGACCCACTGTGTTGACGCCGGTGCAGGAAGAGTCTTGAATGGCACCTTTGCCAAAGGTTGAAATCGCTGTCTGGGCGGTGATGACTAACATGGGTACGTTGTTTTCGTAGGCTGAAGCGACCCCGGTAATCATATTGGTAGCGCCAGGTCCGGTGGTTGAGCAACAGACACCCAGTTTGCCACTATTTCTCGCATAGCCATCGGCCATAAAGGCGGCACCGGTTTCGTGGCGGGCTACCACAGCGCGAACTCCGCCGCGCCGCTCGCTACGTGCCAGTGCATCATAGAGGGGTTCTATGGCTCCCCCTGGCACACCAAAAACATATTCGACCCCCAGTTGTTCAAGATAAGCGACTAACAAATCCGCCATCTTTGGTCCCATTGGTGTAACAGCCCGGCACCGTTCTTTACCTTCTATGTCGGTCATCTTTTTCCCTTATAAATTAATGCGATACAAAGAAATCATGAAGTATTTTTGTTAAATTCATTAATAGATGATGATTTGTCGCTTATCAACCTAATCCGCTGACAGCTATGCATCATGGGGCGGTTTGGTTAACCGCGTCTCGACATAGACAGCTGAGTGGTTACAATGCCCTCCTAAAATTGACAAAAGACCACTATGACTGATGCCACTAACACGCGAGAGCAGCCTGCGGAAAAGAAAGAAAGCCTGCTGTTAAATCTTGCCTTTAATATCGCCATTCCTACTCTAGTGCTCACTAAACTCAGCGGTGCAGACTATCTGGGTATTAAGCTGGCAATTATTGTGGCTCTGTCATTCCCGATTATTTATGGTGTGCGCGATTTTTTTGTGCGCAGCAAAATCAATTTCTTCTCCGCACTGGGGGTTGTCAGTGTTGCCCTCACCGGCGGCATCAGCCTGATGGAGTTGGATGCGATCTATATTGCGATTAAAGAGGCCAGCATCCCTGCCCTGTTTGGCCTAGCGACACTGATATCTCTAAAAACCTCCCAGCCTCTGATCCATACTTTTTTACTTAATGACTCGGTGCTTGAGATTGATAAAATCAATGCCTCGCTGGTCAGCCGCAACCGCCAAGCGGAGTTTGATCAGTTGCTGATTAATGCCTCGTGGATTCTGGCTGGTTCATTTCTACTCTCCGCAGTGCTCAACTATTTTCTCGCAGTCTATCTGCTCACGGCAGATCCTGGCACTCAGGCATTTAATGAGCAGCTTGGCAAAATGACGGCCTTGAGTTTTCCGGTGATCGCGGTTCCGGCTATGCTGGTGATGATTGGCGATATGTTTTATCTGTTCAAAGGTATTACGCGGATTACTGGGTTGTCCCTAGACGAAATAATTAAACAGAAATAAACCGGAATAAAAGAGTAACTTTATGTGGTACGCAATAATCAGTGAAGATGTTGAAAACAGCCTTACCCAACGCTTGGCAGCCCGTCCAGCGCATTTGCAGAGACTGCAAGAATTGAAAGACGATGGACGCCTGTTTGTCGCTGGCCCGCACCCAGCAATTGACTCTCTGGACCCCGGTGAGGCTGGGTTTACGGGCAGTTTGGTGATCGCTGAATTCCCGTCTCTGGTCGAGGCTCAGCAGTGGGCTGACGCCGACCCTTATATCGCTGCTGGCGTGTATAAGCAGGTTAGAGTTAAACCGTTTAAGAAAGTACTACCCTAACCACCTCGCAAGACGCAATGATTAGCAGTCAAGTGGTTATCATTTGCTGCTGATCAGAGTATTATCCAAGCCTTCCTAACTTATCATTTTTGAAACCATGAAATATTTCTGTTCTGCACTATCTGTTTTGGCACTACCCCTTCTCGCCCTCTCGATCAGTCAGAGCCTGATTGCTCAGGAAGCTGCAACTGAAAACGTTGAGACTGCCGAGGTAACGACTGAGCCCACAGAGAAAGTTTATCTACAGGACAAATCAGTCTGGGTGAATGATGAGTTTTTGGTACCACTGCGCTCTACACCCTGTGCCCGCTGCACTATTGTTCATCGGGGCCTTAAATCCGGCACTCAGCTTCGGCTGTTAGAGATGGTTGATGGCTGGGGACATCTGATCACTGATCGAGGTGTTGAAGGCTGGATGGAAGAGCAGTATCTGGTGGATCAGCCAATCGCACGTATCAAGGTCAAGCAACAGCAGAAAGAGTTGGCTGCACTAAAAAAACGCAATAGCGAGCTAGAGCAGACTCTCAGCGAGATGAGTCAGGCGTCGAAGGAAGTTCGCGGCGAACTCGACAGCAGTCGAGATGATAAAAATGTCTTGGCAATTGAACTGGCTGAGATCCGTGAGATTTCTTCCGATGCCATTACCCTGAGTGAGCAGAATCAGCAGCTAGTGAAAAACAATCATATGTTACAGCGGGAGAATGATTCCCTGAAGGCCAATGTCGATGACTTGCAAAAAGATCAGCGCAATGAGTCATTTTTATATGGCGGCTTAACCGTTTTTCTCGGCGCCATATTGGTGATCCTGATTCCTAAGCTGCGCGGTCGCAAACGTTTCTCGGAATGGCAGTAGCCGGTCACTGTAATACGATTATCACAAACAATACTACTCGGAGACAGCATGCAAAACGTCCACTTCAGATTATTCAGCCGCTTGCTGTTGGTTCCCTTAGTGCTGTTATGTCAGGCCTTTTCCACTGCTGCCTACAGCGAAAACCCACAGGTTAAACTGCATACCGATATGGGGGATATTGTGCTTGAGCTCTATCCTGAGCAGGCGCCGGTATCCGTGGATAATTTTATTAAGCACGCCAATAGCTATCACTACGATGGCTTGATTTTTCATCGGGTAATCAAGGGTTTTATGATTCAGAGCGGCGGTCACACCTTTGACCTAACCCCGCGAGAATCCGATCGTGGGCCGATTATCAATGAGTCTTTTAATGGCCTGAGCAATGGCCGCGGCACCATTTCTATGGCGCGAACCGGTGATCCGGACAGCGCTAAAGCGCAGTTCTTTATTAATCACCGCAACAATAGGTCCCTTAATGCCAGAGGTTCCAAGGCCGGTTATGCGGTTTTTGGTTCGGTGATTAAGGGCATGGATGTGGTGGATGCTATCGCTGAGACTAAGGTGGCAAATATGGGCATGTATCAAAATGTCCCGGTGACCGCTATCCGTATCCTCACGGCGCGATTAGTCAATCCCAAAGCTTGGACGCCTCTTGCGGAACCAAAAACGCTGCCAGCTTTTGAGAGACCTATTCCAATTCAATAGGGAGTTCGGTTTTACAGGCGGCTTTTTTTTAAGAGCACCTTTTTAAGAACAGCTTTATATCAATACTTTTTTACAAGCACCTTTTTATAAGCACTTTTTTTACGAGCTATGCGCTATGACCGACCTCAGTATTAACCTCAATAAAATCGCCCTGATCCGCAATTCCCGCGAGGGCAATTATCCCGATGTAGTGGAGTTTGCACAGCGCTGTATCGACCAGGGTGCCGATGGCATCACTGTGCACCCGCGCCCCGATCAGCGCCATATTCGCCCGGATGATGTGCGCCGTCTGGCAGCGCTGGTTAAACCACTGGCCAATATTGAATTTAATGTCGAGGGCAATCCCTTTGCTCCCGCAATCGGCAGCTATCCAGGTTTTATTGAGCTGGTAAAAGAAACTATGCCAGATCAATGTACGCTGGTTCCCGATGGCGATGACCAGCTGACCTCGGATCACGGCTTTGACCTGACTCAGTCAGGTGAGCAGCTGCGACCGATTATCCAGCAGTTAAAGAGCATGGGGATCCGCGTCAGCCTGTTTATGGATCCGGATCTTGCACAGATTGAACTGGCCAAAGAAATTGGCACAGACCGTATCGAACTCTATACCGGCCCCTATGCTGCGGCCTGGGGTGGTGATCAGCAGGAGAGCTTTTTTCAGCAACATCTGGCCGCCGCCGAGCTATCCACCCGATTGGGTATGGGCGTCAATGCCGGCCATGATCTCAACCTTCACAATCTGGGTAAGTTTGCCAGTATTCCAAGTCTGCTCGAAGTGTCTATTGGTCATGCCTTTACCGTTGATTCATTGACTTTGGGTATGGCGAACACAGTGCGCAGTTACAAAGCGCTGCTCGGGTAAAGCATGAATACCCCGGCTGCCGCGATCACCAATCTAACAGTCTCCTGTATAGGCGCCGGGCGTCTCGGCACTACCCTCTGCCGGCTGCTGCTCGACCAGCAGTCTGATATTAATGTTTCCATTGGTCAGGTGCTCAATAACAGCTTTGAATCTAGCCTTGAGGCAGTGGAATTTATCGGTGCTGGCACTGCCGTTAAAGACTCTCAGCGGCTTAACCCAGCGGATATCTGGATGATCACTACACCGGATGACGCGGTGCAAGAGGTCTGCGAAGCACTCTCAGGATCTGGTGTTTTAGCTCCGGGCAATATTGTCTTGCACTGCAGCGGCGCCTTAAGTTCAAAGATTATCCGCCTGCCCAGTGAACAGTGTTACCGCGCTTCAGTGCACCCAATTCACAGCTTTGCCGACCCTGAGACATCCCTATCTAGCTTTGCCGGCAGCAGCTGTGCAGTAGAGGGCGACCCTGAGGCCAAGGTGCTGTTAAATAAGTTATTCTCGTCCATCGGTGGCAATTGCTTCCCTGTAAAAAGTGGGACAAAGGCTCTCTACCATGCTGCTACCGTGATGGCCTGTAATAATCTGGTAGCACTGTTGACCATGAGCAAGCAGATGCTCGCCGAAGCGGATATAGATCAGAGCCAGCAGGATCAGATTCTCAACCCGTTAATTCGTCAGACAGTGGATAACTATTTAAATAACGCGGATCCGGCAGCGGTTTTAACTGGGCCAATTTCCCGCGGCGATCACAATACTGTGGAGGCTCATCTGGATGCGCTATCTGCTCAGCGCCATTGGCGCGATGCTTACACTGCACTGGGCGAGACTGCCGTCAGTATTGCTCAGCAACAGGGTTATGCCTCTGATGATGAGTTGGAAAAAATAGTTAATCTGTTAACCAAGACCCCTGATTATTAACGAGTGACAAACTTATTAATAAAAACTCCTGCACCAGAATGACAAAATAAAATCTTATGAAGCACACCGACAGCCCCGAATATCTAGCGCGCAAATCCAACTTCGACCGCCTGATTACCGTCTATGGCCGCAAGCCGGTGTATGAGATTTTAGCCGACCGCTCACTGGAAATTTTCCGCCTGCATCTGGCGGATTCCAACCGTGGCGGTGGCATTGTCGATCAAATCAAAACCTTGGCAGCCCAGCGCAATATCGAAATCTGCTACCACAGCCGCGAGCAGTTGGCGCGCATCTCACGCAATAGCAAACAGGATCAAGGGGTTGCCTGTGATATTCACAGCGCCGGTTATCAGCCCTACAAGCAGGCTCTGGAACAGCTGCCCAGTGCCGATCAACGACCACTGATTGCACTGGATGGTATTACCAATCCACAGAACCTCGGGATGATTATTCGCAGTATTACCGCCAGCCCAGCCTATGGTCTGTTGCTGCCAAGCAAAGGCTGTGCCGATATATCGGCGCTGGTGATCAAGGCCAGTGCAGGCACGGTGTTTAAGGGTAATATTTTGCGCTGTGAGTCACTGGCCAAGGCACTGCCAGCCTTTATTGAAAAGGGCTTCGAGGTCTGTACCCTGTCGTCTCATCAGGCGACACCCCTGGCGGAGTTTAAGCCCCAAGCACCGATTATCTATGTCTTGGGCAATGAGACCGAGGGGGTCAGTAAAGAGATTGCGGCACTGAGCAAGCACCGGGTGGGTATTCCAATGGCCAATGGGGTTGAGTCTCTCAATGTGGCGATTACCGCCGCATTAATTGCTTTTAGTGGCCTGTAACAGTCTCAGCTTCTTTTGCCCTGAGTCCCCAGAGTGGTGAGAATGCCGCAGCCAGTGCCGAGACCAACAATGTTAGCAGGGCGATAACCGCAAAGGTCGGCGCCAGCCCCGTGTGCTCAATAGCAAAACCACAGACCCAGGCACCCAATGGCGCTCCGCCAAATAGACAGAGTTGATATACCGAGGCTGCACGGGAGCGGTGGGAATGGGGAACCTGGTTGTGCAGTATGGTCCGGCCCAATGTCATCGACAGACCCGAGAAAGCTCCCCAGGCAAAAATAATTGGAAATAGCAGCCAGAAATTCGGCAACAGCGCGATAAAGAACACCAGTGTGCCGCGTCCTAAAAAGCTAACAATCATCAGTCGACCGGGACGCTTAAATGTATCTTTCTGACGACTGACGGAAAAATTGGCCGCTACAATACCCAGAGTAAAGCTTACCTGCATCAAGGCGAACAGCCCTGCTCCACCCTGATAACCCTGCTGCGCCAGCAGCGGCATACCCACGAGATAGACGCCAAAGGCAAGAAACCCAGTGGCCGAGACCAGCAGCAAAAGATGCAGCAGGATTTTGTCCGAGGTAAACAGTGCAAAGCCCGCGCGCAGTTCAGCTAAACTTTCCCGCGGAGCTGGCTTGTCCATAAGCTCAACGGGCACCGATGCATCTGTGTCGGACTTATCAGCGACCAGTTCTGGATGACTGCGCTTGATCAGCATCGAGCTGCACAAAAACATCAGCAACTGCAGTCCCAACATCACCGCCAGCCCGAAGCCTTCCAATTGACCGGCAATGGCAAAACCAATGCCCTGGGCGATAAACTGGATCATCACCACTTTGGCCACGGCCTGATGCATCAGTGTCTGTGAGGTATAACCTAGCAGGCTTTCTCGCGCCGGCTGAACAAACGCGGACACCGTTCCAAAGGCCATACCAAAGAGTATCAGCACCGTGAAGCTTAGCTGGTCGTAGATTATTGCCCCGAGCAGCAAGGCTATGGGCAGGGTGTAGAGCATGTAAAGCCGCGACAGCCAGCTGCCCCGATGACGGCGATCAGAGATCACGCCACCTGGCAGTATAAAGAGTAGGTTGGGCAGCAATACTGCCAACTGAGCCAGCCCCAAACGGCTGGGGGATTCATTTAATACCCCAACAACCAGCCAGGGGTAGAGTACGGCGTGCAGGCCCATGGCCAGGTTGCTAGCACCTATAGTCGCTAAATAATGACGGAAGGAAAAGGTTTGATTAGAAGAGGCTTGAGTGGACAATTATTTACCACGTTTTCTGAGAGTGGCGATCACCCAACCAAGGGCGGCAGCGGCGCCAACAATCACCGCCAGCATCAACAGCACAATCACCAGATTAGAGGCGAGGCTGCTGAGTGGCACATTGTAGAGCTTTACCGCCATCAGCAAAAAGGCCGCGCAGCCAAACATAGACACCAGCCAAGCCGAGCGCTGTCTGATTACTTTTTTTGCTGTTGCCTTCAAAAGTGATACCTCTTTATCCAAACCGAATAATAAATACTGCTAAGACTGCGCTGCTAGTTGATGCTGCTGATAAAAGCGACTAACCAATACTGCTCAGGCTGTGTCTTTGACCCACTCACAACGGATCTTAATATCCGATCGCTGCGGTTCATGGCAGCAACCATCAGTAGCAAAGACAAAGCTGTGTAGACCGGACATTTCCGTTTCTAAATGCACGGTCGCGCTGACCCAGTACATCTTACGCAGCAGAGACTCAAACTGTTCAAGCCAATAGGTCCACTCGTGCTCGACACCCTGATAGGAAGCCCCAAAGTGCACCACTTCTGTGGCCAGACTTAAATCTGCAGCTCCGGGGTCGGTAAGTGAAAACATCTCCCGATTAACCAAGCTCCAGCTCTCAGCCGAAGGGAGTGCCTGCATGGCATCACGATTGCTCTGGCGCTGCTGAAAAAGCGCTTCGCTGGCAATATTTTTAATACAGCCATAGACCACTGACTCGCTGCGAACATCTGTGTTCATCTCTAGCTCCTTATTTTACTACGCGGTTTTAGCCTGTTGTTAGGTCAAAAATAGCCCTACTTGTGGCCCTCTAAAAAAGCCAAAAACTGTTCTTCATCAAATACCGGAATATCCAGAGACTGAGCCTTGGTCAGCTTGGATCCTGCTCCTGGCCCGGCGACCACCTGAGAGGTCTTTGCTGAAACACTGCCGGCGACCTTGGCACCTAGCTCCTGCAGTCGATCCTTTGCCTCGGCACGACTCATAATTTCCATGCCACCGGTAAGCACCCAGGTCTGACCCTTAAGGGGCTGAGAATCCTGCGCGCTAATATCTATATCGTCCCAGCTAACTCCGGATTCACGCAATGCACTGATAATAGACAGATTATCCGGGTTGCGAAAAAAGTCGCGAATATAATAGGCCACCACAGGGCCAATATCATCGACTTCTAACAGAACATCTTGATCTGCTTCGATAATCGCCTCTAGGGAACCGAAATTGCGTGCCAGAGTTTGTCCCGTGGCCTCCCCTACTTCGCGAATACCCAGTGCAAAGAGAAACTTGCCCAATGTGGTCTGACGACTAACGGCAATCGAATCAATTAAATTTTGTGCCGACTTCTCGCCCATGCGCTCGAGGTCGGCGATCTTGCCAGCACTCAGCTCATAGAGATCGGCGGGAGAATAAATCAGTCCGCGATCTACCAGTAATTCAACCAGCTTGTCCCCGAGGCCATCTATATCCATCGCTTTGCGCGAGGCAAAATGCTTGATTGCCTCCTTGCTCTGGGCGCCACAGAACAGGCCGCCAGAACAGCGCGCTACCGCTTCACCTTCAACTCGTCTAACCGAGGACTGACAGACCGGACAGTTTTCGGGAAACACAATTGGCTGGGCATTCTCAGGACGCCTGTCTAAGACCACTCCGGCAACCTTGGGGATCACATCACCGGCGCGGCGAATAATTACCGTGTCGCCAATACAGATGCCAAGGCGGGCAATTTCATCGCCATTGTGCAGTGTCGCATTGCTCACCGTGACACCCCCGACAAATACCGGTGCCAGACGGGCAACGGGGGTCAGTGCGCCAGTGCGACCCACTTGAAACTCAACATCCAATAGCTGAGTCAGCTCTTCTTGGGCGGGGAACTTGCGAGCAATAGCCCAGCGCGGTGCTTTGGCGACAAAACCCAGTCGTTGTTGCAGGGCCAGATTATTGACCTTGTAGACAATGCCATCGATATCATAACCAAGGTTATCCCGGCGTTTTTCCATGCGATCATAATAGGCTTCGCAGGCAGCAATACCCTGCACCGCCTCAACATAAGTATTAATTTTAAAGCCCCAACTACCCAGTGCATTAAGCATATTGAGATGACTGTCTGGAGTTTGTCCGCCTTTAAATTGACCGACACTGTAAGCACACATCTCTAGGGGTCGGCTGGCAGTAATTTTTGAGTCCAATTGGCGCAGACTGCCGGCCGCGGCATTGCGCGGATTGACAAAGGGTTTATCGCCCTTGGCGGTCGCCGCGGCATTTATTTTGTCGAAACCGCTGCGGGGCAAATAGATCTCGCCGCGCACTTCGAGCAACTCCGGAATACCTGCACCGGTTAATTTCAGCGGGATACTATTAATCGTGCGCACATTGGCGGTGATATCTTCGCCCACCTTGCCATCGCCACGGGTGGCGCCGCGAACTAATAGCCCATCGCGATAGAGCAGACTGACGGCGACACCGTCGAGCTTAGGTTCACAGATATAATCGATCTGCTGATCGTCTTTGTAATTGAGGCGATCGCTGATACGCCGATCAAAGGCTTCCAGCTCCTCTTCACTAAAGGCATTATCCAGCGAGAGCATGGGGACATCGTGACTGACCTGTGAAAAAGACGGCAAGGCTGCGCCACCCACCCGTTGGCTGGGGGAGTCGTCACTGAGTAATTCCGGGTGCTGCTGTTCTATATCCTGAAGCCGGCGCATGCCGCGATCATATTCACTATCCGGGACACTGGGATCATCAAGTACATAGTAGCGGTGGTTGTGCTGGTTTAACTCATCCTTGAGCTGTTCATACTCTACGCGAACCTGCTCGAGAATTTGTGCCATTTAAGTATCCTTTAGATCACTGACCGTGACTGCGGCGAAAAGCGACGTCGCGGGCGCGCTGTCGATAATGATCGATGGTCTGGCGAGTTATGGAGCTGCGAGTTTCATCGAGTACGCTGAGACCCAGGGCTGCAGACATGCTATCCACTGACTGAATCATAATATCGAAGGCGGAGACCGGGTCTTCGATATCGTCCAGGGCCATAAACAGGGTCACACCGGGAGTCGTCATCTGATCGATGGTTTTCAGATCAAAGGTGCCGGGGTTGACGAGATTGGCCATGCTAAATAGCACTTCTCCAGCACCGTCTTCGCTGAGATGACGCTGAAATATTTTTGACTCGCCGTAGCGAAGACCCACTTCTAATGCCGCCTCTTGCAACTGCTGGCCATTGAGCAGTTCACCCTTGGGAGCCATTAGATGCATCACTAAAATCTGCTGCTGTACTGGGGCCACTTTCGCTGGCTCTGCCGCGGCAGGCTTTTCTGATCTAGGGGTATTAGGGCGGTTAGAGGAGTCCGAGGATCCAGACGAGCTTCTGCCTCTCGAAGTAGAGTCCTCATCCAGTTCAAACTGTTCCTGTTGGGGTTTTTTAGCACCAAAGTCTGGCTTGTTCTCCAGCGCGCGGCGCAAGTTTTCCTCTACCTGCTGAATATCTTTTTCGTCCCGAATACCCACCAAACGGGAGCCACCGGAGGGAAACTGGCTATCATTTAATGGATCCTCAAGTTCGCCGGTGCGTGAGTTTTTCTGCAATTTACGCGATGACATATGGAGGTTTTCATAGCGGTGCTGTTTTATGCGCCGTGCGCCATCCAAGACCACAGCCACCAAAACCAGCAAGCCTACGGCGATTAACACTTCTCTTGGGCCAATTACATCCATACAGTCGGGTACTCAAAATGCATCAAATTTTTATGCCGGGAAATCACTTTTCAGGGATTATTCCGCCCAGCGCACAACTCCATCAAAATTTTCTATTGCTAGCCTTCTATCTCTGTCCTTCAATCATCAGCCTCGCGTCAAGCATCTGCCAGTTCGGCGGCCTGATTGACATCAACGCTCACTAAACGGGAGACGCCGGGTTCATGCATGGTTACGCCCATCAGCTGATTGGCCGCTTCCATTGAAATCTTATTGTGGGTAATAAAGATAAACTGTACCTGATCCGACATCTCTTTAACCATTGCTGCATAGCGACCCACATTGGCATCATCCAAGGGTGCATCGACTTCGTCAAGCATACAGAACGGCGCCGGGTTAAGTCGGAAGATGGCAAATACCATCGCAATGGCGGTAAGTGCTTTTTCACCACCGGAGAGCAGCTGGATCGAGGCATTCTTTTTACCCGGGGGGCGCGCCATCAGGGTAACACCTGTATCCAACAGGTCGTCGCCAGTCAGCTCTAGATAGGCGTGACCACCACCAAAGAGTTTCGGGAACAGTTCCTGAATATTCTTGTTAACCAGCTCAAAGGTTTCTTTAAAGCGGGTGCGCGTTTCACGGTCAATTTTTTGGATCGCCGTTTTCAGGGTCTCCATCGCTTCTTCTAGCTCAGCGTTCTGTGTGTCCAGATACTCTTTGCGCTCGGATTCAATCTTGTACTCATCGATGGCGGCCAGATTAATTGGCCCCAGACGATTGATACGATTACCGATCAACTGCAACTGCTCTTCCCAGTCCACCATCTCGGCATCTTCAGCCAAACTCTCAAGCAGCGTTTCAAGATCGGCACTCTTCTCGGCGATCTGCTCTTCAATGGTGCGGCTTAGAGTAGTGATTTCCTGAGCGGCAATACGCTGAGCCTCCAAGCGGCTACTCACCTCTTGCAACTGCTCCTCACGTTCACTGCGCTGGCTCTCCTGCTTGCGCATCTCATGACCCACCTCTTCCATGTCTGTGCGCGCAGTATTCAGCTCCCCTTCAATGGTGAGTCTCAACTCAAGCTTTTCTTCCAGCTCCAGTCGGTATTTGTCAGATGGATCATCTTTGATATCAAAGGCTTCACGCAATTGAGTGCGACGCTCTTGGAGTCTCGCCACCTGTACTTTTAAGCGTTCAATACCCTCGAGGATAGAGCTGAGTTGGGTGTTCAATGAGCCTTCGCGCACCGCTAGATCATGACGCTGATCGCGATCTTGGCGAGCCTTTTGGCGGCTGCTATCGAGGTGCTCACGGAAACCTTCACGCTGTTCAACTAAGGTCTCACGGCGCTCGGTGTCGGCTTCCATCTTCTCGATAGACTGCTGCAGCAACTGTCGTGCCTCAGCTAAATTTTCCTGCTCCAGCAGCTGTTGTTGGTGAACTTCATCAAGCTCTTTATCCGCGCGCTCTTTACGGGCTTTTAGCTGCTCAATCTGAACCTGAAAACCACTTAACTTGGAGCGCAGATCAGCATAGGTGCTCTGCTGCTGAGCGACACTGCCAGCAATCTCCTGACGCTGTGCTTCGAGTTCCTGCAGTTGGATCTCATTGCTCTGGCGCTGAGTCTCCAGTTCGCCGATCTGCTCGTCAAGCAACTGCTTCTGCTCACCAATACTGAGCAATTCCTGTTTGCGCTTGAGCACACCTGCTGTAGCATCTTTATCTCGAGCCACCCGCAGCCAGTTGTTGCCCAGCCAAATGCCGTCCTGAGTAACAACAGATTCAATCGCCGACAGAGATGGCTGCAGTGCAAGTGCTTCGGCAAGTGTTTCAGCCGCATAAATATTGCCCAGCAGACCCTGAACGGAATCGCCGTTGACCAGATCACTCAACAGTTTGGCTTTGTTGCCACTGGGGGCAGCCTCGCCGGTTTTGCCAATCAGTAATAACTCGCCCTTTTTAAAATCGTCGAGCAGGCCGATATTGGCGACTACATCGTCTACGGCAACGGCCTGTAAATAACTTCCCAGCACGGTCTCGGCGGCAACTTCCCAGCCATCATCCGGCTTCACCGAATCCACAAGGCGCGGATTGGAACCCAGACCTTTTGAATCGAGCCATTTTTTCTCAGCATCATCGCCCATTGCTGCCTGTTGCAGTGCTTCCAACGAAGCGCGGCGACCACTGAGGCCCTGCTGTTGGCTGCGAGCCTGATCCAGTTCAACACTGAACTGTTTGACACTGCTGCGAGCGGTTTCAATCTGAGCACTGTTTTCCAGACGCTGATGTTCGATACTCTCGCGAGCTTGCTCTGCATCGCTGAGCTGCTCTTGAATCAGTGCCATCTCTTCTTCGGCGGGACTGGCTAAATAGCTACTAGCTTCTGTGGCGAGATTTTCATGGCGCTCGCTGAGGCGGCGCATCAGTTGCTCGAGATGTTGAATGCGCGACTGCTGAACTTCGGCCTGCTGGCGCGGTGCCGCAGACTGCTGGTTAAACTCATCCCAGGCCTGCTGCCACTGCTGCATAGACTCTTCTGCAGCTTGCAGGGTTTCGGTTGAGACCGACTCGGCCTCAAGGGCCAGTTCGAGCGCTGGTGCCAGCTGGTCAAATTCTGCCTGCCAGCCGGTGGCTTTCTGAATATCGGCATTCAGGTGCTGTTCGGATTCGGTAAAGTTGCGTTCCGTCTGCTCGAGATCTTTGTGCAGCTCAGAGGCACGCTGTTGGGCGTGCTCGATGGCCTGTTCGATGCGGGCAACATCGCCGCCTACTTTATAGAAGCGCGCCTGCACCTCGTTAAAGGTATCGTTTAGATCAGCGGACTGAGTACGCAATTTTTCAATCGAGGTATCACAGCCAATACGCTCGGTAACAATGCGCTCGCGCTCGATTTCTAGCTCGCCAATTTTGTGCTTCTGTTGCGTGGCGGAGACATTGTAGCCGCGCCATTTTAGGGCCAGTAACTCAGCAGAGTACTGACGCTCTTCTTTTTTGTACTCAGAATATTTTTCTGCGGCTTTGGCCTGACGCTCGAGACGATTTAACTGACGACCCAGCTCATCGCGAATATCCGTGAGACGCTCAAGGTTTTCCATAGTGCGGCGGATACGGTTTTCCGTGTCACGGCGACGCTCTTTGTATTTCGAAATGCCTGCGGCTTCTTCGATATAGACGCGCAGTTCTTCCGGGCGCGCTTCGATAAGGCGAGAGATCATGCCCTGTTCAATAATCGCATAGCTGCGTGGCCCGAGACCGGTGCCGAGGAAAATATCGGTGATATCGCGGCGGCGACATTTGCTGCCGTTTAAATAATAGTTGGACTGACCATCGCGAGTCACTTTGCGCTTGATGCCTATCTCTGAATAGGAGGCATACTCACCGACAATGCGGCCTTCGGAATTATCAAAGATCAGCTCAATAGAGGCCTGACCAACCGGCTTGCGGCCACCGGAGCCATTGAAGATAACATCGGTCATGGACTCGCCGCGGAGGTTCTTCGCGGAGCTCTCACCCATCACCCAGCGAACGGCATCAATAATATTCGACTTGCCGCAGCCATTGGGACCAACGACGGCACAGAGATTACTCGGGAAATGGACTGCAGTCGGATCAACGAAGGATTTAAATCCAGCCAGTTTTATCGATTTAAGCCGCATAGGTAGTCAGTCTTTTCTGTAATAAGTCGTGCGATGAGTCGCGTAATAAATCATTCAACAATGCGGCGGCCAAGACTAATCTATGGCCGCCTATAATTGTCGATCATTCTACACGTTCAGGCACTGACACAAAACAGAAATAACAGGTCAGGGGCATCCAGCAGAGATCAGCTGAATTGGGCTAAAAATTAAGCCTAGGGAGTATAGGGCGAAGCAATCACTAATGAGAGTTCAAGGGCCGCGGAATTGCTCTCAAGGGTATCGCTAGTGACCTGCCAATCACCCAGCTGAGGTGTGGCGCTGCCGCTGCTGGAGAGTCTTGCCACAACCTTAATGTTGGCCACATCGGCGAGGCTGCGACCGGCCATTAGGGCGTCACTGTCATTCAGTACTAACGTAAGAGGCAGGTCGCTGGCTACCAGTTTGCGCGCCGCCAGTGGCATAGGTGAGCCACCCGCTTCAATAATGGCGACAAAGACTGTCTGATCCGGAGCAAACTGGATGCTCGGGTCTAAGCTGAGATCAATGCTCACAACAACAGAGTCACTCGCAATGGACTCGATGCCGCCCAACTCACGGGCCTGTTGTATACCGCCTTGCAGCGCCCTCCAGCTTTCACCCGCTGGATTCAATCCTTTGGCTGCGCTCTGCCAATAGCTAATCGCCAGGGGGTAATCTGCTTCTTGAAAAGCCTGAATCCCCTTGAGGCCCAGTACAGTTTGATTCTGTGAGTCGGCGCCATAGGCGCGATCTAGGGCGGCGATAACACGACCAGAAAAGCGATTGGCATCGACAAAAAACAATGCCTGAGCGTACTGGCCCAGAAGATAGGGTTCATTGGGCTGAATGCGAATTGCCTCAGCAAAGTAATCCGCGGCCATCGACATCGTGCCACTAGCCACTGCATCCTCCGCCAAGATAGTCCAGTAGTAGAGATTATCTGGGCGCTGCTTTACTCGTTCAGTGATGCGGGCGATCAGCTCTGGCGTCACTGGTGACTGTTGACTCACAAGCCGCTCAGCAAGGCTCTCGGCAATCTGCTGATCAACCCCAGAGCCAAGGCTGCGATAGATCTCTATGCTCGCCAGAGAAATCCCTAATATTAAAACTGGCAGCAACCAGATGCCCTGCGTCATGACATTTTCAGCGCCCTGCTGCGATTCTGCAGTGGCGGTATTGTTTAACAATAGCTGCTCCGCCTCAGCCAACATTTGTATCTGCTGTTCGGCGCTGATTTCACCCCGCTCGAGCTGCTGTTGATACTGCAGTTGCTGATCGCGAAAAATATCGATATTGGCTTGCTCTGCGATATTTGAGATGGCTTCGCTGTCATTATTATCACGGCTTTTGGCGCGATAAAATGGCAGCACCACAAACAGCGCGGCAGCTAAAAGCAATAGGGTTGTGACGAGCCCAAGACCCATTATTCGGATTCTCCTGTGTGGCGATTCAATAATTTGTCGAGACGCTGTTGTTGGTCATCGCTGCGCAAATTTGTCTCTACTGGCTCACTATCACTGACCTTTTTGCGCCGCGATAACCGCAGTACAATCAAACCACCCAGCAGCACTAAGAGCACCGGCGCGGCCCATAAAAACCAAGTGGCGCGGTTCACTTCTGGGCGGTAGAGGATAAATTCTGAGTAGCGGTTTTTCAGATACTCTTTGATCTCAGCATCGGTTAAGTCCTGCTCCAACAAGCGCTGCACCTCGGCGCGTAGATCCTGAGAGATAGCTGAATTGGAATCAGCGAGATTTTGATTTTGACACTTGGGACAGCGCAGTTCTTCAAGCAACTGTTGATAGCGCGGGCGCAAAGATTCATCGGAGAAACTGACCACATTTTCAACCGCCATAGCGGCACTGGAAACCAGTAGCATCAGTAAAATGGCTTGCTTTAACCACCCCAGGCCCGGCATGGAATTACTGCCCATTGGCGTCATCCACTAGCTGCTGATAAAGGTCGTGAAACTCTTCATTCCACACCCGCTCGTCAACGACTCCAACACGGCGGTGACGAATAATGCCATCGGCATCGACCAGATAGGTTTCTGGCGCGCCGTAGACACCCAGATCAATACCCAATACACCCCGGGGATCAAAGATTGAAAACTGATAGGGATCGCCGCGCTTTTGCAGCCAGTCCTGGGCCAGCTTGCGGTGATCTTTATAATTGAGGCCAACTATTGCCACGCCCTGTTCCGCCAAGCTATTGAGCCAAGGGTGTTCAATCCGACAGGCAAAGCACCAGGTGGCCCAAACATTGACCAACAGCACCTGACCATCAAAATCATCACGGCTTACCTGACGCTCTGGCTCGTGTAACGCTTCAAGAGAAAATTCCGGAAAGGGTTCGCCCACCAGCGCCGAGGGCAGATCCAGAGGATCTTTACCAAGGCTAAAAAATAGAAACCCGCCAAGGGCCAGACAGAGAGCCAAGGGAATAAACAGGGTTAGTCGATTCACTGTGCAGCCGCCACGGTTGCGTCTGCCTGAGCTTTCAATTGCGCACTTGATTGAGAGCTTGATTGAGAGCTTGATTGAGTGCTTGGTTTGCGGCGGCGATAACGTTTATCCATCACTGACAATAAACCACCTAAACCAATCATCAACCCCCCCAGCCAGATACAGCGAACAAAGGGTTTCACATGCAAGCGGATAGCCCAGGCATCGCCTTTAAGAGGTTCGCCGAGAGAGACATAGAGATCACGGGTCAAACCCGCATCCAGCGCCGCTTCAGTCATCACCTGATTACGCGCTTCATACTTGCGCTTCTCTGGATACAATACTGCCACCAGACGCTCATTTTTATAGGCACTGATTTGCCCGCGACTGGCACCAAAATTGGGGCCCTGAACATAGTCGAGACTATCAAAACTAAACTCATAACCGGCCACCGCCACCCGATCACCAGGAACCATACGCACATCTTTCTGCACGTCATAGACAGAGCTTAGACCGACACCAAGGGCGCAGACCGCAATACCTATATGGGCACACTGCATGCCCCAGTAACTGCCGGGCAGTTTGCCGATATTTTTTAATTTAGAGCTGGCCTTTGAGGAGCCGCGATCCAGTTTCTGCCACAGATCTTCAAGACTCATGGTCAGCACCCAAAAGCTGGCGCCAAGGGTGATTACCGCGGTAATCGAATAACTCGCCCAGGAGATGCTGTCAGCCAGAAATAGCGGCAGTATTAAGGCGGCACTGAGACTGATCAGAAATGGCACCATGCCCTTTTGACGCAATAGCTGAGCATCGGTTTTCTTCCACCGCGAGAACACTGCAAAGCCCATCGCCACCATCAGACCAAGGGTCATGGGTACAAAGAAGAAATTGAAATAGGGAGGACCCACTGAGATTTTACCCAGATCCAAGACATCGGCTATCAGGGGATATAATGTGCCAATCAAAATCATCGCCATAGCGCTGACCAGCAGTACATTATTTAATAACAGCATCATCTCTCGAGATAGACCGCTGTAGCTCACCGCGTCAGCTGCGGCCCTGTGCTGTTGCACAACCGGCCCGCGCAGGGCAAACAGTAGCAGCGAGCTGCCCACCACTAAACCGAGAAAAGCGAGAATAAAGATGCCCCGCTCAGGGTCATTGGCAAAGGCGTGAACAGAGGTCAGCACTCCGGAACGCACTAAGAAGGTACCCAAGAGGCTGAGAGAGAATGCCAAAATAGCCAGCAGTAAGGTCCAGCTGCGAAAGGCACCGCGCTTTTCCGTAACCGAAATGCTGTGCACTAGAGCCGTTCCCACCAGCCAAGGCATCAGCGAGGCATTCTCTACCGGATCCCAAAACCACCAGCCGCCCCAGCCCAGTTCGTAGTAGGCCCACCAGCTGCCGAGGGTGATTCCGATAGTCAGAAATACCCATGCGCTGTTAATCCAAGGTCGCGCCCAGCGCGCCCAGGCGCTGTCGAATTGACCGCCAATTAAAGCCGCCACAGCAAAGGCAAAGGCCACTGAAAAACCAACGTAGCCCATATAGAGCATGGGAGGATGGACAATCAGACCAAAGTCTTGCAATAGCGGATTTAGATCACCACCCTCGGTAGGTGAAAACGGCAGGATTCGCGCAAAAGGATTTGAGGTCAAAAGGATAAACAGACCAAAGCCCACAGAGATAGCGCCGAGAATCGACAGCACTCGAGATGAGAGCACTAGCGGCAGATGGTTACTAAACAACGCCACCGCAGCAGACCAAACCGCCAGTATCAGCGCCCAAAGTAACAGTGAGCCCTCGTGGGCACCCCACACCGCACTGATCTTAAATTGAGTGGGCAATAGGGTATTAGAATTATTTGCCACATATTGCAGAGAGAAATCATCCTGCACAAATGCTGCGGTCAAACAGGCAAATGAGATCGCCACAAATACCAGCTGTCCGATCGCCAGTGAATGGCCAAGACGCATCCATGTGCGGTAGCCAGCAAAGGAGCCTGCCATTGGCACGATCGCCTGAGCTATTGAGAGACAAAGGGCGACTATCAACGCCATATGGCCATACTCAGCAATCATTTATAGCTCCCAGTCTTCGCCGCTTCTTTCTGCTTGTAAGCTTCATTCATGGCATCCGCTACTTCCGGAGGGGTATATTTCTCATCGTGCTTAGCCAGTATCTGGGTGGCCTGAAGCACTAAATTTTCGTCTACTTTACCCGAGGCAATGGCAGCCTCTCCTTCAGCAAATAGATCAGGAAGAATGCCGGTGTGCTCAATCGTCAACATCTCAACGCCGTCGGTGATCTTAAACTGTACCCACAGTGAATCCTCAGACCGCAGCACCGACGCATCAACCACCATACCGCCTGCGCGCAGAAAGGTATTCTGAGGCGCTTCGCCGGAGATAATCTGTGCTGGGGTATAGAAGAAATTGCCATTTTCGCGGAGCATATAGATCACCAGACCGATCACTAATGCGGCAGAGGCGACAAGCAGTATAACGAGCTGTAAACGTTGTTTACGCAGTGGGTGCATCAATTACTTTCCTCTGTATTCTCTGAACTAGACGGAGCGCTGGGATTGGTTTTGGCCGCCAGCTCACGATCCTGCTGGCGCTGCATATCTCGGCTCACTTCATTTAATAACGCGCGCTGCTTATACAGTGGCGCGATCACCAGCCATAGCATGGTCGCCAATGTCACTGCCACTGATGCCCACACATAGACCCCGTGACCATCCATATTGATCAGCGCTGCAAAATTTTCAAAGTACATAGTTACAGCCCTGCCTTGGCATTTACCAGTTCACGAACCCAACTGGTTTTGCGCTCTCGGCGCAGAATTTCATTGCGCGTGTGCAGAATTAGCGCCACCCCGTAAAACAGGTAGAAGCCGACAATCATCACCAGCAGGGGCATAAACATGTCCATGTGCATGCTCGGGGCCGATGTCAGCTTAATGGTGGCCGGCTGATGCAAGGTATACCACCAGTCCACTGACTTATTGATAATCGGAATATTCACCGTTCCCACCAAAGCCAGAATCGCGCTGGCTTTACTCGCCGCATCGATACTGTGATAGGCGTATTGCAGGGCCATAACACCGGCGTAGAGAAATAGCAGGATCAGCATTGAGGTAATGCGTGCATCCCAGACCCAATAGGCACCCCAGGTGGGCTTGCCCCAGACTGCACCGGTAAATAGCGCAACAAAAGTCAACACCGCACCAATCGGCGCCGCCGCTTTCATCACCATATAGGAAATTTTCATTTTCCAGATCAGACCAATGGCGCCAGCTATGGCCATGATAAAGTAGCCCGACTGAGCCAAAAATGCCGCTGGCACATGGATATAAATAATTCTGAAACTATTGCCCTGCTTAGCATCTTCAGGAGCAAAGGCCAGACCCCAGACCAAACCGGTAGCCAGCACCAGCAGAGCCGCCAGAGATAACCATGGCAACCACTGTCCGCTGCGCCGATAAAACCACTTTGGCGAGCCAAGGCGGTAAAACCACTGCCAGCTTGAGGACTCATTTGGGAGCCATTTGGCGAACAATTTGGAAAACAATTTGGAGAGCCAACTCATACCTGCAAACCTATCATATTCATTAGTTACTGGCCGTAACGCGCAGTGCCCCAGCAGCGGCCAGAGGACAGAGCGCTACCGATGCGGCGAACAGCGCACCCAGAATCGCCAGCGGTGGCAGCCAATTTAATCCATCGACAGCGGCATTGACCGTCGCCGTGCCAAAAATAATCACCGGCATATACAGTGGCATCACCAGCAGCGACAACAATAATCCCCCCTTGCGCAGGGATACCGTCAAGGCAGCGCCCACAGCACCGACCAAACTCAAACAGGCCGAACCCAGAGCCAAACTGCAGAGCAATGGCAAATAGCCGTCAATGGGCAGCGACAACATCAGACCCAACAGCGGTGACACCAGCGTAAGAGGCAACCCGGTGGTCAACCAATGCGCTGTGACCTTGCCCAGTATTGGCAGCGGCAACAGCTGTGGCGTGATCAACATTTGCTCGAGACTACCGTCATGATAATCACTGGCAAATAAGCCATCCACTGACAGCAGTGTTGCCAAAAGTGCCATTATCCAAATCATCCCCGCCGCCACCTTTTCCAGTTGCGCAGCTTCAGGGGTCAAACCCAGAGGAATCAGCGTCGACACCATCAGAAAAAAAACTACCGGACTGGCCACTTCACCACGACGGCGATAAGCCAACAGCAGATCACGGCGCAACCAGGCGACAAAGCCACTATTCATTTTTCTTGGCGCTGAACTCAACATTAGACGCCCTGCTCAATGTGAGGCAACAGCTTGTATTTACGCAGGCCATTGAGCGCCAGATCTTGGTGAGTCGAGAGAATCACCGCGCCGCCCTGCGCCACATGTTGCTGCAGACAGGACTGCAAAAAGGCCACACCCTGCTTATCAATTGACGTAAAGGGTTCATCCAGATACCAGAGACGCGCCTGACTAATCAGCAGCCGTGCCAGAGCAACCCGCCGATGCTGCCCCGCCGACAGAGCATAACAGGGAATATCGCTATAGCCGGCCAAGCCCACTTGGGTTAACGCATCTTTGATTGAGAGATCATTTGACTGAGCCGCAGTGGCCACCATCCAGCGCAGATTTTCTTCCGCACTAAGGTTTAATTTGACCGCGGGTTGGTGCCCTATATAGAGCATATCTGAGAGGTAGTTGTAGCGGCACTCCGATAGCGCCTGCCCAAGATAGGAGATCTCGCCGACACTGGGCTGCAGAGAGCCAGTAAGCAGGCGCAACAGCGTAGTTTTACCGCTGCCATTGGCACCTTCGATCTGTAAAACATCGCCGCTGTCCAGAGTAAAGTCGACCGCCGAAAACAGACAGCTGTCATCGCGTTCGAAGGCGAGATTTTCAACACTCAATAATGGCGCTTGCGACACAGACAGATTCCAGACGAAGTGAACTTTTGGCGTTCGGCATTATGCCAAAATTAGGCGTGGAATGTTGCAAAAATCTATTTACTGGCTATGCAGCAAAATTGGGCATTAGAGGAGACAAGAGAGTCTTTTAGGGTTGCCGGATTCGAAAAGCGTTTGAGCGATCAATGCAAGCCGCTCAATCAAAGTCGAAATCATAATCTTGGGTTTGCTTTTTGAGCTGGGCCTCTTCTAGTTTTTTCTCGAGACGCCGGCGGGCCTCGCGATTAACCTCGGCTTGACGTTTATCCGAGACCGCAGGTGCCTGTTCCTCCGCAAAATCGCCGTCTGTCTCCAGCTCTACATCATCGCTCATTAGTCACCCTTTAATTAGAGCCTGCAGCGGTTTGCAGTCAAATTCTGCCTCGCCTATCAATAGTGGAAAAATAATTCCAAAACCGGTTTTCGTCAAGAACTTAAAACTCATACTTTTCAATGAGTTGAAAATTAGTTTTGCCTGACTGGCGATAAAGATATCAAATTCACCGCAACAACAGTGTTAGGCCAAAAATGAAGGTAACAAAACAGCCTGAAACTATCGGCCTGTTTCGCACTCCAATCCCTAACTGCGCCGAGCACGTAATCATTTTTATCTAACACCCATTGTTATAGAGTCCGTTGGAATCGCTAACGAGATGTACTTAAAAAGCATGGAGCAAACCAAATATGAAACCTAAGTTATCCCTCGCTATTGCTATGATCGCCCTCAGTCTTTGCAGTTTTATGACGGTGAAAGCCATTGCCGAGGAGCAGAGTGCGGTATTTGCCGGAGGTTGCTTTTGGTGTACTGAGAGCGATTTCGAGAAGCTCGATGGTGTTATATCCGCTGAATCGGGCTATATCGGTGGTAAAGTGAAAAACCCCAGCTACAAACAGGTCTCAGCGGGAGGCACCGGACACACTGAAGCGGTGCAGGTCATCTTTGACGACCAAAAGGTCAGTTATAGCGATCTTGTGGAGTATTTTTGGAAGACTATTGATCCTACAGATGGCGGCGGTCAGTTCTGTGATCGCGGTCAGCAGTACCGAAGTGAGATTTTTTATAAGACTGAAGAACAGCGCGGTATTGCTGAGGCCTCTAAGAGCGCCCTCTCTAGCAGCGGCCTGTTAAAAGCACCGCTTGCCACTAAGCTCACCCCCTCTAGTCGCTTTTACCCTGCGGAGGACTACCATCAGGACTACTACCTAAAGAACCCAGTGCGCTACAACTATTACCGCTGGGGCTGCGGTCGCGAGAAACGTCTAGCAGAGCTTTGGGGCAGTCCCGGAAAGTAGACTGCCTAACTGAAAGCAGCCATTCTCAAAACCATAGAGTTAGTGGGTTACTATGATTAGGAGCTGCCCTATGCCTCTGCTTGTAGGACCTCTACTTGTAGCACCTCTGCTTGTAAGACCTCTGCTAGTGAACAACCAACAGATCCCCATGAGCATGATGAATAACCTTTTCCGAAGTATTGCCAAATAGCTTGTCGGCTACTTTTGCCCCTAGCTTCGCGCCGCGGCGCTGCCAATTACCATAGCACCGGTTTCACCTACTGCATCGGCTAACTCAATATCCACCGCGCCGCTTCTAACCTCGGTGATATCAGCAACAATAGAAAGCCTTGTAAGGGTCTCATTAATAATTTCCTCGGCGCGTTCTAGCGCCTGCTTGCCGATATTTGCCAGCACAGCTGGAAACTGACCTGGCATTCCAGGCATCGGGCCAATCAGTGCTTGGGAGTTAAGCCAGTCTGGCACCACGGATACCACATGCAGCTCAACTCCCAGCGCTGCGGCCAGATCATCGGCTTTTTGCAGCACTCGCTCTCCCAGAAGTCGGTGATCTTCGGTCTCCTCGAGGGTACTAAAGGCCGCCACAACGCGATCAATAGAGGCGGTGCTGTCATTAACTAGCCACACTGGGCAGTTTGCGTCTCGGAGCAGATGCCAATCTTCTGGCGTGTGCAAAAATTCGGCGATACGAGAATGGCGGTGCACCGCTTTAATAATGAAGTCTGCGGAAATCTTTTTCGCCTCGACTACAACGCTAAAGTGCCAGCGCCGCCCCCAGTGCATGGTCGATGAAAAGTGATCGCCAAACTTGTCAGTGAGCTGCCGCAGTTTGACCTCAGCTTCGTCAAGTATTGACTGTTTGACCTCTTGATAGTTGTCGAAGCCGATATAGCGATTCAGTTCTTCAATGGAATCATAAACCGTCATAAATAGATGGATATCCCCGCCACTACTGGTGGCCAATTGAATTGCCTGTCCGAGGACCCGCTCGTCACTAGCTGAGCCATCCAATACCACCAGCATATTTCTCATTAGAACTCCTGAAATCCTATTATTGACGATAACTTGAGTGTAGTAGGCAAATGTTTAGGGGGCAGAAATTATCCGATTACGGGGGAAATCCAACTGATGTAAATCAACTCAAGGTCTATACTGAACATGTCAGATACTGAAGGAGATTAGGCCGCGGCGAGCACAGAATTGCTGGATGTGAACTGAAGCACGTAGTACAGATATAGCCATTAAGATTGCTAAGTAGCGACCTCGATAGCGACTTGAATCGACCGCTACAGATATCGCTAACAATCTGGCCGCAAACAGACTCATTATTGAAAGGGATTTTTTAATCATCGAGACTACCGTAGAAAAAATAATCGTCGGCTTCGCGAAACCGCTTAGCTGCCACACCTGCCGTATGAACAGACTCTGTTTACCCCTCGGCCTAGACGCCAATGACCTCAATAAACTCGAACAGTTAATCGAGCGCAAAAAACCACTACAGCCCCGGGAGGGGGTATTTTCTAGCGGCGATCCCTTCAGCTCTATCTATGCCGTTCGCAGCGGTTCAATTAAATCTTTTTGTATTGATCCCGATGGCCGTGAACAGGTCACCGGATTTTATTTCCCGGGGGAAATATTTGGCTGGGACGGGCTCGCCAATAACCAGTACCAAAACACCGCTATCGCCCTTGAGACCACTTCTCTTTGCGAAATACCCTACGAACAGCTAGATGAGTTGGGCAATTCAATCCCCCCAATACAGAAGTATTTGATGAAATTGATCAGTCGCGAAATCAATGCAGACCAACAGCTGATCGCACTGCTGGCAGCTAACTCTGCTCAGCAAAAACTCGCCAGTCTACTACTGAGTATCTCCGACCGTTTGTTACAGCGAAAACTCTCATCGACTCGCATCTTGCTGCCCATGTCTCGGGGTGAGATCAGCAATTATCTCGGACTTACGGTTGAGACCGTGAGCCGCGTATTGGGTGTTTTCCAGCGCAAGAAATATCTGGCGGTTAATAAAAAAGAAATTGAAATACTCGACATGCAAGCGCTCCGCGACCTGATGCTCAGCACT
Source organism: Porticoccaceae bacterium (assembly GCA_029250825.1). Taxonomy (GTDB): domain Bacteria; phylum Pseudomonadota; class Gammaproteobacteria; order Pseudomonadales; family Porticoccaceae; genus HTCC2207. The sequence goes on from JAQXEN010000039.1 coordinate 58,246, forward strand.
GAAGAAGTTGAGTAATTTACAAGCTGCCGATTTACCCTGATAATCCGCCCTAACAATTCCCTTAGCTAATTCCACATGGAGAAAATAGAATGGCAACAGCAAGTGCGCGACACATATTGGTTGATAACGAAGAAAAATGTGCATCTCTAAAGCAACAGATTGAAGCCGGCGCAGATTTCGCCAACGTCGCAAGTGAACATTCAAGCTGCCCCTCAGGTAGCCGAGGCGGCGATCTAGGCCAGTTCGGACCCGGCCAAATGGTCAAAGAATTTGATGAAGTGGTATTTAGCGGTGAATTGGGCTTAGTCCACGGCCCAGTTAAAACACAATTTGGCTATCACCTGTTAGAGATCACCAGCCGCGAGGGCTAGTCTATCTCATCAACCCATCAATGTTTCCGAGAGCAACGTTCGTTGCCTATGACATTGATGGGCTGTTTTATCAGCCTCTAGAAATCATTCTGCAGCATCGGTTATTGATTGAGCTAAAACTCAGCGAGCCTTACAATAAGGCTCATCCGCTGCGTTAAAAATACACAATTCAAGCGCAGAAAATCCGCAATGTGAACAATCGGGTTCAAACACTGGGCATCTACATGAAAATCTATCGAGTTGGCGGCGCCGTTCGCGACAAATTGCTCAATTATTTCAGTGATGAAAATGATTGGCTGGTGGTCGGTGCGACCCCTGAAAAAATGGTCGAACTCGGCTACGTGCCAGTGGGCAATGACTTCCCGGTGTTTATCAAACCCGATAGCGGTGAGGAGTATGCCCTGGCTCGCACTGAGCGCAAATCCGGTCATGGCTATGGCGGCTTCACCTTTCACGCCGCCGAAGATGTCAGTCTTGAAGAGGATCTGGTGCGTCGCGACCTGACCATTAATGCGATGGCCGAAGATGCGGACGGTGAGCTTTACGACCCCTACAACGGGCGAGCTGATCTGGAGAACAAGATTCTGCGTCATGTCTCCGATGCCTTTACTGAAGATCCATTGAGAGTCTTGCGAGTCGCTCGCTTTGCCGCCCGCTATCACCACCTTGGCTTTACTATCGCGACTGAAACACTGGAACTGATGACGGCAATCGCCAGCAGCGGCGAACTGGACTATTTAGTCGCCGAGCGAGTATGGAAGGAGACTGAGCGTGCCCTCGGCGAACGCTCACCGGACATCTATATTGCAGTACTGCGCCAGTGTGGCGCACTGGATGTGCTTTTCCCTGAAGTTGCCCGGCTTTTTGGTGTGCCTCAGCGTGCCGACTATCACCCAGAAATCGACACCGGCATCCACACTTTGATGGCACTACAGCAGTCAGTGCGGCTTTCCCAGAGCAGCAGAATTCGCTTCGCCGTGCTGGTTCATGATCTCGGTAAAGGCATTACACCAGACCATGTACTGCCCAGTCATCGCGGCCATGAAGCCCGCGGTGTGCCACTGGTTAAAGATGTCTGCGATCGCTTTAAGGTTCCCAATGATGTGCGCCAGCTAGCCCTGGTGGTGACTGAGTATCACCTGATGTGCCACAAGGCTCAGGAACTTAAGCCCGAGACCATCGTCAACCTATTGAAAGGGGTGGGTGCGCTAAAATCCCGCGTTCGACTTGAAGACTTTATTTTATGTTGTGAGGCGGATGCCCGAGGTCGAACCGGATTTGAAGATCGCGAATACCCCTCTTCAGATTATCTGCGGGCGGCAGCCGATGGAATCAGCAATATCAGCGTTGCCGATCTAGTGGAAGCCGGAATAGATGGCGCGGAAATTGGTCGGCAATTACATCTGCGCCGTACTGCACGTATGACCGATATCAAACAACAATATTTTCAATAAGTAGCCAATTATGACCAATATCAGCCAACCCCCTGTCGTTCTTATCACCGGGGCCGCCAGACGCATTGGCGCAGTCACCGCGGAGTTATTTCACAATGCAGGCTATCGGGTGATTATTCACTACAACCGCTCCGCTGCTGACGCCGACCGACTCTGCGAACGTTTTAACAAGCTGCGCGCCGATAGCTGCCTGCTGGTTCAAGCCGATCTCAACGATATGGCCGGTATCGACAAAATCATTCAGTTAATCAGTTCTATCGGTAGGCTGGATGTATTGATCAATAACGCTTCAAGTTTTTATCCCACGCCACTAGACCAGTGCACCAATGAGCAGTGGGACGATCTGATCAATAGCAATCTTAAAGGGCCCTTTTTCCTCACCCAGGGGTTGGCGCCGCAGCTCACTGCCGCCCGTGGCAGCGTGGTAAATATCTCTGATATGCACGCCCGTCAGGCATTGAAAGATCACCCTATCTACACCATCGCCAAGGCCGGCAATATCGCCATGACCAAATCAATGGCGCTGGATATGGCGCCCCATGTGCGGGTAAACAGTGTCGCGCCCGGCGCTATCTTGTGGCCTGAGCATGAGGAAGACGATATTTCCAAGCAGAACTCAGTGCTTAACAATGTGCCTATGGGACGTCTGGGAAATGAGATGGATATTGCTGGAACGGCATTCTTTTTAGCCGTGGATGCGAGCTATGTGACGGGTCAGACCATTGCTGTGGATGGCGGTAATTCCAATAGCCTTTAGGATTACTGGCGCAAAATGCCTGCTTTAAGATTAAATAGCGTGTAGCTGCTTGTGCATAATGAAGGCATCAACATAACCATCGGTAGACTGAAAAGCCTCTGGAATTCTGCCGACAATCGAGAAGCCAAGTTTCTCCCAAAGACGCACAGCACCGGTATTTGTTGAGACAACGAAATTAAACTGCATCGCCAAAAACCCCTGCTGTGAAGCCGCCTCTTGGGAGTGCTCACACATCATAGATGCGACTCCCCTCCCACGCTGACTCTCATCAACCACATAGGCGGCATTACATATATGCGCGCCCAGCAGCGGTTGATTTGGCTTTATATAATATGAGCCTAGAACGCAGTCATTATCATCTACCGCGACAAAGGTTGCAGATACACTAGAGACCCAAAAATCCTCAGCCTGAATCTCGGTGATATTGGAAAACGCGTAGGTTTTGCCGGCATGAAAAATGGGCCGAATGATGGCCCAAACAGCGGGCCAATCTGAGGCTTTGTAGGGTCGGATTAAAATTATTATTCTCCATGTATAAAGAGGTGCCGCAGGTGCACCTCAATTGGAGTCACGATAGACGTTTAGCCACTAATAGGCAATAAGGTAATCTCTACTCGTCGATTGAGCTGCTTCCCCGCAGCGCTGTCATTGTCGGCAATGGGCTGTCGCTCACCAAAACCAATGGTCTCGAGTCGATCTGGCAAAATTGACTGGGAAGCTAAATAACCCGAAACCGATTGCGCTCGCCGCTCTGACAAGATTTCGTTAAAGGTTGCGGCACCATCGCTGTCGGTGTGGCCGGCCACTACCACCAATGTCTTGTCATACTCTTCGATCACCAGGGCCACTGAATCAAGTACTGAATAAAAGCTCCCATTGATATCCGCACTGTTGGTGGCGAAGGTAATATTGCCCGGCATAATCAAATTGATATTGTCTCCCACTCGCTCGACACTAACCCCGGACCCGCGCAGCTGTTGGCGCAGTTTTGCCTCTTGGGCATCCATGTAATAGCCAATGCCGCCACCAATGGCAGCGCCACCGCCAGCGGCAGCCAAGATGCGCTTATTGCGCTTGCGGCTGTCTTCATCTTTATTGTCGAGATAGGCAACCACAGCACCAACACCTGCACCGATACTGGCGCCAATAGCGGTTTTGGTGGTTTTTTGTTCGCCGGTATAGGGATCGAAAGTGGTACAAGATGGTAGTGCGATCACAATTGCGAGAGAGAAAAGACTGACTAGAGATGCTTTCATAGTTATTCCTTTAAGTGTTCTGGGCGTCATTGCCCGGCTGAAAAATAGTTATTTGCTTGATTATAGTGAATGGAGGTTTAACTGCTTCCAAAATCCGTTATCGAGGTCACAGGCCGTAAATTATTCCCCACGGGTAATATTTTCACCGCGCCAGATAAACTCAATGGGCCAGAGCTTTTGTTTGTCTTTATCAAACTCTTGCCACAGCTGTTCATAGCTGAGCCCAATCTGGGGATGTACCGCAGTCCCGGCAATTTCCGCCAGCGGCTGCAGCACAAAAGCATTCTTGAGGATCTCATCTCGCGGTATCGACACGCCATCAATCACGCCAATGCGATCATCCACGGTCAAAATATCAATATCTAGACTCCGCGCGCCAAACTTCGGTGCACTGCGATCGCGGCCCTGCACATCTTCGATTGCCTTGAGTACTTTTGAGAGTTCGCCAACCGAGCGAGTCGAATGAATACCGACAACCAGATTGTAAAAACTGTCCCCTTCAAAACCCACCGCTTCACTCTCAAAAACAGAGGAGATAATCAGTTCGCCAAAAGCATCGGCCAGAGCATCCATAGCCGCCTCAATATTGCGCTGGGCTTCAACGTTGCTACCGAGACTAAGATAGATAAGTGCCACTAGGGCTTCACTCCTCTTTCAATTAGAATCCCCACATCCTGAGAACCCCTCAGCGCGCCAGGCTTACTCACCCGCAAACGCAACCAGGGCACAGAAAACTCATTTCTAACAATTCCAGCCACTTCTTCGGCCATGCGTTCAACAAGCAAAAACTCACTCTCTTCGATAAACTTAATCAAACGTTTAGCAATTGATTTGTAGTTGAGAGCATATTGAATGTCATCCGTTTCTGCGGCTTGACGAATATCATGAGCCATCTCTAAATCAAGACTAACAGTTTGTTTAACCTCACGCTCCCAATCATAGATACCAATAATGGTTTCGATACGCAGATCTCTTATATAAACAATATCCATCAAACAGCTTCCCCTAGCCCAGTCAATTTATCTAATGGCCATCGCGGCGTCGCCGCAATCACCAATTCATTTTTTTCTCCTGCCAGCAGTCGCTGACAGCCAGCATAGGCAATCATTGCCCCGTTATCGGTGCAAAACTCGTGGCGGGCATAAAATACCTCAGCACCCTCTTTAGCAAGGGCTGCCTCGAGTTTTTGCCGCAATCTGGCGTTGGCGGATACGCCGCCGGCGATTACAAGACTTTTCATGCCCGTCTGCTGCATGGCGCGGCGACATTTAATTACCAGAGTATCCACCACCGCTTCCTGAAAGCCAGCACAGATATCGAGCATAGTCTGCTCGTCTGGCAACACATCATCACCGCGATTTTTTTCAATTAAATTTCGGGTAAAGGTCTTTAAACCGGAAAAGCTGAATTCGAGCCCCGGACGGTCTGTCATCGGTCGCGGAAAACTAAACCGCTCAATATTGCCACGATCGGCCATGGCGGCTAGCCGCGGGCCACCGGGATAATCAAGATCGAGCAGTTTTGCAGTTTTATCAAAGGCTTCCCCAGCGGCATCATCGATCGACTCACCGAGTAACTGGTACTCACCAATCGCGGTGACTTCAACCAATTGCGTATGGCCTCCAGAAACCAGCAGTGCAACAAAGGGAAAAGCCGGTGGATTATCTTCAAGCATCGGCGCCAGTAAGTGTCCTTCCATATGGTGAACACCCAACACCGGAATACCCAGGGTATAACCCAAGGCAGTGGCCGCAGCTCCGCCAACCATTAGGGCACCCATCAATCCTGGGCCAGCTGTATAGGCAATACCGTCAAGATCAGCAGTGGTCACCTCAGCTGAGGCCAAAACTTGCTCTAACATTGGCAATATCTTGCGCACATGATCTCGCGAGGCGAGCTCGGGAACCACACCGCCATATTCGGCATGCAGTTTGACCTGAGAATAGAGGTTGTGCGCCAATAGCCCGCGTTCACTGTCATAGACAGCAACACCGGTTTCATCGCAGGAGGTTTCGACACCGAGAACAAGCATTTATAGCGCCTTGCAGCATTGTTTAAAAGTAGCGCCAACGCTGGACAAATCGTCGACTGAGGGGGTAACTGTAAACCCTCTTTAGGCCTGTGTGAACCTGTAGTTTGCAGTCTCGCAAGTAGTGCTAAAAAGACACTAAAAAACTTTGCATCAAAACAGGGAAGTGTATAGAATACGCGCCCTTAAAGGGTCAGCTAGCAATTATGGTTAGCGACAGATCACTGTACACAAGTGTTTACCACAGGATTATATATAGATGCCAAGCGTTCGACTTAAAGAAAACGAGCCCTTT
>JAQXEN010000040.1 GCA_029250825.1 Porticoccaceae bacterium
ATATAGCAGCAATTCGAGACTCTGCTGATCAAGATAGTCAGAACGGCCATATCAGGGGCTGGCCAAACGGCCGAAATTACAACAGGCTATGAATAAACATCAAACTTGCTATGCGAGAATCAACCGCACTCAAATCCTAGGTAGATCTTGCGCCACGCTGCCCAGAGAGAGAAAGCTCTTCTGCCCTCCCAATCAGCCTAACCTGTCATCCCGAAGAAAACCCTACCACTGTCATCCCGAACACCCTACCACTGTCATCCCGACAGAGCGAAGCGACGAAGGATCTCAAAATCTCTCGCATAGGCTCGCGATAACAGGGTCAAGCGATCTATTCAACTTCGGTTATAAAGACAATTTGACAAGGGTCACAGAAATCAAAGAAAAGCTCTTTGCTCACCAGCTTTCAATCCCTTTTGCGCATAGATGCAATGGACCGGATCCAATAATTTAGCCCCGAATTTAAAACCACCAGAGGCTCAGAGGCGACCTCGGCCTGTTGACGGGTTTGATACCGCCCATAGACCAGAACAAAAAACCGGCGCTCTGCGGTGACTATATCGCGAATCCGCAGTTCCCCCCCTGGCAGTATCATATTATCCGCTGCCCGCTCTGCCAGCGCCTGACTGAGATAGGCACCGAGCTGCACAGTGTAACCATTGGCGCTGATATCAAATTTTGGAAATCTTGTGTCAGGTGCTTTTTTACTAGGTGCTTTATTGCTATGTACTTTATTTACTGAAGCCTTCGGATTGACACCCCCCTCCACAGCCGCCGTAATTTTAAAGCTATCTACCTCGAGTGCCTCAGTCTCAGCCGCAACTTCAACCTGAGCCGCTGGCTCAACAACCACCAGTCCATCCTTGAGTAATTTCTCAGAACAGTTCCAATTATCCCTCAGTACCACTTCCCCCTCACAGTGCCAGCCAAGATATTCCCCATCTGGACCCGGTGATTGACGGGAAAACTCCGAAGACTTAAGCCCTGAACAGGCACTCAATATAAAAAGCGTCAACACCAGAAGTGGACGCAGGATAAAAATCGACAGGACATTTTTTAACATAAAATTTATCGTTATAATTATTAGTTTGAGTTTCAATCTCTCGCCCAGCAGATAGCAGGACCGAGAAACGCTATTAAATCCCCATGCGCGCCAGAACATCCAGTATTTGGCGCAATGTAAAAGCTAACTTTGGGTGTTGAGCTTCATATTCAAGACTCTTTTGCTCCAAGGTGTCGCGCAAACCCTGTTCGTTGACAGTCTCAGCATCAGGCTGCTGAACATCCTCAAGCTGCAATATTCCCACCACCATTTTACCCAGCAAATCTTTATCCTCGGCGCTGATATGTGAGGACTTTATCAGCTGCCCCTATAGCTCTTCCAATCGGATTTTTAATTCGTTTCGCTGATTATGCTCTTCACTGCTGGCCATATATTACTCCATTTATTCGGGCAACCGCTGATCGCTGCCCACATCTTAGGGCAGTTCATAAAGTGTAGACTGTGAGAAGAATTGCGGGGCGCATCACTTTAGTGCGCAGCTTCCAGAGCATGGCACAAAAATTGCATTATTTTGTGCAGGATGGTGTTTTGCACCCTTCTTGAGATAAAAACAGCACAGCCATAGTGCGCAACGCCACTATCTATTAATTTAACGCACCAAATTGGTGCGCTACTAAAGAGGAAATTCCATGTTACTTCGATACCGCCAACTCGCAGCAGTTGCTTTTGCACTCCTGGCAGCCATATTTTCAACCCAGGTATTTGCCGATGAGCTGAATGCAGCCAACACATCATGGATTTTGACCTCTACAGCACTGGTGCTGTTTATGACCATTCCCGGCCTCTCGCTGTTTTACGGCGGTCTGGTTCGTTCAAAGAATGTGCTCTCGGTATTGATGCAATGTTTTGCCATCACTTGCCTGGCATCGATTATCTGGTTTGCCTTTGGTTACAGTCTGGCATTTGGCGATGGCGGTTCCATGAACGCCTGGATCGGTAATCTAGACAATATCCTGATGGGTAATATCAAAGAAGACACCATGGCTGGGGATATTCCCGAGTCAGTATTTGCCCTGTTTCAAATGACCTTTGCTGTGATCACCCCAGCACTCATCGTCGGCGCTTTTGCCGAGCGTATGCGCTTTAGCGCCATGCTGCTGTTTAGCGCCCTCTGGTTAGTCGCGGTTTACTCTCCAATTACCCACTGGGTTTGGGGCGGCGGCTGGCTCGGCGAGATGGGTCTGTTGGATTTTGCCGGCGGTACTGTTGTGCATATTACTGCTGGTGTTGGCGCCTTGGTTGCCGCTCTGGTACTGGGTAACCGCAAAGGCTTCCCACAGCAGGCGATGCCTCCCCACAATCTGACCATGACTGTAACTGGTGCCGGTATGCTCTGGGTCGGTTGGTTTGGCTTTAATGGCGGTTCTGCTCTGGCTGCCAATGGCGATGCCGGTATGGCAATGCTAGTAACACATATTTCCGCTGCAGCAGGCTCACTCGCTTGGATGACTATGGAATGGGTCAAATACGGTAAACCTTCGGTTCTGGGTATAGTCACAGGTATGGTTGCCGGCCTCGGCACTATTACACCAGCGTCTGGTTTTGTTGGCCCCGGCGGCGCACTGGTTATCGGCTTGAGCGCAGGTGTTATCTGCTACTACGCCACACAGGCAATCAAGCAACGCTGGAAAATCGATGACAGCCTAGATGTATTCCCAGTCCACGGTGTGGGCGGCATCCTCGGTACATTGCTCGCTGGTAT
>JAQXEN010000009.1 GCA_029250825.1 Porticoccaceae bacterium
ACAGTCTCTGGATTGGGTCTGGCAGCAGGGGATTTAAAAACACTGGCCAAGAAGCTTAAGCAGAAATGCTCCACCGGCGGAACGGTCAAAGATGGCCTGATTGAAATTCAGGGCGATCACCGCGATACCCTTAAAGCCGAACTGGAAAAGCTCGGCCACAATGTCAAACTGGCTGGTGGCTAATATGCACAAGACAGCCAAACCCTATGGCAGTTGGCCATCCGCTATTAGCGCCGAGCTAATCACTCGTGCAGCACCGGGATTAAACTTTCTACAGTCCTTTGGCCAGCGCCTGTTTTGGGTTGAAAGCCGCCCCTGGGAAGCGGGCCGCAATGTGATTATGTGCCAGGAAGCGGATGGCAGTATTAGGGATCTGCTCGCTGCGCCCTATAGCCATCACAGCGGAGTGCATGAATATGGTGGTATGGCCTATACCGCAGACGATCGCTACCTGTACTTCGTCAATGGCGCGGATCAACGGATTTATCGGCTATCACTGACAGACAACAAACCACCCCTCGCCATCACCACAGCAGGCCCACGCTTTGCCGATCTGATCATTGACGCAACCGGCCAAAAGCTAATTGCGGTGTGCGAAACTCACCATAGTCACCGGGAGCCGGAAAATAGCCTTGTGAGTATCGCTATCGAGGGTGGCAGCCTAACCACTCTGGTCAGCGGCGCGGACTTTTATGCCTATCCACGGATCAGCCCCAACAGCAAACAGCTTTGTTGGATAGAGTGGCGGCATCCCAATATGCCCTGGGATAACACTCAGCTATGGTCCGCTGACTTTATTGATGGCGCTCTTTCCAATAGCACCCTGGTTGCTGGAGCCGATAACAGTGAAGCTATTTTTCAGCCCCAGTGGTCGCCGGACAATCAGCTCTATTTCGTCTCGGACAAAAACAACTGGTGGAATATCTATCGCAGTGAAAATGGTGCAAGCCAAGCTGTAGTGGAAATGGAGGCAGAATTTGCCACCCCCCTATGGCAGTTTGGCATGTGTACCTATGACTTTATTGATGCCAATAATATTGCCTGCATCTGGACTGCCAAGGGTATCTGGCAGAGTGGTTTTATCCATATTCCATCGGGCCAACTAAACAGAATCGACTGCCAGTACAGCAGTATGCAGGCGGTTACCTGTCATGGAGATAAGCTCTATACCGTGGCTGGTGCTGCGGCACTGCCCAGTGAACTGATCAGTATTAGCTCTCAGGGGACTGTGGATACAATCTATTCACCCGCCACCCTAGCCCTAGACCCCGAGGATCTGGCTACGCCCCAGTCGATTTTATTTGCCAGTGGCGACGATAGGGATAAACAGCAGGTGCATGCTTTTTATTACCCGCCAACCAATGCCCAGTACTGCGGTATCGACGGCGAGCTGCCACCGGTGATCGCACTCTGTCATGGTGGCCCCACGGGTGCCACGGACAGCGGTTTAAACCTTAAACTTCAGTACTGGTGCAACCGTGGATTTGCAGTGGTGGATATTAACTATCGCGGCAGCACTGGCTTTGGTCGCGCCTACCGCCATTCATTGGCCGGTGCCTGGGGTATTGCCGATGTACAGGATACTCAATATGCGATTGGCTATCTGATCGAGCAACAGATGATTGATCCCCAGCGCTGCCTGATCCGCGGTGGCAGTGCCGGCGGTTACACCGTGCTCTCGGCACTGGCCTTTACCGATACATTTCAGGCCGGTGCTAGCCTCTATGGTATTGGCGATCTGGAAACCTTGGCCAAGGACACCCACAAATTTGAATCGCGCTATATGGACAGCCTAATTGGTGCCTATCCTGAGCGCAGAGATATCTATCTCGAGCGCTCACCGATTCATCATGCGGATGGTCTTAACTGCCCGGTGATATTTTTACAGGGTTTAGAGGACAAAGTAGTGCCCCCCAATCAAGCGGAGATGATGGTCAAACTGCTGCAGGATAAAGGTATCAAGGTCGCTCATGTGACCTTCGCCGATGAGGGGCATGGCTTCAGAAAAGCCAACAATATTATTCGTGCACTAGAGAGCGAACTAGCCTTCTATCGCGAGGTATTTAGCTTAGGGAATGGAATCTAAGATATGGGCCGCTATCGACCACCCTCACCGAAAAGCTCGCCCTATATTACTCCCGAGGGCGCCAGCAAGATGCGCGCCGAGGTTCACCAGTTATGGAAGGTCGAGCGCCCCAAGGTGACCCATATTGTTCACGAAGCAGCGAAAAATGGTGATCGCTCAGAGAACGGCGACTATATCTATGGCAAGCGTCGCCTGCGAGAAATAGATAGTCGGGTGCGCTACCTCACCAAGCGCATTGAAGACGCCACCATTGTTGAAGACAAACCCAGAGATCCATCGAAGGTGTTTTTTGCCGCCTGGGTGACTGTAGAGGATGAAAACAGCGGTGATGAGTATATTTATCGATTAGTCGGTTCAGACGAAATCGATTCGACACTCAACTGGATCAGTATCGATTCACCCATAGCCCGAGCACTGGTCGGCAAATCAGTTGATGACGAGGTAAATGTTAAAACACCAGCGGGCGACCGCTGCTTAGTTATTACAGCAATCAAGTACTAGTATTGTTGTCGCCTAGACAAAATACCTCGTCAGATCAGTACCAAACCCAGCAAAATTTAATTTAAAAATACCTTAATTATTCATTTTCACATATCTATGCATTGATGTATAGTTCGCCCGCAAGACGAAGGAATGTCTAAATCTATCCACAAATCGGCATTCGATCGTCTTTTCTCGCAGGTTGAGAGTTGATCAGGATTTAAAACCTAAGCCCAAATTTAGGTAAATCCAACACTAGAGCACTGGAATTGTGAATAGTGCACTTATAGAGGACATGAAATGGATAACTTATTCGACAAATATGGCGGCATTGATGTGATGCGTGAGCTGATCAAAGAGTTCTATGCACAGGTATATGCCCGCCCCGCATTAAAAACCTACTTCGTCGGTACTGAACTTAACGACCTAATCCAGCACCAGTGTAAATTCTTTGCCTACGCAATGGGCAAGCCCTTTCAAGAATATAAAGACTATGGTTAGCCAGGGGCCACAAAGACAGGCGCATTTCTGACGATCACTTTATGAAGGTCGCCGAAATTCTCAGACGAGTACTGCTAGATGCTGGCGTTGAAAATGAAGATGTCAAAGACATTATGATTGCAGTGGCCTCCAAGCGCGCGCAAATAGTCAATCTATAAGACTGCTTCAGACCCGCGCGTCTGGCCTCTCTAGGGGGATAGGCGCTCAATATCCCAGCTTTTGGTGCCCTGAGAACAGGAATAACTAAAGCGGTCATGCAGGCGTTGTTCACCGCCCTGCCAAAACTCAATCTCTTCAGGGACCACCCGAAAACCACCCCAAAAATCCGGCAAGGGAATTTCACCCTCGGCAAACTTCTCTTTGATCTGGGCGAACTGCGTTTCCAATGCCTGACGAGAATTGATTCGGCTGCTCTGCTTAGATGCCCAGGCCGCCAACTGGCTTCCCTTGGGACGGCTAAGAAAATACTTCATTACATCAACTGTGGACAAGCGCTCAGCACGACCACCGACAATCACCTGACGGTCCAACTGCAACCAGGGAAAATGCAAGCTTACCTGTGCATTGCCAGCGATCTCCTGAGCCTTGCGGCTGCCGAGATTGGTATAAAACACAAAGCCCCGTTGATCGAAATCTTTTAACAGCACCATGCGCTGCCAAGGTTTACCCTCGGCAGACACAGTGGCTACGCTCATCGCCGTGGGATCCCGAATACCCGCCTCAATCGCCTGCTCCATCCACAGCGTAAATTGCTCGAAGGGGCTAGCCGACAAGGACTCTCGGGTTAATTTTCCATAATCGTATTCACGGCGATTATCTTGCAAGCTCATAGCATTTCCATCTCTACAGTTTGATTAACGATCTTACATGCTGCCAATAGATTGCCCGCCATCCACCGGCAATGCAACACCCGTCAAATAACCACCGGCATCACCGGCCAAGAGCAAAAACGGCCCGCTGATCTCGTCCATATTGCCCGCACGTCCAAGGGGCGACGAGGCAAGAAACTTTGCACTCTCAGGGGAATCAAACAATGACTCAGTCATTTCAGTTAAGAAGTATCCAGGACACAACGCATTGACACGAATCCCTTTCCGGCCCCACTCCAACGCCTGGGCCTTGGTCAATTGAATCACACCGGCTTTAGAGGCTGAGTAAACCGACTGAGCAAAGGCCACACGGAGTCCCAAAATGGAGGCTGTATTGACTATGCTTCCGCCGACACCAGCTGCAACCATACGCTTAGCTGCTTCTTGAGCCACCATCCACACGCCTTTCAGGTTAGTGTCCACAACCCAATCCCAGCTCGCTTCATCAGCTTTTAAAGCGCTCTTGCCATCGGCAACACCGGCATTGTTAGAGACAACCGTAATCGTACCAAAGGCCGCTTCGCCCTTATCAAAAGCCGCAGTAACCGACTCGGCACTGGTCACATCCATAGCCACGGCACAGGCCTCACCACCAGCGGCTTGAATCTCAGCCACTAGCGCCTCAAGACGGTCTACACGGCGCGCTGCAACCACTACCTTGGCGCCACGAGCAGCCAAGATTTTTGCAAAATTAACACCAAAGCCACTGGATGCGCCGGTTACCATTGCGACCTTGCCGCTCATATCAAATTCTGTTGTCACCTATTTTCTCCCCTTATCGTTTGCTATCAAGCCATCGGCTATTTGTTTTAGTGGTCGTAGTTTAACCCGCAGACAGGGGCAGCCACTATAAAAAACCGGACTCCGGGGTTCTGCTGATCCCAGACAGCCACTATCCATAGGTTAAACAGGTAAAGCGCTCTGGTTTGATCTATTTTAATCCAATAAGCGGGGTTTTGGCCGAGCCTTAACCAGCCAGCGCCTCACAACCATAGTCAGTCATATTTCACCACCTTTTACGGAGTTAACATGCAACTGCCAACCATTATCAGCATCACCCCAATCTATATTGCCCTTTTAGGTCTGTTATTTATCCCCTTCACACTGCGCGCCGGTTTATACCGAGTGGAGACCAATATCTTTATTGGCACTGGAGACAATCCAGAAATGCTACGGCGCATCCGCGGCCAAGGTAACTTTGTCGAAACTGTACCCTTAGCCCTATTGCTATTTGTCGCCATGGAATTATTGGGCGCCAAAGATATGTGGCTCCATAGTCTCGGCACTGCACTGGTTATAGGGCGTATTTGCCACTATGTGGCGATCACCGAACTCGGGCCAAAAGGCCTGCGCCCCATCGGCATGTCTGCAACCATGATCACCATTCTGGTGAGTTCACTGTGGATTCTAATCAATGCTTTGTAACAGCCAGACGACAGCTTAATGTAAACACTAAGAACAAAGCCCAAGCGGCGTTTATCAAGGAGTAACATCATGAGTGAGCTGTATTCGGAACATCCCGTTATGTTTAAAAACAATCCTCTGGGATTTATCCTCTGTTTAATACTGATCCCTGCTGGGGGATTAGGCCTGTTGATTCTGCTGACCTGGCACCTTAAAAATAAAGCGTCAAAACTCAGTGTTAATAACAATGACATTCTCTTTGAAAAAGGCCTGCTCAGCAAAGAGCGCTCAGAGGTCAATCTCAGCAGCGTCCGCACTACCAAGGTTAAACAGTCATTCTTTAACCGTATCTTTGGTGTTGGCACTATCGAAATTTATACCGCAGGCGATTCTCCAGAAATTATCGCCAGCGGCATGCCTGATCCGAATAAAATCCGTGAGCTTATTAAAGTCAATCAAAATGCTGAGTGATCATTATGTTAGGTGAAACAGACGAAAAAGATAAAAACGAGACCCGCAAGATTGCGATAGCGATTGTTAGCCTAGTGTTGGTGTTGGCTGTGGCTATTTTTCTGATGGCGCCGAT
>JAQXEN010000016.1 GCA_029250825.1 Porticoccaceae bacterium
GTATAGTGCGGGCAGTCTAATAAGCCTTCGGCAAACGAGTCCTGGTCAGCGGAGTCCTTGTGCCCTAGAGCTCCTGGTATTTGACGGATCAACGCATCCATTAACACCATGGCAGGTAGTTCACCACCGCTGAGTACGTAGTCCCCTATGGACCACTCCTCATCTACCTCTTGCTCTATCAGCCGCTCGTCAATTCCTTCGTAGCGGCCAGCAATCAATATCAGTGACTGCTGTGTAGCAAATTTGTTTACTGCGCCCTGATTAAGGACCTGTCCCTGGGGCGATAGATACACCACTTTGGCGTCATCACCAGCCCACTGCTCAGCAGCAGTTATTGCCCTGCGAAGGGGCTCTACCATCATCACCATGCCAGGGCCGCCGCCGTAAGGGCGTGCGTCGACTGTCTGATGACGGTCTTCAGTAAAGTCTCTTGGATTGAAGCTTTGACACTCCAACAAGCCATTCTTTACTGCGCGTCCGCTAATACCATATTCGGTCAGCGAACTGAACATTTCCGGGAACAGGGTAATCAGTGCGATTTTCATGTGCCTGTTCCTCTACTACTGCTCTTTTTGAAACACTTAATTATCGCGTCTCTAAAAAGCCGGATCCCAGATAACATCGATCCTTTCGTCCGCCATGCTAATACTGGTGACAAATTGATCAACGTAGGGGATTAATCTTTCTTCCCGATCGATACTCTCGGCATCGCCTTTAATCACTAACACATCGTTGGCGCCGGTTTCGAGAAGCGACTTAACTGTGCCAAGGCGAACCTGCTCACCTTCGTAGTGACTTACCACTGATAGCCCTTCGAGCTGATGCCAGTAATAATCATCACTTTTCAGCTCAGGCAGCTTATCTTTCTCAACCAGAATGTCGTTACCACACCAGGTCTGCGCTATATCGCGATCATCGATACCAGCAATGTGCGCAACCAAGCTCTCGCCGTGCCTACGCCAATCGTCGATCTGTATCGGTTTTACGCCGGAAGCTGTCTCTATCAACCATGGCTGATAGGAGCAGAGTGTCTCGACCTGTTCGGTGTAGGCATGGACTTTCACCCAGCCACGCACACCGAATACAGCTGTTATACGACCAATAACTAGAGTTTCCATCAATTATGATCTCCAGTTGTGTGGCAACAGATGCGGGTAGATCAGGCAGCTACTGCTTGAGCCTTGGCAGCTTCTTTAATCAACGACTTAACGCGATCACTGACCTGTGCACCCTGGCCCTGCCAGTAGGTAACGCGGTCAAGGTCTAAACGCAGACGCTCTTCAGCACCGCGAGCAACCGGGTTAAAGAAGCCGATACGCTCGATGTAGCGTGCGTCACGCGCATTGCGTGAGTCGGATACTGTGATGTGATAAAACGGGCGTTTCTTAGCGCCACCACGTGCCAATCTAATTGTGACCATGTACAAAAATCCTGTATTCAAACTGGCACAATCGCCAGAGTTGATGCTTTTAAAAGGGCCGCGCAGCATTGGGCGCAGCTCCCCGAAAGGCGCGGTATCTTACGCCATAAGAGAGTAAAAGGAAACACCTTTAAACAGTAAACTAAGGAGGCTGAAAATTGACCCTTGCGGCCAGTCAGCGACTGGCTATCAGCACCATTTAACGGCGTGGAAAACCACCTGGAGGCAGTCCCCCTATTGGCGGCATAGAACCACCGGGGCCACCCATCCCGCCTCCCATAGCACCACCGAGGCCGCGCATCATATTTTGCATGCCCTTGCCCTTCATTTTCTTCATCATCTTACCCATCTGCTTGTGTTGTTTGAGCAGACGATTGAGATCCTGAATAGTGGTGCCGGAGCCAACCGTAATGCGGCGTTTGCGTGAGCCGTTCAAAATATCGGGGTTGCGGCGTTCTTTTGGCGTCATAGAGCTGATAATCGCATCCATCTGATCAAACTGACTGGTGACATTTTGCTGCTGTGCCATCTGCGCCATATTGCCCATACCCGGGAGCTTGTCCATCAAACCGGCCATGCCACCCATATTGTTCATCTGCTGCAGCTGGTCACGCAGGTCTTCGAGATCGAAGCCCTTGCCTTTGGAGATTTTTTTCGCCAGCTTTTCGGCTTTCTTTTTATCAACCTTGCGCTCAACATCTTCGATCAGCGACATCACATCGCCCATACCGAGGATGCGCGAGGCAATACGTTCGGGATGGAAGGGCTCTAGGGCATCGGTCTTTTCACCAACACCGAGGAATTTAATAGGCTTGCCGGTGATATGTCGCACCGACAGAGCTGCACCGCCGCGAGCATCGCCGTCAACCTTGGTCAAGATAACGCCGGTCAGTGGCAGTGCTTCATTAAAGGCTTTGGCGGTATTCACCGCATCCTGACCGATCATGGCATCGATCACAAACAGAGTTTCGACCGGATTGGCGGCGGCGTGGACCTGCTTAATTTCACCCATCATTTCGTCGTCGACATGCAATCGACCGGCGGTATCAACAATTAGTACATCGACGAATTTCTTCTTCGCACTATCAATCGCCGCTTTGACGATGGCCACCGGCTTTTGATTGATATCGCTGGGGAAAAATTCCGCCCCCACTTCTGCGGCGAGAGTCTGAAGCTGTTCAATGGCCGCGGGACGATAGACATCCGCAGACACCACCATGACCTTTTTCTTCTCGCGCTCACTCAGATAGCGGGACAGTTTCGCAACAGAGGTGGTCTTACCCGCACCCTGCAAGCCCGCCATCAAGATAATTGCCGGCGGTTGCGCCGCTAGATTGAGGCTTTCAATGTGCTCGCCCATAACCTTTTCAAGCTCGGCTTGGACAATCTTTAAGAACTGCTGGCCGGGATTAAGGCTACGGTTAACCTCCTGACCTACAGC
This sequence comes from Porticoccaceae bacterium, assembly GCA_029250825.1. Taxonomy (GTDB): domain Bacteria; phylum Pseudomonadota; class Gammaproteobacteria; order Pseudomonadales; family Porticoccaceae; genus HTCC2207. The sequence continues at coordinate 2,862 of JAQXEN010000016.1, forward strand.
ACGCAGCTTGACCTGCTCGATAAAATCTTTGACCACAGGCAGGGCGACATCCGCCTCCAGCAGCGCCATGCGCACTTCGCGCAGGGTATCCTGAATATTGGCTTCACTGAGACTGGCTTTGCCGGAGATTTTTTTAAGACTATCCGAGAGCCTATCACTGAGATTTTCAAACATTGCCATAAGACTAATTTCCGACTTTTTATAGATGCGCAACATTATAGCAATTAATTGCCGCAACTCTTCACCCCGCTGCCTGAATATGACACACTCTGTCGAAATTAATTGCGACTTCGATGTAATGACCAGCCTCTCTGCCAGTGCAGCTATCGCGGTATACCTTTTGGCTTTTAGCTATCAGGTTCTGCAGCTGCGCAAACAAATTTATACTCCGACTACCGCGCTTCAGGTTGCTGGGGTATTGGCGGTGCTGTTACACAGCCAGGCAGTGGCTAACTTTCTCTTTAGTTCGGAGGGTCTGGATCTCAGTCTGTTAAAGATTTTTGCGCTGATCTCACTGGTTATTAATGTAGTGGTGTTTCTAAGTGGGCTAAAGAAGCCTCTCCACAGCCTTAATCTGTTTCTGTTTCCCATTTCGGTCATCACCATTGCAGCGGCGATGGCTAGTTCAAGCACCAAAATTGCCATTTTGCTGGCGCCGAGTATGCAACTGCATGTACTGATCTCAATTCTGGCCTATAGCCTGCTCGCTGTGGCAGCCCTACAAGCGGCTCTTATGGGCTACCAGAACTGGCAGTTAAAACATAAGCATCAAAATATATTGATGCGCACCTTTCCGCCGCTACAGAGCATGGAGGCCCTGCTGTTTGAACTGATTTGGGCTGGGGAGTTAATGCTCACCCTATCCCTGCTGAGTGGCTTTATCTTCTATGAAGATTTTTTCGCTCAAAAGCTTATGCACAAGGTGGTATTTAGCGTAGTGGCCTGGGTTTTCTTTGGTCTGCTGCTGTGGGGACGACAGGTACAGGGATGGCGTGGCAAAACCGCGATTCGCTGGACCTGGGCCGGCTTTGGCGCAATTGTTTTGGGCTATGTGGGTAGCAAAGTGGTGCTCGAATTCCTGCTGGTTTAAGCCTCCGCTGTTAACCCTGCCAGCCTGCTTGGTAAATCTCTATTGCCAAAAGCAAAAAACTACTTCAACATGATCGACCCGTTTATTAAAGGCTTCTAATTCTTGGACGTTTCCGAATCGTCGATGCTGTGGCTAGCACTCTTCATACTGCTTCTTCTCTCTGCATTTTTCTCCGGCTCTGAAACCGGCATGATGTCACTCAATCGCTATAGACTGAGGCATCAACGTAAGAAGAGTGCCGGTGCTCGCCGGGCAGCTAAATTACTCGCCACCCCCGACCGTCTGATCGGGCTTATTTTGGTTGGCAATAATGCGGTTAATATTCTTGCGGCCATTATCGCTAATGCACTGGCGATTATTTATGTGGGTGAGGCTGCTGCACCCTGGGTGGCCACGGCAACTCTGACCATTCTGGTGTTAGTCTTTTCTGAAGTCACACCCAAGACCATCGCGGCACAGTATCCAGAGTGGTTTGCCTTTAAAGCCAGCCATATCATTAAACCGCTGCTAACGATTTTCTGGCCGCTGGTGTGGGCGATCAACAAGCTCACCAACGGTCTGGTCAAGCTGCTCGGTTTCGACCCCAATTCGTCACGGGACGATGGCCTTGATACCGAGGAGTTGCGCTCGGTAGTCGATCTCTCCGGGCATAAAATGTCCGATAGCCACCAGGGCATGCTGAAGGGCATCTTGGATCTCGAGAATGTCACGGTCGAGGATATTATGATTCCTCGCAATGAGATCAACGGATTAGATATCGAGGATGATCCAGACGTCTTGATGGCAAAATTCTTTAAGTCTGAATATACCCGACTGCCGATCTACGATGGTGATATCAACAATATTATTGGCATCTTCCATATCCGTAAGGCCAATCACTTGGCACGGGCAGAACAGGTCACTCACAGTGCGATTAAACGCTTTGCCGAAGAACCCTATTTTATTCCCGAAAGTACCACTCTGACCACACAGCTTTTGAACTTCAAGAAGACTCACAACCGCTTTGCCGTGGTTGTGGATGAGTACGGCGATGTTAAGGGTTTGGTAACACTGGAAGATATTCTCGAAGAGATTGTTGGCGACTTCACTACCAATACCGCAGATGAGGCGGATGAGATCTTGGATCGCGGCGATGGCAGCTATCTGATTGATGGTGTAGCCACCGTTCGTGAAATCAATAAGGCTACTGGCTGGAGCCTTTCCACAGACGGTCCTAAGACTCTAAATGGCGTAGCCCTCGAGCAGTTAGAGAGCATTCCCGATGGCAATGTCAGCTTTATGGTTGACGGCTACCGATTTGAAACGGAAGAGATCAATGGCACCATGGTCAAGAAAATCGCCGTGACGCCAATGAAGAAAAAGCCGGCAGAAACCGACGTCTAACCTTTTCGGTGATCGAGATATCAAAAAGGATTTGAGGCGTTAGGCTCTAGATAGAGAATTTATAAATCTATAAGTCTTTATATCTAAATAAAGCCTAGTAAAACGGATTGACCTTGCGGTTGCGCTCGCCGCAGGCAATTATCACATCCCGGCGCTGGTCATTATTAAGCACCGACCAGGTCCGAATTTCTTCCGATGTTCTAAAACAGCCGGCACAGAGGTTGTCATCATTGAGCATGCACACCGAATTACAGGGTGACTTTACTGGTTTATCGGCCATTAGCGCTCAACCTCAACAAGCTCGTGCAACATCAGCTTGCCTTCATGGACATAACTTGCCGCCGAGCCAAGTAACGTGGCCCGAGACTGCTCATCCAACTGGCGAATAACTTTTCCTGGGGAACCCACAACCAATGAGCCATCGGGAATCACACTGCCCGCTTTTACCAAGGTGTTGGCACCAATAATACAGTCGCTGCCAACTTTTGCGCCATCGAGTATTACCGCATTGATGCCGATGAGGGTCCGATCACCTACTTCAGCACAGTGAATCATTGCATTGTGGCCGACAGTGACATCTTCACCGATGGTCAGTGGCTGACCCGGATCACAGTGCAGCACCGCGCCATCCTGAATATTGCTCCGTGCACCCACTTCAATATGATCACAGTCGCCGCGAATTACGGCATTAAACCAGACACTCGACTGCTCTTTGAGTGTCACCTGGCCTATAACGTCTGCGCTCTGGGCGACAAATACACTGCTATCAATAACCGGACTCTGGTCGCCAATTCGATAAATCATTACTGTTCTCTCTGTTTCAACTCAGTTGCCTTCTCTAACTCAGCTCTCTGGCGCATTTCTTCTATGCGCTCATGGCTCGGATAGTTAAGGTGGATATTCGCATCCAGGGTGGCATTTAACATATCGGTCAACACCTTTAAGGTAAAGCCCCATATTTTATAGCCGTTATACGACAGAAAGGGAAAACTAAGTGCACCCTGTTCGGTTTTCATCTCGAAATAATCATAATCATCGATATTCATAAAGTGGCGCAGCGGGACATCAAATAATGCGCCAATTTCACCTGGGTCCGCGACTAGATCTAGCGAGCTATCAACCAGCCCCACAAAAGGCGTGACATTGAGACTGCGGCGCTTGGGTGTCGCCACGGGGAGCGTGGCGATGGACTCCACTAGACTGGGTAACAGACCTATCTCTTCATGGGCCTCGCGCAAGGCGGTATGCAGCAGATCAGTGTCAGTCTCATCCCACATGCCCCCGGGGAAGGCTACCTCACCGGCATGATTATTGAGATGGAATGCGCGCTGAGTCAAAATAACCTGGGGGTCTTCATTGTCACCGTGGAGGGCAACCAGAACTGCAGCCGTTGAGCCTCGCTCTTGCGGGCTAGGCTGATGACGTTGTAGTGGAAAGTTTTTTAAACGATTTTTAATGGTTTCTAACATTTGTGCATTATACTCGGCTATCGCCTTTTTCTGAGAATTTCATGAACTTTTGTTCCAATTGCGGAAAGTCCGTTATCAAGCAAATCCCCGAGGGGGATAATCGTGAACGCCACGTGTGCGAATACTGCGTCACTATTCATTACGAAAACCCCAAGGTCATTGCCGGAGTATTGCCTGCTTATGGTGACCAAGTTTTACTCTGCCGCAGAGCCATTGAGCCACGCCACGGCTTTTGGACGCTGCCCGCCGGTTTTTTGGAAAATGGTGAGTCCTCTTTAACTGGGGCACTGCGCGAGTGCGAAGAAGAGGCCAATGCTCAGGTTGTGGAGCCCAGCCTTTACGCGCTGTTCGATATCCCCCAGATTAATCAGGTCTATGTGTTTTATCGCGCCAGACTCGCCGAACCCAAGTTCAACGCCACCTTTGAATCCTCAGAGGTAGCGCTGTTTGATGAAGCAGATATCCCCTGGGGAGAACTGGCCTTTCCGGTTGTTGAACTCGCCCTGCACCATTTCTTTAATGATCGTGCCAAGGGTGAATATATTATCCGCCATGACGAGATTCGTCGCCCGTGGAAAAGCTTGAGATCATAATAGTAGAGGTTTGTGGTTTAAGCCTCGACTAAAGCACCAACCGCAGACCAATAAACAGGCCATCAAATTCAGCATCGGACTGCAGCTCGTCCTGATCCTCGATTTCAATCAGCATTGAGCGATAACCAATACTGAGCCCTACCTCAAGAGTGGGCGCAATATCAAAGTCATAATTGAGCTCTGCACTCCAATCGATCAAGTGAAAGTCACTGACATTAATCCAATTGCCGCTAACTGCAGCAGTTAGCCCAGTGAATGGCATATCGATTCCAGCTCGGCCATAGAGCATCGGGATCACCGCATCTAACTCCACTCGCTCTTGCTCCGTTGCACCGATCAGACTGGCTTCGCCATCAAATAGTCGCGCCGTTAAGCCCAGATCTAGATCGACAATATTGTCTAGAATTTCATAGTAAAAAGTAACTTCGGTATGACTGAGATCGAGATCCGCTGCCACGGCTTGATCCACTGGAAATACCACTTCGTCAAGACGAGTTCCCGCGGGTACTACACCCTGCCCGGCCCATTCTAATTCGGTGCGCACAAGCCGCAGATTGGGCAACAGGGGTATTGGATGCTCAAGGGCGATATAAATATAGTTGCTGTTTTCTTCTTCAAAGTTAAGCGTATTTTCAAGACTGATATTGGTGTTACCTAGGGTGCCACCGGGGCCCGACTGCCAGATACCTAAGCCGGCGGAGAGACCGGCAATATCAGCAGTAGCGATAACAGGGGTTGCGATTAATGTGGCCAGTAGGCCGAGGCGAAATAGACTCATAGGGCAAAATCCTTTTTTATAGATTGTAGATAACGAAAGCGTGGGTGAGACGCGAGCGAATTGTAGTCGCTGCAGCGATCAAATTATCGCGATCAAGACACAAAAACCGATTCGAGAATAGTTTCCAAGGGACTAAAAATCTAACAAACAAAAACGCCGCTGACTGCCATTTAGTGGCTAGTCTGCGGCGTAATCGCTGACAACTGTGCTGAGGGTTAAGCTTCTGCTGCAGGTGTCGCCTCATCCATAAGGGGCTTTAACTCACCCTTGCCGTGCATCTCAGTAATAATGTCACAGCCGCCGATCAGTTCACCCTTGACCCACAACTGAGGAAAGGTGGGCCAGTTGCCATAGGTTGGCAGATTGGCGCGGATTTCAGGATTGGAGAGAATATCTACGTAAGCAAAGCGCTGCCCGCACTCCATTAGCGCCTGTACTGTTCGAGCCGAAAAGCCACACTGGGGCTGGTTGGGCGAGCCTTTCATATAGAGAATAATTGCATTGTTCTCTACCTGTTCACGAATGGTTTCCATAATGTCCATAGAGAAAAATCCTCTGAAATTAGTAGTTGGTCTGAATTTAAGCGGCATTTTACCTGTTTACTCTCACCGACAACACCGCGCAAACGAATTTATTTAGACCTAAATTCTCACCTCTTATCCAGTTTTGAGAAAGCTTAGATTAAATGCAAATGAGAATGATTTGCATTTGCGTTTAGATCTCATTATAGTGGCACCTGATTTAACCCATGACCCACTCGCAAACGTATCTCTTGGTGGAAAAAGCGCGACCAGTCATATTTTAAGTAACCATTCGCAAGGAAAAAAGACATGAAGAAGCAACTTCTCGCCGCCATTATCGGCTTGAATATCACTGCCGTGGCACAGGCAGCAACTCCTAGCTTGGAGGAAATGTGGCAACTTATTCAGCAGCAGCAGGGCGAGATCGCCACTCTGAAAGAGCAACTGCGCAACAATGATGCACGGATTCAAGAAACCGAAGTGATTGCCGAAGCGACTATTAGCGCCGTGGAACAGATCTCAATGGCTCCCAGCGCAAGCGCCAAGACGACTTTCGGCGGTTATGGCGAACTGCACTACAACAGCCTAGATCGTGATGATTCTGCAGCGGGCAAAGACAAAGACGCAATGGATTTTCACCGTTTCGTGATGTTTACCGGCCACCAATTCTCAGATGATATTCGCTTCTTTTCCGAGCTAGAAGTAGAACACAGCATTGCCGGCGAAAGTAAGCCCGGTGAAGTTGAGCTGGAGCAGGCATATATCGAGTGGGATTACTCCGCTCAGCACAGCCTCAAAGCGGGCCTGTTCCTGCTGCCTATTGGCATCATTAACGAGACTCATGAACCCAATACCTTTTATGGCACAGAGCGCAACAATGTTGAAAAGAACATTGTTCCCGCGACCTGGTGGGAGGGTGGCGCACTCTTGCACGGTGAGATCAGTGAAGGATTCTCCTACGATGTCGCCGTACACTCCGGCCTTTTCCTAGATGCTGGTGAGTACAAGCCCCGCGATGGTCGACAAAAAGTCGGCAAGGCTAAAGCCGATGATATGGCCTTTACCGGTCGGTTAAAATACACCGCCATTCCGGGACTCGAAATTGCCGCTTCCGTGCAGGTACAGCAAGATCTTCATCAGGGTGAAGGTGAAGCCATTGGCGGCACATTGTTTGAGACTCACGTTGCTTGGCAGCGAGATGATTTCCAACTCCGTGCGCTCTATGCCGAGTGGGACTTTGATAGCGCGATTAACAATGTTGTGGCAGGCGCAGATGAGCAGACTGGTTTTTATATCGAGCCCAGCTACCGTATTGGCGACAAGGTCGGTGTGTTTGCTCGTTACAGTGAATACGACAACCTTGCGGGCAGCGCAACTGACACCGCTGTTGAGCAATTCGATATAGGTCTAAACTACTGGCTGCACCCCAATGTAGTCTTTAAAATGGACTACCAAAACCAAGATACTCCCAGTGATACTGGCTACGATGGTATCAATATAGGAGTTGGTTATTCCTTCTAATGGCATTAGCTTAAATGTGTAACAAGCTCTACAGAGCCGCTTTGGCAGTAGCCTCAGCGGCCCTTATCGCAATCACCTCCTTGGCCTCATTTTCCGTGAGTGCCAAGGGGGTTTTTCAGTCTGGGCCAGATTTTGTTGCCGAGGTGTTTGCTCCACAACAGGCAGTTGCCAAAGTGCTTTGGCTAACACCAGAAATTCGCGCTCAGGCCGCTGCTATAGTTGACCATCCGGTGCGCGGATTGCGTATACGCTATCACCAGAGCGAAAGTAAAAGCGCTTGGATTCTTGAAGAAATTGGCAAGGAGATGCCAATCACTATTGGCGTGGTGGTTGAAGACAATATTATTCAGCAGGTGAAAATTCTCGCCTACCGCGAGAGCCGTGGTGGCGAAGTGCGCTACCCCGCCTATACCAAGCAATACCTCGGCGCCTTTCTGAAAGACAATTATCGGTTGAGTCAGAATATTGACGGCATTACCGGCGCCACACTGTCGGTATGGGCGGTTAATAAGGTCGCGGCACTGGCTTTGTACTATCATGCCCAAGCGAACCAAAACACTGACGCTCACTCGCCCTAATAAACCAAAGAAGTCATGCAAAATAAGACCAACCTGAACAACCAATCCGTCAATGGGATTAAAACCAATATGATCTGGCATCGCCGTCTTGGCCTGTCGACATTTGTGGTATTAATTTTTCTCGCCATAAGTGGTTTTGCGCTCAATCACTCACCGGGACTCAAGCTCAATCAAATTAGCCTGTCTAGCAACTGGCTGCTGTCCTGGTATGGCCTTGAACTGCCTGCAACTGAAGCGTTTAATCTTGGTGAGAGCTGGATTTATCAGGATGGCGACAAAACCCTCTGGGTTGATGGTAAAAGTGTCGCCCCCTGTACTGCCCCGCTTTTCGCCGCGGCCGAGACCGCGGATATGCTGTTTGCTCTCTGTGCCGATGGCTTATTACTCCTTACCACTGAGGGGCAATTTGTCGAACGATTTAGTACAGTTGATGGCTTGCCAGCCAATAGCTCAGGTCTGACAGTGCTGGACAACCGTATCTATCTGACCGTGGGCTTGATCGCTACAGAGTTCAATCCCAGCAGCTTTGAACTAACCGCCACTGATGTAGCCCCTGAGACCCTGACAGGCAGCCAAAAGGCTTTGCTGCCACTGCCTAAGCCACTGCAAAAAAGCCTTAGACAGCAGTCAGTTGGAGCCAGCATTTCACTGGAGACCCTGATTCTCGATCTTCACAGTGGGCGCTTTTTTGGACAGTTTGGCGTGTTGTTTGTCGACCTTATCGGCTTGCTGGTGTGTATTCTTTCAATCACTGGCTTGGCGGCTTGGATCAAGCGCCGCTAAAAGACAGTAATACAGCGTTGCCAGCTTAAATAAACCGCGCTACTATTTAGTTCTGACAAGAGTAAATACCTTACTCGAAAGACAATCCCAACAAATACAGTATCAATCAGGGGCAGCATAGCTGCCTTTTTTTGTTATTTTGAAATATGCAAAGGATGCAACAGAGACAATGACCGATCAGGCACTGATGAATACCTATGGCACTCGAGCCGCCACCCTTGTTAAAGGCGAGGGCGCCTGGCTGTGGGACGCGGATGGCAATCGCTATCTGGATGCCCTCTCGGGTATCGCCGTATGTGGTCTCGGCCACTCTCACCCTGCCGTGGCCAAGGCTGTCTCTGAACAAGCAACGACCCTGACCCATTGCTCTAACTTTTTCACTATTCCAAACCAGGAGCTATTGGCGGAAAAATTATGTACCGCCTCTGGTATGGACAACGTGTTTTTTGGTAATTCTGGTGCTGAGGCCAATGAAGCCGCGATCAAAATTGCCCGCCTTCACGGCCATAAAAAAGGCATCAAACTGCCTACCGTTCTGGTGATGGACAATGCATTTCACGGCCGTACTCTCGCAACCTTGAGCGCTTCCGGTGGCCGCAGAGTGCAGGCTGGCTTTGAACCTCTAGTTCGAGGCTTTGCCCGCGCGGTATTTGACGATATGCAATCCCTTACGACTGTGGCCGATAATAACTCCAGTATCTGCGCCCTGTTTGTCGAACCCATTCAGGGTGAAGGGGGTATTCGCATGGCCAGTGCAGAATATCTGCAGCAGCTACGTGAATTTTGTGACCAACGCGGCTGGCTGTTAATGCTCGATGAAGTGCAGACCGGCAATGGCCGTACCGGAAAATATTTTTATTATCAGCACAGCGGCATTGTGCCCGACGTGGTTACCACCTCCAAAGGTCTAGGCAATGGGGTTCCCATTGGTGCCTGTCTGGCCCATGGCGAAGCTGCAGAGCTTATGAAGCCCGGCAACCATGGTTCAACCTTTGGCGGCAACCCACTGGC
>JAQXEN010000041.1 GCA_029250825.1 Porticoccaceae bacterium
ACAGAGTCCTTTCCCAATTGTCATTCCACAGAGTCCTTTCCCAATTGTCATTCCACAGAGTCCTTTCCCAATTGTCATTCCACAGAGTCCTTTCCCAATTGTCATCCCGACAGAGCGGAGCGACGAGGGATCTCGAGATCTCTCACATGCGTTCGAGATGACAGTGGAAGGCGGTTCTGGATGACAGTGGAGAACGGTTCGGGATGACAGTGGAGGGCGGTTCGAGATGACAGTGGAGGGCAGTTCGGGATGACAGTGGAGAACGGTTCGGGATGACAGTCGGAAGACTCGAGGCAACAACCCGTAATTTGCCATAATAGCGGCAAGGCTTTAGATGACAGCTATGGCAAAAAGTGCTCAAATAAAGCTCAGTTAAAAACAATAAGAAGGCACCTATGAAAGTGACCCCTTTCTCCCCCAACTGCGGTGCAGTTGTCAGCGACCTGCAACTGGCTAACATGAGCGATGCCCAGCTAGAGCAACTGCGGGCAGCCTTCACTGAACACGGCCTACTATTTTTCCGCGACCAAGAGCTACCCCCTGAGGAACATCTACGCTTTGCCAATCGCTTCGGCAGTATCGTGGTCAATAAATTCTTTAAAACCACCGCGGAATCGCCACTGATTGCCGAGGTGCGCAAAGAAAAAACCCAACAGACCAATATCGGTGGCGGCTGGCATACAGATCATTCCTATGACGATATTCCAGCCCTCGGCTCCATCTTAGTAGCGCGAATACTGCCTGAAACCGGCGGTAATACTCAGTTCGCCAACTTAGCCGCCGCCTATGATGCGCTGCCAGATAATCTAAAAAAGCGCCTTGAAGGACTCCGTGCAGTTCACTCCAACACTCACCTCTACGGCGAAAATGGCCTCTATCGATTTACTGATTTAAAAGATCAGTTGGGCGGCATGGATCGTGTGGGCGACGCCACCCATCCAGTGGTTATTACTCATCCTCAGAGCGGCCGCAAGGTGCTCTATGTGAATCCCGGCCATACCATTCAGTTTGAGGGTTGGGAGTTTGATAAAAGCCGCGAGCTGCTGGATGAACTCTATGCCCATGTGGCACAGCCAGAGTTCACCTGCAGTTTTAATTGGCTACCGGGATCGGTCACCTTTTGGGATAATCGCTGCACCTGGCATCAGGCCAACAATGACTATCAGGGACAGATGCGACTGATGCATCGAATTACTCTGCAGGGAAGTACATTAGACGCCGCCTAGACGTATAAGTCCGCCAACCAACAGCCAAATCTGCGATAATCCGTCAATGCCCAGTATGCGTAAAAAGTCTGACCTCCCAAGTAAGATCTGTCCGATCTGTGAGCGTCCTTTTGTATGGCGTAAAAAATGGCAGCGCTGCTGGGATGAAGTACGCTTTTGCTCGGTGAAGTGTAAAGCGGCTCGAAGCAAGAACGGCGTTGCTAAGGAATAAGACAGTCACTAAACGACATCTGCTAATAAGATGCTCACTAAAAAGACACTCACTAACAAGACACTACACCATGACCTCTTCCACCACCTTCGATGTTCTAATTATTGGCGCCGGCCTCGCCGGACTCAGCGCGGCAAATGATCTGCAACAGGCAGGCCTAAATGTGTTGGTGGTCGATAAGGGCCGAGGCCTCGGCGGTCGCCTGGCTGGACGGCGTATCGGCGACGCCACCTTTGATCACGGTGCACAGTTTATGACCGCCCGTGATTCACGCTTTAAGGCCAGTGTTGCGGAGTGGATTGAAGCCGGTGTTGCAGAGGAGTGGTACAGCAGCTACCCAGGTCATCCCAATGGTCACCCACGCTATCGCGGCGTGCCCACCATGACGGCGGTGGCGAAATATCTGGCGACCGATATCAATGTAATGCGTACTACCAGAGTCGAGAGTATTGCTCAGAACAGCACTCAAGATAACAAGCTTTGGTCAGCGGCTTTAGACAATGGCGACACCATCAGCGCCAAGGCGCTACTAATTACTTCACCAGTGCCACAGACCATCGACCTGCTCGCCTCGGATAATATCTCGGTGCCAGCGGACAAGCAGGCACGTCTTGATCGCATTGACTACGAAGCCTGTATTGCCGTAATGGCGGTCTTAGATGGCCCAACCGCTATTCCTTTACCCGGGGCAACGGCCTTTGACGATGGCCCGATTGGCTGGATAAGCGACAACCTGCAAAAAGGTGTCTCAAAGATTCCTGCAGTGACCATTCATGGCAGCGGCACCTTTAGTGCCGAGCATTATGAAAAAGATAAAATGCAGACCGGCCAAACATTAATAGATGCCGCTGCACCCTATCTGGGTAATGCCAAGGTCACCGAATATCAGGTTCATGGCTGGCGCTATAGCAAGCCCTCCGTTGTCGACAGTGAAGCCTGCATGCTCCTCAGCGAAGCGACTGATTTACCGCCACTGGCTCTAGCCGGCGATGCTTTTGCTGGGCCGCGATTTGAAGGTGCAGTGTTATCCGGCTGGGCAGCGGCAAAGAGCCTGATTGCTGCCCTTAGCTAAAGCCGCCTATACTGTGGCCAAATAACTCAATAGTAGCCTGCTCTTATGACCGACCTTCACGCCCGCAGTGGCTCAGCCTGCGAACTCTGTGGTAACAGCGAAAATCTATCGGCCTATGAGTTGCCTCCGAATAGCGATGGCAGCACTGAGCAGTCATTATTAGCCTGTGACATCTGCCTAGAGCAGATTAATAATCCAGAGAAGGTGGACATCAATCACTGGCGCTGCCTCAACGACAGTATGTGGTCACAGGTTCCAGCCGTTCAGGTTATGGCATGGCGCATGCTGACCCGACTCAGTGCTGAGGGCTGGCCTCAAGAATTATTAGATATGATGTATCTAGACGATGAAACCCTAGCCTGGGCAAAATCTGCGCTAGCAACTGAAGCGGACGAAGATACCGTTATTCATAAAGATAGTAATGGCGCGGTACTTAGCGCTGGCGATACAGTGTCATTAATAAAAGATCTGGATGTTAAGGGAACCAGCTTTACCGCCAAGCGCGGAACAGCAGTGCGCAACATTTCGCTGGTGCAGAGTAATCCTGAGCATATAGAAGGTCGTGTAAACGGCACTCAGATCGTAATCCTAACCAAATTTGTCAAGAGGGCGAACTGATGGGCCAAATATTACAAGAAGCACCACAGCAAACAGAACAAGAACTGCGTGTTCAACTGGCAGCATGCTATAGAATTTTTGATTATCTCGGCTGGTCAGAGATGATTTTTAACCATATCACCATGAAAGTGCCCGGGGATCAGGAACACTTTTTAATCAACCCCTACGGCCTGCATTACAGTGAAGTGACCGCCTCAAATCTGGTCAAGGTGGATATCGAAGGCAATATTGTCGAACCCACTGACTACGCGGTTAATCCTGCTGGCATTATTATTCACACCGCCATTCACGGTGCCAGAGAAGATGTAAAGTGTATTACCCATGTGCACACTGACGCCGGTATGGCCGTGGCCTGCTCTGAAGAAGGCTTGCGCACGGACAATTTCTACTCCGCACTGCTGCAAAATCGGGTCGCCTACCATGACTTTGAAGGCATCACCGTGATGGACGATGAGAAGCCGCGCTTGATAGCCAATATGGGCAATAAGAATATGCTCATATTACGCAATCACGGACTACTGACCTGTGGTCGCACGATTCCTGAAGCCTTTATGAATATGTGGGCGCTGCAGCGCTCCTGTGAAGTGCAGGTAGCCTGTGATGCAACGGGCAAACCACTGATTCCGGTCAGGGATGATGTCTTGGCGCGGACGGAGCAGTTGATGGCAATGCAGAGTATGGGCCAGCCGGCAGGCGAGCTGGAGTTTAAAGCGATGACGCGGATTATTGATAAGGTTGATGCGTCTTATAAGGACTGATATTTTCAGGCATAGAAAGTCGACCGTCTCCAAACTGTCATCTCGAACGCGTGTGAGAGATCTCTCGTCGCTTCGCTCTGTCGAGATGACAGGGTTTGTGTCATCTCGGAAGTACCAATACTGTCATCTCAAACGCACTTCTACTGTCATCTCGAACGCATGTGAGAGATCTCAAGACCCCTCAGCGCTCCAATCTCCCAGAATAATCAGACCTCAACCAAGATCACTTCAGCAAATCACGGGAAATAATCAGCTTCATAATCTCATTGCTGCCCGCATAAATACGCTGCACTCGCGCATCAGCAAAAGCGCGGCACACTGGATACTCCCACATATAACCCCAGCCACCAAACAGCTGCAAACATTCATCGGCGACTTTACATTGCAGATCAGTAGTCAGCAGTTTGAGCTTGGAAGCGGTCACCGTATCCAGCTTGTCTTCAATCAATAGCTCAGTACAGCGATCCAAGTACACCTCAGCACAGCTGACTTCTGCAGATAACTCAGCAAGCTTAAACTGGGTATTCTGGAACGACGCCACATTAGTCCCAAAGGCCTTGCGCTCTTTGACATAGTCAATGGTCGTCTGCATTACCGCCTGACACATACCATTGGCACTGACAGCTACGGAGAGCCTCTCCTGAGGCAGATCCTGCATCAGATAGATAAAGCCCCGCCCCTCTTCACCAAGCAGATTATCTTTGGGGATTCTCACATCTTGGAAAAACAGCTCCGAGGTATCCTGAGCCTTTAAGCCCAACTTCTCGAGATTTTTACCTTTGGTGAAACCTGCTGTGCCGGCTTCAACCAAAAACAAACTAATACCTTTAGAGCCAGCATCAACATTGGTCTTGGCCACAACAATCACCAAACCAGATTTTTGGCCGTTGGTAATAAAGGTCTTCGAACCATTAAGAACCCACTCGTCCCCATCCAACACGGCAGTGGTTTTGGTACCCTGCAGATCTGAACCGGCGCTCGGCTCAGTCATCGCAATAGCCGTAATCAACTCACCGGAAACACAGCGCGGCAAGAAGCGCTGCTTTTGCTCTTCGCTGCCATAACGGACAATATAGGGAACCGCAATATCCGAGTGCAGAGTCCAACCTAAACCGGTGCAACCGGCATGACCAATCTCTTCGTTGACAATGCAGTTGTAGCGAAAATCGACACCAACGCCGCCATACTCCTCAGGCACTGTGGGACACAGAAAACCCTGCTCGCCAGCCTTTAACCAGACTTCGTCGCTGACCATGCCATCTTTTTCCCATTGATCATGGTGAGGCACCGCTTCCGCTTGCAGAAATTTACGCACGCTGTCGCGGAACATATCGTGGTCGGAATCATATAGAGTACGTGGAATCATAATCAGCATCTCTCAGTATGTTGAGGCTAGTATTTTAGGCCAGGGCTTTACAATAATTGGTGCAGCCGTTAGAAGTTCCCCGGTCTAGTTTGTCGGTCAGTATGATTTATTACGCGCGGCGAGGAAGTATCCCTAGCGACAAAAGATGGGATTTTGGTGACCACAGCGTTCCCAAACCCACTCAAAATCAGAGGCCGCAGTGCTAGATTAACTGGCCGAATGCAATAAAAGCTAGCATGCCAGCACCAATCGTCCAGTAAACACTGCCGCTTTTATAGGCCGCGAGAATTGCTGCCGCCGCTCCCCAGAGATAGGGATTAGAGAGGCTCAAAAATAACTGATCGTCACGCACCAGCAGAATCGGCGCAAGAATCGCCGTCAATACCGAGGGGCCGCTGTAACTGAGCAGTAGACGCAGATTCGGCCCGAGCCTAACCGGCAAGCGGTCCTCAAGGAAAAGATAGCGGGTGCCAAAGGTAACAGAGGCCAGCAGCAGGATAGTCAGCAGCGTCATAATCCACCCTCCTTATTGCCCCTGAGCTTATTCACGGAATAGCCCACAGCCATTGCCAGCAGAGCGGCACAGATCAGCCCCAGTTCAAAATGCCACAGCGTAAACAACACTGAGGTGAGCGCGGCGGTGAACACTGCCGCCAGAGTAGCCAGAGATTTAATTCCGGGAACCACCAACGCAATAAAGGTCGCAGCAATGGCAAAGTCGAGACCTAAATCCGTTAGATCGGGCAGAGAGGCTCCAGCGACTATGCCGATAAAGGTCCAGAGATTCCAAGCCAGGTAAAAACTGCCACCGGCCGCCAGAGCATAAAACAGCCGCAACTTACCGAGGTAGGCGCGGCGATGCCCAGACAGGGCAAACAGTTCATCCGTAAGCAAAAAACCGAGACTCAAACGCCAGCGCAGCGGCTGAGGACTGAGCCGCTCGCGCAACGACAGACCATAGAGAAAGTGCCGCGAGCTGATTATAAAGGCGGTAAACAACACCGTCAGCAGTGAGCTGTTATCGGCGATTAATTCCACCGTGACAATCTGCACCGCACCGCCAAATATAATCCCTGAAAACAACTGCGCCTCTAGCCAGCTAAAACCGCGCTGTATCGCCAGGGAACCGAAAAGAATTCCCCAGGGCAATACCGCCAGACTCAGGGGCAGCATATCCAGTACGCCACGCAGGGTGGCTATTTTCAGTGCTCTATTATTACCGCGCATAATCTATCCAGTGGTTTCCTTAGTACAAAGCGCTACTAGTCTTTTAACCTAGCCCAATATAAGCGGGCCTGTTATAAAAACTTGCGCAGCAGCCAATGAGGCATTAAATCCACCACCATCGCCACATAGCGCCAGCGCTTAGTGATAAAGATATGATTTTTCTTTTTCAATAGGCCGGTGACCATCTGGGAAACACCTTTTTCCACTGGCGCCATCCACAAAGGCTTGCCATGAACCATCGGCGTTTTAACAAAGCCCGGCTCAATGGTAGTAATCGTGATCGGCAGGCCGCTGCGAATTACACGCTGCCGCATACCGGCAAGATAATTGGAAACAAAGGCTTTGGTAGCATGGTAGGTAACAGTCCTGGCGCCAAATACGTGGGCAGCCATTGACGAGATACCGGCCAAGTGGCCTGCTCCGCGCTGAGTAAAGTGCTCCATAGCAACAATCGTCAGCGCCGCAAAGCCGCGCACATTGACATCGATCATCTCTCGTTCAGCAGCCCATTCAAGCTTCTGCTCAAATAGACCCACACCGGAACTCAAAACAATTAGCTCGACATCACCCATGCGCGCAATCAGCTCTTGTAGCTCAGTCTGTGACTGCTCAGCGTTTGTGACATCAGTGGTTTGGATAAAGTGGCTGCCTGGGAGCTTGTCCAGCAATTCATTGAGAAGACCTTCGCGACGTGCCATAAGTCCTAGTTGATAACCTTTGTCCGCTAGCTGAATGGCCAACTCGCAACCCAGCCCAGAGCTTGCGCCAACGATAATTGCCTGTTTCATAGATCTCCCCTTCTGCCGCTTTTGGAGCGGTTATTATAGTTTTATGGCTGTGCCGCTGGCAGCGGAACAGCAAAAGATTGGCGCTGCTCTTTAGTCGAGCCTTTTAGCAGGCCTTTTTTAATAGAGCTTTTTATTAGAGCTTGGATAGGACGGCGGAGTGTAACGAAATAATTCCTAGCTGGCGCTTAGAAAATCGGTTTTTTTACTCGCACTGAATCATTGCATCGAGTAATCAGATATTCCACCCGGCCATCAGACATCAGGCGGCTTTTATTGATTTCGAAATAATCTAGAAAGGTATTGAGATCTCGCTGGGAATGGGGGTAGACCGGCCGCTGTTCGTCACTGCGTGGGCACTGAGTCAGGGTATTTTCACTCATCAGGCCATAACAGGAGTTTGGCAATTGGCAGCGCGAGTTCAGCGCACCCAGACCAAAACCGCGGCTGTGGTCTGCCAGATAAGGCTGTAAAGCTTCGATAAATGCCTTTATCAGAGTGCCATCGAGATAGTTAAAGAAATCCCAAAATAGGCAGATATCAATAATGCAGTTATCGTCGATGGCCAGAGACTGACGAAACTGATCCACCAGATGCTGATGGCTGACCTCTTCACTGATTTCAGCAACAAAGGCTTCTGAGTAAAGATCGACGAATATGAGTTTGCTCTTAAACTGACTGAAATAATCCACCGTGGCGGCCATAGCCATGCCCATATCGAGCACCACAAGGCGTTTATCAGTCTGCAGGGAGTCAAAGGTGGCGGCTGCAAGATTACTGTGCAGCATAGTGCACAGGGCGTAGTCCTGAGATGTGGCAGATGGAGCCCTAATCTTTTCGACCTGCGCCCTAAACACGATTAGCTAATCGCTATTTTGAGGCACTGGATTTGTCGGCACTCGCAGTGGCTCCTGGAAACAGGTCTGCCTTACCGCTTGGCACCGCTTTAATTGCCGGCTGCTCATCGGGATCCATTTCAATGCTACCTTTAAACTTAGCACCGTCTTCCAAGGTGACACGTGGAGCGTCTATATTGCCCAGCACATTGCCCGTTTTTGAGATAATGACTTTTTCGCCACCGGAAATATCTCCTTCAACGCGACCTTCTATACGCACAATTTTAGCGCTGATACTGGCCTTTAACTGACCTGCCTGACCCACTGTAACTTCATGTCCAGTGGCGGTAATAGTGCCGGAGACTTTGCCTTCAACAATTAAATCTTCAGCACTGGTAATATTTCCATCAATAACAACGGTTGAACCAATCATAGTTTTACCTCCAATAGATACCGGACCTCTCTTGGCGATTTCGTTTAAGCCACGAGACGGTTTATTCACTGCAGAGCCACTTGTACCAGTGTCTTTTTTAAAATTAAACATCGAAATTCCCAATCATTAATTTTACAGGGCCGCCCACCTTACCAACTTAAGAGCCATTCATCCAGTTTAAATGGCCAGCATTAATGGTCTGACCACTCAAAACACTTAACCTAAGTTGAACTGCTCGACTTGCTGCTGAAGATCAAACCACTGTTCTTCGTTATCAGAAATTGATTTTTTAATCTCCGCCTGCAATTCCAGCTGTTGTTTCAAAGTCTTTTTATTTTCATCTAAATAGATATCAGTATCCGAAAGATGGATTTCTATTTCCTTTAGCTGCCCCTGTAATTTTTCAATCACTTTTTCCAACTGTGAAGACTTTTTGGTTAAGGGTGCAAGATTTTTTCGCGCTTCAGCAGACTGTTGGCGGAGCAATTTTTTTTCGGCTGAACTAAGACTTTCTACGACCGTAACTTCTTCAATTACCGGATCCGCTTTAGTTTCTTCTTTTGGATCATTACCAGTGGGGACGCGATTAAAATTTTTCAACCACAGCTGATAATCTTTGAGATCACCTTCAAACTCTTTGACTGCGCCATCTGCCACCAAATAAAACTCATCCACTGTGTTGCGCAGTAAATGTCGATCGTGAGAGATAACGACTAGCGCTCCCTCATAGCTTTGCAATGCAAGTGTCAATGCATGGCGCATTTCCAAATCCAAATGGTTAGTCGGTTCATCAAGTAATAGTAGATTGGGTTTTTGCCAAACAATTAAGGCCAGAGCAACACGCGCTTTTTCACCGCCGGAAAATGACTTAATCGGCTCCAGTGCTTTGTCTCCATGAAAATCAAATCCGCCGAGAAAATTTCGCAATTCTTGATCAGTGGATTTTGGACTAATGCGCTGAAGATGTAAAAATGCGCTTGCTTGTAAGTCTAAAACTTCTAACTGGTGCTGAGCAAAATATCCGATTTTGACATTTTCCCCATAGACTCTTTCGCCTTTTAATAAATTTAGATCGCCGGTAAGACTAGAAATCAAAGTTGATTTACCGGCACCATTTGGCCCCAACAGACCAATCCGAGTACCGGGATGCAAATCAAAATTTACATTGGATAAAATCGTTTTCTTGTCATAACCTAAATTACCCTGACTAATGTTGGCCAGTGCGCTGTGCGCTTTTTTGCCCTGCGCAAAACTAAAATAAAACGGTGAGTCAATGTGTGCCGGTGCGATATCTTCCATACGCGCCAACTCTTTGACACGACTCTGGGCCTGCTTTGCCTTTGAGGCTTTGGCTTTAAAGCGCGTAATAAATTCTTCAACTTCTTTACGGCGCTTTTGCTGCTTTTCAAAACTCGCCTGTTGCAGAGCTAAACGCTCGGCGCGCACCCGCTCAAAGGTTGAATAATTACCTTTGTAGGCATTGGTTTTGCAGTGCTCCACATGGACAATACGATCCACGACATTATCAATAAAGTCGCGATCGTGAGAAATAATTAACAAAGTGCCGGTGTAATTTTTCAGCCATTGCTCTAACCAAAGGGTCGCATCCAAATCCAAGTGGTTGGTGGGCTCATCCAGCAGCATCAAGTCCGATGGACTCATTAGTGCCTGAGCAAGATTTAAACGAATACGCCAGCCACCAGAAAAACTGTTTACTCGCCGATCTAATTCCGACTGGTCAAAACCCAGACCGTGGAGCAACTGCTCAGCGCGATAATGGGCGTCAAAGCCGTTGGCGTTATCTAACTTTTCATATTCTAGAGCCAGTCGATCGTGATCTTCATCGGCCAAGGCTTTTTCGATAGCCCGCTCTATTTGACGAATTTGCGGATCCCCATCGAGTACAAAGTCCACAACACTGCTTTCGGAGTTTGCTAACTCCTGAGCCATATGCGCAACACGCCAGTCCTGTGGAATAAACAGCTCCCCCGCATCGGCAGAAATTTTACCCATCAACAATTTAAACAGGCTCGACTTACCGCTGCCATTGGCGCCGATAATGCCAATATGTTGACCCGGGTGGACGACGAGTTCAGCGTCTTGCAGCAGCACTTTGGTGCCGCGACGCAGCTCGATGTCAGTTAATGTAATCATAAAAAAGTTATTACCAGTAAATTATTCAAGACCGAGGAAGCCACCGGATTGGTGACTCCAGAGATTGGAATAGAGGCCGTTGGCAGCCAGTAATTCATGATGAGTGCCCTGCTCAACAATCACCCCCTGATCAAACACAATAAGCCTGTCCATAGCGGCGATGGTGGAGAGACGGTGGGCAATAGCGATCACCGTTTTGCCCTGCATCAGTTGATTGAGGCTGTGCTGGATTGTCGCTTCAACCTCAGAGTCCAGTGCCGAAGTGGCCTCATCGAGAACCAGTATCGGCGCATCTTTTAACAGTACCCGAGCAATAGCCACACGCTGGCGCTGGCCGCCGGAGAGGGTTACACCTCGCTCACCCACATGAGCATCGTAGCCACGGCGTCCGGTGTTATCGCGCAGACCAAGAATAAACTCATGGGCCTGGGCCTGTTTGGCCGCTTCAAGCATCTGCTCTTCGCTGGCGTCCGGGCGACCAAACATTATATTTTCCCGCACCGAGCGATGCAGTAGCGAGGTATCCTGAGTGACCATTGCAATATTGGCGCGCAAGCTGTCCTGAGTTATGTTGCGAAGATCCTGCTGATCAATGGTCAGTTGACCGCTCTGGGGATCAAAGAAGCGTAGCATCAGGTTAACCAGACTCGACTTGCCGGCGCCACTGCGACCGACGATACCGACTTTTTCCCCGGCGGCAATGGTTAGGTTTAGATTATCAAAGACTCGTTCATCATCGTTGTAGGCAAAATTAAGGTCTTTAAATTGGATCTCTCCGCGACTCACCTGCAGCTGGGAGGCTGAAGTCGAGTCGGTTATCGTCTGAGGAATGGAGATGGTATTGATACCGTCCTGAACCGTGCCGATATTTTCAAACAGGCTACTGATCTCCCACATAATCCAGTGGGACATGCCGGTGAGGCGAATTGCCAGACTCATCACAATGGCAATGGCACCCGGAGTAATTGCGCCATTCACCCAGAGGTAGATACCCAGTGCCGCAGTGCTAAACACCAGACACATATTGAGCGTCCAGAGAGTCATATTAAGCTTGGTAACGAGTCGCATCTGTGGGTGCACTGTGTCGAGAAATTCACTCATACCCTCTTTCACATATGCCGACTCTCGAGTGCTGTGGGAGAACAGCTTTAAGGTCACGATATTGGTGTAACTGTCAACAATCCGCCCGGTCATCAGAGAGCGGGCATCCGCCTGCAGTGTGGCGATATTTTTCATTCGCGGCACAAAGTAGCGCTGCACCGCGATATAGAACAGCAGCCAAATCAGCAACGGCAGTGCTAGACGCGGATCGGCATTGGCTACCAGAATCAGGGTGGTGACCACATAGATGATCACAAACAGGATGACATCGAGCAGTTTCATCACTGTGTCGCGCACTGCCAGAGAGGTCTGCATTACCTTGGTGGCGATGCGACCACTAAATTCGTTCTGAAAAAAGCCATAGCTCTGATTCAACAGATAGCGGTGGGCTTGCCAGCGCACCGCCATCGGCAGGTTACCCATTAGAGTCTGATGCACTACTAGGGAGCGCGCGGCGTTAGCCAGGGGAATTACCAGCAACATAAACACCGACATGGCCACCAGCGTTGGCCAGGTGTCAGCGAAGAAAGTTTCGGGCTTGCTGCTTGCCAGCCAATCGACAATCTGCCCCAAGATGCCAATCAACATGGCCTCAGAAATCGCGGTAATGGCGGTCAACGTGGCCATTAACAGCAACCAGCGTTCCATACCCCGCACATGGTGACGGCAGAATTGGTAAATTCCACGGGGCGGTTGCTGTGGGGTTGAGCCCGGAAACGGGTCGACCAGACGCTCAAAAAAACCGAACATTTAAGATCCTATACTAAAGCAGTGGGGTTGATACTCGTCAGACGATGTTGCGGTGGGCATAATAACAATTTACACAGGCCGTCAGGAGAAACAAATGGTATTTCAGCGTTCTATTTACGTGCAGGTCCTCTGCTTTGCGTTTATTTTCGCAGCAACCCCGGCTACAGCCATCGATCTTGATGCGGAACGGATGATTGATTCCCTCGCCGAGCTGCAGTTTGACCAGCTTGGCAGTCCTCAGATTAAGACCGATTCGATCAAACCAGTGCTGGCGGATATGGACCATCCCCAGCGCCTGTTAGTGATCGCGGTTGAATTTCCAGAGTTGGGTTATCAGCGCTTTGCCGGGGACAAAAAACAGAACAAGAAAAACCGCAGCTATCTGCAAAAGCTATTGTTTGGCGGCTCTGTTAAGCGGCCTAAGCCCGGCACTCTATCCCACTACTACCGTCACCAGTCAAAGGGACTTTATAACGTCACCGGCAATGTTTTGCCCATCGCCAAGGTCAGCAAGCCGCTGGCCTATTATGGCCGCCCATTACAAAATTCCGATGGCAGTTGGCGCAACGATGATCATACGGATGAACTGGTGATTGAAGCACTGCAGGCCGCTCACAGAGATAACCCCAAGTTTCCTTGGAAAGATTACGATATCTGGGATCCCCAAGACTTTGATGGCGACGGCAATCGCGCCGAGGCCGATGGCTATCTTGATCATCTAGTAATTGTCTATGCCGGCAAAGCTCAGTCGTCCTGTCAGGGTCTCTATAAACTCAATGAAAAATTTACCGTCAACGCCGAGGCCAATGTGTTTGATAGCCTTCCGGCTCAGGAGCAGGACTGTGCGGATCGTATCTGGCCCCACCGCAGTTCGCTCAATCGTGGACTCGGCCAAGGACCCGTTCTCGAGGGCATGGTCAATGGTCGTGGCGGATATGAGATCGAAGATGGCCTGTGGCTCTATGACTACAATATGCAGTCGGAGTACACCGAGGTATCGACCTTTATTCACGAGTTTGGCCATTCATTGGGGCTGCCCGATATCTATGCCCGCTCAACCAACAATTCCACAGCCTCATGGGAAGCCATGTCATCAACGGTATCGCCAGAGCCACAGGAGCTCAGCGCTTGGTCGCGAATGGTACTCGGCTGGCTCAATCCCTGTATCGTTCGGCCACCGGCTTTTGGTGGCAACAAGCGCAGCTCGATGTATTTAAAAACCATGAATGATTGGTCCGACAAAGCGGGCACTAAAAACAGCCGCGGCGTCTGCGATGCGACAATGATTATGCTGCCACCAAAAATACGCGAACTGCAGCTCGGGCCACTGGGTAATGAGCAGGGTCAATATGCTGCCTACACAGGTCAGGGTAATGACCTGCACCACTTTCTCAGCCGCAGCTTTGACCTGCGCCAAGTGGATGCGGATCAGCAGCTGATACTGAACTTTGATACCTGGTTCAAAATTGAATCGGACTGGGATTATCTCTATATAGAAGCCTCTGTTGATGGAGAGAAATACCAGCGCCTATTGCCCACAGATAAGATCAATGCCGCCGATACCAATAGCACCATGCCGTCCAAGAAAGGTCATGAGGGTGAGGGTTCCCTCCCCGGCTTTAGTGGCCGTTCCGGGGATATGGACGGTGATGGCAAAGTCGAAATCGCCACTGGCTGTGACCCTTCGGTAGGCAAAGTACTGGCCGAGGATCGGGTTGGCGAAGTAGTGGTGGATGCCTGTGAAACCGCCCAGTGGATCGCCGCAGAATTTGACCTTGAAGCCTATCGCGGCAAACAGCTATCGATTCGTCTGCACTATTTTGCTGATGGTGCCGCGGTGGAAGATGGCGCGCTGATCGACAATATTCGCCTCGATGCGCTAGGTTACAGCGAAGATTTTGAGTCTGGCGCCCTAACCGGCTGGAGCAGCGATGGCTTTACT
Source organism: Porticoccaceae bacterium (assembly GCA_029250825.1). Taxonomy (GTDB): domain Bacteria; phylum Pseudomonadota; class Gammaproteobacteria; order Pseudomonadales; family Porticoccaceae; genus HTCC2207. Next base: position 14,480 of record JAQXEN010000041.1, read on the forward strand.
CTGAGCGGCGGAGAGCACCGTATTGCGGTGCCGCATTATTATCTGCTTGAATATCGCGACCCCTATGCCCGCTTTGATCGGGTGAAAAACTATGATGCAGGGCTTGCCAAACCGGGCTTTTCCTTCTTTAAAGATGGCGACGGTGAGATGAAGGCCTTTAATGCCAACTACCGCCCCGGTGTCTTGGCTTGGTATTACAACGGCGAGTATCTTTGGAGCCAGAATGAGCCGGCGCAGTTTGGGCCCGGCAATGGCTTTTTACTGCTAGTGGATGCCAACCCTCAGGAATTTAATCTGCCTGCCGTGCCTGAGCAATATTTTGTCGATGAGCAGGGCTGGACTTCCTATGAATTTGACGAGACTGCACAGCCCTGGCTGCAACAGAACTATGTGGATGTGATGTGTCATCAGCGCCGCGCCGCGTTTTATTCCAGTGATGTCAGTGGCGACGATCGTCAGCGCTGCCAGCAGTCTCTGATCGCTGGCCTGCCACCGGTGGAGTCACTGAACTGGGAGGGCCGCCAACTAATGTATGGCTACACCCTAATCAATGAACTGCTGCCCGGTGCGGAGCGCTTGAAATACAAAGGAGTAACCAGCCTCTTTGACCTGCGTATTCGCAAGGGCAAAACCGAGTATCGTCTCTATGATCGCGCCCTGAGAAATCGCCACTCCGGCGATGCACCCTTTGCCCTAGAAAGCTTTGCCAAGGGCACGTCTGTGTATTCGATTGAGGGTGATCGCTTGGTTGAACAGAGTTCTAATGCTTATCCGCCGATCAGTTCATTTTCCGATGCTCGGCCAAATCGCTATCAAAACCCAAAGCTGCCCTTTGGCGGCGCCAATATTCCAGAGTTGGGTTTGCGCTTTAAACTGGGGCAGCCATCCTCAGAAGCGCCCAGTGAGGCACGTGTAAAGGTCGTAATTGATTGGGATTGATTGTGACTTGTAGCCGTCCTAGAGAATCATCACAGAGTCACCGTCCTGCCAGGGCGGTGACTTTTTCATGGCTGCGAGAAATAGCGGGGACTCCAGCAATTGATTCAGCCAGGCACGGAGCTTGGGATAAGGGGACTGATCAAACCAGTCCCTATCCACCGAGGCAAACTGACGAATAAAGGGGAACAGGGCGATATCCGCAAGGGTGATTCGCTCTGCTAGCAGATAGGGCTGCTTAGCTAACAGCAGCTCCAGTTCCGCGAGAAACCGTTCACCACGAGTGCGATACTGCTCTTGGGATTCCGCGGGAAAGCGCTGCCAATACTTATAGTGATCGAGATCAGTCTTAAACTGATCGTCATTGCGGCTGATTAAATCGTCAATGGCGGCGGCCAGATCGGCACTCCACCAATGCTCTGGATCGCTCTTCTCAAGTGCCCAGCGAATAATCTCATAACTCTCGTCGAGCACCCTCCCATCGGGCAGTTCTAGCACCGGCACTGTACCCTTGCCTGAAATAGCCAACATTTTTTCAGGTTTGGCTTTCAACAGGACTTCCCGCAGCTCTGGGTTTATACTCGCATATAACAGAGCCATTCGCGCCCGCATTGCATAAGGGCAGCGACGAAAAGAATATAATATGGGTAGCTTTGTGGGCACAGCCGCTCCGCGAACTAACGTTAAAATAACCTTATCCAACTATAAGAATAATAACCTATGTCTACTACCGAAGTATCCAGCAAACCCTATGATGTGATCGTTTTCGGCGCTACCAGTTTTGTCGGACAAATCCTAAGCAACTATCTAGTCGAGACCATCGGTGTCAACGGCGATATTTCCTGGGCTATCGCCTCTCGTTCAGAATCAAAACTGGCAACCTTAAAAGATTCCCTCGGCACCGTCGCCAGCGAGCTGCCGGTAATAATTGCCGACTCTCAAGACGAAGCCTCACTGCAGGCACTGTGCAGCCAAACTCGAGTGGTTATCTCCACTGTTGGGCCCTACGCCCTGTACGGTGAGTTGCTAATCAAAACCTGCGCTGAAACTGGCACCGACTATGCCGACCTTACGGGTGAAGCACATTGGATCGGGCAGATGAAAGACAAATACAATCAGGCTGCAGAGGCCAGTGGCGCCCGTATCGTCAATTGCTGTGGCTTTGATTCGATTCCCTCAGATATGGGTGTCTTCGCCATGCAACAGCGCGCTCAGGCGCAATTTGGCCACCCACTGCCCCATGCCAAGCTGCGTGTTAAAGCCATGAAGGGCGGCGCGTCCGGCGGCACCATTGCAAGTATGATTGAGGCTCTGAAAGCTGCCAAAGCGGACCCTAAAGTGCGCAAAGACATGGGCAACCCCTATCTTTTATGCGGCAGCGATCATCAGTACAGCATTCGCGCTAAAAGCGTTTCAGGCCCGCAGTTTGATCCTGACTTTAACTGCTGGATTGCGCCTTTTGTAATGGAAGCGATCAACTCTCGGGTTGTCCTGCACTCCAATTCCCTACTCCAAATGGCCTATGGCCGCGACTTCTCTTATAGCGAAGGCATGCTAAGTGGCAAAGGATTAAAGGGCCGCCTGATGGCGAATGTTTCAGCCCTCGGCTTTGGACTCTTGGCCCTCGGACTCTACTTCAGCCCCACCAGAGCACTAATGGAAAAATTTGTTCTGCCAGCCCCTGGTGAAGGTCCCAGCCCAGAGGCACAGTTGCATGGCTATTTTGATGTGCGCGTTCACGGCCGCGATGATCAGGGTAATCAGCTCACCGTTAAAGTGACGGGTGATCGCGATCCCGGATACGGCTCTACCGCGAAGATGCTTGGGCAGGCAGGACTTTGCTTGGCTGAGGATATTGCCAAAGAAGATCGAGCCGGCGGTTTCCTCACCCCCTCCGTGGCAATGGGTGATGCCTTATTAAAACGACTGGAAGCGCATTCAGGTCTGGCCTTTGAGACCTGTGAATAAGGGTTAGAGATCCCTCGTCGCTGCGCTCAGTCGGGATGACAATTGAAAAGTCGATAGCACCGCGATAGTCCAAATAGACTCTGAATATATCCTTGGGATCAATCAGGGCCCGTTTATGGGTGCCATTATTTTCAGAAAAAGAGAGCACTTGTCTGAGCGTCAGCGAGTTGTGCGAACGCTGAAAATAGTGGCACTCATGGAACCGATTCCAAGGGTATTTTCAGGGTCTATGGGCACTCAACCTGCCGGAAAACACAAGCAAGAGATCCCTCGTCGCTGCGCTCAGTCGGGATGACAATTGAAAAGTCGGTAGCACCGCGATAGTCCAAATAGACTCTGAATATATCCTTGGGATCAATCAGGGCCCGTTTATGGGTGCCATTATTTTCAGAAAAAGAGAGCACTTGCCTGAGCGTCAGCGAGTTGTGCGAACGCTGAAAATAATGGCACTCATGGGACCGATCCCAAGGGTATATTTAGGGTCTATGGCCACTCAACCTGTCGGAAAACACAAGCAAGAGATCCCTCGTCGCTGCGCTCAGTCGGGATGACATATAGAGAGGAGGTGCTCAGCCGGGATGGCATAGAAAGGAGGTACTCGGCCGGGATGACATCGACAGGTGCTCAGTCGGAAGAATACAGAAAGTTTCTCAGTTCTAATGACAGTGAAGGGAGGGCGGACTGCCGCGATCTCAGAAGAATAATCAGAGCCTTACCGAAACTCCACGTTCCGCCATATAACGTTTCGCTTCAGGCACCGTATGCTCACCAAAGTGAAAAATACTCGCCGCCAGCACCGCATCAGCCTTGCCCTGAACAATACCATCCACAAGATGCTGCAAATTACCCACACCACCGGAAGCTATCACCGGAACATTTACCGCGTCACTAATCCGAGAAGTCAGATCCAGATCAAAACCATTCTTAGTGCCATCGCGGTCCATACTGGTAAGCAAAATCTCACCAGCACCATAGGCAGTCATTTTCTCCGCCCATTCAATAGCATTAATTCCAGTAGGCTTGCGCCCACCGTGAGTAAATATCTCCCAACGGGACTCATCACCCTGCGCCACCTGCTTCGCATCAATAGCCACCACAATACACTGAGAGCCAAAACGCTGAGCCGCCTCACGAACAAATTCCGGGTTGTGAATCGCCGCAGAATTAATCGCAACCTTGTCAGCACCGGCATTGAGCAAATTGCGAATATCCTGCAACTCACGCACACCACCACCAACGGTTAAAGGAATAAACACCTGCCCCGCCATACGCTCAACCGTATGCAATGTAGTGTCCCGGGCTTCATGGCTAGCAGTAATATCGAGAAAAGTAATTTCATCGGCACCCTGCTCATTGTAGCGACGGGCAACTTCCACCGGATCACCAGCATCGCGAATATCGACAAACTGCACACCTTTGACAACGCGACCTTTATCAACATCTAGACAGGGAATAATGCGTTTTGCCAGGCTCATTTCTCATCCTTAAACATATGACCTAATTTGCCTGCCTTGGTGGACAGATACTGAACATTGTGAGGATTGCTATCGGCCTGAATCGGCTCCCGCTCAACCACATTGATCCCCAACCCTCTCAACGCATCAATTTTGCGCGGATTATTGGTCATCAACTTAACTTCAGTGGCACCCAGATGTTCAAGCATCGAAGCGCAGATAGAATAGTCACGCATATCAGCACCAAAGCCCAAGCGCTCATTGGCTTCCACAGTGTCAGCACCCTGATCCTGAAGATTGTAAGCGCGGATTTTATTAACCAAACCAATACCTCGGCCCTCTTGACGCAGATACAAAATAGCACCACGACCCGTCTCAGAAATGCGCTTCATAGACTCTTGCAACTGTTCGCCGCAATCACAGCGCAGGCTGCCCAGGGCATCCCCAGTCAGACATTCAGAGTGAATTCGAATCAACAGGGGTTCGTCACTGGCACAGTCTCCCATGCTGATAGCGATATGCTCTTTGCCTTTAAAGGGGTCTTCAAAACCATGAATATCAAAGGTACCCCAGCGGGTGGGCAATTTTGAGGATTCGATAAAGCGAAGCGCCACGGTTTTCTCCAAGATAGTTTTAAGCCGCGTATTGTAGCGGCAAAGCCCGCGTTGTGCAGGCTATTTCAAATAGCTTAGATAGGCAGATTAATCAGCGGCTAATAGCGGTTCAACAAAGCGTTTCGAATCACGCAGATCGTAGATAACCCGATAGAGGCAGGGAATCAAAATCAGCGTAATAGTGGTAGCAAATACAATACCAAAACTGAGCGACAGGGCCATGGGAATCACAAACTGAGCTTGGATGCTGATTTCCAATAACATTGGCAGTAGCCCCACAAAGGTGGTCATAGTGGTCAGCAAGATCGCCCTAAAGCGCTGCCTTCCAGCACCCATAAGCGCCTCATCAATACTGAGATTATCAGAGCGTCCACGATTAACGAACTCCACCAAAATCAAACTGTCATTGACCACCACCCCGGCGAGAGCGATCAAACCAAAGATCGACAACATATTGATGGAGACCCCAAAAATAATATGCCCGACTACAGCACCAATAAAGCCAAAGGGAATAACCGCCATAATCACCAATGGTTGCACATAGGACTTTAGCGGCACAGCCAGCAGGCCATAAATCAGAAACAGGGATGCGACAAAGCCCAAAATCATACGTTGCATCAGAGTCTGCTGTTCTTGACTAGCGCCACCCAAGCCAAACTTCACCCCGGAGTAGCGAGCCAATAATTGCGGCATAAACTCTGTGGTTAAATCTTGAATCACTGCACCGCTCTGGGCCTTGCTGGCATCCACATCTGCAGTAATGGTCACGGTGCGCTCACGATCAATGCGCGATATCGCGGTAAGCCCCAGTCCCAAATGGATATCGGCGACCTCGCCAATGGTAACGGCGTGGCCGCCGGCTGTGCGAATATGCATGTTCTCCAGCGTAGCAATGGAACTCCGCTCTTCAATGGGGTAGCGGACCATAACCTTTAAGGTATCGGCCCCGCGCTGCAAACGCTGCACCTCTTCACCATAAAATGCCTGACGCACCTGCCGCGCTATATCACCGAGACTGATACCCAGCTGACTGGCATTAGGCTTGAGGCCAATCAGTATTTCCCGGCTACCGGCACCCTGAGAGTTATAGATATCAAAGACACCGTTGTACTGCCCCAGCTTTTCCGCCAAAGCAGCTCCAGCTAAGGTCAGTTGCACTGGGTCCGTGCCTGACAAGGTCAGATTAATTTTTGCACCACCACCGGCATTGGTACCGGCGTAATAACGCTGCTTGCGGACATTAGGTAAGTTGCCAACCTTATCGCGCCACAGTTTTTCGATTTCAAACCCGTCGAGATCACGGTCTTCGGGATGGGTTAGAGAAAGTATAAACCTAGCCTTCACATCCGACTGAGTAAAAAAAACACTGTGTTCTATCAACCCCTTACTGCCTGGCTGACTGCTGCGATATTCAGCATCAACTGCATAGGCTGCAGCTTCCACACGAGTCAGAGTCTCCTGCAAATTTTCAATTGACGCGCCGTCTTGCATAACAATTTGCGCCCGCACAACATCGCCAGGCACATTGGGGAAGAATTCAAAACGAGCAATGCCGCTGTTAACCGCGCTGATCGAAATAATCAGCAGGGCTAAAAATCCAGCCAAGGTCGCATAACGATGATGCAGGCAGCGCTTTAAAAAAGGCAGATAGCGGTTTTCAATAAACCCATCGAGCCCAGCACTAATGTTTTTCTGCCAGCGCTCAACAAAAGCCATTCGTGGTTTAACCGGATTACCCAGCTGCAGGCCAACCAAATGCGCGGGCAGTATCAGCTTTGATTCAATCAGCGAAAATAATAGGCAGAGAATAACCACTACAGCAATAGACTCAAAAAACGGTGCCGCTGCGCCACCCACAAATAATATCGGTGCAAAAGCCGCCATAGTGGTCAGCACGCCAATAGTTGAAGGAGTGGCGACCTTTTTGGCTCCAGCGATTACCGTCGCGACTGAAGTCGTATAAGTAGCGGCTGATGTCGCTTCAAACTCCTTTTTTGCCTCACTAAAAATACTCTCGCCAATAACAATGGCGTCATCCACCACAATTCCCAGCACCATAATAAAAGCAAACAGACTGAGAACATTAATATCCACAGGATAGGGATTAACCGGCATCAACCAAAAGGCCCCTAAAAAACTTACCGGTATACCCAGCATCGCCCAACCTGCCACATGCAGGTTCAAAAATAAGCCCAGTACAATGGCCACCAACACAGCGCCCAGAGCCAGATTCTCCAGCATCATATTGAGACGCCCGCGGAGGTGAAACGAATTGTCGAAGAACTCGGCAATCTGCAATCCCTCGGGCAATGTTTTACGCTTGTCCTGAATATATTGCTTTACGATATTACTAATCGTCAGGATATCTTGATCTTCCACAGCGAAGACACCCAGGTTAAAAGCGGTCTTGCCATCAAAGCGTACTAGGGTATTGGATTCAGCAAAGCCATCTCTTATTGTCGCCACATCACTGAGCAGTAATTTGGTGCCATCAGGCTGACTGCGTATCACTATTTTAGCAAAGCTCTCACCGGTGTAGGCTTTGCCCTGAGTACGCACCAGCACATTGCCCGCAGCACTGCGAATCATTCCCGCAGGTAAGTCCAGTGATGAGTTGCGCAAGACCTGAGCCACCTCATTGAGGGTTAGGTCGTATTCCCGCAGACGTTCCTCCTGCACCTCAATGGAAATTTCATAGGGATCAGCGCCCCATAACATAAGCCTTTTTATCTCCGGCAGTAACAGCAGCTCATCGCGCATCTCCTGCCCCAAAATCTTGCGCGTGCGCTCATCCATATCCCCGTAGACCGCTATGCCCATTATCCAACGGGCATCATCCATGATGGCGCGACTTACCGTCGGCCTCTCAAGGTCATCAGGGAAATTAACAATGCCATCGATACGGTTTTCAACCTGAGACATGACTTCTTGAATGTCTTCATTGCTCTCGATCTCAAGATTGATGCTGGCGATATCTCTACCTGCAGTGGAGTTGATCTTTTTTATCCCCTTGAGTCCCTGAAGGGCCGCTTCCATAGGCAGAATAACGCCTTTTTCAACCTCAACTGGGGCCGCGCCAGGATAGACTGCAGAAATCGAAATTTGATCGAGGTCACTCACGGGAAACATATTCTTACTAATATTGAGGGCGGAGATTAATCCAGCACAAATCACTAGGATCATCAGCAAGTTGGCAGCTACTGGGTTTTTAGTGAACCAACCGATTAGGCCGAAGTCTGTATTTTTAGGATCATTTTTCATGGCTAAAGTCGCCTTTTATGTCGCTGACGGAGTCTGGCAAGCCATTTCTATTATCCGGACTGACCCTCATCCCCTCAATGGGAACACCTATGGCGCTGACGATAATTTCATCACCCTGTTCAAGCCCGCCAGTTAGGTAATAAAATTCCTCGTCACCAAAAATCGGTTCAACCACTTTGAGATGCAATCGCTGCTCGTCATCCACCAGAGCCACTTTATTGCCCTGTAACATAGCGTGGCGAGGAATGGCGAAGGCATCATCAATAGTCTTGCCACCAATAATCGCGGTCACAAAAGTACCCATTAAAAGCGGCGACTTAGCTGTTATGTCGCTGCTGCGCAATGCTCCGTAGGGATCATCAACCTGAGCCACCACATAGAGCGCCCGATTTTGTTCACTTATCACACCCTCAGAACGCACCAGTTCGGCAGGCCACTCTTTATCACTGCCATCTATCGAGCCCCTTAGCCTAATCTCGAGAGGCTCGCCTTTATCCGCTTTTAAAAAACCGTTCATCATTGACAGATCGCGCTTAGTCAATGGCAAGCGTACCTCTGCAAAATCAATCGCAAAGGTCTCACCCAAAGGGGCTCCCACAGCAACATATTGCCCAATATCCACTGCTTTGGCAGCAACCATACCGGTGTAAGGGGCGCGAATACTGGCGCGTGATACTTTTAGCTTGGCCTGCTTAACCTCCGCTTCGGCCTGAAGCACATTAGCGCGGGCTTCTTCGAGATAGGGTTTTCGCAGCGCCAACAATGGCGCCTCTTCGGTCGGGCGGCCAGTCATGCCCCACTCCTTTTCCGCTTGCACTGCACGGGCCTGCTCAAAGGTTAACTGAGCATTCATACTAATCAGATTGGCATTGGCTTGCTCCAGGGCCACTTCGTAGTCAGTGGGATCCAGTTCAAGCAATAAATCGCCTTTGTTAAAGGTGCCGCCAACGACAAAATTGCGAGAAACCTTTAACACGCGGCCGGAGACTTCGGAAATTAATGAGGTGCGTGTACGAGCTGCAACTGTGCCCTGGGATTCAATTGATAGAACCGCCTGGGCTCTATGCAATATCACTGTTTTCACTGCCACGGCCGTGTCTGGGGCTTCAGCTTTTACTGAGGCGGGCTTGAAAAGATTCATGGCAATTGAGATAACAACAGCGGCGCCAACAATCGCTATTGGCAATAACTTCCTATTCACGGGGGCTTGTCCTTAAGGTCTTCGGCCTCCCACTCCTACTTGATACTAAACCAAACTGGAAGACGTCCTATTGAAGCAAAAGTATAGACAAGATTATTTTGCAGCGCTTAAAGAATCAGGCCAAAGTAGCCAAGAAAATAAATGACTACTGCGGCTGCCAGACCGGCGATCACATCGTCAATCATAATACCGAAGCCACCGGAGACCTTTTTGTCCAGCCAGCTGATGGGCCAGGGCTTTAAAATATCAAATAACCGAAATAACAGAAAACCCAAGATCACCGACTGCCAGGTGATGGGCAGCGCAGCCATGGCAATCCAAAAACCGACAAACTCATCCCAGACAATGCCGCCGTGATCATGGACACCCATCTGATCCGCGGCCCGGCCACAGATGCTGATACCGATAACTGCGGCAATAAAAACCACTATAAAATAGCTGGTTAGAGGCAGCTGTGCCAGTAACCACCAGAGTGGAATCGCCGCTATGGTGCCCATAGTGCCGGGTGCTTTTGGTGATAGACCGCTGCCAAAACCAAATGCCAGTAGCAGAGTGGGTGAACGCAGCAGTTGAGCAAATGTTGGATTACTGGCCAAAATGGTTATACCCCGGTTTTTCGATGGTTAGTAAATTATTATTTTTATCGACCACAGCAACAGCATTGAGTGATTCCGTGGGCGCTTCAATCCTACCGATTTTACGGGCATCCAATTCACCCCGCTGGATCAAGCCCTCGATAATGGGCAACTGATCACCGGCAACCGTAAAGCAAAGTTGATAATCATCACCACCACAGAGGGCCCATTCCAAGGCATCCAGTGGTGACAGTTGTTGCACATCCGTGGCGATCGGCAACTGCTCTGCTTGAATCACCGAACTCACATTGCTAGCTTTGCAAATATGCCCCAGATCAGCCAATAGGCCATCGGAGATATCGATGCAGGCACTGGCAATTGAACGCAACTTTAAGCCTGCCTGAATCTGTGGCTCTGGGCTATAAAACCTTTGAAGTAAGCGATCACTGTCGGTAATAGTATTGTTTTCATAAGTTATTAATTCTAACCCTGCCGCACCATCACCTATATTTCCGGTAACAAATAGGCTATCACCCACATTGGCTCCGCCACGGATCAGTGCCTTGCCGGTTGGAACTTCACCGAGCAGTGTAAGGGTCAGTGTTAAAGGCCCGCTGGTGGTATCTCCACCTACCAGCGCGAGATCATATTGATTGGCGATATGGCCAAGGCCGGCGCTAAATTCAGCCAGCCATTCAGCATTGGCAGTGCCGCGAGGCAGCGTTAGAGCAAGGGTAAACCAGCGCGGTTCGGCTCCCATGGCAGCCATATCGCTGAGATTGACGCAGAGCGCGCGGGTGGCTATCTGTCGCGGGGTTGCTGATTCGGGGAAATGAACACCGGCTACTAAGGTGTCGCTGGCCATAACCAGCTGCTGACCGGGCCGCACATTGAGTAATGCGCCGTCATCACCAATACCCAGAGCCACACCGGACTGGCCGGTGAGGTCGGTAAAATAGCGGGCGATCAATTCAAACTCGCTGGGTTGGTGGTGGTGATCAGACAGGTTAAGCCCTCTCTATTCTTTCTATACTGGCGACGCTCTCAGGCTCTCACATTTGTCACACTTTCTAAATTGGTGATCAGTTGCTGCAGCGTAGCGCCCGAGTCCAATTAACTCTAGGCGCGCTTATTAGCCGTCACTTCAATACTGCGCTTGGCGATGGCAACGCGGTCAAGAATACCATTAATATATTTAAAGGCATCGGTGGGGCCAAAGGTTTTCGCCAGATTAACACCCTCGTTAATCACAACCTTGTAGGGCACATCAATACGGTGGAGCATCTCGTAGGTTGATAGGCGCAATATGGCCTGAGAGACCGGATCAAGCTGATCCTGATCACGATCCAAGTAGGACTCGTAGGCGGCATCAATTTCAGTCAAATGTTTGGGTACGCCAAACAGTATCTCGTGGAACAGTTCAGTATCCACCGTGGCCATATTGTTATCCACATGGAACGCGGCTTCGATATCAATCAGATCAGTCTTGCCCATATCCCAGGAGTACAGCGCCTGAACAAGCAGTCGGCGGGCTTTTTGGCGCATCTTTGGTTTCGACATCTATTCAGCGCCTTGGATTTGCTTAAATACAGTTAAAAGCTCGAGTATGGTCAGCGCGGCTTCTTCGCCTTTGTTCTCGTGGTTGTCACCGGAGCGATTCAAGGACTGCTGAAGATTGTCAGTGGTCAACAGACCAAAGGCAACCGGCAGATTTTCATTCAACGACACTTCACCTATGCCTCTGGTAGTCTCGGAACAAACATAGTCAAAGTGCGGCGTATCACCGCGAATCACACAGCCCAATGCAACTACTGCATCATAGCGTCCGCTGCGCGCAGCACGCTGACTGGCCAACGGCAGCTCAAAGGCACCGGGCACACGAAACACATCTACCGCATCACCCACGATATCGTGACGAGCAAAGGCACGCACGGCACCCTCGACTAGGCCATCGGTTATCTCGGCATTCCAGCGCGCAGCGATAACCGCGATGCGCACCTTGCCGATATTAAAGCTTCCCTCTTCGGGTCTATATTCACTCATGCTCTGTTCCTGTGATTATTCGTAGTCAACATGCTCAACGACTTCGAGATCAAAGCCGGAGATGCCGGTAAATTTAAACGGTGCACTCATCAGACGCATCTTTTGAATACCAAG
>JAQXEN010000027.1 GCA_029250825.1 Porticoccaceae bacterium
AAATTGCTCAGGATGGTATTGGGTTGAAACCGAGCCCAACAGAATCACAGTATCCAAATAGACATGAGGGTTTAACCAGGTAAAGGCCAGACAGATGGCGATGGTTTTAAACAGCGAGCCTTCTGTTTCCGCTTCGGCTTCGAGGGCATGAGTTTCGGTGAAAGCAGACTTAAAACTGAGCAGAGCGTAAATGGTTAGAAATACTGCACCACCGTATCTAGCGACTATCTCAATGGTGGGAAACTGTTTAACCACCGTGCCAAAGCCGGCAACACCAAGGGAGATGAGAATCCCATCGGAGACAGCACAGACCAGACAGACAATAAAAACATGACGCTTTTTAAGCCCCTGTTTGAGCACAAAGGCATTTTGCGAGCCGATGGCCAGAATTAGGGAAAGTCCTAGGGAAAATCCTGCGAGGTAAGTTGACAATTTTTTACTGCCTTATTTGGATCCAGACTGATCTTATTATTTTAGTAATGGACTGGGTAGCAAGCAGGGATTAAACCTGAAAGCGTTGAGAGGTACAACAGCCAGTGGCTTCTACTGGACTGTTGGTTAAAAAATAAGCGATACGGCCCCAACTAACAAACCTTGCCATCCGGACAGGGCCCAGCCAAATCTGTTATCCCGACACAACTCAGCCAAACCTGTCATCCCGACAGAGCCCATCCAAACCTGTCATCCCGACAGAGCGCAGCGACGAGGGATCTCATAGCTGGGTTTACTGAGGGATCTGAGTGGACTGGATGTTTGATATGCCTTACATGGCCAAGAAGATAGCATCTGTTTGCGCACCGAATATAGCTTTCGCCTTAAAACCTATATTTTTCCTTAAAAAAGAGGCCTTTAAGCAATAAGTGACAGCGCTTAATAGGTCTTTTTATGTATATTTCAATTGCTTACGTAGGTCCGACCTCGTTCATGCTCTGACTGTTGATTACGCCTCGTATATTGCAATTAAATCCTTAAAGTACATTTACTTCGAGTCTGACCCTAATTCTTCACTAGTGTCGTCAACTTCGAGGAGCACTTCTTCAATAGTCTTATCTAGATCGCTATTATGAATTGTTTCTTCTGCCAATTTTAGGTCATAGATTGGCGCCTCTCGAACGCCAAAGCGCCGATGTTCACTATCAGTTTTCCAAAATTCTACATGTACAACATTCCGCATCCTTGGCTCCATAAATAAAGAAAAGTCCAATGTATAAGCTTCAAACCTTCCCTTTCTCCCTGAGGCAGCTGAAGTATCTGGTTCAATAATATGTATCAACTTGAAATCCATTAGCTGCTGCACAAGCTCATGGATAGCTGTATATTCCTGCGCTTGCTCTTGGGAAACAAGAAATGCAGTTTTTCGTTTTTCCTTTAGACAAAACGAAACAATATTTCTATACAATCTTTCTAACGGAGAGGAATCGCTAACGCCCTCATCTTTAAGGTTGTTTAATTTTGTTCGGTAAGAAAGTCTACTAGCACCTTTCCATATATATGTTGGAGTGAGCCACTTTTCTTTTCCGTCTGACAATGAAGAAGAAATCGCCTCGACAAATATGTTTAAAAAATCCCTAGGCACTCCTCCAGAGGCTAGAGATAATGCATGGAATGCTTCAGGATTAAAAAGGGCTTCCTTCGGGCTATCTAACCCAGCCTTAAGCGCAACTGCTTCTAGCATTTGGGATAAGTACTGACTGGTTGATTCGATATCTTCAAGGGTTCTATCTAAGCTTATCTCTTCGACATCTTGATGAAGTTCAACACCTATTGTATTTTCTTCATTCCGTATTATTGTAGTCCTATGTCGGACCGTACCAATTTTTAGATAAAAATCTGTACCTCGTACAAGACGATGCAAATAGGCAATTACATCTGGCTGACGACTTCTGGGAATAAGGTAAAAATCATCAAGTAAAATATATGCGGAGTCATATTTAGAATTAGTAAGGGAGGTTGTGAGAGCTTCTTTGTAATCACTTAAGTAGCGTTCAAGATGGTCTAGCTTTTTCTCTTTAAATTCACTTTGTTTTTCATGTTTTTTCGATTTACTTCCAGCTGCTTTTGCAGAACCCTTCGAGACCTCTGCATGCTCCTCTGAGCTTGTACCATCTGTTTGCTTTATACTGGCCTCATCAGCCTGAGATAAAATTCTTCTTAAATCGTCAATATTTTTTTGTGTCTTAGTCGGAAACCTTATCACGCGTCTCCATTTTCTATTTGCATCAGGCATTTTCTCAAAAATTCGAAGCAGTAATCGAACCAGAAGGTCTGGATAAGTAAGTCGTTTAAACTAATCACCTTCAATATAAATGGGCAAAACCCCCCTATTGGCACTGGAGTCATTAACAAAGTGAACAAACAGACAAGACTTCCCTGAACCCCGCCGGCCAAATACTACTTGATGCTGCTTGGAACTGAACCTAGATAAATGTCCTGAGAGATCCACATAGTCAGGTAAATGATTCGGTCTAATGCGAAATGAGTCTTTAATCAGGTTTGTTAATTGTGTTACTTCTGAATCAGATAGCACTAGACTCTCCAATCGTATAATAGGCCAATTATGGGGCTTTCCAGCCTCATAACAATTCGTATCTGAACGCCCATACAATATGTTACCAGGGGCATTTTAATATTTTTTTCACTGCTGATTTATATATAAGTCATTAAGACTAAGCTGCCTTGTTTTATTATAGGTGTCGTTTTTTTTGAGAGCTGCCGATGATTTATAGAAATAAGCTGGGATACTGTTTTGTTACACAGTATTTTGAAAAGGGTCTTTCGCAATGTCGTCATCACCATTCCTTTGGTCTAAACGCAAATATAAGATTCGTTAGTCATTAACGAGAGCTCGTACAATAAAGTCATATTTATATCGGATCAAGTATTTTTTCTTATTCCCGAATAAGAGCCACCCCGACTGAGCCTAGCCAACCTGTCATCCCGACTGAGCGCAGCGACGAGGGATCTCTTGGTTGGGTTTTCTGAGAGCCCTGAGTGAACTGACAGTAGATCTCTCACATGCGTTCGAGATGACAGTGTTTTTTTGTCCAGCGCGTACTTTTTAGCACCAAGAATCCGATTTCTGCCATCTCGAGCGAAGCCCAAGGATCTCCTGCAAACCCAATCACGGTCACAGCCTCTGCTATGGCCTACAATTAGGCTATTGAATTCAGACAATTGAATCCGCACCAATTTATCACAAAGGAATGTTAGCTATGAAAAACCTGATATTGGCTCTGGCGATTAACACATTAACCTGCACCCTGAGCAGCACCCTTGCCGCAGAGCAGATTACCTTGCCAATCGGTGAGCAAACCCGTCAGTCAGAGCTGCAGTTGCCGGAGAGAGGCATGCATAAAAATTCAATATTAGAAGACTTTGGTGATCCTCAGGAGATAACCTCAGCGGTGGGCGAGCCACCGATCAGTCAGTGGCGTTACGATGGCTATGTGGTGTACTTCGAGGATAACTGGGTGATTCAAGCGGTGGTTAAACACCCACCGCAGGATCTTAGTGCTAGATAGCTTGTAGTAGAGAGCTTGTAATAAAAAGCTCGGAGCTAAGCTAGAACTCAGCGCTGTTTGGCCTCAAAGCGTCGATGTTCACGACTGACGCGATTGAGTCCGTTCATTGAGGCGATACGATAGGCTTCGGCCATGGTCGGATAGTTGAAGGTGGTGCGGACGAAATACTTAATACTGTTGGCCTCCCCTTCCTGATTCATAATCGCCTGTCCAATATGAATAATCTCTGCGGCCTCTGCGCCAAAACAGTGAATACCCAGTATCTGCAATGTATCCTGATGGAAGAGTATCTTTAACATACCCACTTCTTCACCGGAAATATGCGCTCGGGCTGTGTCTTTGAAATAGGCGCGGCCAATTTCATAGGGAATTTTTTGTTCGGTGAGCTCGCGCTCATTTTTGCCGACAAAGCTGATTTCAGGAATGGTCCAGATACCCGTGGCCACGTCATCCACGCGATACTGATCTTTCATGCCGCACATGTGAGAAGCAGCAAAGCGGCCCTGATCATAGGCAGCGCCCGCCAGTGCTGGCCAGCCGATAACGTCACCGGCAGCGTAGATATGCGGGATCGCGGTTTGATAATCTTTGTTGACCTGTATCTGACCGCGGGAATCCACTTCCAGACCGATCTCTTCAAGGCCCATATTCTTGGTATTACCACTGCGGCCATTACACCAGAGCAAGGCTTCAGCATGAATACGCTTGCCGGATTTAAGCTCCAGGGTGACGCCATTTTCGCCCGTGGTGACGCTCTCGTACTCTTCGTTGTGGCGTACCATTACGTTGAGATCACGAAGGTGATAGCTCAGCGCATCGGAGATTTCGTCATCGAGGAAGTTCATCAACCATTCTCGGGTATTCACCAGATCGACCCGCGTATCGAGTCCGCAAAATATGGATGCATATTCACAGCCAATGACGCCGGCGCCGTAGATAATAATATTTCGCGGTGTGCTATCCAGCGATAGGATCGAATCGCTATCAAAGATACTCGGATGATTAAAGTCGATATCATCTGGACGGTAGGGACTTGATCCCGTGGCCAATAAAAAGTGTTTTGAGCTGAGCTGAGTGACCTTGCCATCACTGGCTGTCACTGAAACTTTATGAGCAGTAGTAAATTTAGCGCGGCCAATAAAAGTCTGTACACGGTTGCGCGCATAGCCCTTGGTGCGGCCCTGAACCTGCTTGGTAATCACATCATCCGCGGCTTTCATCACTTCGGGAAAAGAGAACCAGCGCGGTTCGCCAACGGCGCGAAACATCGGCATGGTGTTGTATTGCATCATCCGTCGAATAGACTGTCGCAAGGCTTTTGAGGGGATGGTGCCCAGGTGGGTGCAATTGCCCCCCGCCAGTGCGCGCTCGTCCACTACGGCAACGCGCCAGCCCTGCTTGACGGCATTCATAGCTGCGCCTTCACCGCCAGGACCACTGCCGATAACCACTAGGTCATACTGATAATTGGACATGCTCAGGATTTTTCCTGTTCTGAAGAACGCAGATTGGCGCTGGCATCATAGGCCAAATCCCCATCACTTAGCTCATCGCACTTATTCGGATCGCCACCGCAGAGGTCGCAGTTGTAGTTAGCTTCACCCAGCGCGGCACCGACACCGCCACAGGATCCCGCAATGGGCTTGCCGCCCATCAGGACGCCCACGGCCATTGCTGTAATCAGCAGAGCAAAAATAATAATTGTAAGAAAGATTTCAGCCATGTTTAACTCTCGCTGTTAACCGCTGGAGCGGTCAAATACTGTTTAAAGGCGTCACTGTAAACCGCTGTAAACTGCTTGTCGGTTTTCACCAGCATATAGACTGCAATAGATTGCTGATTGGCGATTTCCAGTGCCGCTTTGTCACCCATCACTAAAAAGGCTGTAGCCCAGGCATCCGCATCAATGCAGCGATCAGCGACTACGGTCACCGAGGCCAAGCGATGTTCTATGGGCCGACCGGTTCGTGGATCTATACTGTGGGAGTAGCGTTTTCCGTCTTTTTCAAAATAGTTTCTATAGTCTCCAGAGGTGGCGACTGCGGCGCTCTCTAGAGGAATAATCTTGTCTACCTGCCCGAGGGCATTTGGGGTTTCAATAGCAATGCGCCAAGGCTGCCCTTTGGGGTTTAAACCACTGACCCGCATCTCGCCCCCCACTTCCACCAGATAGTCTGGCAGCGCCAGCATTTCCAACAGGTCGGCGACCTGATCAACCGCATAGCCCTTGGCCACGGCAGAAAGGTCCAAGCGCAGGGCTTGGTGTTTACTGATCGACTGGTTATCACGGTTTAATATCAAGTGCTGGTAACCGATAGTGGCCAGCGCCTGTGCAATATCATTATCTGCAGGTAGGCGATCATTGGTCATCTGCGGTCCGAATCCCCAGAGATCCACTAATGGCCCGACACTGGGATCAAAGGCGCCAGCGCTCTTGTGCCAAACCTCGCGGCTGGTTTTTAACACAGTCCAGAGTTCCTCGGAGGCCGCGACCTCTTCACCCACGGATAGGCGATTAAACAGGCTTAACTCAGATTCAGACTTGTAGGTAGACATGGCCAGATCAACAATATCCAGCGCATTCTCAATCTGCTCCGCTAGATCAGCTGGTGCTGGCTGGTCCGCCACTATGGTGATGTTATAGCTGGTGCCAAATTTGCTACCGGAGATCTGCACAATCTCAGGAGCATGGTCACAGCCGCTGAGCAGCAGAAAGCTGACTAGGGCTGGAAGCAAAAACGAGGCTTTCGCAAGCCCCGTTATTTTGTCACTGGATAGAATCATCGAGGGCTATTACCCGCCGAAGTCATCGAGGAAAATATTTTCATCCTCGACACCCAGATCTTGCAACAATTTGACCACTGCGGCATTCATCATTGGCGGCCCGCACATGTAGAACTCGCAATCTTCAGGTGCTTCGTGATCTTTCAGATACTGCTCGAATAAGACATTGTGGATAAACCCAGTAAGGCCGTCCCAGTTATCTTCCGGCTGCGGATCTGACAGCGCTAGATGCCAGTCGAAGTTATCATTTTCTGCTGCCAAGGCATCATATTCATCATCATAGAAACATTCGCGCAATGAACGGGCACCGTACCAGAAGCTGATCTTACGCTTGCTTTTAAGACGCTTAAGCTGATCGAAGATATGCGATCGCATAGGTGCCATACCTGCACCACCGCCAACGAAGACCATTTCGTTATCAGTGTCTTTGGCAAAGAATTCACCGAAGGGACCGTAAACGGTAATCTTGTCGCCAGCTTTCAGGCCAAAGGTATAAGAGGACATCTGTCCTGGTGGAATACCTTCAGAGCGCGGTGGCGGCGTAGCAATACGAATATTGAATTTAACAATGCCCACTTCGTCTGGGTAGTTGGCCATTGAATAGGCGCGAATCACTGGCTCAGTAACAATTGACTCGTGTTTAAAGAAGCCAAAGTGCTCCCAGTCGCCGCGGTACTGTTCTTCGATATCGAAGTCGGCATATTTAATATGGTGCGGAGGACATTCCAGCTGCACATAACCACCGGCGCGGAAGTTAACGTCTTCCCCTTCCGGCAGACGCAGGGTCAACTCTTTAATAAAGGTCGCCACATTCTGGTTTGACTCAACCACACATTCCCAGCGTTTGACGCCAAACACTTCTTCAGGAACTTCAATCTTCATATCCTGTTTAACCGGAACCTGGCAGGAGAGTCTCCAACCTTCAGCGGCTTCGCGACGATTAAAGTGACTCTCTTCTGTAGGCAGCATGGAACCGCCACCGTCAGCGATAACACATTTGCACTGGGCGCAGCTTCCGCCGCCGCCACAGGCTGAGGGCAGGAATAAACCAGCATTGGAGAGTGTCTGCAGTAGCTTGTCGCCAGCTGCTACGGTGATTGTCTTCTCACCGTTGATCTCAATATTGACGTCGCCAGAGGACACCAACTTGCTGCGAGCGGCCAGAATAAAGGCTACTAGGGCAAGGATGACCACCGTAAACATGGTGACGCCGAGGATGATTTCGATATTCATGAGTAGCTACTTCTCCGTAATCAGATGTCAATGCCGCCGAACGACATAAAGCCTAAGGATATTAGACCTACAGTGATAAATACGATGCCCAGCCCCTGAAGGCCTTCTGGAATATCGCTATATTTTAATTTTTCTCGAATTCCGGCGAGAACCACAATAGCAAGAGCCCAAGAGGTACCTGAACCAAAGCCATAAACCACACTCTCGGTGAAGTTATAGCCACGCTCAGCCATCAACAGTGAACCACCGAGAATCGCACAGTTCACCGTAATCAGCGGCAGAAACACACCGAGGGCGTTGTATAGCGCTGGGACATATTTATCGAGAAACATTTCCAGTATCTGCACGATAGCGGCGATTACGCCGATAAAGCAGAGATAGACCAAGAAGCTCAGATCAACATCCGGCAGACCAGCCCAGGCCAGTGCACCATCGGATAACAGGTAGCCGAGCAATAGGTTGTTTACCGGTACGGTGATGGTTTGCACCACGATCACTGCAATACCTAAACCGAATGCCGCATTGATCTTCTTCGACAGTGCCAGATAGGTACACATACCCAAGAACAGGCTCAGGGCGATATTGTCGATAAAGATCGAGCGAACTAACAAACTTAAATAATATTCCATTACGCAACCTCACTCGGACGGCTATTCGCGGTGATCTTAAAGTCCGGCTGTTCCACCTGATCTTTCTTGCTGACGCGAAGAACCCAGATAAACAGGCCAATTAAGAAGAAGGCACTGGGGGGCATCAACATCATACCGTTGGCCACGTACCAGCCACCTTCAGTGCTGACCTGAAGGACTTCGTAGCCCCACAACTTGCCAGCGCCAAACAGTTCCCGAAAGAAGGCTACGATCATCAGTACAACACTGTAGCCGAGACCATTGCCGATGCCATCTAAAAAGCTCGGCAGCGGTGGGTTTTTCATGGCAAAGGCTTCGGCGCGACCCATCACGATACAGTTGGTAATAATCAGTCCAACAAAGACCGACAGCTGCTTGCTGATATCGTAGGCCACTGCCTTGAGCACCTGATCAACAACAATTACCAGCGAGGCAATAATGGTCATCTGCACAATAATACGGATGCTGTTGGGAATATGGTTGCGGATCAGCGAGACAAATAGATTTGAAAACGCCGTTACCACGGTCAGTGCCAGGCACATAACAAAGGCGACCTTCATGCTTGAAGTCACCGCCAGTGCGGAACAGATACCGAGGATTTGCAGTGCAATCGGGTTGTTGTTCAGTACCGGTTCTAGAAGCGTATCTTTAGCTTTTGACATGCTTAGGCCTCTCCTGTTTTAAGATTGCTGATCAGTGGCGAAAAGCCTGAGTCACCCAGCCAGTAGCGCACTAGGTTATCAACACCTCGAGTGGTCAAGGTGGCGCCGGCGAGACCATCGATCTGCGACTCATAACCATCACGGTTCATATCCGCCTTACCTTTTAGTACAGTGAGGGCCAGGTCGCCTGAGTTATAGGCTTTCTTGCCAATCCAGCTGGCCTTCCAGTTAGGGTTGTCAATTTCACCACCCAGACCTGGCGTTTCTGCATGCTCGTAAAAACCAATACCGGCAACGGTTTCAAGATCAGATTCCAGTGCAATAAAACCGTACAGCGTTGACCAGAGACCATAGCCTTTAATGGGCAGGATGATTTTCTCAAGACCCTGTTCGCCTTCTACTATATAGACAGTAGCGAAATTGGCGCGACGTTTGATCTTAGCGATATCTTCGTCACCGGACAGAGCAATCGACTGTGCCGGATCTTTAGACGCTTTGCGTTGATCATAGACAGCCGGATCCACTTCATCGTTGAAGCGACCAGTTTCCATATCGACAATACGGGTAGTGATCTGCTGAAACTGAGTCTCAACGTCAATACCGGCTTTTAAAAGGCCAGCAGAGGCGAGAATATTGGTTTTTAAATCCAATACCTTATTGGCGTCCTGCATCGGTCGCAGTATCACCGCGGCGCTTGAGACTACCACTGCGCAGACCACGCAGAGCAGTGCGGCAACGCCGAAAGTTTTCTGAATAGAGTCACTAGCCACGGGCCAATCTCCTTTTAATATTTCCTTGAACCACAGCATGATCAAACAGCGGTGCAAATAGGTTGGCAAACAGAATTGCCAGCATCATGCCCTCTGGGAAAGCCGGGTTAACCACACGAATCAGGATAACCATGACACCGATAAGCATGCCGTACCAGAACTTGCCGGTGTTGGTCATTGCTGCAGATACGGGGTCGGTGGCCATAAAGATTGCACCAAAGGCAAAGCCACCGATCACCCAGTGCCAGTAGAATGGCAAGGCGAACATGGGGTTGGTGGAGTCGATAGTGTTAAATAGCATGGAGAGCAATGCCGAACCCAGCAGAACACCACCGATAATGCGCCATGAGGCAATACGCATCACCATCAGGACTACACCACCGAGCAGAATCGCCAGGGTCGATGTTTCACCGATAGAACCCTGAATGGTACCTATAAAGGCCGACATCCAAGTTGTGCTCTGCTCAAGACCCGCCATACCGGCAGTCGCTGCCACAGACAACATGGTGGCGCCAGTGTAACCGTCCACTGCAGTCCATACCGCGTCACCAGACATATAGGCAGGGTAGGCAAAGTAGAGGAATGCGCGACCTGTAAGAGCTGGATTAAGAAAGTTTTTGCCAGTGCCGCCAAAGACTTCTTTACCGATCACAATACCGAAGCTGATACCTGCAGCAACCATCCACAGTGGCAGGTCCGGAGGACAGCACAGGGCGAAGAGTACCGAGGTAACAAAGAAACCTTCGTTCACTTCATGGCCGCGAACGCTGGCAAACAAGACTTCCCAGAAACCGCCGACTATAAAGGTCACCATGTATATAGGTAGAAAGTAAGCTGCACCGTGAACTAGGTTGTCCCAGATACTGGTTGGGTCGTAGCCGGCCAACATGGCAATAAAGATGCCCCGACCGCCCTCTTGAGCCAACATGCCCATTTCCAACATTATGGTGTTGGCCTGAAAGCCCACATTCCACATACCGAAAAACATGGTTGGGAAAGTCGCCATCCACACTGTGATCATCACTCGTTTGAGATCGATGGAATCACGGACATGGGAACTGTTCTTAGTCACATCAGATGGCTTAAACAAAGCTGTATCCACTGCTTCGTACAGTGCATACCAGCTTTCCCACTTGCCGCCTTTGTGGAAATTAGGTTCTAACTTATCGAGAAGATTACGCAACATGGTCTTAACCCTCCTTCTCTATTTTAGTCAAATTATCACGTAGGATTGGGCCGTACTCATGCTTGCCTACACAGACATAGCTGTAGAGACCCACATCGTCTTCGTCCAATTCCAAGCAACCGAGTTTCTGTGCCATTTCCGTGTCACCAACAATCAGTGAGCGGAGCAGCTGAACCGGCAATATATCCAGAGCGGTTACGTCTTCGTAGCCACCTACTGGCACCATGGCGCGTTCGCTGCCGTTAGTGCTAGATGTCATATTGAAAAGTTTCTTGCTCAGGGAGGAAACAAAGATCGGCAGCGCGGAGTGCTTATCGAATCCGGCTCTCAGGTAGTGCAGGAAGTCGCGCTCGCGGCCTTCACGGATAACCGAGACCTGGCTGTGGTAGCGACCTAGAAAGGCAAACTCGCCAGCAGCTTTGCGACCCGAGAGAACTGAACCAGAAATTACCCGATTCTCATCGTTCTTTAATTCGCCGATAACCAGCTGATTGAGGTTGGCACCCAACTGACTTTTTAGTAGTCGCGGCTGATTGACCTGGGGGCCAGCCAGTGCCACAACTCGGCTGCTATCTATAGAGCCGCTAGTAAACAGCGCACCGATGGCAATCACATCTTGATAACCAATAGTCCAAACGGTTTTCTCAGCGCTTACTGGATCGATAAAGTGAATATGGGTACCAGCAAGTCCTGCAGGATGTGGGCCGGCAAAGCTATGCGCCTCAACACCATCAATCCCATCGCCAGCAACTGTTGCGTCCGCCGCACTGCAAAGGTGCACTGGGCCGTCCGTTAAACGTGTCAGCACAGTTAGACCATTGGCAAAGTCTTCACTGCGCTGAGCAATAATCGGTGCTGGGTCAGCCGCCAGTGGATTGGTATCCATAGCAGTGACAAAAATAGATGAGGGCGCAGATTCAGGCGCCGGTACTCGAGCAAAAGGACGTGTCCGCAGAGACACCCACTGACCGGAGTTAACCAAATTCTCAACCACTAGGCTGCGATCGAGAGTAGCCAGCTGGTCAGCACTGTATTGAACGAAGCTTTCAGCTTCTGTTCCATCCACGTCGATAACCAGTGACTGAAATACACGGCGCTCGCCGCGATTGACTGCCACAACAACACCAGCTGCAGGAGCCGTGTACTTTACACCGACAGTTTTCTTATCGGTAAATAGCAACTGACCCAGCTTGACGCGATCACCTTCGCGCACGGCCATAGTGGGCTTCATGCCCGGGTAGTCAAAACCAACTACCGCAACCTGACCTATTACTGGGCCATCGTGAATAACCTGCTCTGGCGCACCAGCAATGGGCAGGTCTAATCCGCGACGGATTTTTATCATAGAAGATACCTAATACTCAAAAATTAAGATTTGGGCTATATCACTGAGACCATCTAACAGCGGGAGATAACGGCTATTAAATGAGTAATTTCAGCTTAGTGTCGGCGTACAGATGAGGAGCTTTGTGCACCGATTTACGAACGGCGGGATTATAAAGGTCTAGGCGCTGTGATTCCAGTCGGAAACTGACCAAACAGAGCTAAACAGGACTATATCGGGGTAATTTGTTTTGACGCGCTAGGGATTATTCAAGACAGTACTCACATCAGCCTGCCCTATGACTAAAAAGGCTCGGCGCAGTGGCTGCGCCGAGCCCTGTATCACATGGCTCTAACAGGGTTTATTAAACCTGCTGTAAGACATTTGGGTAGGATGGCCAACTGACGCCAGCAAATTTCTCCAGGCAACGTACCACCTGACAGCTATAACCAAATTCATTGTCATACCAACAATAGAGTACACAGCTATTACCCTCGACAATGGTGGCCTGAGCATCGAGCACACAGGCCTGACGGGAACCGACAAAGTCAGTGGACACCGCCTCGGTGGATATGGTGTAGCCGATCTGCTGTTGTAGCTCCGAGTGCAGAGCCTTCTGGCGCATAAACTCATTTAGCTCCTCGACATTGGTGTCGCGGCCCAACTGCAGATTAAGAATAGCCATAGAAACATTGGGTGTGGGCACCCGGATCGCATTGCCAGTCAACTTGCCCTTTAGCTGCGGAATCACTTTTGCCACGGCCTTGGCTGCACCAGTGGAAGTCAGCACCATATTGAGTGCCGCACTGCGTCCCCGGCGATCACCTTTGTGATAGTTGTCGATCAGGTTTTGATCATTGGTGTAGGCATGCACGGTTTCAACGTGGCCACTATTGATACCAAATTCATCCAGCAGGCACTTGAGCACTGGCACAATGGCATTGGTGGTACAGGAGGCCGCCGAGATAATCTTGCGCTCGGGGGTAATTTCGCCATCGTTAACACCGTAGACAATATTTGGAATATCGTCGCCAGCGGGGGCCGTCAGTAAGACCTTCGATGCGCCGGGACGCAGATGACCACCGAGGCCAGCATTGTCTTTCCAGACACCGGTATTATCGACAATCAGTGCATTGCGAATGCCGTACTCGGTGTAATCGATCTCTTCAGGTTTGTTGGCATAGATCACCTTCACCGGATTACCGTTGATTACCAACGTGCTCTCGTCTTCCAACACGCGAATGGTGCCTTTAAAAGAACCGTGAACCGAATCTCGCCGCAGCAGTGCCGCGCGCTTTTCCAAATCGTTGTCCACCTTGCCCTTGCGAATCACGATCGCGCGCAGTCGCAGCACGTCGCCACCGCCAGCCTTATCAATCAAAATTCTCGCTACCAGTCGACCGATACGACCGAAACCATAGAGCACCACATCTTGGGGCTGAGGCAGCGGCTTAACATCTGAACCAACAATGTCTTTTAGCTCATCGGCGACAAATTCATCGATGCTGCGACCATTGCCAATACTCTGAAACTTGACCACCATCTTACCCAGATCAATATGCGCCGGCCCAAGGTGGAGACGGGCAATGGCCTCGATCATTGGCGAGGAATCAAACTCTGATAATTCATTCTGTTCTACCTGACGCACACGGCGATGGAACTTCATCAGGTCGGTAACCGACTTGTTGACCATGCTGTTGCCATACATATAGGTTGACACATTGCGCTCGCGATAGAGCTTGCCAATAATCGGGATCATACCTTCGGCAAGGGCTTCGCGCTGTTTCCAATCTTTGAAAAAATCGTCTGGGAGGGGTCTCTTCTGGTCAATCACTGGCAGATCCTTATCAAGCAGTTGGAGGGGTAACGCATTATCGTGAAGATTGGTGATACAGGCAACCAACATGAGACCTCGTTTGGTTGATACAGGCTATTGCCTCTATCTATCAATAGCCCACCGCGAGTAAAATATCGGCCGATGTGAACCAACAGTCACGACAGTGCAGTATTAGCTTAACTTTAGTACAACTTCCAAAAATCATTTATGTAGGTGTTATGACAGTCCCAGCTTCGCAAACCACTTTAGATTTAGAACCCGCCTTAAAATCAAAGTCGATTCTTAGCTTGGGCCCGAGCGCCAGACCCGGCGATAAAAATCACTGGGGTGAACTGCAAGCCGCCGGTCGTGCACTGGCCATCGCCGAGGCCGCGCAACAGTTCGATGGGCTCAGTATCCTGATTACCGAGACCGCTCGCGAGGCCGCCGCCCAGAGTCGCGCCCTGGCATTTTTTAGTGCCGAGCAGGATTTTCCGATCCTTAACTTTCCCGACTGGGAAACCCTGCCCTACGATATATTTTCCCCTCATCAAGATATTGTCTCCGCGCGCCTGCAAACCCTGTCCAATCTACCCAACGCTCAACATGCATTACTAATAGTGCCGCTGCCGACCCTGATGCACAGACTGGCACCCATAGACTTTATCGCCTCGCGAACCTTTTCCTATGCAGTGGGGGAACTGCTCGATCGCGATGAACTCCAGCAACAGCTCTCTCGAGCTGGCTACAACCGCGTTGACACCGTATATGAACACGGCGAATATGCCTTTCGCGGCTCCCTGATCGACATCTTCCCTATGGGGGCCAAGCAGCCATTTCGTATTGATCTGCTGGACGATGAAATCGAAAGTCTGCGACTATTTGATCCCGAGTCACAGCGCACCTCAGAAAATGTTACCCAGATTGAGCTACTGCCAGCACGAGAATTCCCCCTCGACAAACAGGCCTGTAATCAATTCTTAAATAACTGGCATTCGCATTTTGACCAGAGCCCGGACAAATGTCCTGTCTACCGAGATATAAAAGAGGGTATTGCACCTCAGGGCATAGAGTATTACCTAAGCCTGTTTTTTGAAGAGACCGCCACTCTATTTGATTATCTGCCAGAAAAGGTACAGCTGTTTAGTCATGTGGGAATCGAAGACGCCTCCCTCGCCTTTTGGCAAGACACCAATGCCCGCTATGCCGAATACGGCGTTGACCCAACCCGCCCGATACTCTCGCCGAGAGAACTGTTTCTCGGTGTCGAAGAGGTGTTTCAGCAGATCAAGAAACTGCCGCGCACCGAGATCGATCGCCAACCCGCCAAAACCGGCGCCGGCAGCATTAACTTCAATCTCCGCACCCTGCCCGATGTGGCGGTCAATTCCAAACTCAGCAATCCCCTGTCTGCGCTTCAGGAATTTATTGAAGGCTTTGAAGGTCGCGTGCTGTTTTGTGCGGAGTCTGCCGGACGCCGTGAAGTGCTGGCCGGCTTTTTAAAGAAAATTGATATAGTCGCCACGGAAGTGGATAACTGGCAGGATTTTGTCAATGGCAAACAACGCTTTTCGGTCACTACCTATCCCATAGATCAGGGTCTATACAGCCCGGACACAGGTATCTGCCTGATTACCGAAGGGGAACTGTTTGGCCAACAGGTTATGCAGCGCCGTCGCCGCTCCAAGGCTTCAGAGTCGCCGGATCATATATTTAAGAGCCTCGCTGAATTACAACATGGCGCACCCGTAGTGCATATGGATCACGGCGTCGGACGTTTTCAGGGCTTAGTCACTCTGGAAGTGGATAAGTCGGTTCAAGAATTTCTTATGCTGGTTTACGCCAATGATGCCAAGCTCTATGTGCCGGTGTCATCACTGCATCTCATCAGCCGCTTTGGCGGCGGCGATCAATCTATGGCACCACTGCATAAACTCGGCACCGACAAGTGGAGCAAGGCCAAAGAGAAAGCCGCCAAACAGGTGCGCGACACTGCCGCG
Source organism: Porticoccaceae bacterium (assembly GCA_029250825.1). Lineage (GTDB taxonomy): Bacteria > Pseudomonadota > Gammaproteobacteria > Pseudomonadales > Porticoccaceae > HTCC2207. Next base: position 15,926 of record JAQXEN010000027.1, read on the forward strand.
GAACTTCTCGATATCTATGCTCGCCGAGCAGCGCGAAAAGGCTTTGCCTGTGAGAATAATGAAGAGGACTACCGCAAGTTCAGCAGTGAATTCCCCTTTGAAGAAACCGCGGATCAGCTAGAAGCCATAGATGCGGTGCGCCGCGATCTGCTCAGCCCACAACCTATGGATCGACTGGTCTGTGGGGATGTTGGATTTGGCAAAACCGAAGTCGCCATGCGCGCCGCCTTTACGGCAGTATCCAGTAGCAAACAGGTGGTAATCTTGGTGCCCACCACATTGCTCGCCCACCAGCATCTACAAAACTTCCGCGACCGCTTTGCCAACTGGCCCATAGCGGTAGAGGAACTGTCGCGCTTCCGTACTGCCCAGGAACAGGAGCAGGTCATTGCCGATACTGAGAACGGCAAAGTAGATATCCTAATCAGCACCCACAAACTATTGCACGCCAAGATCGACTTTGAGCGGCTCGGCTTGCTGATTATCGATGAAGAGCACCGCTTTGGTGTGCGCCAGAAAGACAAGATCAAATCTATGCGCAGCTCCGTGGATATTCTCACCATGACCGCCACACCGATTCCACGGACCCTCAATCTGTCTATGCATGCTGTGCGCGATCTATCGATTATTGCCACCCCACCGGCGCGTCGTCTATCGGTAAAAACGTTTATCCGCCAGCGGGAAGATCGGGTTACTCGCGAAGCCATACTCCGCGAAATCCTCCGCGGCGGTCAGGTCTACTTCTTACACAACGATGTTAAAAATATTCAGCGCACCGCCGATGAATTGGCACTGCTGGTGCCCGAGGCACGTATCAATATAGCCCACGGTCAGATGCGCGAACGGCAACTGGAACAGGTGATGTCTGACTTTTATCACCAGCGTTTTAATGTTCTGGTGTGTACCACCATTATTGAAACCGGTATCGATATCCCCAGTGCCAACACCATCTTGATTGAGCGGGCGGATAAATTCGGTCTCGCGCAACTGCACCAACTCCGCGGTCGTGTCGGCCGTTCGCATCACCAGGCCTATGCCTATCTGTTGACACCGCCACCGAAGACCATGACCTCCGATGCGTTAAAACGCTTAGAAGCCATTTCCTCCGCAGATCATCTGGGCTCTGGATTTACACTTGCCACCAATGATCTAGAGATCCGCGGCGCCGGCGAATTGCTCGGAGAAGAACAGAGCGGTCATATTCAAGCGATCGGCTTTACCCTCTACTTAGAGATGCTTGAGCGTGCGGTTAATGCCATTAAAAACGGCAAGCAGCTAGAAGTGGGCTCAGCCTTGGATCAGGGCATTGAGGTGAATCTGCATCTGCCGGCACTGATACCAGACGACTACCTGCCAGACGTCAATATGCGCCTGACTCTGTATAAACGTCTCGCCAACTGCCAAACAGAGCGCGATCTCTACGAACTTCAGGTGGAGATGATCGACCGCTTTGGTCTCTTGCCAGAACCGGCCAAAACCCTATTTGAACTGGCCAAATTGCGGCAGATGGGTGAACGCCTCGGACTGATAAAAATTGAAGCTGGCCCCAATGGTGGACGACTCAAATTTAGCGCCAGCACACCAGTGGAACCTATGACCATTATAGAAATGGTACAGAAACGACCGGGTACATTCCGCTTGCAAAATAACGATCAGTTGAGTTTCACTACAGAGATGGAAACTGCTGAAGAGCGGGTGGACAAAGTGACCTATATTCTCGATCAGCTTACGCCAGCAGAGATCGATAGCTGAATGGAAGCGATCTAACAACGGCCACCTTTTAACTGCTATCCTGTAAAGCATGGCCAAGGGAATGATAAGCATGACAACAGACAAGCAACAGCGAAAAACCCAGCGGGCCAACCGCCTGTGGGTCGTTCTGTTAGCGCTAATCAGCAACCTGAGTGTCGCTCAGAGCAGCAGTGATCAAACCGAGGAAGCCGCAGCCCCTTGGTATCAGGTTGAAGTGGTTCTCTTCACCCAGCAAGGTTATGCCGGAGCCGAACAACCACCGCGCAGTTACAGCCTCGACTTTCCACAAAACAATCTCGACCTGCTGGAACCCGGTCAAATTTCAGATAATGACTTCCCTGTCGCCGGCAATGGTGTCGTCTCAACCACAGCCCCGAGAGTTATCCCGCTGGCGACAGTAGCTGACCCGGCGCTTAGTTTTGCTACAGAGGTAATTGAAGACGTTGATCTGCAGAGCCCAGAAGAGCCCCGGGAAAAAGAGTACAACCTCGCACAAGAGGAGCCACTGGATGACTACGACCTCGCCCAGTTAAACGCCCGTGATGCCGTTTTCTTGGCAAATAATCTAGACAGTGATGTAGACGAAGATCAAGCCCAAACAGCCGCTCAAATCTACGTTGCAGAATATGAGTCAACCTTTGTAAAACTGCCACGAGATCTGCGCAACCTGAATGAAAGCGCCCGCGCCCTAGACCGCCAGTCCCGCTACAATGTTCTGTTTCATGAAGCCTGGCGCTTCTCGGCAGACGAATTGGAACAGGATCCCTGGGTGATTATCAAAGCCGGCAAGCAATACCTAGATCGCTTTGAGATTGAAGGCAGCCTGCGCTTTTACAAATCGCGCTTTTTACACTTTCAATCAGATCTCTGGCTGCTGGAATTTGCCCCCCAGAGCGACACAGCTAATATGATCGAACTGCCAGAGTTCCCCTCTCGACAACAGCCCAGCCTTGCTGACAGCCATGTGATTGCCGAGATCCAGTTTGATGAACAGCGTATTGAAGACTTCTTTATTGATACCCCGGAAAAAGATTTCGACGAAATAACAAATCTAGAGAGTTTAGAATCGGAGATACAGGCTGCGGAAGAAATTCAACAGCCAAGGCGCTATCCGGTAAAGACACTTTGGACATTTGATCAGTCAAAGCGTCTCGAAGAACAGCAGAGCTACTATATTGATCACCCTAAAATGGGTGTATTGGTGACGATTATGCCCTACGAGCCGGAGGTGCTTAATCCGCCTGTTGAAGAATCCTTGGCTGAAACTGAATAAAACTTTTACTCTAGTATGACCCTTGTTCTCACCATAAAAGTGCAGTCCCATATAACCTCTGCCGAGGCAATAAGCTGCCCGAATAGCATCAGGATAAAATCTCGAAAAAGTACAAGAAGCCTCTGAAGTCTCTGCCCTAAGACGCTAAGACCTTCCCACAAAACCTCACCGACTTTGCTGCTCTCTAAAAGACTCAACGACTAACCTCAGTTATTTCGAGGACAGAGCAGCATCACTGTCAACAGGGTTTTGGTTTAATCCCTGATCAACAAATATCAAATCATCCACCACAAAACCCAAGGCCTCAGCACGCTGTAAAAAGTGCTCTTTCAATTGATCGTCAATAGTCGGCGTGCGCGCAAGCAGCCATAGATAGCCGGTGGTATTGCCGGCAACAAAGGCGTACTGATAGTCCACGGAGTCCAGTTCGAAAACAATATAGGAAGCAAAGAAGGGTCCGAAAAAAGATACTTTTAGATGGCCTGGCTGGTCGTCATCAATGCGGTAGGCTCGGCCCTCTGCCTGTTGCCAGCTGCCCTCTTCCCCTGAGTAACCGCGATTGATTACTCGCAGACCACCATCCTCGCGCATTGAATAGTCGGCAGTGACATTGGTTAAACCCCGCTCAAATGAGTGGTCGAGTCGCGCCACTTCATACCAGGTGCCAAGATAGCGCTGGTTGTCTAACTGCTCAACCGGTAAAACACCCTCGGGTCTACCGAGACAGCTAGCCAATAATAGGCAGTTTAATAGCAGGCATATTCTCTTAATTGCTGTTGGATGAATCGCGGCTCTCTCACTCTCACTCTCACCCCCACTCTTACTGCTACTGCTACTGCTACTGCTAACACCCAATATGTCAAAAGCACTGGCCACTGGTTTTTCCTCTAAAAATCAAAAGCCGATTATAGAGTAAATTCCCTCTTGTACCTCCAGGACAGATTGAAAAAAGATCGCCAGTCGGAAGATAGGGCCGGTTCATTGACTACATCATGCTGCCAATATTGATCTAACGCCCAGATACCAAGACCGACAAACAACAAATGAACATTGATATGGCTGATAGCAGTTTGAGTAATGATGGCAACCAAGGGCATAGCCATCAAGAGACATCCCAAGAGCATGTAATTGCTGAGAATAGCGCGACTGGAATTACGGCCAGCATTTATATCAGTTGCCTCGTTAAGTTGTTTGTCGCAGCCCCGATTAAAAACACCCGCGCTTATAGGCTCACTAAATAGCTGTGCAAATAGCTGCAGCCCGTGACGTCGCGCCAGCAGATAGACGATCAGCACCAGTCCAACTGCCGGCAGCAGAGTATTTAGTGCATCGGTCATACCCAGTGCAACATTATGCTGTACCGCCGCTGGAGCCATAAAGGGGTACATCAGCAATGACTCTGCGGCGAGCCAGTAACCGAAAAAATATCCCAAGGTCAGTAGCCGCACCAAATTGCTGTGCAGTCCCCAGAAGAAAATTATTGAGATCATGCAACTATAAACCAGCAGTGAGACGTAGCTGACTTCTGGGAGTAACCACCAACCGGCGGATGCGGAAATAATCAACAGTGGCGTACCGACACAGAAGAGTACATCGGCCAACAGATAGGTGTTGATATAAAACGAGCGCAAGCCGCTGGCAAAAAAGCCTCGGAGGGTTGTCAATTTAACCACAACAATAGCCCCCAGCAATGTGCGGGAAAACCAGCGCACAACCTTTGTGTTGGTCGCTCTCAACATTGAACTGCGGGATAGGCCGAACAATAGCAGCAGTGACCAGCCCTGTGTTTGCACAGAGGTATCAATTAATCCAAGGAGGTCACCGACTATATAATCGATTAAGACAATAGCAAACAGACACCAGCCGCTGATAACTAGAAAGATGGCAAACGCGGCTTTAAAGTAGGCCATCATAGTCGCCGCCTTATTGGTGGAACTGATGGACCGGCAGCGTTTGAGGGGTTTGAAGGACTTGAGAGGCTTACTTTTAATGGCTTTAAGAGCTTTAAGAGAGCCGCGCCTGAGAGAGCGGGAACTGCGATAGGCAAAAACCGGGCGCCAGAAACTGGGGCCGTGAAACGCTTTGTCAAATCCATGACATGATCTCCTTATCCTGTGCTGGCTATTCATTTAGCCGCACAATCCATTTGCAGTCTCTACTGCAATATCCCCCGGAACATCCTTGTTATTGTTCGCTAGATGACGCTGATCAAGCCACATCTTCATAAACTGTAGTTAACCACTTAAGACTCTGCCACGCTTTTTTTCACAATAGCTGCCCGCCTTTATAAAGGCTTGCGAAAACGGCTTTATTTTGGGCCCTCCATTTCAGCGCTCTGTACTTCAACTCCTGCAGGAACATGCAGTGTCGAGGTTGGGAAGGCCACCTCCGCTTGGTTTGCGGCAATAATCTCGGCCACTTTAAGCAGCACATCCTGCTTTACTTGGTGATAGGCAACCCAATTGGTTGTCTTGGTAAAGGCATAGATAAAAAAGTCTATAGAGCTGGCAGCAAACTTATTGAAATTGACCATCATCGTTTGATTAATATCGATGTCCGGGTGGGCCAACAACATGGCCTTCACCTGCTCAACAATGGGACCCATCTGGGCCATATCATCATAACGCACACCGATAGTTTCATAGATTCTGCGGTTGGTCATACGCGAGGGATTTTCCACAGAAATATTGGCGAACACCGCATTGGGAATATACAGCGGACGCTTATCAAAGGTTCTAATACGCGTCAGACGCCAGCCGATATCTTCCACGGTGCCCTCTATTTCTTGATCTGGTGAGCGCACCCAGTCGCCCACAGAAAAAGGGCGATCCAGATAGATCATCAGGCCACCAAAAAAATTGGCCAGCAGATCTTTGGCAGCAAAACCCATAGCGATACCGCCGATACCGCCAAATGCCAACAGACCTGAAATACTGTAACCAAATAGCTGCATGGCGATTAATAGACCGGTAATAATCACCGCGGCGCGAAGCAATTTGCCCACCGCCCGCACTGTGGTCTCATCCATTGGCTTGGCGATATAGTCGGGATGCACAAGGTTGCGTTCGGCGCGCTTGATAAAGTTAGTGAGAAACATCACGCCTAACAGAATCAGCGCCAGACGATTGATCGGATCCACCAGATCGTATAGCCCAGAGTTCATTTTTTGCGCGGCAATACCGGCGGCGAAATTAATACCGAGAATCCACACCACCCAAATCAGTGGTCGTCGGCAGGCTTCTATGAGCGCATCATCCCAGACCGTTTGAGTCTTGGCGGCCTGCACCTCGAGCTTATCTATCACTCGGTTGATCACAAAGCCCAGACTCAGAGCCAGCACCACGATAACAAATAGCTCTAGCACCCAGAGGTACTGTTCGCCGGTCAAATTAACCAACCAATTTTCTATACTTTTCATCGGCCCAACCTACTCTTTTTATATCTAATTATTGTTACGCAAATTTTGCAGTTGCGTCATGGTAGCAACTCTGCGGGGATGATTCTCTAATTGCTCCCAAGATAGAGATGCTGTTTTTAACATCCCCTTGATGCGATCACTGCCGCTCACCTGCTGTTCGGTCATAAAATCGAGCACTTCAATAGCTCCCGGTCGGTCATTGCAGACCAGGATCATGTCGCAACCGGCATCCAGAGCAAGCCGCGCCTTCTGCACATAACCCCCCACCACATCGGCGCCTTTCATGGCCAGATCGTCACTAAAGATCACCCCATCAAAGCCGAGTTTGCCACGCAGAATCTGTTTGAGCCAAAAGTCAGAGAATCCCACCGACTCAGAGTCAATGGCCGGAAAGGTAATATGTGCCGGCATAATGCCCCCGAGCTTGTCTGCCAGAGCCACAAAGGGCACTAAATCGTGGTCACTGAGCTGCTCCCAGCTGCGCTGATCTATCGGCGCTTCAAGATGACTGTCAGCGAAAATACCGCCGTGCCCGGGGAAATGTTTACCAGTGGCCGCCATGCCCGCCTCATTCATACCAGCTATAAATGCCTCCGCCACACGAGATACCAACTGTGGCTGATCGGAAAAGGCGCGATCGCCGATAATACTACTGGTGTCCCGATCCACATCCAGCACCGGTGCAAAGCTGATATCCAAGCCACAGGCAATAACCTCGGCGGCCATCAACCAGCCGCAGTCGCGGGTTAAGGCCAGCCCAGCCTCTGGGTCACTGTGGCTTAAGTCGCCCAACTGTTGCATGGCTGGTAACAGGGTAAAGCCCTGCTTAAAGCGCTGCACCCGACCGCCCTCCTGATCCACCGCAATCAATAACTGTGGCGCCACCGCTCTTATCTCGGCAACCAATGCCTCAACCTGCTGGCGACTCTCAACATTGCGGGCAAATAAAATCACCCCGCCAACTTGGGGGTTACAGAGCAGCGCAGGTTCATCAGCAGTTAATGCTGTACCCGCCAAATCGAGCATCAGGCGTCCATGTGAGCTGTGGGTCATACATTTTCCAGAGTTGTTGGGGACTGTAACCCCTAATTTGGGGAAAGATTTTTAGACTAAGTTATTCTTTCACAAAGCATTGCTATTCCATAAGGAAATTTTACCCTGAAATAGATTTTTCGCGGCAAAATATTATTACTCTAAATTCCAATCGCTTACCTTCACAACCTCACCTGAGATCATTCAATAGCACTGTAACTAAAGTAATATAGATCGCCAATAGACTAATGCAGCCCTTCTTACAAACTGCTATTTTTGAACTTAAAAGGAGGGAATCACTATGGCTAACAGCGTTCCTATGATCAATCAGTGCTATCAGGAGATAGCCACCAATAGAACTTTTGAAGTGCTCAGCGTCGATGAGTATCTCGCCGTAATCGATCTGCATTACGATGATGGAGAGTTCGATCAGATCAGTCTCGATAACTGGTCGCATATGGTTTTAAAGTCCCCCAGCGCGGCTTACCAGCAGGCGACCACTCTAGCATTAGAAGATAAGTCACAGATGCCCTGGGTCTCTGATCTAGATGAGGTTATTCAGTCCGACTATCTATTTGGTTGGGATGAATTCTGACTGCGCTTGAGCTCTTCTAACTTAAGGAGACCCTGTAAGTTGAGTAGCTCCTGTCACTCAGCGCTAGGCGTCATCACGCAATTATTCTGCCGCCCAGCGCTGCTGTAACCGTTGTAGCACTTTTGAAAGACCACCTCTAAAACCGGCTATTCATTGAGAGCAAATTCTCCCATTCGAATATGCTTGAGAATCACCTGTGCCGCCTCATCGGCGTCTTCCACAAGCTCGAAGAGATTGAGGTCCGCGGCCCCTAAACAACCTTCTGACACCATGCGTTCCTGCATCCAATCCACCAGCCCCTGCCAAAAGGACTTGCCCACCAAAACAATTGGAAAGGGTTTCACTTTAAGGGTTTGCACTAGCGTCAGAGCCTCAAAAAGCTCGTCTAAGGTGCCAAAGCCCCCGGGGAAAATCACAAAGCCTACCGCATGTTTGACAAACAGATATTTGCGCACAAAAAAGTAACGGAAATCGAGGCCTATATCTTGATAGGGATTGGGCGTCTGCTCAAAGGGCAGATCAATATTTAACCCCACTGAAGGTGTCGGCGTGGCATAACAGCCGCGATTGGCCCCTTCCATAATTCCCGGACCGCCCCCAGTGATAACCGGAATATTCTCCTCACCGAGCAACTTACCGAGCTGTTGCGCCTCTCGATAATAGCGATTACTTGGGTCCAAGCGGGCGCCACCAAACACTGTTACCGCCGCACCCAACTTGAGTAACTTATCCGTGCCATCAACCAATTCAGACTGTATACGTAGCACGCGCCATGCTTCCTGTACTTTTGCTTCGAGCATAAACTTCTCCTGTTGTCTCGCTTAAATATAGTTTAACTTGCGCGAATCTGATTACTGTATATAATCACAGGTACCTGTTTAGAGGAAACCACTATGGATCGTCTCACTGCTCGACAACAACAAATTTTTGATTTGATACGCGACAATCTTGAAGACACCGGCTACCCGCCGACACGCGCAGAGATTGCTCAGCAGCTTGGCTTTAAGTCGGCCAATGCCGCAGAGGACCATCTCCGCGCACTGGCTCGCAAAGGTGTTATTGAGATGATCCCCGGCGCTTCACGAGGTATCCGCATTGTCGAACAGTTCTCTGGCATTCCGATTATCGGCCGGGTTGCCGCCGGTGACCCGATTCTAGCGGAGCAAAATATTGAGGATTACCAAGAGGTACCCTCGAGCACCTTCCACCCCCACGCCGATTACTTTTTGCGTGTCCAGGGTCAGAGCATGATCAATGTGGGCATTATGGATGGCGATCTACTGGCGGTTCACCAGCAGCCAACCGCAGAGAACTCACAGATCGTGGTTGCCCGAGTAGATGGTGAGGTGACGGTAAAGCGGCTTAAGCGCACGCGCAGCAAGCATGAGATTCATCTGCTCCCAGAAAATCGCGACTACTCACCAATTCTGGTGGATCTGCGGGCTCAGGATTTTGCTATTGAAGGTCTGGCAGTGGGCGTGGTGCGGGTTAGTATTTAGAGCTTTTGATTGGAGAGCTTTTGATTGGAAAGCTTTTGGTTAGAAAGCTTTTGATTGAAGGGCTTTTGATTAAAGGGCTTTTAATCAAAAATCTCCCCCCCGCCCCTAAATTAGGCCTCTCTCTCACCCACCTCAGACATTGGATTTGAGGCAAAAGCGTATTCCTCAACCACCCTACCGCCGAGCACATGCTCTTGGAGAATGCGCTCAATCACTTCAGGGGAGCAGCTGTGATACCAGGTTCCATCTGGATAGCTGACCATAATTGGCCCCTGACGACAGATACGCAGGCACTCCACTTTCGAGCGGTAGACACCGCTGTCAACATCGAGCAATTCAAGCTCGCGAATACGTCTCTTTAAATATTCCCAGGCATCATTGGTCTGCTCTACCGGCGCACATTTCCCCGCGGAACAAATCATTAGATGCTGGCGATAGCTGTGTATTTTTCGCGCATCGCTGCGCAGACTGAGAAGATTATCGCTGTTCATTTGAGGGAGCTCAGGGTAGTGGTTTTGATTCATTATTTTATTTAGCGGCTTTAGTTAGCAGCTTTAGTTAGCAGCTATGGATTAAGCTCTAATAAAAGGCTCATTTAACACTGCTGGCCTCAAGGCCGAATACTACCGAGCAGCGACTGGCCCACCCAACACGGCAGTCTAATTAGTGAATGGTGTGAACTTTACCCTGAACTGAATCGGCGGGCACTGCCGGCTCTTCGACCACATCAAAGGCAGTTTTTATACCGGCGTCCATCATACTTTTAGCCACATCCAAATGTTTGCCATCGAGATAGGCCAGAACATCGGGAGAGAAGCGAATGGTGACCAGTGTTTCATCACCCTCGGCGCGCTGCAAAGCGACTTCACCGCTGTCTAACATGACTAATTCAAATTCCGCGAGAGGCATAAATAGGGTTTCCTAGAGAGTTACTTTTTGTTCTCAAACGCCGATAGTCTAGCAGTTGCAACAATCCCTGTTAACCGTTAACTGCGCGATGATTAAAACTCAATCATCATTTCCCGGTGACGATCAATCAATTCTTGCAGTGCCTGAAGCCAAATATGCGCCCGCTCAACGCTCCATTCAACCACTGCAGGGCCATCTAAGGCAATCATTGGGAGTCGATCCACATCCATCTCAGCTTTGCGCACAACCGGCAGCAGATAGATATTCTGATGGGCCGTAAGCAGCTCGCTGAGCCAAGAGCCGGAATCTTGCTGCAGTGACTGCAGCTCAGTAGCTTCCCCTGGACACTTACCCTGCTTGGCTAGCTGGGCCACCAGAGAGTCGCCATCAATCACCGACTCCAGATCTCGTAATTTATAGCCCTCAGCAATATTGCGGCAGTGCCACAACCAAGCCTGATGTAACTGCACCGCCACCGACTGGGCCGTGGCGGCGATCAAGTGACTACTGGCAGAAGAACTGTCCCTATCAAGCCCGCGCAACAGCTGTCGAGCAAACAGAAGCTTCTGATTAACCGCTGAAATATGCGTCGACATCAGAGTCTACTTACTGCCTTTTTCAGCAGCCACCCACTTGCCGCCATTGTAAAACGCACTCCAACCAGAGGGCTTGCCATCTTCTTCACTGCGCACATATTGCTCTTTGGTCTTGCGGCTGTAGCGAATAATAGTCGCCAGTCCATTGGGGTCTTTAACCGGTGCGGTGAGCAAGAACTGATACTTTTCGTCTATCTGATCTTTGTATGGCAGCAGCTCTTCGACACTGGGTGCACGGGTCTCGCGGTTCTTGGGAAACTGACTGGCAGCCAAAAACAGTCCGGAGGCACCATCGCGCAGCACATAGTGATCTTCCACTTTAAGACAGCGCAGCTCCGGCATTGAAATTGGATCTACCTTTGGTGGCGCGGCCTGGCCATTGCGCAATAACTTGCGGGTGTTCTTGCATGGCTCTCCCGGCGCAATCTCGCCGGTGCAGCCAAAGTATTTGCCGAAGCGACCGGTCTTTAACTGCATCTCATTAGTGCATCGATCACACTCCAACACCGGGCCTTCATAACCCTTGATCACATATTGACCCGCTTCCAGTTCAAAGCCACTGCAATCTGGGTTGTTACCGCAAACGTGCAACTTGCGAGTCTCATCAACCAGATAGCTATCCATAACCGTGTCGCAGATGCCACAGCGATGACGGTGCATCAACTGCTTAGATTCCGCCTCATCATCTTCATCGATATTAACGGCTTCATCGCCAGCAGTGAGGTTTAGGGTGTGCTTGCAGCGCTCTTTAGGCGGTAATGCATAGCCAGAACAGCCCAGAAACACGCCAGTGCCAGCAGTGCGAACCATCATTGGACGATCACAGAGTTTGCAGGGAATATCCGTCTCAGTGGGAGAATTAGGACGCATACCGGCATCCACTTCTTTGGCACTTTCAACCTTGTCGCTAAAGTCACGGTAAAAACGATTGAGCAGATCTTTCCACTTCAGGGTGCCATTGGCGATCTCATCGAGATGCTCTTCCATAGTGGCGGTAAAGCCATAGTCCATCAGATCGGTAAAGCTCTCGGCCAATCGATCGGTGACCACATCGCCGATTTTCTCAGCGAACAGGCGCTTGTTTTCGATGCGTACATAGCCGCGATCTTGAATCGTTGAAATAATTGAAGCGTAGGTAGAGGGACGACCAATACCGCGCTTCTCCAGCTCTTTAACCAGTGAGGCCTCAGAAAAGCGCGCGATGGGCTTGGTAAAGTGCTGTTGCGGCACCAGAACCAGCATCGACATACTGTCGCCCTTTTGCAGATCTGGCAACTCGCCGTCTTCGTCGCCTTTGCGATTGGCTGGCATCACTGCCAAATAGCCATCAAAACGTGTCACGCGGCCTTTTACAGTCATTTCGTAATCGCCGGCGGCCACAGTAATCAGGGTCGAGGTAAACTGCGCAGGAACCATCTGACAGGCGACAAACTGCTGCCAGATCAGTTGATAAAGCTTCTTCGCGTCCACTTCCATGCCATCGAGACTACCGGGAGAGATATCAATATTTGATGGACGGATCGCTTCGTGAGCTTCCTGAGCGCCAGACTTGCTGCCGTATATCTTGGGCTCGTCCGGCAGATAGCGGGCGCCGTGGCGAACTTTAATATAGTCGCGACAGGCGGCAACCGCATCTTCACTCAAGTTGGTCGAGTCGGTACGCATATAGGTGATATAGCCGCCTTCATAGAGACGCTGCGCCATCATCATGGTTTTCTTTACGCCAAAGCCGAGCCGGGTACTGGCCGCCTGCTGTAGCGTTGAGGTAATAAAGGGAGCCGATGGCTTCGAGGACGTGGGCTTGTCTTCGCGCTTAGACACTAGGTAGTCGGACTCTCTAAGAGCTGCCAATGCGGTATCCGTAGCAGCCTTGTTGGGCGGACGGAAAGCTTTGCCTAGGTGGCGCTTTACTTCAAAGCGAATTTTTCCTGCATCATCGCTGGCTGCAGCGGCTTCCGTTGCCTCAAGATCAGCGTGAACAGTCCAGTACTCTTCAGGTAAAAAAGCACGAATTTCACGCTCGCGCTCGACAATCATTTTTAGGGCAACAGACTGAACTCGGCCTGCCGATAGACCGCGGCCGACCTTTTCCCATAACAGCGGCGAGACCATAAAGCCCACCACGCGATCGAGAAAACGGCGTGCCTGCTGGGCATCAACACGATTAGTATTCACCACGCCGGGCTCTTCAAAGGCCGCACGAATGGCTTTCTTGGTGATTTCGTTAAACACCACACGCTTATAGCGGCTGTCATCGCCACCAATAACCTGTGTCAGGTGCCAGGCAATCGCCTCCCCCTCTCTATCCAAATCCGTCGCCAGATAGACAGTGTCGGCATTTTTAGCCAGTTTTTTCAGCTCAGCAACAACCTTCTCTTTGCCGGGCAGAGTCGCGTATTCCGCTTTCCAATCATTTTCTGGGTCTATACCCATACTGTTAATAAGCTGAGATTTGGCCTTGGCCGCACGATGAATAATTTTATCTTCCGGCGACAGCTTGCGAGTTATAGCTGCCTGCCGAGCGCGCTCTTTGGGATCTGTAGGGGTACGATTGCCGCCTGTGGGCAGGTCGCGAATATGACCAACACTGGACTTAACGATAAAATCATCACCGAGATAACGATTGATCGTTTTGGCTTTAGCGGGTGACTCTACAATGACTAACGACTTTCCCATTTAGGCTGATTTCCCTATTTGTGCAGCTGCCATCGCGGCAAGATGCTGAAGATAATTTGGCTCAAATGTTTACGAGCAATAGACTCAAGGTGCGCATATATACGTGTTTGTGCGCCCTTTGGTCAAGTTTCATGGGCAAATTTCTTTTGCCCGATGCTGAATTTTCTTTAAATTGGCGACAATTTTCATCAAATCTCGGTTATCTTCCCGCTCATTCCAAATCACGCCAATTCCCGCTGGAGAGGCCACCAGAGCACTGACACCGGCGGGAAATTCAGCCACCTGTTCGACTAACAGAGCATCCCATTCTGGTGGCGCCTGATTAATCGTCCAAAGCCAACCGGGGCAGGCAGATGCCCAACCACGACTACTAAAGCGATGAAGTACCCAGTCCGGCCGGCAGTTGTCACCGAGCCAGGGCAGACGATAACAGACACACTCCAGACGCGTCTCATCATCACGGGCATCCGGGCGACGATAGAGGCTCACCTGCAAACCGGCACTGCCTGCCAAGCGCCTTAGCTCAGTTATCAATTTTTGCCGCGGCGACTGTCGAAACCACATCAGCGGCGATATCACCACTGCGACACCCAATACTATTAACAACCAAGTCATTTCGTACTACTCTTATCATTACTGATTCTAGTGAGCGCGGACCCTCTTCGTCAGCGAACAGTGCTAGTCTCTGCCAAACCAACTGATAAAGTAATAAGGAGCGTGCTATGGCTACTTACCAACATCTGCTGATCGGGCTCGATCTATCTCCAGAATCACAGCAAGTGGTAGACCGCGTCAAGCAACTTTTTCCCAGTCCCGAGCTTAAAATCTCCATTTGCCATATCCTTGAGCCCCTTGCGTTCACTTACGGCGGTGATATCCCTGTGGATTTATCAGACGTGCAAGTGCAGTTGGAAGAACAGGCTACAGAGCGTCTCGCGACGCTTGCGGAGCAACTGGATGTGCCGGCGGAGAACCGGCATATTGTCCTTGGCCAACCGGCCAATGAAATGCGGCGCATGGCAAAAGAGCAGGATGTGGACTTAATAATAGTAGGCAGTCATGGGCGTCATGGTTTGGCACTGATATTTGGCTCTACGAGCAATAGTGTTTTGCATGGCGCACCCTGTGATGTTCTGGCGGTACGGATTACGGAAGATGACTAGGGTCGGTTGATTATTAGCCCCCTAAGTGGAGGGGCCTTTTATAGGCTAAGGGCTTTCAACATACCACCCACTAGCTTTACACTCTTGGGATACATTTGAATATCAATTTACACCTTCTTTATTAAGGCTGTTTCTATCTTTAATTTTCCTCGCCCCGGTCTCAGACAGCGCCTTATTGCGATAGCGCTTTTGCTCGGCTGCGCAATGGCGACTGGCAACGATAATAATAATGAGGAGTTGGATCAGCAGCTACGAAATAAAGAGCCAGAAAACAAACAGCTCCTCAAGACACAGACGACGGATAAGCTAGCGGAGCAGCGCCAGCTCTACAGCGAAGCCCTAGAACTTATGGGTCGCGGCAAATGGCAGCAGTCGGCGCGAAAACAGCAGCAGCTAAAAACCTACCCACTCTACCCCTACTTTATTTATGCAGAACTGGCTGCGGACCTACGCTACTCTCGGCATCCAGAGGTTAGCCAATATCTGCAAAACTATGCAGGCAGCATTAAAGCTCAGCATTTGCGCAGCCGCTGGCTGGACTACTTGGCCAAGCGTCAATATTGGACCCGTTATATCAGTTTTTATAACCCGCAACAGACCAGTGTGAAGCAGCAGTGCCAGTTCCAACTGGCACGCTACTACTCGGAACCAAAAGATCCAAACCTCCAAGAACGCCGTCAGCAAGTACTCACGGCGGCACTGGAACTGTGGAATGTGGGTAAGTCGCAACCCAAGCAATGTGATAAATTATTTAGTCGCCTGATCGGCAATAACCGCATCAGCGAGGCTCTGGCCTGGCAGCGTTTTAACAAGGCACTGCTCAACCACCAGTATCAGCTCGCCAGATACCTAGAGCGGTTTTTTAAAAGCCCCTACTACAGCAACCTCGCCAAGCTCTATTACAAGGCTGATCGATCACCTCAGAGCATCCAACAATTTCAGGCGTTTAACAGTGATAGCCCTGAAGAGGCCGATATTATTCAACATGCCCTAGTGCATTTGGCCCGCCGCGACAGTCACGCCAGCCTCAAGTACTGGAGTCACTATCAGCAGACCCATGAATTTACCCATGCCGCCCGCAGCGCTGTTGTCAGTGCTATTGTTAAAGGCCTCTACACGCAGCAGGCAAGCGCCGTTGCCGATTCCTATTTTGTCGATCATCTGCAACTGCTCAACGACACCTTAGACGGCAGCTTGGTGGAATGGCGGATTCGTCTGGCACTACAGGAAAAGGACTGGCCCAATGTGCGACTCTGGTTAACACGATTGCCCGAGCATCTGAAGAGTCGAAGTTCTTGGCGCTACTGGACTATCCGCAGTATGCACAGCGACCCCTCGACAACAGAGCTTCCAGCACTGCAGCAGATGACCGAGAGCTTGGCTCAGGAACGGGATTTCTACGGCTTTCTCGCCAGCGATATGCTCGACAAAGAATACCGCCTCAACCACCACCCAGTGGCCATTCAACCCCAGCGCTTGGCCGAGATTGGCGCCCTGCCGGCAATGGCTCGCGCCCGAGAGCTGAAATTTCACAATGACAGTCTCGATGCTAACCGGGAATGGAATCAAGCCAGCGCAAACTTTACCTACGATGACTGGCTGGCAGCAGCGATGGTCGCGGGACAGTGGCAGTGGCACAGCAAAGCAATTGCCAGCCTCGGGCGCGTACAATATTGGGATGATGTGGAACTGCGCTTTCCCCTGGCCTTTGCCGAGGCCATCGACAGTGCCGCTACAGACAATCAGCTAGACAGTGCTTTACTCTTTGCCCTGGCACGCCAAGAGAGCGCCTTTGATACCACTGCCACCTCATCCGCTGGTGCCCGGGGATTAATGCAATTGATGCCTGCCACTGCCAAGAGTACGGCACGAAAATATAAGATTCCCTACCGAAAAAGGGCTGAGTTATATAACCCGAAAACCAATATCGCCATCGCCAGCCGCTACTACAGCGAATTGCTTACACGCTTTGATGGTAGTCGCATTCTTGCCAGCGCGGCTTATAATGCCGGGCCATCTAGGGTCAATCAATGGCTCAATAAGAGTGATGGAAAATTGCCATTCGATATTTGGATCGAAGTGATTCCCTACAGAGAAACTCGCGCCTATGTGCGCAATATTTTGATGTATTCGATTATCTATTCGCGGAAAATGGGCCAGCGACCGCCGCTATTGAAACGCGACGAAATCTACAGGCTGCTGTAATTATGTTAATCGATATAGGGGTCAATCTCTCCAACTCGCGTTTTGACAGCGACCGCCAAGAGGTACTTGAACGGGCCAGAGATGCCGGCGTCGACAAATTGATTCTCACCGGCACCTCAGTAGATGAGAGCGAAGCCGTTGTTCAGCTCTGTGGCCAACTCGGCGAGCGCTTTCCGGAGATGCTCTATGCTACCGCCGGTATTCATCCCCACGATGCCAAGTCTCTCAATGGCGAGTCTATAGGCATACTCAGATCACTTGCCAAGAATCCCTGCGTGGTCGCCATCGGCGAAATGGGCTTGGATTTTAACCGCAACTTTTCCACTCCTGAGCAACAGGAAAAGGCCTTTGAAGCACAGCTTGAACTGGCCGCTGAATTACAGCTGCCGGTATTTTTACATGAGCGGGATGCCGCGGACCGACAGCTGCAGATTTTGCGAACCTACAGAGATCATCTGGTGGACGCCGTTACGCACTGCTTTACAGGCTCCAGAGAGGCCCTCTACGGCTATTTAGACATGGATATGCATATTGGCATCACTGGATGGGTTTGCGATGACAGGCGCGGCACAGAGCTACAGGGGCTGGTGGCGAATATTCCCCTGCAGCGGCTGATGGTGGAAACCGATGCGCCCTATCTGCTGCCCAAAACATTGCCCGAACCGCCAAAAGGCAAACGCAATGAACCTGCTTATCTGCCCTGGGTAATTAGCAAGATTGCTGAAATTAGAAAAGAATCCGCTGAACAGCTCGCCCAGCAGACCAGAGCTAATAGCCTTAGATTTTTTCGACTGGACTAAGCTTGTCGCCTAATGCGATAACGCCATTGCCACGGATCTGCGCTCGCAGACCACCTTTGCCCACAAGTTCCGGCAGGATACTCACCGCGAGACGACGCTGGAGACTGGCACAGGGCTCACAGAGCTGGACGCCATAGAAGCTGACATTGTTGATGGTAAAGGTCTTGCCCACTAGGTCATTGAGGCGAATACCCTCTGTGACTAGGTTGCGGCGAAAGTCACTCTGATGAAAGCTGTGGCCCATGTCTCGATTAAATGCCTCGATCACTTCGGATTCGATTAGGGTAATTTCCCAGTCCGGCTGACCCTGGTAATTAGATCGGTTTTTGCCCGTCTGAGAAAAGTAGCGGTCTCCTTCGATGCCCTTGCCCGCGCGCAATGACACTTTTTGATGGCCCATTACCCCAGCACCTTTGGTCGGTGCTACATAGATTCCAAGAATATTTCCCTGCGACATTAGAAGTCCTTAATCCTCAAGAAAGCTTTTATACATACTGTTTTTTGGCTTGCTAAAGACCCTGCGCACCATAGGCTCGAACAGACTTAATTCCAGCTTAGGCATCTCGGGATCAAAGGCAGGATCATCGTACTTGGCAATAAATCTCGCGGTACGTTTAAAGTTTGGGTTTTCACGATACTGGTCGCGCATATTGCGATCGGCGCCGAGAAAATGGAAAAAATTATAACCCTGAAAAATAGCATGATGCTTAATCATCCAGTGATTTTCTTCAGAGACAAAGGGTTCCAAAATAGCCGCGGCAACATCCGCGTGATTGGCGCTTCCGAGGGTGTCGCCGATATCGTGGAGCAGCGCACAGACCACGTAATCTTCGTCTTCACCGGCCTCCGCGGCACGGTGTGCGGTCTGCAGTGAGTGCTGTAGTCGATCGATGGCAAAACCGCCGTAATCCCCAGTGAGCAATTCCAAGTGGGCCAGAATGCGATCTGGCAACTTCTTAAAGTAGGCCATTTGCTCCGGAAGAATAATCTGCCAATCTTCCGCTGTGCTCTCGGACATTTTGCTAAATGATGCGTTCATACCTGCCCCTCTTGACGGTTATACCTAGGCTCACCGTTCAGGTTAATATTATTTTTATAGTGGGGCGATACTAGCAGTACGGCGGGGGTTTTTCCATGCCTCGAAAGTGTCTCAATTGAGCGCTCTATTGAGCACTTTATTAGTCACTTAATTAGGCGTTCCATTAGGCGCTCGACAAAACAGCCTAGGCGAAACGCAAACCAGCCCTAAAAAGGGCTGGTTGCAACATCATACTGAGGATATTGCCATTAGCATCAACTACATCCCACTAGGGACTTCTCGGAGATATCCTTGGTAACTCTAACATCAGCGATGGTAAGCGCAAATTCCTTAGAACTGACCAAGACAAAGGGCGAATTAACCTTTTTAAGATTGACTCCAACCTTCTCAAAGCAGCTTAGCTTAACCCCCAGACGAACCATCTGATTTTCTGGAATAGCACGGAAAATACGGGTTAAGTTGAGTCCGCCAGAACAGGGCCATCCGCAATCCATACGCAGCGTAACAGCGCCCTTGGGTTTCTGATCAACCTTGAACTCCATAACGAGAGCAGCATCTTCGTCACGCAGGTTAGTCAGATCAATACCGGCCTCCGACTGGAAGTAAAATTGGCTTTCACGACCGCCCTTCCACTCCACCAGACGGGAGTCTTCTTGCACAGTGCCATCGACTGTGGTGACCGTAAGATCGCCAAATGCAGTAGCAGCCTTATTACCCTGCACTAATTTTTGCCAGTTGCTAGAATCACCCACATAGGTTTTAAACGGTGGGCGAGCGCTGCCACTAAACACTACACGAGCCGCTTTAGACATATCAATCAAGGCTTTTGTATCCAGATTGTCGGCGATAATTTCAGCATCGCCATAACTCATACCCTGACCTCGAGTGAGCAATAAGTCAGTGACCGGACGGGATATATCAGCTCGATCTAATTCACGGCTGGGCCAATCGAAAGACAGTCTGCCCGTAAAGTCATAACGCACTTTACCTGCGCTATCAGCAACCATTACATCCGCTAGACCAACGCCTTCAGAGCCGGGCAACCAAGCAACAACAAAGGCATCTGAGTTATTGAACTCGGCATTCATCCACAGGGGACGACCGGTCAAGAACACGGCTACCACAGGGATATTCTTGCTTTTTAGTGCTTTAAGCAGGTTCAGGTCAGCTTGGTAGCCATCCCGGTAAACCAGAGATTCAATATCGCCCACACCCTCCGCATAGGGCTCTTCACCAAAGACTACAACAGCTACGTCGGGCTTCTTCGCCCAGCTGTCATCAGCACTTAATTCAACTGAACCGCCATTGTTTTCAACAGCCTGTTTAAGACCAGCATAGATAGAGGTGGCACCAGGGAAATCGCTATTCTTGTTTTCAGTACCCTGCCAAGTAATAGTCCAGCCGCCGTTTTGCTTGCCGATATTATCTGCACCATCACCGGTAACCAGAATATGTTGCTTGCCTTTCAGGGGCAGCAGTTGATTTTTGTTTTTCAGCAGAACCAATGATTTACGCACTGCGTCGCGAGCGATCGCGCGGTGTTCCGCAGAGCCGATAATGTCAGACTCACCAGCCAGCATACGTGTTGATGGAGCGCCTTTTTCAAACAGACCCGCACGCATCTTGGTACGCAAAATACGGGTTACCGCATCATCGATACGCGACACAGGAATAACACCACTTTCCACCTGTGCCAGGATATTGGTAATTAAGTTTCTCCAGCCCTGGGGTACCATAATCAGATCGATACCGGCGTTGATAGCTTGGGGACAGTTCTCAGTGGTACAGCCCTGAACCTGACCTACGCCGTCCCAATCACTGACAACCAGTCCGTCAAAACCAAGCTGGTTTTTGAGCACATCAGTGACCAATTGTTTGTGACCGTGAAGCTTGCGTCCATTCCAGCTATTAAAAGATACCATTACTGACTGCACATCGGCATCGATGGCGCTAAGGTAGCCCTGACCGTGTAATTCAAGCAGCTGATCTAGGTCGAGAATAGTGTTGCCTTTATCGATACCGCGATAGGTACCACCGTCACCGATCCAGTGTTTCGCCGTGGCCACAACTTTTGAGGGATCTGACCCCAGCTCACCTGGCTCACCCTGGATGCCTTTAACAATCTCACCGGCATAAGCTTTTACCAGCGCAGCATCGCTGCTGTAGCCTTCATATGTGCGACCCCAGCGATTGTCTTTGACTACCGCAACAGTGGGAGCAAAGATCCAATCGATTCCGGTAACCGCGACTTCTTTGGCCGTTACCTCACCAATCTGACGCAGCAGCTGTGGATCGTTCGCTGCACCCAGGCCAATATTGTGGGGAAACAGCGTGGCACCGACCACATTGTTGTGGCCGTGGACGGCATCAGTGCCCCAGATAATAGGGATACCTGCGCCACCGTCAGAAGTATCGACTGAGGCATTATAGTAAGAGTCGGCTAGCTCAACCCAGTCTTGAATCGCAGAATTTTTACGCTCACCGGGGAACGAACCGCCACCGTTGAGAATCGAACCAATATGGTATTTTTTAACATCAGAGGGAGAGACAAACTTGATCTCTGGCTGGATCATCTGGCCAACTTTTTGCTCGATAGACATACCTGCCAAAATCGTTGCCACACGCTTTTCAATTGCGTCTGAAGCACCGACATATCCGAGATCTTCAGCCACCAACTTGACCGGCATCATCGAAAACGCCAATCCAGTGATAACTGTTACCAAGCCCTTTGCCAAGGCGTAATTTTTATCTTTGACCATTATTAGCTCTACCCTACCCTTATCTGAAAACTGTCCAGCACCACTCACCGTTCCGATGCAATCTGCGTGGTTTTGTATGCCTACACCACTTTTATTGGGACTAAAAAAATCCCTTCTAGAGTGCTAGTCTTTCACGGACAGCTATGCGGTGGAAGATCAGATGAGATGGCGGGTTTAACCGCTGCGTTGAGTGGGGTCTGCGGGAGGTTTTTAGGCGATTAGCAAGGCAAATTATTTAGTCAATCACTGAAATAAGCTGCGAATCGCCTCTCGGTAATTACGGCTGACACGCAGTGAGTTACCATCGGCCAAATGCAGCAAACTTCCGCCCTTTTGCAGCCGGGTAACACTGACTACACGCTCAATATTAACCACAGTGGAGCGATGGATGCGGATAAACATTTGCTCGTCGAGCTTTTCTAACAACTCACGCAGGGTACTGCGCACGATATGGGTTTCCCCCAGCGCATGGACACACATATAGTCACCGGCGGCATCGACCCAATCAATATCTCCAAAGGGCACCACTTTGACAACACCGGAATCACGTATCAGTAACTTGCGCTTAATACCCTCTGGCAGAGCTTCTGCCGCAGGGCTAGGAACACCAGACTCTTTATCGAAACGTTTGGTAATCTCTTCGATTGCGCCAATTAGCGGCATCTTGTGGCCGGCTTCATCATCCTGAGTCGAATAACGCTCCACCGCTCGTTGCACGGCTCGCTCAATACGCTCTGAATCCAAGGGCTTAAGCACATAATCTACGGCGTGTAGATCAAAGGCGTCGATGGCAAACTGATTGTAGGCAGTGGCAAAAATCACCATCGGCATGGTGTCAGACTGCATTGCTTTAACCACCTCAAACCCATTGATGCCGGGCATTTGGATATCGAGAAAGACTAAATCCGGATGCAGTGAACTGGCAGCAGCTATCGCATCGCGGCCATTGCTACATTCGGCAACTATTTCGACATCCTCAAGCGCACTTAGGATAGAGCGCAATAGATCCAGAGCCAGAGGCTCATCATCGACAATAATTGTTTTTAATTTAGCCATGTTACTACAGTCCCACTCTTTTCAAATACTTGGTTAATTGCCAAGCACAAGTTCAGCATTGCTCTCCGCCGTCTGCTTTTCCTGCGGCAAGCGAATATATATGGTCATGCCACCAGCCTCTGGACTACGCAGTTCAAAGACATAATTATCGCCATAAAAAGCGCTCAATCGATCAACGGTATTTCTTAGCCCGATGCCGGCCCCCGTGGTATGGGAGTGAGAATCGTCCTGTATACCTGGGCCAGTATCTGACACCTCAATAATCAGATGATCTCCATCGAGTTTCGCAAACAGGCTAATCTTACCCCCTTTTTCCGCAGGAGCAATGGCATATTTAATCGCATTCTCCACTAGAGGCTGTAATAGCAGGCTCGGAATCTTCAAGTCATGGGCTCTGGGGTCCACATCAAAGTACAGCTCTAGGCGATCGGAGAAGCGGGTTTTCTCAATATCCAAATAGAGTTTTATCGCTACAACTTCCTGCTCTAAAGTCACCCGTTTAATGGGATCGTTCTCCAGTGAATAGCGTAGAAAATTACTCAGCTGCATAATCATGGTGTTGGCATTGGTGGTGCTGCGGCCCACGACTAACGCTGAAATAGCATTCAAGGTGTTAAACAAAAAATGTGGATTGAGCTGATAGCGCAGCATTTTTAGCTGTGCTTCCTGAGCAATCGTCTCGGCACGGCTGCGCTTGAGCTGTTCCTCTTTATTTTCCGCTGCAAACTTGAGCAGCGCTTCATGCTCGGACTGCAAAAGCTGATAATATTTAATGCCGTGGTAGAGCGCCGCCCAGCATAAAAAAATCATGATCGAACCAAACAGCCAGCCACCAAAATCAGCCCAGACATTGGTCTCGTCGGTCATCCACAAAAATGCGCCAATCCGCAGAGCAGACCAGATTACTGAACAGAGCAACACTGACACCAGAGTTAGCAATAGGCGCGACAGCACTGGTGTGTTCCACAGGTAATGAAACACCGATCGCAAGGGCCAAGAAACGGCCACACCTAACACTGACTGCAATAAGGTATGAGAGATATAGGCGAGACTCTGCTGGTTGTACCAGAGAGTCAGACTAAAAAAGCTGATTAACGAGAGACTGAACCAACCGCTGATCTGCAAAAATAAAAACTGCGTGTTGCGGTCTCGGTAGAGCTTACCAAGCCAAGGATTGAGCGTAGTCTGATTCATAAACCTGCCTGTTGGCGTGACTTTATTATTATTTGGCTGCCATTTAGCCCTATATCTGACCCTGTATCTAGCCGTCTATAATAGGGCTTTGCTATGAAAAGACAAATAACAATATTATTCAATCAGCTGTTTGTTTTACTGCTAGAATTTCCCCTTAAAATCACTCGCGCCGACTGACCCTATGACATCAGATTTAGATAGATCATTAATACCGCTAAAACAGCCAACCACACACAGTATCTCGTTTATGGATATCGACGCTCTCAAGGCCTCCCACCCAGAGGTTCGAAGACTCAAGCGCCAACAGCGCCATGCTGCTCACGGCAATAAAGTCTGGCGCTCTAGCTTTGTATTGATCGATTATTTGAGTACCTGGGAAATACCGGATCGGGCCAAGGTCATGGATATCGGCTGTGGCTGGGGGCTAACCGGTATCTATCTGGCGAAAAACTATCAGGCCCAGGTCACCGGTTTGGATATAGATGCCAGTGTTGAGCCCTTCCTAAAACTCCAGGCCAGTATTAATCAGTGCAGCGTTGAGTTTCAAGAGCGCAGCTTTGAGTCTCTTGAAGATGCTGAACTGGCCGAGCTGCACACCTTGATGGGCACCGATATCTGTTTTTGGGATGAGATGACGACACCGCTATTTGAGCTTATTCAGCGTGCTCGCGCCGCCGGTGTCGAGCAGGTGTTGATTGCCGATCCGGGCCGGCCACCATTTTGGGATCTGGCCGATCGCTGTGTTGCTGAGCTCGGCGGCGAGGTGATTTCGCGGCGAATTGATCAGCCCTGGAAGACTGAAAAGTATATCCTCGCCATTGGCGGCCGCGACTAAGCTGTATGTTTCTAATTCTTAGTTTTCAAAGACTTTTTTCAAGACAAAAAAAATGCCCCTCTGTTCCTGAAGGGCATTTTTCGTTTCGCCTACACTGCATTGTTTACAAACTTAGAAAGCCATATTGAACTTAATGCCATAGTGACGTGGCTTGCCAAGTGATGCGCGCATAAAGCCAGGTCCGCGATCAGCCCAGCTGCGCGTAACTTCGTCAGTTACATTGCGAACATAGAGTTCGACTGCCCAGGCACTCTCTTCGTTGATTAAACGAAGTGCCACATCAGCAGTAGCAAAGGCGTCCTGACCTGAGTGGAATGCACCCTCATCAAAGTTACCCTTGTCAAAGAACATCTCATCCTGCCAGTGAGCCGAAACCAGTGGGCTCAGACGCATACCATTGTGCAAGTACCAGTTGTGCTCGAAGGTGACTGTGGCTGAGTACTCGGGAGACCAAGGCATAGCATTGCCCTCAAAGCTTTGGAAGCGAGCTTCAGTATCATTGCCATCGATAGTGCGAGTGGTTTTATCCGTGCAGTTAGTCAGACCGAGCAGTGCTCGCTCTAAACAGAACCAGTTATCCTGAGAGTTATCCAGCTCAGTGATCTCAGAGTCCAACCAGGCAACCCAACCATTTACACGGCCGCCGTTATAGGGACGCCAGTCAAACTCCAGCTCAATACCCATATTGCGGGTCTCACCGATGTTCTGGGTAATCAGAGTACCGATATCTCGACCAACGATGACACAGTCACCTTCGCCAAAAGTACAGGCTGCTGTGCGACCTTCCGTGTCATCGTAATCAACAGGCACTTGGATCTCAGAACCAACACCCGTGATTGTGGCATAGAAGGTATCTTGCAGATCGGTGTTATCCATTAAGAAAACATTACCCAGCAGATTCAACTTGCCGTCGAGCATGGTGGCTTTAAAGCCGAGCTCGTAAGTAATATTGTTCTCGGGATCATAATCAAACGTATCAGTAATATTACAGTCGCAGATATCAACCGAATCACCAAAGCCGCCTGACTTATAACCTGTAGCTACAGAACCATAGAGGAACACATCATCGTTAACCAGGTAATCAAAGCCGACTTTCCAAGTACCCTTGCTCCACGCACCTTTGTGGCTGTTATCTGAATACTGTAGACGGTCGAGGAAATCATCCCCGGCGGTACCCATATCATTGTTCAACACATCGGACTGGTAAGGACCAGTACCGCCGATGCTGGCAGTCGGCTCTATGCCTAGGCGTGTCCATGACTCCATCCAAAAAGATGCAGCTGGATCATAGAGGCCAATATTCGGCTGACGGTAACCGTTAGTAACGTAGTTGCGGCCGCCAATATCTTCTTTGGTGTCGCGGGTATAACGATAGCCCGCTGTAACATTGAGCTTCTCATTAACCTTGTAATCAAACTGTACAAAACCCGCCAGGGACTCAACTAAACGCTCCGGCTGAACAAAGGACTGAGCCAGTGGAAGGACGCCACCACAGCAAAAAGGGTCTTCAACATCAAAACGGATTTCGTTATCTTCTTTCATATAGAAGACACCGGCGATCCACTGCAAGTTAGAATCAGACTGTGATTTCAGCTGCAGCTCGGAGACAACAGAGCGGTAGTCTGAATAGTTAGTGCTCAGGCTGAGGTCACCGAATGGCTGCATAGCCACATCGCCGTAGCCTAGTGACTCAAGCAACGGCAGGTTGTTGACCAAATTCGGGCATTTAACCATGGCACCGCCACCGCCAGTGCAACCGGCAGGCGCAGCGTCATCGGAGTACCAAGTACGCGTAATACCGTAGGCAGGATGATCCGGATCGGTATAAACCGTTGATGCATCGTGTACCTGCGAACGCTTCTGCTGTGAATAGCCAACGCGACCTTCAAATACGACGTCTTCGTTGATATCCCAAGTCAGAACTGAACGCAGACCCAGAATAGTCATATCCATTTCGCCGGGAACGTTAACACTCACATCGTACTGATCTTGTTCACAGGCAAAGAAAGTGCCTTCAGCTTTTTCACAATCTTTAAGGCTTAAACCACCGGGAGACTTATCCTGAAAATAATCAGCAATCAGATCCAAGCTAATGTCATTGGTTGGCTCAAAGCGCATACCTAATCGAGCACCGCTGCGATCAACCGAACCATAGGCATCGCTGTCGCTAACTTCCCGGTTACGACGCTGGTCGACGTTAGGAATCCCATCTGCAGCCACATCATAAGGACCAGTGGTGCTGCCGTCGCCGTCAGTGTCCCAAGCCAGATCGAACAAATCTGGAGTCTGGTTGTACCAGGTATCAGCAGTTTCTTTCAAGAAGCTGGCGCGCAAGGCCAGAACATCGTTGACTGGCAAATTGACCCAGCCTTTAACATTACGCTGTGCGTACTTTCCAAGTTCCACTTCAATCTTACCTTCCTGCTGATCAAAGTTAGGACGCGCGCTGATCACATTGACGCTACCAGCGGTTGAGTTGCGACCAAACAAAGTGCCCTGAGGACCTCGACTTATTTCGACACGCTCGACATCGTACATTAACGCCAGACCCGCTTGCGGACGTGGTGAATAAAGACCGTCGAAGTGCATAGCAACAGTCGGGTCACCGATCTCGGTGAAGTTGTTCGAGGTCAGACCACGCACAACAACCTGAACACCAGAATCAGTAGGCGACAGAGCAATCTGCATATTAGGGACCAGATCGCCGATATCGAGCAGGTTCTTGACGCCCTGATTATCCAGCGACTCCTGACCAAATGCAGAGACTGCAACGGACGTTTCCATCAGCGAGGTTTCACGCTTGGTGGAGGTAACAATGATCTCTTCAATGCCATAGTCCTCGTCCATGCCCTCTTGGGCATAGGCGTTGACACTGAGCGCCATCGCGGCAACCAACGCGTTTTTAACAATATTTATATTTTGCTTATACATAAATCTCTTTCCCAAAATTATCTATTTTACTAAAACAGCTGAACATGCAATCCCACAACACGGATTCCAAGGTTAGTTTGGTATAGGCGCAGCAAACACAGAGACATTGTCTACATAAAGATCCATTCCACAGGAAGAGACTGCCCCACATTCAGCTTTGATCATCAGCGACACTCCACCGGGAGCAGCCGTAACTGTTCTATCAAATTCATAGGATGTCCAACCCGACAAGCCGGCTGGGTTCGAGTTATCAATTAAAATGCCAGGCCCATTAGAGCTGCCACCACCAGTGTTCTCGTAGAAAAATTGTACTAAGATTTTTTCTGATATCGACCCGTCTGCTACATCAGCTTTTAGATCAAATTTAACTGTGAATTCCTGTCCATCCTCAATATCACCTGCAGCCAAGTTGGCGGCTTTAATCAATGAAACTGAGTTGCTAGCGGACACAGACAACTTCGCCTCTCCATTCGCAATCGTAGCGTCGCCAACTACTTCCTCCCAACCTATGTCACCGCTAGCCTCAAAATCACCGTTGATAGTAAGTTCGCCTGCGGCTGGCGAGCTGCTGCCGTCAGCTGGAGACCCGTCCACCGCAACACAGGTACCATAGTTATCGCCTGTAACGTTGCCAGAGCCCAAGTCCCAACGGCGGTTAGCGTAACTACTGTTGTCAGTCACTGGTGTGCATGAATAATCACTGCCAATAAGATTTTCCTGAACGCCATCAACGACCCATAGGTATTCCATGCTTTCGCTACCTGGCGTCATCGTGACAGTCCAAGTACCATCTCCATTATCGGCACCAACGAGGCCACTGCTGCCCCATTCCCACCATGGACCCGTGATGCTGACAGCCGTAGTGCCCTCCGGAACAGCAACAGTCAAAGTCAAATCAGTCGTTGTGCTCGTATCACCACCTGCATCTGTTGTTGGAACCGTAAGACCACCATAATTAATGTCATCAAAGTAGAACAGCTGATCGGTAGTGTCAGAACTATTTTGATCGAAGATCACAATAAACTTTGCATAGTCTACAGTGGTGCTTACCGCACCTTCGGCTGGGCTGGAGAAATCAAAGTAAAGTGTTTCCCACTCATTTGCCTTAGTGGCTGTCGCTTTGGCTAAGACAGCACCAGAATTAGTCGGTCCCGCTTCTAACTTTAGAGAATAAGCTTTGCCAACAGCAGGAGAACGCACACGCATTGAGATAACTTGATCGTCTTCACTCATCTTAAAGCTGAAATCTGGCGTGGCCGCAGATGAACCAACGATAAAGTAAGTACCATTCCAATCCTCTCCGGCACCTTCACGGGTAGAATAAGCTGAAGTGTTAGCGGCATCATCGGGATCTTGAACCAACGCAGTATCCGACGCTCCATCCGGTCCAATATCGAACCAAATGTAATCTTGCACTGCATCTTCAAAATCGAGAGGGAACACCACCATACCACTATCATCACCACCTGCATCCACTACCGCATCGCAGGTACCATAGTTATCGCCTGTAACGTTGCCAGAGCCCAAGTCCCAACGGCGGTTAGCGTAAGCATTATTGTCAGTCACTGGTGTGCATGAATAATCACTGCCAATAAGATTTTCCTTATCTCCATCAACGACCCACAGATACTCCATGGCAGCTGTTGGCGCTTCAGCAAAGGTTACCGTCCAAGTACCATCGCCATTATCTGCCGCTTCAGGCCCGCCATTTACATCCCATCCCCAGAAGGGGCCA
>JAQXEN010000033.1 GCA_029250825.1 Porticoccaceae bacterium
CCGAAGCCGCCGACAACGGTATTGTCGCCACCCAGAGCAGTAATATTGTCATCGCCACCCTGGTCAGCTGCAGTAGATTGAAGCTCGGCAATAACACCGGCATTAAAGTTGATCTCGCCACTGTCGCCTATCACTGTGTCGGAGCCCGAACCAGCATTAACCGTATCGGCACCCTGACCCGCGATAACGATATTGTCGCCTTCGCCTACTGCGATCGTGTCCACATCACCTAAGGCTGTTTCACTGCTGACTGCGCCGGTCAAAATGCCTGCGGAGTAAGTCAGCTCGCCGTTATCACCCAGTACCACATCAGTGCCACCTAGAGTGGTCACGTCATCATTGGAGAGACCTGCCAGAATACGGTTGTCGCCATCGCCTGCATTAATGATATCGCGACCAGTAGTGGCCACATCTTCATCATTGCTGCTTAAACGAACCGCATTGCCATTAACATATTCAATAACACCGTTATCACCGAGGATCGCGTCAATGCCGCTACCGGTTGTGATCGCGTCGCTACCAAAGCCACCGACAATCGTATTGTCGCCGCCAAGCGCGGTGATGCTGTCATCACCCCCCTGGTCAGCAGATATAGATTGAATAGAGGAAATCAGACCAGCAGCATCGTAATTAATCTCACCGTCGTCACCAACAATCAGATCATCACCAGAACCACTCTGAACAGTATCATTACCAACACCAGCAATAATGATATTGCTTCCATAGCGATCAGTAATCGCATCGTTAGATGACTCGGAATCTACGCTGACAATACGCGCCATAGTGACATTGCCGAAGCCGTTGAAGGCCTGCTCAGCTAATAGTGCCCTTGCCTCCTGATCTTCAACCCGGCCATTATTACCAAATATAATATCGCGACCCGCACTGCCAAAGATGATGTCATCACCGGACATGCCGCGTATTAAATCGTTGCCCTGACCACCAAGGATCATATCATTCCCGGCCCCACCCCAGAGGGTGTCATTCCCCAACATTCCATTGATATAGTCGGTGCCTTCTTGGCCGCTTATCTCGTCATCACCGCGCCCGCCAGACAATACATCGTCACCCAGACCGCCAGTGATTTGATCTTTATGCAGGCCGCCATGAACTTGAACCGCCAAGTCTGATGCCGAGGCATCGAACACATCCTCTCCATCCTGAGTAAAAGTGTGTATGCGACGGTCAGCAAACCGAGCACCGTCCACTTGAGTACTTAAATTGGACGCTGCGGTGGCCGAGGCGGCAACAGTAATCTGGTCATCACCTTCGTTTGTGTAGAGGGTAGTAATGCTAAGATCGCCAGAGTAGACCGATTCAATCTCAATAACATCGTCACCTCTGGAGGTCCAGATAACCAGACCATCATCGAAGTTGCCGTCTGTGGCCTGATAATTGATTACACCAGCTGATGCGCCACTTAGACTGCTATCGGTTAACACAATGGCAGCATCACCAATGGTACTGTCAAAGTCACTTATATAGAGCTGGTTAACACCGCTGCCAGCCTCCAACTTCAGCTCACCATTTATGCCATCTAGATCGCCATGAGCAACCGGAGAATCGCTTAAATCAGCATCTGCGTCTGACGTCACATAGATGCGATCATCTCCAAGACCCGAGTTAATCGTTGTAACAGTGCCAGCGGCAGTCGATTGGACATTGATATCATCATTTCCACTACCTAAGAAGATATCTAGCTGATCAATGCCGTAATAGTTGATTCCTTTGACCCGCATTTTTAACTCAGCATCACCCGTAATATCTGACTCGCTGATACTGTAGTCAGCATAGGCACCCTGGAAGATAAAGGTAAATACACTGCCATTCTTAGTCACTGAGAAGTTATCCGTTTCAGGGTAGTAACTTCTGCGCTCTAAGCTATTGTTCGGGTTCAATAGCAAGTTTAAGCGGCTATACCAATTAGCCCCTTCTTCGTCAGTGGCAAAACCGGCCGTTAATGAGCCTAAGTCAGCAGCGCCACTAAATCCTACTAGGTAAGTCTTAGTCGTATCATTCAGGGCGCCAGATGACAGCTCAACCGAATCAATTGAAATAGTTGAATTATCCGCCGCAGTGAAGAGTTCAGAGAGTAGCCCTTGCAGACTCTCCGCGGAACTGTTGGCATCCACTGTACGGCTGACTACTTGATCCCCATTAGTGAGACTTAACTGATAACTGCCTTCAACTTCCGTTAGAGTAATCTCGCCACTGCCTCGATCAACATTGACTGCGCTAGCTACAGGTAGACTGTCTGCATCAAACTCGACAGAGCCCAGAGGCAGTCCGTCAGGAGACTTGATTTGCAACGTAATTGAATCTTCACCATTAATGCTGACTGTCTGCACAGTAGTCATCGCAGGATTTTTGGTTCCCTCCGCTATCACAGTGATTTTCGCCTGAGCAGATAGTGGAGATGAATCGGTAATTTGCAATTCAGTGGAAAAATCAGCGGTTAATTCGCCCAAGTCATTAGTACCAGAGAACTCTATTAGGTAGGTCTTAGTTGCATCATCTACAGTTGCAGTGCCAACTAAACTAATACTACTGATTGATACAGTTATACCCGCATCAGCATAGAGCTCACTAAGAAGCGTTTGAAGGCCTGAAGTGGAAATATTGGCATCTACAGACTGGCTAACGAGATCGCCATTCTCTGCAGTTAGACTTAGCTGATAAGCATCTTCAATCGCCGTTAAAGCAATCTGGTTGCTGTCACGGTCAATATTGATTGAACCCACATGCGCAACACTCAGCGTTGCAATATCCAGCGCGCTGGTGTCGACGAGATTGGCCGGATTGACCTCGATTACATAAATATTAGTGCCATCAATATCGTTTTGCGCAAGCGTTACATCAACTTGTATTTCCGGATTGTTACCCAGCAGTTGCGTAATCTTGGCGGCCATTTGCTCCGCTGTTGCTCCAGCACTAACAACCACTGAACTGCTGTCACCGGC
Organism: Porticoccaceae bacterium; assembly: GCA_029250825.1. Lineage (GTDB taxonomy): Bacteria > Pseudomonadota > Gammaproteobacteria > Pseudomonadales > Porticoccaceae > HTCC2207. Next base: position 2,961 of record JAQXEN010000033.1, read on the forward strand.
AGAGATTGTGTAATCCTCTTCTTCCACAGTTGATCGCAGCGTATATTGTTTTGCAAAAGCGAGTCCGTTATCGACATCGATATCAGCGCTAATGGTCGGCATGTTGATGCCCGCAGAATTACCGACAAAGGAAATCTGGTAAACCTTAACTTTGGCACTGGTTTGGCCTTCTATGAGCTCGATCTCAATGTCTGTCTCAGCCGCTCCAGAGACCTGACTAATGGCAGTGGTAATCTCTGCCAAAGAAGCATCCCAGCTCAGAGTTTCCGCAACAGAGCCCTCTGTCAGAGATAGACTATAAACACCGGCTTCGGCCTGAATTTTTAGAGTGAATTGCTCAGATACACTGGGCATATCCAAACCAGTGATAGTGTTTTCTGTCACCGTTAAGCTATTGTCATTTTGATCAAAGCTATCATTAACCGTCACCAGATTGTTAGCAAGGTCGTCACCGGAGATGGTCAACAACGCCATAATCTGGTCTGCCAAGACATCGTTACTAGCAATATCAACGCGATTATTGGTGGGGCCAGACGCGTTGGCTTGCAGATTTATTGTGGTATGACCTGAGATAGTCTTAACGTCAATATCATCGTCACCGAAACCTGTATTGATATTGGTTAGACCAGTATGGGTGGATTCAATAACAAGAGAATCACTACCTCCACCCAGAGACATATTCAACTCTTCAAAGCTCGAATATCTAATGCCCCCCGGAATATCAATTCCCTCGATTTGAATGTCCTCACCCATGCCAAAACCAGTGATCCTGTCACTGGTAAGGATGCCCAATTCGTCAACAGGGCTTCCCGTGTTATTAAAGTTGAGCACATCAACCTGTTCAGACTCATCGACTCGCTCATTGCGATTTACCGGACGGTAATAATATTCTTCGCTGCCAGAACTACGGTCGAAGACAGCCGCTGACGGCCAGTCTCCAGCCAATATCATCCGGTTGCCCACTACCGCTAGCACATCAAACTGCACCAACTTCTCGCCATTGGGGCCTACGAAACCAACTTCATAGGGTGCCGTATTAATTCGCTTGTCAAAGGCATAGGTGTTTTCATCTGCATCTCTATCGTAGAAGGTCACATCTTCATCGACAAAGGTGCCAAATTGTTCAACGTCAGAATTGTCAGCAAGGTAGTCTTGTAATATCTGGTAGCCACCATTCTCTGCATCCGCGTCGGCCTGCAGCAAGAAGTCTTGCAATTCAGCCCGGGTGACAACCTCAGAATTAGCCAGCGTAATCTGAACGCCAGCAGCTGACATATCACCATCCTGATTGCCCGCGACTGAACCTAGAGCCATCAAACCATTGGTAACCGGCGTATTCGACTCTCCTGGAACCAGCACTGGGTTACTCAGCTCAATATAGCTAGCAGCAACAGCACCACCCTCAATACTAATTGGCCCACGAATACTGTTCACCCGCTGTTCCGCCGGGGCAAAGACCTGAAGATCTCCACCATCTACCAAATCGTCGTCAACAGCAGCAACAGTAACTATGCCGGTATCCAGATCTATACTGGAATCGGTTTGAACTCGCCTCGATGCTCCACCATCGGTGAATGCTCTTGCTGAGTCGTACGCTGCAGTCTCGAGGTCAGAGACCTCTACACCGAGCAAACTCGGCTGTGTAAGTGCAACTCGATAAGTGTCGCCCAGCTGGCTTTTCCAAGAGTCATAGTCATTGCCTAGCGCGCTGCTAACCGAAGTAAACACTTCATAGTGGCTCTCGCTGGATACGTCGCTCCATGATAGGCCCTCAGGGCTTGCCTCATCTTGTGGTTGAATTGTAAATCGGTTGACCTTAAGACCGTCTTCATAGGCAACAAAACTACTTATCAGTCCCACCAATCCCGCCTGAGGACCAGTAGTAATACGAATGTACTTATTTGCGATGGCCTGATTAGCCAAATCGATGGCATGTTCATGTACAGATATATTTAAGTTGTAGGAACTGCCAGGCGCCACACCGACCCACTGGTGATCAGAGTTATTTGTAGTGGTATCGATAGTCGTAGTGCTGGTATGCCAGTACCAGACTGAACGCTTAACTGTGGTGGTCTGCTGGAAAATCGTCGACTCTACATACCCGACCTGAACTACATAATCACCGGCACTGGAGAACAGGTGCTCAAGGTATGGATCATCCGAGGCTAAAACAGCAATCGGTTTTAAATACCCGCCATTATCCGCAATCTCATTATCAGCATTAACGATATCATTGACGAAGCTTGCGCGAACGTCTGGCGTCCAATCCGCTGACAGCGCATCAATATCACTATCAGTCAGGGAGTAGCTACTATCAACAACCTCATAAATAATCAGGTAGGGGGTTTGCACCTTATACTCTGTACCCTGTGTAGTGGCACTAATCACACGCGATGTAGAAATTAAATCATTGGGAGCAGTTTCAACGCCATTAGCCTCACGCCGCTCTGCCGCACTTGCGGTATCTGCAAATTCCCATGGAATTCCAGAGTATGAGAAAGTCCGTACCAGCTGCCTCTCTTCTTTAACACCGTCTAGGTCAAACAGCGATCCAACACCTTCAACATTCGCCTTTAACTCAACGATCGCATCACCAAGACCACTTATGGTCAACCTTTTGGCTTCAGTATCAATGACACTGTTGAAGCCGCTATCATTCAGCGCCACGTCTAACTCTTCCAGAATAGTCGTGAAGGTGGGTAGTTGATTTCCATTACCAGCCCCCGCTTGAGCTGTAGCGACGCTCTGACCATCAATGCTGACAGTCCAAGATTTGCCGCCATAGATCGTGGCAGCGGAGAAATCATAAGCGTAGTCATCAAAAATATCGTCTCGAGCGACCATGTCAGAGGCAGAGCGCTTTTCAACAGCACTTATATTGGCGGCAAATGGCAGATTGTCTGACCGCTCAAAGGTCAGCTTGGTATTAGACGTATCAAAGGCAAAGTCATAATCACTAAATTCAAGCTCTAGAGCCGCCAGCATATTGCTGTAGCGATCATCGCCAACGCCTTCAATCGCGATATTACCCGAGGCACTATTAATATCGACCGTCCAGAACCCATCAGTGTCAAAGTGATCGGCTACACCAGCGAGGTCAATTTCTATCTGGAATCTGTTGTCATTGTTCTGGGTAGCAGTAAATGTTATCTGCTCCTGAGCAACGGAAGGCTCTACCGAATTAGTAAATTCTATCGTGGGAATACCAGTCAGATCCGGCCCTTGCTCGTTATACATGTAAGCAAATTCATCACCAGTACCTTTGGTAACCAAATAGCCATCAGATGACGAATAGGTGGTTTTAACCAAATCCAGAAGCGTGCTATTTGTAGTGGCCGAACCCGCAGAACCAGTGGTTAACTGATAGTTCGCACCGGATAAATAACTGCCACTCAGACTGAGCTTTTGCCCACTAAAAATTTGATTAGCAGCTGCAGTGTATTGCACTGACCCAGCACTAATACTGATTGGCGAGGTAACAGTGGCTTGAGAGATATCCAGCGTGGTCGCGTTGAGAGAGTAATCTCCAGAGTCAGCCCAGACACTTCCAGTGTAGGCAAAGACCTGCTCATCGCCATTGATGATTAAACTAATTTGATCCCCCGCAACAGCGGTTAACGAGAAGTCATCTAAGTTGGCGTTTCCATAGATATTTTGATTGGAAAAGGATAGATTCGTCTCATCAATATATTGATAAGAATCCGCCGAACGACCCTCAATGGTCGTGGCAAAGTTACCTGAACTATCGAGACTGAAACCAGTGGTATTTGAATTCCAAGGCTGGTTATCGGCATTGAAAGTGAAGACCACCTCGTCACCGTTATCGAGCGTAACCGTAACAGTGTCATTAACTCTGCTGTCAACTGTTTCCAACTCAATAGCTGATCTACCGAAAGATGGAGCACTATAAGACTGGAGAGAAACATCCTCTACAGCGGCTGTGTAGACTGCTCCCGCAAGAGTAATATCCCCTGCTGTGTCGGCGGATGCATGACTAATAGTAAAGGTGCCAGCAGTATTATCCTCTAGGCTGTAAGCTTCAATTGTAATCCAGAAGCCTGAGTTATATTCAAAGAGCACGTTCGCACTGTCGATGGTGACATTCAGCGTATCGCCATCGTCAAAGACAGTAGCGGAATCATAGGCTAGTGTCGCATCAGTTTCGGTAAGCGATATGCCAGTAGCTACAGGCGTATAGGTTGCGTTAGCAAGAGTGATTCCTACGGAAGGGTCGGTAGGCGAATGGCTGATAGAGAATATTCCTGCGCTCTCAACGACCAAGCTATAGGCTGCATTAGTAGTCCAAGCACCCGAAGCCGTAGCATAGGTAAAGACTGTATTGACATCGTTAATGACCACACTGAGCTCATCACCCTCACTAAAGCTTGTTGAGCTGTCATAGGTAACCGTTGCATCTCCATACACAGGAGTATTGGTTACATTGTCTACCGCAGCGGCCTTATCGAGATAGATCGCACTGGCAACAGTGAAGGTAGAATTTCCGTCTGAACTAAGTACTCGAGTACTTCCGTCAAAGCTAAAGTTCGGAATATCAAGCCAGTCTGAGCCACTGTATTCGAATGTAAACTCGTCGCCACCTTCCAGAAAGATGGTTAACGTATCCCCTGCAACTGCCGTCGGCAGGACATCAGAAGTCGCGTAGTTATCGATGACCACAGCATCTGTGCTCGACAAAACTTCAACCAAGCTAAAGGCGCTGCTGCTAGTTGTGGTATCAATAATAATGTGGTCGGCATCAACTACTACAGAATCGGTAAAGTTAGCGTCAATGTTGTAGGCCGACAGGAACGATTCTGCAAAACCTGCATTAGTTACCACAAAGTCCAGCGTTTTACTGTTGGCACTATCGATCAACTGCCACTGAGAGCCTTCATTGGCGGCCAGCACCGGTATAACAACAGCCTGACTGACACCGCTAAGCACTGGCAGGTGAACATTGTCATAGCTGATATCGAGCTGGTACGAGGTGTCCTCTGTAGCGACATTAATCACCAAAGTTGTACCAGAGATATCTGCAGCTTCACCAATCCAGGTCTCAAACGACTGCATAATGTCTGCTCGAGAGCTATTGGAACCACCGGTAGTAACCGTGTGACTGGTTTCATTGCCATCTGCAATAACAGTCAGAGTCCAGGCTTCACCATCGTAATTAACCTCGGAAGAACCAAAGTCGATCGTTAAAGTTTGACCGCTGCCAATTTGCGCAGGAGTTCCCGTCAACGTAGCCCCGGGAACAAAAGACTCATCAACTCTGTTTCGGTCTTGCATAACCCAAATCGAAATCGCCTCTGGACTATCATCAGCATAATCCAGTAAGCCGCTATTTAAATTGAGAGCAGAATGTCGATTTGCCATCTCAGTGGCAAGAGTGACCACATCATCGCCACTTTCCAGCGTGTAACTATGCTGTTGATCACCAATCTGAATAAACCAAGTATCACCCTCTATCACTGTTGCGTCATCGAAGCTTATCTGGGCGCTACTAAACAAGATGTTACCCGTTGCATCATGGTTGTCTACAACAGTAATTTTTGGGGTATTCGTCTCCAGCGGCTGGGTAATCGTCAGTGCAGGACCATTATCCAGTGTATCAAAGTAAAATGCTGCGTTTTCTCCAGCGCTGAATATCAGGTTATCGCCATCTATCTCAACTGCAATTAAGTCATCAAAGCTCGAGTCTAAATTAAGCGCGGCAACAAGGTTCGCAGCCAAAGTGATGTCACCATCTATTGGATAATCATCAATTTCGATGATTTCATGGACAACTTGGCCCGGCTTGTTGATCACTAGAGTAGTGCTCATCAGATGATCGTCTACAGAATCACCTGCCATATTAAGGGTAGCCGCGGATAACCAATGATCAATTAACGATCGTGAATCGTCAGCGTCAAAGCCGTCTGCACCACCGGCAATCATAGCTTCAGTGATCTCGATCTTATATCGATCGACAGACCCATCACCGGCACCAGTGATTGTCGTATAAGGTGTCGATGAGTCGATATTTAAGCCCAGCGACGATCCCTCATCACCTATGCTGGCGTTGGCAAAGTTGTACCAGTCAGACTGGCCGTCGATGTCTGTGCCCACACCAGTACTATTTTCGGCTTCGTTCTCGATAACAGTATCTGGAGTAAAGGCCCATACATCTTTCTGGTGCGACTCAATAGACACTTGCAACTCATAGTCCACTCCATCGGGAACACCCCACTTAAATCCTTCGCTGTAGCTGTAATACCAATCATATTTATTGTTGATCTCAATCGTGTAAGTACCCACAGTATCAATTTCGTAACTATTGAAATCATCATAATAATAGGACGCACTACCCTGGCTATCCTCTTGGCCGGTTACACGCCCTGATGTGTCATCAGTGTCAGCCGGCACGATTTGATTAACCGAATCTTCTCCTTTGAATAATCTAAGCTCGCTGCGCCACCAAATGTCGTCTTGCTGCTGTGAGTCGAAGTAAAAACCATCATCAATATCCAGGTAAACAGTAACTGAACCCCCTGAAAGATCCAGCATCGCCTGAGTTACTTCAAACTCGTAGAAATCCGCACTGCCCTCCAGCTCTCCACTTACACTGATATGTGGAATGGAATCAGAGTCTTTGATATCGGCATCACTCTCCATTCCCCATTCTGAGACATCGAGATTTTGCGCCGAATTAAAGGTGTTGTTCTTAGTGTTTTCTGCAATTTCAGGAAGTCCAAAGGTACCCTCAAATGCCCAACTGTCGTTCACAGCCTCAAGAGAAGACACAACTTGCCCCTCGGCATAAACAACTTCCTGGGCCTCTTCTGTAACCTGAGTACTACCCTGGCTTTCGAAGAAAATAATATCTTGAACCTCATTATCACCCACCATTACATCGACATGCCCAATGCTGATATCAGCATAAGCAGCGTCTTCACTCAGGATGCTGTGACTAATGCGGCTGTAATGAATGCCCTCTACAATTTCATCATTGATGGCACCAATGGTGACCTCGACGGCGCTATCCCAGAGATAGATTCCATCGCCTTCATTAACCTCAGCGGCAGTAGCAACAAAGGTTATAGATGAGGGCTCTGTGGTCAACTGGGTTAGGCCCTTCTCATTCACATCAGGCGTAATATTGACGTGCACCGGACTAGTTGGCTGTTTAGAAAGCGCCAAATGATAGGTGTCATAGCCGGAGGCGTAATTATCCTGACCAACGTCTAACTCACCCACAATAAGCTGTTTCTGAGAAGGCAGAATAACAACAGTTGGAGAGTCCGCATCAACGACATTAACGACAAATGTGTTCACTTCTACGTTATCGTATTCATCGCCGTCCACAGCGCCATCTTCAACAATACTATGCTGAATTTCATAGGCCTGAGTGCCCTCGATACCACCATTGGAAGCGTCGCTGTCCTGAGGGGCGCGCACCGTAATAATTTGCTGCTGATACCAATTGCTCTTATCGAACAGCAGCGTGACGCCATCGGCACTGCCATTTAGTAAAATACCATCTGAGTAGATATTGCCGTCGTCCTGGCTGCCAAGATCCTCACCCTCCAAGCCTGACGGAATGGCGGAGAAAGACACGACACCCTTAGGTGGCCTAGTGAGCACTACTGCATACTGGACATAAGCAAAGCGAGCGAACACTGAGCCTAACTCGTCAGGAATACCGTCATACTCAAGAAGGGTATTTCCATTGGAAAGAGGAATTAAGCGAACATCAGCCTCGTCTTCATCAAACACATTGGCGCTCAGGGTATTAGTAACACCTGCCGCACTGTGCTCAATAAGGCTATTGTGGCCTTCAAGATCATCTGCAACGACCTCAACACTGCTACCCACATTGGCATCGCCTACATTGACAATATCAGAGCCCAGTCCACCTATAATTTTGACCTCAGAACCATCCGGCGTACTAAATACAAAAAACTCGTCATTGCCCTGCAGACCATCGATTATCAGCTGTTCAATACTGTCATAACCGGTGAATCGCCCAGCACCATAAATGCCCTTATCAGTAATCACATAATCATCGGCAAACTCGGTGCCTATCACGGTAAGAGAATCAAGACCGTCGCCACCGGCAATCCGCACAGGGGCATTGACTGCATAAGATATGTAGTCGGCGCCAGCACCACCATTAATATTGGTTATCGGTGCAAGGGGGTCATTGGGGTCTACCAAGACAAAAGAGCGCACCAAGAAATTATCACTATCAGCACCGCCCTCCAGTTTGAGTGAAGCTTTGTTGCTTAATACCGTAAAGCTATCATTGCCATCGCCGCCAATTAGTGTGGCATTGGCACTGATACCGTTGGACAGATAGCCCTGAGTCGTAAGAATGGTGTCAAAACTATCTTCCTCGGTCAGTCCAGCCTCTGTGCCTCGCGGCGACTGGTACATCTGTCCGACCTGGAAGGTATCGTCACCGGCACCGGCATCCACAGTCACCAGCACATTGCTTTCATCAAAGATAAAGCTATCGTTACCACCATAGGTGGATAGCGAGAGCGCGGTAAATCCAGTGTAGTCAATTCGCTGCTCTGCGACATAGCGGTAAAGCAGACCATCTCGGAACATGAACTGATCATCTACCTCGGCAAATTCCTCGGTATCGACAAAGAGCCTGTTACCCACAGAGTCAGCATCGATTGCCGTGGTGTCGATAATTTCTATATCGCCAGTCGCAGTTCCGAATAAGCTAAGACTGTAATCATCGGCTTCGGTGCCGCCGCGCAATTGCATGTTACTAACCAATCCAGCCTGTTCAATAACAATACTGTCCTGACCGGCATCGGTTCTCAGCTCTAACGCCGGGTCAACGTAGTCATCTGGTTTAGTAATATCGCCCAACAGCGACATTTCGACATCATCGTCACCCGTACCCGTGACTAGGCGTAAGCCCTCGATCTCAGCATTCTCGCCAACGCTTAGATTGGCGGTCACTGACCCATTGCCAAGGTCAACACTCATGGCACGCAATAGGTTATTTGAGGAGGTTAAGCGGGCCGCTAAATCAGCCTCAAAATCAAAGGTATCGGCGAAATCCCCAGTAGATTGCAGGCTCAATCCCTGCACTTCACCCGAGACTTTAATGTCCGCATCTACACCGCCATCGCCAAACTGAAGGTCTACAGAATACTGAACAGTTGCAGGCGCGGTTATCTGCGCCTCGGCCTGAACGGTCAAATCAACGATATCGTTTTGACTTCCCGTGGTCTCAAGGACAATGCCTTCGATCTGACCATTGAGATCCATAACAGCAGTTGCCGAGCCCTCACCAAGCCCAACATTGACGGCGTGCAATGAGTCATCTGTGGAAGTAATGTTGGCCGTTATACCGGTAACAAAATGTAAGCTGTCAGCATGATCACCTGAGGACTGGAGACTAATTCCCTGGATTTGGCCTGCCAGCTGGACATCCGCATCCAAGCCACCCTCGCCCATCTCTAATTCTACTGAATACTGATCAGCGGCGAGCGCGGTTATCTGCGCCCCGGCCTGAACCGTTAAATCAATTTCATCATTTTCATTTCCCGTGGTCACCAGGCCAATGCCTTGAATCTGACCATCTAGATCTATTGTGGCGTCCACAAGACCACTGGCTAGATTAAAGGCTAATGCCTTATTAACGCCATTAACCGATCTGATATTGGCGCCGTTATTGATGGTTAAGTTAATGACATCAGCAAAGTCGCCACTGCTATCCAGAGTAAGCCCATAGATCTCACCGCCTAGGATAATATTCGCGTCAACTGCCGCTGCCCCAAGATTCAAGTCAACTGCCGCCTGAGTATCCGTAGCGGAACCGACATTTGCATCAATTGAGATATCGAGATCGGCAGCACCCGAGCTGGCATTTAGCTTAAAGCTCTCAGCCGCACCCTCCAGAGTCACATCGACCAGCACGGGGCTATCATTCAAGTTAAAGATCACATTGCCGATAGCGCCAGAACTTGTCATGGTCACACTGTCCTGACCCAAGCCCCCATTTAAGGTGAGATCACCCAAACCATCGCCAGCCGCAAGAGTAATCTGGTCCACAGAGGAACCGCTATTGATCAACAGATCGCCGAACATTCCCTGAGTGGTCAAATTAATAGTATTTGATGCATTGCCGGTATTAATTGTCAGGTTCTCAATAAACCGGGCACCCTGCATAATGATCTCTGCGCCATTCACGCCAGTGTCATTGAAATCATAATTTTCGGCATTAATATTCAGTACAACATTTTCAATATTATTGAACCAGAAACCAGGGTTAATCGAAGTAGAATTTTGACTGAGACTTATGCTGTCATAAGTGATCTGATAATCATTGTCTTTCGCCACCACATAACTCTCATCGACTTCGACGAACTCGTCAAAAGCCTCTCGCAAAACAACTTCAGTGGGTAAATAAAAGCTGTTGCTGTCTTTAAAGGTCTGTATATCAAAATAGCCAACCCGATCACCGGCAGCATCTAATTTAACTCGAGTACCATCTTCAACCGGCGCCGCGAAATCCACGCCGCTTATTAACTGAGTTTGCGCAAAGGCACTGGTGATAAAGGCCGATACATTGTTATCAGTGAAGGCCAAGTTCGCCATATCAGCTCTTCCAGCAGCGGTCACATAGGCACTCCAATTGGCCTGTGTAAGATACATACCACTCTCTAACAACTGGTTATTTTCCACCGATCCGTTGACACGCTGGATAGCAACCGCGCTTAGCAACTTATCACCATAGGCATCAACGCTGTAATAGCTGTTGCTATAGTAGGATGTGTTTAATCCACCCAGTTCTTGCACATACGCCTTGAGCATTTCAACATTATTGCCAGCAAGGCCATCTGTATCAGTATCCTCACCAATCGAAATCGTTGACAGCCCAGAGCCGTTAGCAACGATTTTATACAGCGTTGGATCGGCCGAGCCTTCAGCACTTATGGCCTCAGGCACTTCATTTATTCCATCGTAGAACCCATCGACCGGCTTATCGTATTCCACATGTAGGCGACCGGCGAAACCATAGTCGGCAGAACCATAGTGGCCCGCACCCCGAGGCTTATCTAACCCGGAGATCCACAGATTGGCGTCAGCAGCAGTAGACTCATCCCACAGGTCGTCTTTATATTGTCGCGTTGATATTACAGAATCTAATATTGGTGAATTCTGTTCATAGACTCGCAGGGAAGACACTCCAATACGCTCTAAGCTCTGCTCTGCAAGGTCAGCAGTCACCACAGACAGGGTCAAAAATGACAATAGGTCGTCTAATGCGCTTTCCAAGCCCGTAAACTTTCCATCTTCATTGTTATCAATCAAAAACGCGAGTTCTGTACTGTTAATAAACCCGTTGAGATCCTCTATCGAAAAGCTCGCCGCATCTGGCACGTTGGTGCCCGCCGGCAGTTGATTGGACAATGCCAATCCACGATTAGCAAAACCAATAATGCTGTCAAACCAAGCTCTCCTCTCAGTACCCTTAGTCGAGGTTTCTTCCGAGCTATACCAAGTGATCTCTGGTAGCACGGCCTCTGCGTCTGAAATAGCTATTTTGGCATTTATCAGTACGTTTATCTCATCGACCAACAGCCTCTTAATCGACTTGTCAGGTACTTCCCGATCAATGGATATCATCGCTGAAGTGGAGGTGAGACTATCCGAATGATCAAGCAATCTGTCTAAAACACCGATATCCAACTCTTTGTTACTTCGGAGCAGAGAATTCTGAACATCAGAGTGACTAATGGTGATGCCGTTAATCGTTGAATAGGTCTGGGCAGCTAATATTTGCTCCTTATAAAGGGGCTGATCACCACCCGCATCAATCGCCTCGATTGCCGTCACTAGCTGATCCACGGCCGCAACATCATAAGCAACATAGATGCCGTTTTGCTGCAACAGTTCTGCCTTGCGCACCAATTCTTGGTCGCTGCTAACCTGCTCTGTCGGGTTTGCCGTTTCAGTCGGCGTCAACTCAGCAATCCGCTGTTGGGCTGCAATCACCTCAGCCCATCTCATGGGATCATTGGCAAAATAGAAATCACCTAGCAGCAGAGTTTTAGCGGCTATCTCAGCCTTGAGCACAGTGTCTTCAGCACTGCTTTGGGCATTGACATAGAGATGGTCATTACCACCAGCACCGGCGATACGAACCACTCCAGCAATTTTTGAAAGATCGTCAGTCGCGGGAAGAACGCGGGTTTCTGTGCGCTCAGGTAAGTTATCGAAACGGTAACTGCGGAGCCCATCTACTTCAACTGTTTGCCAGGTCTCAGTGATATTGTAAAGAACATCGTCTCGAGCCTCGATCACATAGTAAAGAGAGAGCAGATCAGCTAACAAATCACCCCCACTCTCATTGTTAATAATCGGCTTATTCATATGCCAATTGTCACCAACGCCTTCAACGTGACTCATATTAGCGCTAAATGAGAATCCCCAAAAACCCCACCAAGACGGTGTGTAAAGTGGTATCTGCACCTGGGTGCTATACATAGCATCGCCGCGTATATCATCGCTGCCGTGGCGATGACCATGAACCAAGTCGCCCGCCAAGGCATAATCCACAGCAAAACTAAGGAACTCGTCGTAGAGTAAATCGTCTACTGATAGCAGCCCGAAACCTCCGCCTCGGGTCTGATTAATCCAAATACTGTTACCCGTCATCAGCGCCAAAACACCATCAATTGGCAACTCGCTAACCATTTTCGGAGCCGTGCCCGCCTGTAATTGCGGGTAGAGATCGCGATCACCACTACGGCCCGAATTTAGAACCCCAAGATTAGTAACGTTATCCATAACGTTCGCAATTTCGCTAACGCGTTCGCGATAGGCATTGTATTTACCGCTGCTATACCTGATCGAATTAGCATCAGTGCCTTGAATCGCTCTGGAGAAATGATATAACGCCGTGGCCACATTAGCTTCAAGCAGGCTCCAATGCTCTTTGCTGATTGTTACTTTTGATGGGTCGGAACCATTGGGGTACCATTTTCCGTAAAATGCCCTAAAGGCATCCTGACGCTCCGCTTCGCGCAGTTCGCGACGGATCAAACTGATATTATCTGTCTCAATACTGGTGTTCTGGAGAATCTCCTGCAACACTTTTTGCGACACAGTGTAGGTTGCCCCCGATGCTGGATAAGTCACATCAAACGTTTCACTCTCACCGCCCAAATAAACTTTGTCAGCTCCGGAGCCAAGGTTGAGTAACAAACTTAACCTTTCATCTAAACCATATAGCCAAACCTCGTCATCCCCAGCACCGGTCAAAAGTGCCAGGCGCTCAACACCATCAATTGTATCCAGCTTGATTCCGGCACCATAGAGATACTGTTGGCCATCATTATCGGTGTAAATATAAAATTTATCAGCGAGGGCTGTCCCGGCAATAACGATGGTATCAAAACCGGAACCGCCATAAATTTCTACGCGATTGTTTTCAACATAATCGAGCAAAATATCCTTATCTTTTTCATCGATATTGCCCTCTTCATCACCGGCACCGGTTGAGATATTACCGCCTGCCATCTCAGTTGTTGCTGTGTGCTCGGCATTCACCACACGATGCGCTTTCAAAAAGAAAGTATCGTCGCCAGATTCACCGAAGAGCTTCAGCTCACCGATATTGTGATTGACCTCAAAGTAATCGTCGCCACGGCCACCATAGAAACTCGCGTTATAACTAACTCCTGCGGTAATACCATCATTATTGCTGTCGTCAACCACCTGCACTTGCTGGTCATTGACGGTAACAGTTTTAGTTTTAAGAACACGGCCAATCAAGAAACTATCATTACCTTGGTCGCCATAAACGCTGACTGCAGCTGCCGTATCATCGGCAATAAAAGTATCGTCGCCCTTGCGACCGTGAAGTGAAACACGCTCTGTCGTGTAGTTATAAGTGACTCGTTGATAGTCCCCTGCAGCGGATAGATCGCCGGATGCGCGAGTTTGAGCCACCGCGTCATTGAGGTCCGCAGGCTGCAGAAAGCTTGATGCAAGAGCGCCAGACAACAGCAGCTGATAATAATTATCCTGCCGATCCCTGTCGGCATTTTCGAAGGTGATATACCAGGGGTCTTGCTCAGTTCCCTCGCCGGTAAGCTCGACCTGGGCATCAAATTCCCTGAGCACCTGCAGCAGTTGATCGGAGTAACCCAAAGCATCTGATTCGTTGTAGACAAATGTTCTCGAACTGTCGTTATAGCTTAACTGCAAGCGGTCACCGTCTGCAGTGGAGCCCGAAATTCGATTGAATACCTGAGTCTTATTTGTGGCATCGAACATCGCATCGACATCCGGTGCACCAGCTAACAGTCGATCGGCGACCCCATCGTCTAAGCGTTGCACAAAGGCCGTGGTGATACCGGTCACTGTCGCACCAGACACTGCCGTTAATACCTGAGTGCTATCCACCACCTCTACAAGACTTATACGGTAAGGTCTGCTGTCGGTCCCCTCGCCACTTACCGTGGCATCATAGATGGTCGCGACCGCCTCGAGCTGAGTTTCAATATGATCTCGCTTGTCCTGTAATGAGGATTCCCCAGCCAAATTGATCGCAATGGAAGTACCGTTATATAACAGTGTGGCTGTATCCTCAGGAAGCTCTAGATTGTAGTCCGTAGTCGAGGACTCAACATTGAGCTGGATAGTATCCGCCTCCTCACTGCCCTGCAAAAATACCGAGTCAGTATCTGTGCTCAACTGGCCACTATCGACAATTCGAGTATTTGACGGACGATCAGAACCGCCACTTAGCGTAATGGTGTAGCTGTCGCCACCCTCAGTGCCATCGAGGACAGCATTGGCGGTAAATGCGTCAATACTAAAGCTATCGTTATAAGCGCCACCATAGAGGTAGAAATTCTCAAATAGATCTATTCCTGCGTCTTCGCCCTCAACATCATCTTCACGCGATCGAACCGTAACAATCGACCCATCTACAGTCGCAGTTGTTAGCTTCTCGTAACTAATAGACAAACCTGTGTCCGAAAGGACGAAAGTGGTGTCCGAGGTGCCAAAGGATTCAATCAACGTATCGTTAGTGGAATCTCCACCCACAAAACGGTCCTCTCCTTCGCCACCGGTGATGCGATTAGTACCGGCACCCATAGTGATAACATCTTTGTATTTACTGCCCACAATATGGTCATCGCCTGAACCAGCAATCAGATTCAATTCGTTGACAACTCGACCATGAACAACATCATCAGCTGCGATCATATCCGGCAGGTTAGGGACCACACCGGCTAAAATACTGTTGTCACCATTGCCAGCATCAATTGTGACTTGGTCATTGACCACCGAAGTCGGGTCTCCATCGGTGAGGTAATGATCTAGCGTTAAACTCCGCAGTCGAATAATTACCTCATCGCCACTCGCATTTTCTTTAGTGTGAGTGACCTGTAAGACGTCATATTGAATTTCTTCTAACTGCTCATCATTGCGATTGAGGATTTCGTTACCGACAACAAAACTATCATTGGCATCTGAACCGTTTATATAAATGCTGTCCACATAGACGTCATTGATGATGCGCGGATCCAAGAACCAATCCTGCTCGCCGCTCAGCACCGTGTTGCCATTCTCATCAATATTCCAAACATCTTTAAGAATTTGACGGGGCACTTCACGCTCAATGGTTTGAAAAGCCGTTAGCTCCTCGCCCGGTGTATCCGTGATGGCATCAATTTCATAAATCGCGATCTCCACGCCATCCCGCTTGGTGCTCCAATCACCATTAGGTGATCTCAGCTCGACCGTTTTCATAAGCCCGGCGTTATCCAAGGACAAAGCATTCTCAAGGGTCTGTGTTGCCTCTTCGAATACGGGCGTCAACGTAAATGAGCTAAAGTCATCCAACTGAGGCATGACTATATGAAGCTCGACATCGCTGCCACTGGTGCCATCGGGATCAGCAGCCACAGTCACACTGACAGACAAATTACTCGCGAGATCAAATGCATTACCGGCAAGCTTAAAGGTCACAGCCGAGCTGGAATCGACACTGAAGGTTTCACTATCACCGTCAAGATCGACGATGACCTCTGTGTCAGTAACCTCCTCAACAATAAAGTTCTGATTTGGATCAGTGGTGACAAAACCGAGGCCCGCCACAGTAATACCATCGCCTACCGACAACCCGTGGTTACTGCCCACGGTAAAGGTCATTACATCACCACCCATTACCGCAGCACTGACTATTTTCTCCTGCTCGACAAACAAATCATCGGCTGAAACTGTAACCGCCTCGTTGTCGCCGTAACGCAACAGATATTGGTCAAACTGCGCCGGGACAGTGATCGCCTGCTGACTGAGCTGAGCCACAGGATTGATCAAGCCTGTACTAAAGACGGTTGCGCCAGGACTATCATCCCTTTGCCAAGACAGCGTCATCGCCGGCGCCGGCGCCTCTCGGTTCAGATCCGCAAGCCAGCTATCGGCTACACCATCACCATCTGAGTCATAGGCATCATTGACAGAAATCGTCTCTGCATCAATAGCAGTGACATAACTAATAGCCGCCTTAATAGATGCCGCACTTAACTGACCAGCGAAGTTATATTCGATAGTCGCAGAGGTACCGTTTTCCGAATCAGCGTTATCCAATTTCAACTGTACCGTTTCCATCAGGAGTGGAATAAGTACCTGCGTATTGTCTAACTGAACCGCGCTAGAGTCCGATACCAGATGCTCACTGGCGATGGCAAACTGCTGGAACGGTGTCTCTACGGTCATGGCTCTGTCAATACTGCGATAGGCCTCAACAACCAAGTCATTGCCCGGGTTGGAGATCGAAATTAACCAACCACCATCCTGCTCAACAACAGTAGTGTTGTCATTATTAGCTTCTGACTGTGCCTTGATATCGGCCAGTATTGAGGCTGCAGTCGAATCCCCAGTAATGGTCACGACACTATTAGTGGCATCTTCCGCAAGACCAAAGAGTCTTATATTATTTTCGCCCGCCGCTAGGTTGAGAATATGGTCAACCCTAGAAATGGCAGAGTTTTCATCCCCTAAATAGACGCTATTCTTACCGATAACCTGAATCTTAGATCTCGAAGCGGACTCCACCTCGAGTGCATGCTCTAAGCCATCAGTGACAGAAATTAACCATTCATTATTGGCGCTATCAAAGGTGACCAGATTACTCTTCCCTGTAAGGGATGTTGCTGCGTCAGAAAGCGCACTGGTGTTATTAGCCTCGTCCTCAGTCAGGTCTACCTGAATACTCTCATCAAGGTAATGCAGGCTCAAAACGCTATCGCTACCCACACTGAAAGCAGTGCTTTTGCCGAGTACTTGAGCCAAGGGCGCCTCGGAAGATCCCCTCTGCAATGTTTTCTCTAGACCGCCAGTAATGGCAATCTGCCAACGCCCGTCAGCACTGTTAAAAGTAACCTCGTTATCCTGTCCAGTAATGGCTTTTACTGCGGTACTAAGAGCACTTTGATTGGTGGCATCATCATCGGACAGAGCCACAAGACGTTTTTGCCCATCATAAAACAGGTGCACTGCAGCATCAGTTACAGCAGCAAACTCATAGGTGACAATTGCCTGCGTAGCAATCCGCTCCTGCAATTTCCAGACCGGCGATTCTCCGGCAATCAGAGTTAGCGAGGCATTTTCAATGCCCTCAAACCCGTTTAAAGCAGTTGTCAGTAAAGCGCCGGCCTGAGAAAAGGCGCGCTGATAAGTTTGATACTTAATCACCGTACCCGGCGCATCATCGTTCAACTCGGAGAAAGTCTCATCGTCACCGGTTAAAGCGTATGTAAAAGAAGTGCCGCTTATCTCAGTAACAGTGAAAACACCGTTGGGATCGGTATTATCAAAATCAATCCCATAAACACTCACCTGATCGCCCACAGACAGACCATGACCCACTGCAACTGTCATGGTTGCCACATTTGCAGTAACACTGCCGGCGGTAATCTGTTTGTTTTCGGCCTCAGTATCAGCCAGACCCTTGGTCACGAAGGCCGCCATGCTATCCAGTTCAGCACTTTGCTTATTACCACTGGCATCAAGGCTAGACAGAGTCGCCGCAGTCATAGAGTCGACCCATCTCAACTCACTGTTTTCGATTGACAGCGATTGGGTCTTGATCTCAGCACTGCCATCAGCGGTGAATATATACTCCACCGTACCTGTCGCAAAATCGTCCACACGATAGAAGGTATCCAGAATTCGAGTATCCGGTTCTACCGAGGCAATACCGTTGTAGCGCTGAGTCGCATAGGCATAGGCAAGAGTTTTTTCCTCGCCAGACGGGTCAAAAAACCAATCGCCAGCAGTGCCTGTAACAGTAATTTGGTCACTGATTTTAGTGTTGGCCGCTATGGCGGACTGCACGTCTGACGCACTCATCCACGAATAGATGTCCACGGCATTGTAAAAGTCTGAAGTCTTGTCAGTGATTAGACCGAAGTTTGCAGTATCAGCACTGTTATAGCCGTAATAGAGCGTGATTTTATCCAGACCACTGGGCACAGAAATTCGCTGCAGGCCCTCATCGTCTGCTGCGGCGATATAGTGATAATTGAGATCAGGTGCGCCATCGGCATCAAACAGATATTCCCCTGAAACTAGGCTTGCACGATAGAAATGATCCAACGATCTGGCACTCAGGCCACTGCTAGAGACCGCAGTTTCAGACCAAATTTTCTGCTCCCCACCGGCATTGGTATAGCTGAGGCTAAGCAGATTAAAGTTACCGTTTAAATCAGTACCCTGATCGCTGAAAGAGAGATCCACCAGCCAATAGCTCTGACCATTCACCTCGACCTGCTCTAACTCAGCTTCAATTTTTGACGCTCGATCAGAAACCACCCGAGCACTATCACTCGGCAACTTAGAGAGCTCCGCCAAAGCGGCGGCAACTCCAGCCTTATCATTGCTGTTAATAACGGCAGTCATATCCGTCAAAATAGCATCGGGCGCTTCTGTATCGGCTGTCACATCTCCTGTTAATTCAGGGACTTTGAGCGCTTTATAGCCCAACACTATGTTGCTTGCATCTGCCGGGATTAGCGGCAGGTATTGCAAGTGATTATCAGCGCGCGAGGGCGATTGGTTATTTGAGCTGTCGCGATCGGCAAACCACATGGTCTCCTGGGAGGAACCTGCATCCACATCAATGGACTGCAAATCGGTACCAATTACATCATCAATCTGAAGAGTATCTGCACCGCCTTTCATGGCAAGAGTCAAAGACTCCACATTAGTCAGTGCGATGCTATCGACACTGTTATTATTTTCGTCAATAACCTCAGCACTAACCTGCATAACAGCAGCGCCGTTTTGATCAGAGACAAGCACATATTGCCCTGTCGGGACCGGATTTTTGGGATCACTGCCATCAGCCAAGGTAGCACTTAATAGATCAGCGCCTTCTCCACCATCAACAGTCAACTGACTGCCCGGCTCATAGAGCCACGAGATAGTGTCGTCTCCGGCGCCAGCCTCTACATTTCCGGAACTTTCGCGAGCATCGATAAGGTCATCGCCGGCGCCAGCAAAGACAGAATTAGCGCCTGCCCCAGCATTAATTTGATCGTAACCGGTGCCGCCATAGACTGTATCTATGCCATCCCCAGCACTAATCAAGTCACCGTGGCGAGTCTGTAACAGCACCTGGCCCAGGGCATCTTTGGTAGCGCCGGAGGCGCTGAGAGTACCGTCAGCTTTGTAATCGGCAGCATCGAGAGGAGTGCCGTCAAGGTTGTAATAGATGCTGAGAACCTGAGTCGAACCGGTTCCCACCAGGGCCACGGTTTCATCACCACCATCGATATAATCATCACCACCATAGCTGACGATCGTGTCCATACCGCCATCAGTTTGACCAATCACGCCAACCAGCGAGGTGCCATCGGCACCAGCGACATTCATTGCCGTTATCAATGCACTGGCTTGGCTTAAATCGAGACTGTCATCCCCGTAAATAAAGTCGGCACTATCCCCACCCATAATGTCGTCATTGCCACTGCCGCCGAAGGCCGCAAAACGGTTATAGGCCTGATCTTCGCCATCCAGCATCAAGGTATCGTTGCCAACCCCACCCTGCATAACAATGTTCGCGTCAAACGTAGCTGTCACTTTTAATCGGTCATCGCCAGCGCCGCCATCAAGAATAATATTGCTGACACTGTGGGTCTCCGAGCCAGCTAAAATCGATACAAGATCATTGCCATCGCCAGAAATCACTCTAACACTAGCGTTACCTCCAGCAGGATTATCCGCCAGAGTAATATCCACCAAGTCAGCACCGGCGCCGGTAGTCAGATCAATAGAGTCAACTAAACCGTCTAACTTGCTAAGTCGATAGAAATCCTCTTGGTTGGTACCAGTTGACGTAATACGGTTAACCTGAGAAGCGCCGTATACCTGGACTCGCTGTCCTGTACTGACAACCAACAAGTTGGCTTCAGAAACCGAGAGACTATTCAGCCGACTGGCCAGTGCGCTCAGCTCCGAGGATGTGTAGTAGTCAAAATCAAGAAAGCCAAGCTTAAACAAGGACTCAATCGTCCACTTATTCAGAGACTTATCATGATCATCAGCATTTAGAGAGGTAACAGTATAGGCATGCTGGCCACCTGAATTGCTGCCACTGTAGGCGAGCGCAAGCTCTGTCCCATTGAGATGGGCTATATTTTCTGGCGCCTGGTGTACACATTCCCAATCAAACTCAACAATAATTTCGTCAACAAAGCGCTCGCGGGCCTCAAACAGGGTGATCTCTGAAAACCCAAGATCAATACCGACCCAAAAGAAAGCCTCTAAAAATAACGTTAAGTCACCGTGAACATCGAACAAACACTGGGGGCCATGACTGATACGCTCGATTAATTCAGAGCCGTACAATTTACCATCGCCCACCGGTGATCCGTCTTGAAACTGAGTCAACTTGTCATTCAAGTCAAAACCAATCTGCGCCTCGATACCTCCCATCACACCGGCTTCGACAAGACCGCCAATGCCGATAGATGCACTAGCGCCAAACATGGCATACAACAGAACTTCATCTAGATCACTGGCGGTATTTTCCAAACCGTGGTCATCTAAATAGAAGCCATTCATGATGCGCCAAGCTTGCGAGGCATCGTAACCACTCTCTTGGAATTCAATGAAACCAGAGGTGTCAAAACCAAAATCAAAATTGGTTGAAGCGCCAACGCTGCCGACAATACCGGCATTCAGTCCAGGGAATACAGGGAAGGACTTTTTGTAAGTAAAATTGAGATCCAGATCCGGCAAGTCATACCAGAATAGATCCACTGGCCGGCCAGTTATGAGCCCCAGTGCAGACGCTGGATCGTCAAGTATCGGCAGTTTAAAGCGTTTTTCTTTACCCTTATCGAGACCGCGCTGATTGGGACCTTTCTTAGCGGCAGTAGTTGATGCAGTCTGCCCTGTAACCTCCCTCTTCTGCGTTGGATCGCTGCCGACCGCCTTTGTTTCCTCTTCGCTCACTTCTGAATCTGGGTCTTCTAAAAAACTCGCCCCGAGATTAAAGTCGCCAAAGTTAATAACACCATCCAAAGAGTCGATACTATCGATAAATTCCAGTGTCGACTTGATAACCTGAATGACCGCTTTTGCGGTATCGACAGTTTTTGCCGGGAGTTTTAAGTACGCAATATCAATCAACTGGAACTTAGCTATCCCCAAATCCAACTCGAGAGATAACAGATCAATTACCGGCCGCATAGGCTCGATAATCTCTTTGATGCCGTTCAGAGTTTCCCCGAGGAAACTGCCCATCAATGACCCGGCATCCAAAGACACATCGTACAACATCACTTCGGGACTACCGGTGACAAACTCAAAACCACTGGAACTTGACCAGGTTGCATCGCCTAGCACCTGATCATATTCAATAAATGTGCTCATTGAAGGCAAGATAGCGCCAGCTGAGGTCGCTACTTCAGCATATATATTGGCATAGGCTTCTGCGCTGGCGTTCAGAGACAGCTCTATAGCCCCACCATTCCACTTATTATCAGCGCCGCCCGCAATATCCAAACCCAAGTGACCATTGAGACCGGCTTCGCCGTAGACGTCCATGGTCAAGAATCCGAGGGTACCGGAAACAGAGTTATATGCTCCTACAATCGTAGCTTTGTCATCCTCGTGGGACAGAGTGCTTCCGGGGGCTTTTTCGGTAGTGAAAACCGCGGAGACATCCATCGCTATCTCTTCACCCATCGCATTGATGCCACTAGTATCAAGGTAAATGCCGCCAGCATTGATACCGAGACCAATCCCCATCAGGTAATCCATTAAAACTTGGATCTTGGCATCAACTTCTAAACTTAGCCCTGAAATACCGCTAGAGAAATCAATGTCGATATCTTCAGTAACACCCTCAGCAAGGAAACCAGAAAAAGAGACCAAGTTTGCAAATAAGCCCTGATCTTCGATAGCCACCGAGCTAATGCCATTACCGTGTGTGAGTTTGAGCTTGCCGTCAGTCACGCCCCAAGTCGCGCCTTCTGTCTGTAGATTAAGTTCGCTAATCAGTGCACTAAAATCTTGAGCATCCGAACCACTAACAACCACACTCTGAGGGTTGTCATTATTCGCACCCTCGACCACAAGGCTGACTCGATACTCTGTCCCATCATTATTAAGCCCGGTTGCACGACCGCTTAAATCACTGGCATCAAGCTCTTCAGCAAAAACGGCTTCATTGTTGTTGAGTTCGCCCAGAAGAACACCGGCAAACATAATATTAAATGAGAGTTCTCCGTCAGATGAAAGCAGCAACTGAATGTCGTCAGCACTGGTAGCTTTTTTAGTGAGAATTTTGCCATCAGCCTGATACTGAAGTTCGCCGAACTCATCCAAATTAGGCACAGCAAAATAGAATAGCGGATCATCAATACCCTTGAGACCTAGATACAGCGCTTCACGAAGAGATTGAATAAGCACTTCAAAAACACCGTCTCCACGGGTCTCCATTTCCTCCAACAGAGTGGTTAGGGTAACTTCGCCGTCAACAGCTATATTTTCATAGCCGGAGGGAGCACTAAAACCTGTCTCCATAACAATGTCTTGCAAGCCTTTGAGTTGGCTCTTAACACCACTAAACATGTCACTGCCAATAACCGGAAGTTCGATGTCTCCGAGACCATCGGCAACACTATTAATACCCTCAAAGAATGTATCTAACCCTCTTATTACCTCGGTCGGATTATTGATGATCGCAAACAGCGCCGCAGTAAGATCAAAATCCATATTAAAGGATGGCATCTGATAGTTAACACCATCAAAAACAAACCCTTCATCCAAGGTCACTGTTGCAGAGGTATCAAAATGCAAGGAGTTGTCTGCAAGTCCATCCGCATTTCTATCCCCTGTGGTACCGCCGATTGGCAGAGCCTTAATCGGGAAGTAGAGTGGTAAATCAGCCTCGAGAGAAACTTCACCCCCTATATCAAAGGACTCAACAATCTCGCCAAATCCAATTCTTCCGTCAAACACGAAATCATCGCCGTCCTGCTGAGCAATTTCATTAAATCCGGCAGCAAAATTAATATCTGCACTGACCGTTCCCTCGCTTACGATAAACCCTAAACTGCTAACTCCAGGAACATCTAAACCGATGAAGATTTCGATATCCTCGGCAGCCGCATTTGCCCCAACTCGGAACCCACTATCAGCATCCAAGAACAGTTCAGGTGAAGTAACATCGGACAGATCAAAACCAATCCCAGCCGAAAGTTCAGCATAGGCTTGTGCATCTAACATTGCCGTAGCACTGGCTTCCAGGTTAAAAATATCAAATACAGAACCGAGGTTTAAATCATCAAGATCAAAACCGGCCTCAAAGGTTGTTTCCGCCAAATAATTAAGATCGAAATCTGCTTTAAAGGTCGAATCTTGGTAGCCAAAAGACAGTGGACTGAACGAATCATCAAGACCAAAAGCTGTCCTCATCAAATCATTAAAATAATCAGCTAAGCTATCGATTCCACCCGAATCATCATTGTTCAAAAATTCCCGAGTATCTCTTATCGCGCTATAAAGCGTTCCAACAAAGTCAGTGCCGCCCGTGCCCATGACATCAGCAACCGACATATCGATAAGGTCAACCTCTTGGTACATTGCACCTGTCTGCAAGATACCTTTGACTAGCGTTCGATTAGTCTGAGAATCACTGTCACTATAGAGCGCCTGACCTTCGATCAGCGTATCGCTTGTCGCGAAGGCTCCGTCGCTGTCATCCCATGAGGTCGTGTTGTACCAGTTTTCCTCCATGACATGCAGCTGTGTCTGGCCAGTATCATCAACCTCTTCGTAGCCCCAGAGGGTTTCGCCGTCTATCTCATAGCGACTGAGAACGTTATTCTGTCCCTGTCGGTTGAGAACAGACTTGGTCTTAGATGAACCATCAGTGGGATTACTTAAAACATAACCCAAAAGGAAGTCAGTCCCAGTAGCAGCCAGTGCCGTCCCAAAAAGGTGTAGTGAATTGGTTCCCGAACTGGAATCCACATATCCCAAATAACGGCTGTCATCTATGCTGCTGACCCAGGTTCCAACACTTCTAACGGTTTGGTTGTCTTCTATATAAAACGAGGTGTCCAAGAAATCCTGATAATAATCAGAATAGTGTTCAAGAGTTGCTGAGGCTTCTGCCCCGTCAGCCTTAGTGTATTGTGCGATAACGTCCATCTCGAGATAACGCTGCTCATACACATTATTTTTGTTGGCCTGATCCACATAGACATCTTTATTAATGCCCACCATCTCTTCTAACATCCCCTCAAGGGCTGCAAGAATCATATCCAGAGAGATGGTTTTCATTTCGAATAAACTTTCAAAACCATCAAAGTTTACTGAGGTTGGAAGCGAGTAAACGAACTGAGTAAAG
Source organism: Porticoccaceae bacterium (assembly GCA_029250825.1). Taxonomy (GTDB): domain Bacteria; phylum Pseudomonadota; class Gammaproteobacteria; order Pseudomonadales; family Porticoccaceae; genus HTCC2207. Next base: position 27,853 of record JAQXEN010000033.1, read on the forward strand.
CTCATGTCCTCCGGCAAATTTTCTGAGAAGGCACTGATATAACCTCTGCCTTCCATAAGATCTGCGAGAACACCGCCTAAGCCAACTGGAATGTAAACTGCATATGAGGGAGATTCGGTAAAGCCGATAGATAAATCTGCAGCTTGTAGTGCCTGAACATCGGCGCCGTAAAATCTACCTGTGATACCAGCTGACATCTCCGCAGAGAGCTCTATAAAGCCATCTCGACCAGCCTCAAGCTCAAAAATACCCAAACCTAAAGCAAAGGGCGCATCGCCGTTATCGGCCTCGCCAAAGGCCTTGCGCATCACGGCATCACTGAATACTGTGACGCCAACAATATTGTCCGCAAGGATAAAGGTTGTCTCATCTGTCTCGGCACTGTATCGCAGTTCAGCGACGTCGTAGCTGTCGCTACCAACCATAAGTGAGCCGACGCCAGAAAGCTGCGCAGACTCTAAGTCCGTTGGTGAGAACTCACCGCTGAGAGTTAGCAATGACTCGCCAGCACGGTTAATAATCCCCTGCAGTTCGGCAGTTGCATCGACACTGTCGGCTAAAGTGACAGTGACATTTTCAATATCCAGACGACTTTCAACTATCTCGTCGAGCCAAATTTTGGTCCTGTCGGTGTCCGCATCATAGTCGGCCCGATTCACCGATGAGGCACTTACATCACCCACTAACCCCACAACAGAAATCCAATCAGTGGCGCTGTAATCTGAACTGACATCGCCCTCAACAATCACGACCGCTCTTTTAGTTCCCGCATCATCTTCTATCGCCAACTGGTTAAAATCGAAGGTTCCATTGCCGATATTAATAGCGGCCTCAATGGATGGATTTTCCATGTAGAAGCTAAAGGCGGAATCCAGCCCAAGCCCTAACGTTAACGATATGCCTCCAGAAACCGGCAACTTGTAATCACCCGAGATACCAAAGGGTAAGTCAAAGGGCAATCCGGGTATTGACCAGCTCTCTAGATTAATGTCGATACCTGCGCCATCGCCTATTTCCAACAATGGAATATCGAGATCAAACTGGTAATCACCGCCTAAGCTTCTCTCGATGCTATAGCCATTAGCCCGCAGAGCGGTAAGCAGTCCATCTACAGATGGAGTACCAACATTTTGATGGTTTAAATACGTTTCAATAGCCGTGTTAAAGGTGCTTATCACAGCATCCAATTCATCGAGAAATGAACCGGCATTGGCAGGCAGTAGATCCTCGATGCTAACCGCACCAAAGGGAAGATCAATGTTAAAGATTTCGTCGAGCACGAAATCATTTATTTTGCTCGTCAGCGAGGAGAGCGAAGTCAGGCCATCCGTCAGCGCCGCCACTTTGTCGCTATCCAGATGATCCACAACAATTGATTCTCGCAAACCAACATTGATGGTCTCTGCCAGCACGCCCTCTTCAACATGCTCAAAACCCAAAAGATGGCCAACTTCGTGAGCAATAACGGAATATAAATCTATCTGGTTAGCGGGCACTTCGTCAGTGGAAAGGTCCTCATCCACAAACCAGCCAACACCACCGGCATTGGGATCCAACGCGATAACCTTGGTGTCATCGTCCACCGATGCAATGGCATCGTCAGTAAGATCACCAACGGCATAAGAAACAGGGTTCGTCACTAGGGACGTCGTATCAAAACCAGCGTCGGACCAAGCGGCTACGGCAGCAGTGATCAGATCATTAATCGCAGCATCGCCGACCTCTATATCCGCAGTTGCGGGATTAGTCGGTATCTCTATGGAGGCATCTAACTTAATCAAACCGGCTACAGTGAAAGGATCAGCCGCATCACCCACTGCGCTCTTGCCAATATCAACAGCGGAACCCACCCAATTGCCAGCAACAGCAGTCTTTAGCTTATTCGGTGCATACTCAATATATCCGGACGTGTTAAAAGCCAGAATAGTGGAGTTGCCGGCCACTGTAGGCAGGGTATAGATAGTGACTGAATCATCTATCTTGTCAGAGTACCCAACTACCTGCTGTACACCATCGATCTTGAGAGTAAAGTCAGTACCGTTTTCAATTGCAGTTTCTAACTGTGCACGATTGCCTAAATTGACAGTGAGGTCAGCCCCATTCAGGGTAATCACCGCATTTTTATCGTCAATCAAGCTGTCGAGAGTCTTGTAGCTTCGGCTCGAGCCTTCCTCATAGCCGATAAGATATTTCGAGTCGGCTGTGGCTGTATAGGCAGCGGCTCCGGAGACGCCTAAGGCCTGAAACAAACCACTGACACCCGTATCTCTCATGGTCACTGAGGCCAGAGCGCCAGCAGTATTACTGGTCACCTGTAACTTATTATCAGCAATACTCCAGACTGCGCCCGACGTCTCGTTATTTAGCCGTGTAAGTAATTCCCCAAAGGTCTGATCTGTGGCGCCGGTTACGCTGATAAGCGCAGAACGCCCTCCATCCACAGTCACTAGGGCGCTGTAATCAACGCCTTGGGTCAGCCCTGTTAGAGTTGTCTCCTCCACTGAGGTTGCTGCCAGATTGACCGTAGCGCCGCGATTACCCACCTTGAGCTGTTGGCCACTAAGGTCACGCTGCACATCGCCGCCAAAGACTATTTTGTTATTGCCAGCCCCAGCATAGACAATATCGTGGCCCCAGCCTTCAGCATCTTCCTGTTCATTAAAATAGAATTTGTTATCAGCATTATTGCCCAACAAAACATCATTGCCGGTACCGCCGCCAATCAACTCTATTCCGGTAAAAGAAACCCGGTCTTTGATAGTTTCGAAAATCACAGTATTCGCGGCAAGGGCGCCTGTTCCGGCCACGGCACTATCGATACCGGTGTAGTCAGTTAGTGCTGTAAATAAGTCGGAGATAGAGCCTGAAGCAATCTCAAGTGAAGAGGGTAGAGCTGGTGCCTGATTACTGGTGGCAACGAGCTTTCCACCCGCAATAGCCCAGGTCGCGCCCAGAGTTTGGACGTTTAACTCGTCAACAAGCTCACTGAATGACGATGCCGCCGCCCCCGCAACTACCAGTGACTGCGCTGCACCACCATCAACGGTAATGCTGGCTTTATAGTTTGTATTAATGTCTAAACCGGTGTTGCCAATCATCGTGGCCGAGGGCGCAAAATTGACAGCCTGAGAGGCCGCCAGATCAGTGCTAGCAGTGGTCTCAAATACGATCGTCCAGTGCTTTTGTTGAGCATTATCTGAGGGGCTCTGAGTCACGGTATAAACCGATGTGCTCGAAGCTCCTTCGCCAGTTTTTATCTCCGCAAGCGCCGTTTCAATCGTTGCTTTGCTGGAGTTGAAATCGATGGCAGTAGTGGAGGAAAACCCGCGATGCTCAAGGGTAAACTGAGGCGACTGAACGCCCTTTGGCAATTTCGGCACAATAAGCGTAAAGGCTTTATTAACCGCGTCTGCAGCAGTGGCCCCATTCACCAAAACGAGACTGCTAATGCCTGCGTACTCGGCCAGATCATAGCCCACGCCCTCACCCGTTGCACCGGCAAAAGAGACCACAGCCCCATCGCTGGAGCCAAATACCACAACATCGCCGTGTTTTTCGTCCGAGGCTGCCTTCACTCCTGACCACTGCACAGTAGAATTAGCGCCGTCACCGCCGACGATAGTATCAGTGCCACCGGTACCCAGAATAAAGATATTGTCGGCACCAGTGCCTTTAAAATTATCATCCCCAGCACTGCCCACGGCATTGCTGTAGTCAGTCAGTGCAAAATTCTCTGGCTTGTAGCCCGTCACTAGACTTATGTACTGGTCCAGACCCATAAGACGATTGCCGTCAATGCCCGTCGCCGACCCATAATTCCACTTCAATCCGCCCCATGTAATGGGCGCCACAGTCAAACCGCCAAGGGTGAAAGCTGGCATGATTTCAATTGGCGGGATTAATTCATAATTAACGCCGGCGTCCGGATCTATTTTTGCCGAGCCGGTGTACTCGGAATAATCCAAGACTAATTTACCGCCGCCATTAGGAGTAATGGTGCCTTGAAGAGAGCCGGCGCCAATAAATTTGACCGTTGTCTCACCAGAACCCAGTACTAGATTTTCTATATCAGTGGCAAAAATGTAGTTTCCCTGAGCCTTTGTCCATGTTTCATTAAAGTCATATGAACCGAAACCGAAGCTCTCAACATAATCTTTGAGAGATTCGTCTTTTACCAAAATAACATTACCGCCAAGACCCAGAAGGCTCTCCCCCTCGGCATTGGAAATATTTAGAACATCCCACAAAACACTTTTTTCATCACCGCCCAGCGTTGCCAGATCATAGATATCAATACTGGTGTCCGAGCCAGTTCCCGATAGATCTAATGTGTCATAGCCCTCGGGCAGAGCAACACCGCCAACCAAAATATCCGGCGTTTCGAGAACAGCTGCCGCGCCAAAAAACCCACTAAATTTGTAGGTGTCACCGCCACTTAATCCGGCGAAAATATTTGCGCTAGGCGCAAAGGTGCCGCCTAAATAGTCACCCATTGCCGCGTTCAACACACCATCGACATAGCTGACACCCCTGTCGAGGGCATTGTTTTCGCCAAACAGCTTTTTATCCGCCAAGGCCAGTGCATCTGCAATCACATTGCCGGCAATAGAAAATGTATCAGATCCGGTATCAATGCCCTGACTGAGTGCACCGAGAGGGTCCGCTTTGAAGCTATCCCAGCCAACATCAATACCCCAGTTGGAGCCGATAGCAACGGTGCCACCATAGCCAAAGGTAACCTGATCGATATTTTCAATATGACCAAATCCGTTGAGCTTTTGAGATCCAGGGCTCTGGAAAACCAACTTTTTCCCATAGCTACTATCGACAAAGTTTTTAACCGTGAGGAGATTTTCAAAGAGCTGTACTTCAACTGACGAACCATGTATCGCGCGCAATTGAACTTGCAGGTCTGAAGCCAGCTTAGTGAGCCCCTCAGCAGCTGAATAAGTAACCTGCTTAACTGCGGAAGATATGGTGTAATAATGGCCTGCTAAACTAACTTGTCTCTCATAGCCAACCTCAAAGATAGTTCCATCTGTTAGTGCTTCATTGTTTAGTACAATCGACCATTCACCGTTACCGCTGCTGACAGTATGGTTAAACGCAGTGGTGTCCTCTTGAAAAATAGCGTAAGAGCCCTCAGCCTTATCAACAAAGTTTGTGAGATCCAGCATTCCCCCATTCATGTCAACCGCATAACCTACCTGAACCCTGTCACTTAGAAGGGCACCCAACGCCAATCCCACATCACGGGTAAAGTGGGAGTTGTTGCCGTCATATTTGACTTTTGCCAGCTTGGTCGTATGGCTAGGGCCATCATGAAAGCCTACTTCATAGAAATTCCCAGATACCAAATGCTGAATATGAATATTCCAGGCTCCAACCGCTTGCCTGGACACCACCTCATGGGGAGAGCCTGATCTATCTTTCTGAAACAGTAGTTGTTTATTTTCTGCTATATCTGCCGCGTTGGTAATGAGTATTTCAGTGCTGCTTGCACCCTCAGTTACCGTGGCAGCAAGAAAGCCGATAGCCCTCAGCTCAGCCTGAATAGCGGCACGAAAATCTGCCATACTATTGTTGCTGTAAGTCACGACTCTGAGCGTTTCGGCGTTATTCCTGAGGTCAGTGTCGGCGGGGTAGGCAGTTAGTGGAGAGCGGAAACCAACCTGGAACTTGTCACCATTGTTTAGAGCCCCCAAGGCAATAGTCCAAGAAGTGTTGTCCCCTGTGACCGTATGAGGGTAGCCACTGTCACGGTTTATCTCTCTGAGAGATGAATAATTAAAATTGGATGAGGGGGCAGTCAGATCATTTTTATACACCAGCTGATTTGACACTGTAATAGCCGGTAACTTTCCATGGGATACGTCATCAAAAAGATTGTAGTAATCAGCCAGCGACGAGAAACCAGACGAAGCGGTGCTAAATACGCTTTTCTTTGGCTCAAGTAGTAACTTAAACCCGAGAGCCGAATCTTTAAAACTACTAACGCCGATAAACCGAGCGGCACTGATGGTGCTGTAATTGGTCAGTGAAGCAAATAATTTGTTTGTGCCGGTGTCTTCAATACTGATTGAGGCACCAGCTGAACCCTGCTCAACGATAGCCACCAATTTGCCACCGATAATCTGCCAGTCGACATTTGCAGTGACGTTTGTGAGCTTCGCAATCAAAGCGCTAAACGTCTGTGCTTCAGCCCCCGCAATAGTAATATTTTGGGCAGGATCTGTACCTACCGATAGCGTTGCACTGTAGTTTGTACCAACGGCCAAACCAGTGACCGAACTTGCATCTATCTTGCTGCTAAAGGCAATGCTCTGCCCTCCGGCGTCAAACGCCGAAGCACCAGACTCCATGTTGTTTACCGTTGTCGTTACAGAGGCTATAAATGCCTGCAGATCTCCAGCGTAAGCAACCTCCTGCGTCTGGCCACCCTCGCCACTGAAGCCCACAGTATAATTGCCACTGTGAAGCTGTGTGCTCTCAATATCAGCCCACCATTTATTACCATCCCCAGCAATCTGATGCTCGGTGAAAAAGCCGCTGGGCATGCCTACGGTCAAGCCTTCGCCACCAATTAAGCTGCCGGCAAATTCGACGCCATGCTTAATGACAAAAGTATTGTGATTGCGACCCGCAAATATAGTGGCATTTGCATCCAGATTGGTGAACTTAAGCGCGCTGCGCTCATTGGCGCCATCACCAATAATTGGTAGTTCTTTAATAAAGCTTAAGCCAACATTACCCGGCTGGGTAACAGTGAGGCTAATACTGCCGTCAGATTCTTTTGCAAAGGCGAACTTTAGCGCCTTAGAGACATTGCGAAAATCAATCACCAGAGCTGAATCAATGGATACCGAAGAGGTATCAATGGTCAGGGTGCGATCAGTATTGACCAGTGCCGCCAAGCCAGACCCAATAGTCCCTGCCGCAGCCTCAATTAGATCATTTAACGCCCCTGCAGATGGACCCCAATCGTTACCGAAAATAAAGGTATTAGCACCCTGACTCGCCGTGATTCGATCGATATATTGAAATTGTTGCTGATTAACAAGTACCGAATTTGCCGGATTGGAAACAATGTGAGCAGCTACATCAGACGCCCCTGCAGCATTCCAGTCACTCTCTGTTAGAATTGTCCCACCTGATTTAGTGCTACCTGTGAGAGCATTCTGGCCGGCTTGCAATGAGCTGCTGATAGCCCCTGTTGCGCCAATATAGTTATTTTCAGAGATGACATGGACCATTCCTTCGCCAATTTGGTGATAGTCAACATGGTCACCAAGACTGCCCGTCGAGGCATCTTCAACATCATTGTCTTTAGGGTCTAGCGGATTAAAGCGCCCATTCGCCTGCGGCCCTTCTTCTGTAATCCTGTCATGACCCCAGCTACCTTCAAAAGAGTAGGTGTCGCTACCGCGCCCTCCATAAACCTGATCATCACCAGCACCGGCAAACACCACATCATCGCCAGAGCCTAGCTTTATCTCTTCTGCCCCGTCATTGCCAAATACGACCAGCCCACCAGTGGCATTCGAAAGGTCAATATCACCATCTGATCCAGCACCGCGAGCATAGACATCTCCGCCACTAAAGCTAGCACCTATAATACCCTTGTCAGCACCTAGCTGGAGTGTCCTTTCTGCGCCAATATTGTGGAGCAACTGGCCATCATCATCGACAAAAGAGCCAATTGAGTAAGTAAACCCTGGAGCAGCTTCAGAAATCAGATCTCGTCCGTCGGCCCCAATAATTCGCTTTATAACCAGATTATTGGCCTGCCCATTTGCGATCGCATTATTTTTGCTATTGGTCAATACGCTACTGGAAGTGTGCAGGCGACTGTAATTATGCCCATCGCTTTTGAACGCTAAATTCGCCAGCGGGTTGCCACTATCAAAAGGCTTCTGCGATGTAACCTTCAGCACCGAACCGAGCAATTCGACACTAACAGGGGGAGTTCCTGCAGTCATTATATTAAGCGCGAGCTGAAGATCGTCTTCAAACTCCACCGCCGCTAACGTTCTTATTTCGGCATTCGCAAAATAAGCCGACTTAGCTTGCTTCTGGGTGCCGCTGCTGTCCTGGATAGCTACCTTGGATTGACCAGCATCGACAATAGTTAAACCGCCATTTGAGGACACCGGAGTCCAGGAACCATTGCCGTTGGAACTGGCGTAGGTGAAAGCATGCCGCACTTCATCGACGACCACATACAATGAATCGCCAGTGATAAAGGGGGTTGTACTGGTATCTATGACGCTACCCTCAACGTTGAGAGTAGCTCCGTCGATTGACGATTCGCTATAGGTCACAGACTTTGATTGTTGGTCCCCTAAAGTGAAGTGAAATGCACGATCGTTAGCTACAGCAACGCCATTGAATTTCATCGACTCTTTAACTAAAGGCGTTTTGTAGTTTAAACCTGTAGCGTAATTTAGTGCGCCTGTGGCGGCATCGCTAACATGTATATTGATCTCTTGTGGAGTGCCGACGAACCCAGTGAAAGCATGCCCCCGATAATGGTTGTATCCCGTATATTGAAGACTGCCATAATCAACCCGCGCCGGCCTCAAGCTTGCAAAGAGTTTTTTCCCGGAGACTGCATCCCTCAACTCTACCGATGCGCTCAACTCCGACGAATCACTTTTGACGGTTAGAATGCCGTTTTCAACACTCCAGGTAGCGCCGCTCGTATCATGGTTTAACTGCTCTAACAGGTCAGAGAAGCGCTGGTGCCAATCATCGATTACAACGTCGATGTCTTGCCAGCTGCCAGCGTCGACTTTAACCTGCGCTTTGTAGGTGTTAGATCCCGATGCCACGCCATTGTCGTGAAAGCCTTTGGGGACGAGGCCAGTTTGAGTGGTTTCTCTGATAAGAACTTTTGCATTTCGTACTGAATCAGTAGTAACAAATTTGACACTTACCGAATTTGCATCGCTCACTTCATCAAGCCGCGAGTAGTCGAGGGTTGTACTGTAACTCGGAAGCGTGCCTGACGTCGGTGCGAGGATTCTCCCAGCGAGTGCCCGCTCTGACTTCACAGTGACATGATTTTCAGCTAATCCGAGAGATAAAGTCTTTACACCATAAGCGTGTATCTCCACAGTTTCGTTTTTATTGTTGGGATTTTTCGCGGTAACAGTAACCTCACCATTGGCATCCAAGATAAAGTCTAAGTTGTGCATCACTGCAGATAAATCAAGATGTGAAAGCTCTAGATTATCGACATCTCCCAGCGTGATTGAACGAGCTCCATTGCTTCCGGTCCAGCTAAAACTTGGAACAATATAATGATGAGCCATAGGCACCGGAGTATTGATCACTTCAACATTACTTGCACTGGCCACCATGGTCGAAGTAGCACCCTGAGTCGTAATTACGACTCTAGGGGTGCCAAGCTCCACTGTCACGTCAAGGCTGTCTGACCGTCTCGTCAAATTCAGCGTATCTTGGCCACCATCGGCGCCTTCAAAAATTTCAATCCCCGTATTTCCACGCAAAATAACGGTATCGTCTCCCGCTCCGCCATAAATCTTTGAATCACTGGCGTCAACAGTAGCCGTATCATTGCCGCCGCCGAGCCTTACCACTGAGGCGCCCCTGTTGATGTAAGCAACATCGGCTCCCGAACCGCCAACAAAACCCTCTAACATAATATGTCTGAGCTTGTCACTGACCCCAGTTAAACCGTAACCTGATTGTGTATGCCTGACCGAACCCGGCTCGTCCAAGTACTGCAGTTTTAGATGCGCCCCACCGAGATCAAGCTTTGCAACTTGACCACCCTCGGCAATTAGCAACGCATTTAAGGTGCTTTGCTCTGACTTGAGAGTGTTCAGCGCGCCGCCACTCAAGGTAACTGAGATATTGACTGCACCCAACCAATCAACAGCAACATTGGAAGCGTTTACGTCCACCGAATCCACGGTATTAACGCCGGTATTGCTAAGTGCGTCGACCGGATCTGTCCCAGATCCATCACCCAGCGCTACCGCTGAATTACCCCGAACCGTTAACATGACAACGGTTACATCTTCCTCAATAACCAATGCAGTACTTTGATTGACAATTAAATTTTTCAGCTCAGCACTACCGGGAGCAAAGGCAACAATAATGGCATTGCCGCTGGCCGGAGTGGCTTTCAACTGAAGCCCACCGCTAACCTTACTTAACTCGACCGTAAAAGATGCCCCTAGCTGCGTAAGGTCGACAGTCGTATCTTTTGACTTCACTGGCGTTTTAGCTGCGCCCACCACAGGCTCAATGGTCTTGCCCTGATAACTCGCCGTTAACTGTAGGGTCTGATTGCTAATCACAACTGTTTCTGGATCAACCAGCAACCCACTAAATACTGGGTCGTTAGAGGCAAACGCCAGCTGTTCGGCGGACATAAAGTCCAATGTCTCGGTGATATAACCGCTCTCGGTTTCCAGAACCCAGTCGCCACCAATAAACCGGTTGCCAGTTAAGTTATCCGATGCCGCAATATCCGCATCGGTGACACCGGCCAATCTATCAACAAAACTAATGCCAACTTCACCCTGAGAAACATCGCAGCCATAGAGCAGTATGTCGCCATCGGCATTTAGGGCCCGACCCCAGACTTCCAACTGCTGGCGGTAGCGTTCAAGGGTTGAGCCATCTAAACGTGCAGATCCGAGACGGACTGCTCCAACGGAACCATGGGACAACAGGTGCAGCGCCGATACGTCGTCATAGCGGCTGATGATATCGGTCAGTTGTTCAACGCCATCGGCCTGCTCATCGATAAGCACGACAGTTACCTTGCCTCTCTGAGCTGAGATCTCAGTCAACTGATCAATCGTTTCATCCGTAGCAGTTATGACATCGCTATCAGCCAGATCTTTATTGTCAGCTCCAGACCACTCTGCCAGCATAACTTCGCCGCCGGCCGTTTCCTCACTCACCCACTCAAGTTCATTGGCGGCATCACCCATAAACGTGGCTAGCAAAGCCTGATAGTCTTCTACAGATCGATCGACAACCAAGAATTGATGACCGTTTAACTGCTGAACAAAACGGATACCAACGATTTCTTCAGCACTAAGTAGCGACCCCAGCTCTTCTCCTGCGGGCTTGACCTCTTCAAGTAAAAGACCCTCTTCGATCTGCGCATCGGTCAATGGAGAGACTAATTTTAAATCTACACCCGAGTCATCCTGATCATTGGCCCACTGATTATTTTCGTGCTGACGAACCAGAGTTAAATCCTTACTACTACTGTCTTCTGCGAGACCTGTCTCCACCAATTGCTCGACGATCAAATTGTCATTTAACAGTTCAGCACTGAGAGAAAAGGGAGCGGCATCCGCAGAGAGCAAAAATCTATTTTCCATTTGCTCAACAAGAAAAGTGTTGCGGCGCTTGGCTGAGACAGCCCGATAATTCCAAAAGAACTGACGAAGATTCTTCAGTTTTGCATAACGCGACTGCATCACTCTATAGAGTAGTTGTGGCATTTCTAATTCTCATTGATTTATTTTAAAAATTTTTTTATTTTTTTTACAAACTCGCTAGGCTGCGTAAAAAACTACCGCTGACCGCTGGCGCTAGTTGATAACCACCCGTTGATAGATATCAAATCGTCCACCTGTAAATCACCCGCGGTGAACTTTAAACGCAGAGTATTGAGCACATAATCATAACGAGCTTTGGTTAGGGATTGCTTGGCCTGCGAGAGGTCTTGCTGGGTATCGAGCACATCTAAAATAGAATTTTTACCGCCTCGATAACCTGAAGAATAGGTTTGCAATAAACGCTCCTGAGCCTTCACTGCTTGCCCCAGGGCTTCTATTTGAACTATCGCAGTATGAACGCGATTGAAGGCATCCTGCGCTGCCCGCTCAACAGAGCGGCGCTTATCTTTTATATCTTCTACCACAGAAAGTTTTTTCTGAATTGCCTGGCGGATTTTAGAAGAGGTAGCACCGCCGGTGTAAATTGGCACATTGAGTTGCAGTTGAATATCGGCGTTATTAATATCGCTTCCGCCACCAAAAACTGAACCGTCTGTGACCGTATCGAGGTCACTATAGACAAGGTTAACGGTTGGGTAGCGCGCAGCTTTCAGCGCAGACACTTCTTTCTCTGCAACATTAAGGGATAAAGTCATCGCCTGTAACTCAAGGTTTTGCCGAGCAGACATAGCGACCCATTCATCCGTTACATCAGGTATGGGCTTCTGGAATTCAATATCTGATCTTAGAGACGCAATGCTTACCGGTATCTCCCCCAACACTTCACGTAAAGCGTATCGGCTGTCATCGAGACGACTCTTTAGCTCAAATTCTTTACTCAGCGTGCTGAGATATCGTGCTCGAGCATCTTCCACATCCGCTGACATTCCTAAGCCACTCTTGAACTTGAGTTCAGAGAGACTCAAATGTTTGCTCATTGCAGTTTTCTCATCCTGCACTGTGTCAAACTGGTCACCACGCTCTAAAACTAAAAAGTAACTTTCGGCGAGCCTTAACAACAGCTCCTGCTTAGCCAACTGATATTCAATCTCAGATTTATTGACAAAGATTTTCGACTGTTTGTAGCGAGACCAGCGGGCGTAGTCAAAAATGGCCTGAGAAATACGGAAGCCCTTGGTGGTAGTGGTGTAATTGTCTTTACCGAGGTTAAAAACTGCATTGTCAGATTCATTGATAACTTGATCGGTGTTTTTATCCTCATAGTTGTAAGAAATAGTCGGCAGCAATTGCGCTCGGGTTTGCTTAATACTCTCAGCATCAGCAAGGTACCGATATTTAGCGGAAAGGTACTTGCCGTCTTGCTTCTCAGCAATCGCCCAAAGCCCAATTAGATCCTCGGCAGAGACCCTAGTTGCGGTAAAAATAAGAGCGGCTAACACAAAGCAACCGAAATATATTTTGCGAACTTGATTCATTGTTAGACTGCCTTCTTCTATTTTTTAAAATACTACAACCTGATGCGTCCAGCTGAGTTGGCACAGCTGAGCAAATCAAAGGCGCGATTAAGTGGTTTATCCATTTTCGAGTATCTTATGAATACCCTTGTATAGCAAGGTATATTGGCCTCTATACTCCAGCGGACGGGTGAATTAAACCCTGTCGTGAAACGATGATCTATGGTTGTAATAGCGGAAGGCTGAGACCGTTTACCCGCGTTCGAGATGACAGTAACCCTAACCTGTCATCCCGACAGAGCGCAGCGACGAGGGACCTCAAAACCTGAACCCACTCCCAAGCCCGAGATCTCTCACCTGCGCTCGAGATGACAGTA
>JAQXEN010000043.1 GCA_029250825.1 Porticoccaceae bacterium
GCATCACCGACAGCCAATTGCTGAGACCCAGACTCACACAACCCATAGAGTGCATCATGGGCTGTACCTTTATGGACTTGGACAGTGTTACTCAGTGACGCCCCGGATAAAGAAACACCGAGAGCGACCACTAAGAGAGGTAGTGAACGGAAATTCATCGATTAGCTACCCAGTCGTCTGATGGCAGGGATAGTCATATATTTTTCATATAGACCGTCCTGATTCCAACCGGACTTAAAGCCACCGCGAATTTCTTCTGCATGATAGAAGCGACTCATTCGATTGGACTGAATATCATGGACGTGACACTTAGTCCAAGACCAACCTGGGTGATCGCCGTCCATCTTGACAGTATCGCCATCGATAAACTGACTGGTGGTAACCTGCACAGATTTCCACAGTTCACCGCGTCGGTCATAGGTCACACAGGCGACGAACATCATCGTTCGCGTATCCAGCCAAACGCGTTTCTTACCCACAGGTGCACGTGGGAAACCGGTTGGCTCTAGATCGATAACGATGACTTCTGGAATCAATTCCATAGTGGTTTCAAAGAAGGTCTTACCCTGAGGGCCACCGTGAACCGTTGGCTCAGAGTTAGGATTGCTACCATGCCAATTCTCACTGACACCACCCAACATTGGCTTGCGAGCGACAATTTCATAATTGCCCCAGGTAAGCATCGGGTCACCAGCGCACCAGCCATCCGACAAGAACAGTGTGATACCCGGCACTAATGGCTCAAAACGCTGGCTTGATGGGAATCGACGCACGCGCTTAAAGGCGGGAATATAGCCGTAGAGATCAGGAAATTTACGCTGATCGTAGTACCAGGTATTTACAAACGAGGTACCGCGAGAATCATTCGGATAGGTGAACCAAATTGCGTTGTAACGCAGCAGATCTTCACGACCTTCCATATAAGGTGTATCGCTGTTGGTCAGACCCACGGTGTTCTGCTCAGCCCAAACAAAATCATACTGATACTGCTCGCTGCCATCTGGACCTATATCCCAGTCACGGATCGCGTACATAGCCGAATCATGACGACCCCAACTCAGAGTTAGGTTGGCATATGCCTCGAGACCAGTTTTGGCATCGGGAAACGGGTTTCCGCCAATCCAGGGCTCACCCTCTTGGGTCACAACATTATTATTTTCATCTAGTTTTGCTTTACCTTGGTTTTTGATAGTTGCTTCAAGGTATTCAGCAGGAAATAGCTTAGTAACGTCAGTAGTGGTCTCAACGATTTTGATCTGACGACCCTGCTCAAGCACTTCAATGTAAGTAATGGGATCCAGAAGGTCCTGCACATGCTCAACGTTTTCGGAGGTTAGCATATCGCCAACTTTGATCTTACCTTTGGTGTAACTTTCGATAGACAACAGCTCTTCAGGGTAAGCTGCGGAGATATCTTGAGCCTGTGAAATTAACGGCCAAAGCGGCGTGAGAACACCAGCTCCTGCGACGCCCTTAGACACCTTATCGAGAAACATACGTCTACTATAATCATGTGTACATTCGTTATTGTTCATATTTAACTACCCCTTTTATTAATGCTTTTCTAATATTGCTTTTTTAGTTTTTTTAGTTTTTTTTAATTTTAAATTTTTAATTTACTGGTACTGCTTTTTCTTTCTCAAAAGATTTCCCTACAACTGAATTGTCAGCAACCTCAAAGAGATCGTCTTCGCCACTGCCCAACAAACCTTTAGTCGTCATAAATCGCGGCTTCACCAACCAGACTTCAAGTGGCAGCACGATCAATGCAACAACCATATTGATCAACATAACCATTACCAGTAACAGCCCCATATCGGCCAGGAACTTGAGTTCCGAGAGGTAGTACCAGGGTAGGATGGCAATCAGCACGATAGTCGCGGTAAAGAAAATCGCCTTACCTGTGGTCACTACAGCCTTGCTGATAGCCTTGGCATGGTTATTACACTTGGCGTACTCTTCACAGATTCTACTGAGCAGATAGATGCCGTAGTCAATCCCGACGCCAACACCAATGGCAGAAATCGGCAAGGTATTCACATCCAGACCTATGCCCATCTGCACCATCACTGCGCCGAGAAAAACGTTTGAAATATTTACCGGAATTAACAGCAAGACACCCGCGGTAACCGAGCGATAGGCATAGCTGCAGGTAACGAGAATAACCAGATTAAGCAGCCCCAGAATCACCCACTGATAGTAATCCACGGTGTCATTGATTGACTGCTGCAGGGCAATGGTGCCTGTACCCAAGCGTACGCTGAAACTCTCGTGGTCTAGACCTATCTCATCCAGTGCCGCGCGAGTTTGCTCAAGTGCCAGATCAACAGTTTCCTGTTTATTGTCTTTGTACCATAGGGAGACCGTGGCATTTTGCTGAACAAAGTCAGTGACATGTAAAAACGCTTTCGGGCCAGTGCCAATCATTACCGCGCCAGAGGCAGCGGTAACCGCCTGCTGATTGCGATCCAGAGGCGACCACTTAGGATTGCCACCACTAAACAGACGATTGGCCTCGG
The DNA here is from genome assembly GCA_029250825.1 of Porticoccaceae bacterium. Taxonomy (GTDB): domain Bacteria; phylum Pseudomonadota; class Gammaproteobacteria; order Pseudomonadales; family Porticoccaceae; genus HTCC2207. The sequence continues at coordinate 2,520 of JAQXEN010000043.1, forward strand.
GGAGATAATCGGCAAAGGAGAGCGTGGCCACAGGAGGATTGTCCTGCTTTTCCAAATTGCGCTGCAGTGCCAACATGGAAAATACCGTGTCCGACTGCCTAGCTACACGACTGGGATTGTTAGCATCTTTGGCCTCGAAAATAACTTCTAGAGTGTTAAGACCGGCGAAGTTTTGATTGATAGAAGAGACCGCCTGGTTGTACTCCGAGTCTTCCCACAGCAGACTGGTGCCCTCAACCGGGTTGCCGACCTTAATCTGTATCACCTGACCAATACTGACGACAACCAAAACCAGCGTGATAACGGCCGTAACCTTGCCGCGAAAACCGTGGGACAGTGTTGCGATTGCAGCCAATACACTGTGCATCGCGCGATGCCAAAACTGGCCACCCTCTTTGTCCGCTCCAGTTATCACCGCTGCATTTTTTGGCTCCGGGAGCAAAGACAGCATTAGCGGCGACAACAGTACATTGGTGGGGAATAAAATCAGCGCCCAGAAACCACAGAAGATCGCGAATCGCTCCATAGCCGGTATGGGTGCAACGATGATCAGCAAAATACCGATCGCATCGGTAAAGATACCCAGGCCACCGGGTGTCATCATCACCCCAAGTACGGTTTCTGCAGCCTTTTTCTTGTCTTTTACCTGAGGATAAACCTCGTAATAGCGCTCAATAAACTGAACACAGTGACTGAAAGAGCGAGCCACTAATAGCAGTGGCACCACCATTATCAGCGGTTCAATGGGATAGCCTAACCAACCAACAAAACCAAAACCCCAGACCGCGGCAACCGCACTGGTGACCACCGGAATAACCACGCCAACAAAGTTGGACATATAAATTATCAGAGAGGCGATCAGCGCGATAATGGTTATACCAAAGATGCCCAGCATCGCAGCCTGGTGACTATAGACCCAACCGGTAAGCATCGGCTGCCCCGCGACATGAATCTCATGCTTGGCGTCGCGCTCGCTCTCAACCAAATTTTGCACGTAGCCAAACAGCTCGCCGTAATCTACTAGGCGCTCAATAAAGGTTGCCTTGATAAGAGTTGCGGACTCATCTTGGGAGATTAGAAATGCTCGCGCATTAGGCGCTTTTTTCACTTTCTGACGGAAGTCGAGTATATCTTGGTCCGTTGCGGGAACCGCATCGCCCATCAGTGGCTGGCTTTCGATACCAAAGGGCGTCGCCTCAGAATAGCGCGCCTTTTCTGTTGCAATAGAGAGTATTTGATCGTGATCTACGCCAGCCGCGAGATCGATATCCCGAGTGAGATCCCATACTTTCTGCAAAGTATCTGGATTATAGATACTACCTTCTTTATTTTTCACCATGATGGTGACGGTAAGCGGATTACCAAAATTCGGATGGTCGGAAAACGTCTCAACGAAGGGATGATTTTTTGGAAGTAAATCAGAAAAGATCGTGCGCAGCTCTACAAATTGCAGACCCACAGCAAAAAATAATGTTATTGCACCAAGCACTAGCAGCGACAGCGAAGAATTTCGCATAATTACCGCAGCCAATCTTGCCTGAAGAGGTTTGAGCATTGTTCCCCCAGTGATACTTATAATTATGTCGTTCATCGATAGAGCCAATATTTAGCAGTTAGCCGGCACTTCTAGACCTCTATTATTCCAAGATACTATACTTTTTGCATAGTGTCCATTTGATAGTTTTACAACTTAAAGATACTATGAAATACAAATAGTGTCCATATGATAATGTTACTAAATGACGCTTTTTGTATTATTTAGTCCATTTTTTTGCTTTTTTCGGTTTGAAACTGGATGCACCGAACTAACAGCCACTAAGTTATTTCGGCGTTGGCAGACATAACAGACTTACGTTGCAATGTAAGAGTCAGAAAAGGCTCAGATCTAGGCCGCGGCATAACGACCAAACAGAACCCGGAGAACATGGGTGGCCAGCGTTTTTAACTAAGGCACTGGCCACAGTTTTTATCAGAATCGGCGAATTACTCAGGACTGCCCTGAAGCGGAAAAATTTTAACCGGCACGCCATTTAATGCAGCATTGCCACTAATCTGATCTATCAGCTGGTCATCTGTCAGATCGTTGCAACTAACCCCTTCCTGCTCGCTGGCAATGGCCAAGCTAACCCCAGCGCGCTTATGGCCCCAACCATGAGGCAGACTCACCACACCGGGCATCACCTCATCACTGGCCAACACCTGTGTCACCACCTCGCCGACACGGGATTGAATACGCACCTGAGACTCATCCTCTAGTTTATGAGACGCCAGATCATCTGGGTGCATCAGCAACTGCCAGCGCGGCTTGCCCTTTACCAGACGATGGGAGTTATGCATCCAAGAATTGTTACTGCGAATATGACGGCGGCCAATAAGTAGCAGCTCATCTGCTTCGGTTACCGCGAGATCTGCCCTCAGACGCTTTAGGTCTTTGGCTATATAGTCTGCCATCAGGGTAATTTTTCCGTCACTGGTACAGAGACGCTCGGGCAGACTAGGAGCCAGCTTACCCAGATCTAAACCGTGAGGATGCTGTTTGATTTTATCTAGGGTCAAGTTTAACTCATGGCCAGCCGCGGCACTGTATGGCCCGCGCTGAATGCCTCTATCAACTAACTGGTCCGGAGACGGCAGTGGCTTGACTTCGGTGCCTTTGCGGGCGCCCACAGCCTGCCCCAGACCATTAAAGATTTCCCAGTCATGCAATGCCCCTGGCGCTGGCTCAAACACCGCCTCATTAAAGCGCGCCGTGTTATGCACCGCCAGTCGATGGAAGGCAATATCGTAGTGGTCGTGCTCTAGGGCACTGGTGGGAGGCAAAATAATATCCGCGTGTTGGGTGGTTTCATTGATATAAAAATCAAGACTCACCATAAAGTCCAAGCCGCTCAGTGCCCGATCAATCTGCTGGCCATTGGGAGCTGAGAGGACCGGGTTGCCGGCAATAGACACCAATGCGTGAATCTGTCCCTCTCCCTCAGTTAGCATTTCCTCCGCCATCACTGTGGCGGGCAACTCTCCGGCAAATTCAGGCAGCCCACTGACACGACTGTGGAAGGCCGCAAAGTGCCCTGCCCCAGACTCCCCAGGCTGAATAAAGCCAAAGGCCGGGGACGAGGCCATCATGCCACCGCGCACATCCAGCGAGTGGGTGAGTATATTGATCATATTAATCGCCCACTGACAGAGGGTGCCATAGACCTGCACTGACACACCCATGCGGCCATAGCAGAGAGCGCCCTCTATAGTAGCCATATCTCGGGCCAGTTGACGGATCTGCTCAGCGGCAACTCCGGTTCGCTGTTCAGCTAACTCCGGAGTAAATGATTCACAGGCACTGCGCACTTCATCGATGCCCACCAGTAGATCGGTGAGGTGGCCGGTATGCACCAGGTTTTCTGCAAACAGGGTATTGAGCATAGCCATTAATAGAAAGGCATCGGTTCCCGGGCGAATAAATAGATGTTGATCTGCAATTTCTGCGGTTTCCGTGCGCCGCGGGTCGATCACTATAAAGCGCCCACCGCGCTGCTGGATTGCCTTGAGGCGTTTGGGGACATCCGGCACGGTCATAATGCTGCCATTGGAGGCCAGAGGATTGCCGCCAATAATCAACATGTAATTGGTGTGGTCAATATCCGGCACAGGAATCAGCGACTGATGGCCGAAGAGACTTAGAGAGGTTAGATGGTGGGGCAACTGATCAAGGCTGGTAGCAGAAAAATGCGTCTTAGTTTTCACCGCCCTGCGCAACACACTGGCATGGGTCATGCTACCGTAGTTGTGCACATTGGGATTGCCGGCATAAAAGGCGACAGAATCTGCGCCGTGCTGCTCCTGAACCGCCGCCAGTTTTTCGGCAACCGTACTGAAAGCTTCCTCCCAACTGATTTCGACCCAGCTATCACCGCGCTTGGCAACCGGCATGCGCAGACGATCTGGATCGGTATAGATATCCTGCATTGCTGTGCCCTTGGGGCAGATATAACCGCGACTTAGGGGATCGTTTTTGTCCCCCTTAATAGATAGAACTTGCTCGCCCTGAGTTTTAATCTCAAGGCCACAGATGGCTTCACAAAGGTTACAGGCGCGGTAATGGGTCTTGATTTCAGGGTGCATCTTCTACTCTCCGGTATTTTAGTGCTGCTTTATAGTAACCGAAGTGATTGAGGATATGGGGTGGAAGTTTGTGGATGGTGGGTATTGATTGGAGACCCCTTGTCTCTATGCTCAGTCGAGATGACAATAAAGAGTCTTTAATTCAGTAACAGATGAGATGCGATGCGACTCTGATCAAATAACACCCAACCTGCCACCTCGATCGCATGTGAGAGATTTCAAGATGCCTCGCCGCTCCGCTCTGACGGGATGACTAATTGGGGGGCTCTGATCAAATAACACCCAACCTGTCATCTCGAACGCATGTGAGAGACCTCAAGATCCCTCGTCGCTCCGCTGTATCGAGATAACGAATTGAGCACTCTGGCAGGAGACAGCATATAGCGAACTCAGGCCAGCAGGCCATACTCCGGCAAACAGCAAATACTAAGCCGTAATATTCCCCGCAATAAACGCCTGAACCGCATCCTGATCATTGTCCAACACTGCATAGTGCTCTTCTTTCTCAAATAGATCCGCCATATGAGTCGGCAACTCTGGATCAGTGGGATAACCCGCTTCACGGACTGCATCGGGAAACTTCGCCGGGTGGGCTGTGGCCAAGGTTACCATCGGTGTTTCATTATTAGCCCGACAGTGACGTGCCGCATCCAAACCAATGGCTGTGTGCGGATCCATCAGATAATCACTCTCCTGCAAGACACTGCGAATCATCTCCAACATGCCGTCATTGTCACAGCGGTAGCTAGAAAACAGTTTCCGTGCTTCGATCAAGGCTGAATCACTGAGGTTCATATGGCCGGCTTTAGCCTCTTTCATTAACTCGGCAATCGCCGGGCCGTCACGATCGTAGAGATCAAACAGCAGGCGCTCAAAATTGCTCGAGATCATAATGTCCATGCTCGGCGCCAAACTCTGCTCAAGGGGACGAGTGCTGTGGTCATTGTCGCTGATACAGCGGTGCAAAATATCATTCTGATTAGTGGCAATCACCAACTGTTCGATAGGCAATCCCATCTTGTGAGCCAGATAACCGGCAAAAATATCCCCAAAGTTACCGGTGGGAACTGAGAACGATACCTTGCGCTGGGGGCCACCCAGAGAAAGAGAAGCCCAAAAATAGTAGACAATCTGAGCCATAATACGCGCCCAGTTAATCGAGTTAACCGCAGCTAACTGACGACCTTCAGGGAGAAAAGATTGGTCGCTAAAGCTCGCTTTTACCATATTCTGACAGTCATCAAAATTGCCGTGCATGGCAATATTATGCACATTGTCTGCCGCCACAGTGGTCATTTGACGACGCTGAACCTCAGATACGCGGTTGTGGGGATGCAAGATAAAGATGTCGATGTTTTCGCAGCGACGGCAGCCCTCAATAGCCGCGGAGCCGGTATCACCGGAGGTGGCACCCATAATCACAACTTTTTGATTGCGCTTGGCGAGAATATAGTCAAGCAGATTGCCCAAAAACTGCAGAGCAAAATCTTTAAAGGCCAGAGTCGGACCGTGAAACAGCTCCATAATCCATTCGTTGTGCCCGGTCTGAACCAGGGGCGCAATACCGCCGTGACGGAAGGTCGAGTAGGATTTATCAATTAGCTCTTTGAGATCCCCATGGGGAATCGCACCGTCAACAAAGGGCGTAATAATTTTTAACGCCAGATCCTCATAAGAGAGGCCGGCCCAGGAGGCAATCTCTTCAGTACTGAATTTAGGCAATTCTTGAGGGACATAGAGTCCGCCATCTGGCGCCAAACCGGTGAGTACAACCTCTTCAAAAGTCTTTGGCTCACCGCCGCCTCTGGTGCTGATATATTTCATTTACTGGTCCAAGTGTTCGACGCGGATAAAGCTTACCTGACCGCGTACTGTTTCAAGTTGCTCAATCTGCTCAACCGCTGCATCCAAGGATTTCTCGTGGGTGATATTGGTCAAGATAATCACATCCACATACTCTTCCGTGGCCGGCTGCTCTTTTTGGTTGATCGCCTCAATACTGATGCCAGCATTCGCCATGATACCGGTGACGGTGGACAACACACCGGGCTGATCGAGAGCTGAGAAGCGCATATAAAAGCTGGTTTCGACCTCTTGGATATCAAGGATATCCCGCGCTGCAACCGCACTGGTAGGCACGCCCAGAGCGGGAACCCAGCTCTGGGGATCATTATTCATCACCCGCGCCAGATCAATAATATCGGCCACCACTGATGAGGCCGTAGGCGCCGCGCCGGCTCCAGGACCATAGAATAAGGTAGTGCCAACAGCATCGGCATTGACCATCACCGCGTTTAAGACGTCATCTACACCGGCGATCAGGCAGTTTTTAGGCACTAGAGTTGGGTGAACCCGCAGTTCCACGCCCTTGTCAGTCTGACGAGCGATACCCAGATGCTTCACGGCATAACCCATCTCACGGGCATTGGCCACATCTTGAGGATCCAGCTTGGTGATGCCATCTGTGAAGATCTTGCTGCTATCGAGGGGCATGGCAAATGCCAGTGACGCCATAATAACCAGTTTGTGGGCAGCATCTATGCCTTCCACATCAAAGGTGGGATCCGCTTCGGCGTAACCTTTTTCCTGAGCTTCGGTGAGCACATCGGCAAACTCACGACCCTTGCTGTCCATCTCAGAGAGAATAAAGTTTGTGGTGCCATTAATAATGCCGGCCATCCAGTTGATGCGGTTGCCGGCCAAGCCTTCGCGCAAGCCTTTAATAATTGGAATGCCGCCGGCCACTGCCGCTTCATAGGCTACGATCAGATTACACTTCTCAGCATGGGCGAAAATCTCCATACCATGTTCGGCGATCAATGCCTTGTTGGCTGTGACCACATGCTTGCCATTATCAAGGGCAGTCATAACCAGATCTCGGGCCACTGTGGTGCCGCCAATCAATTCCACGACAATATCAATATCCGGGTTTTTGGCAACCTCAAAAATATCCCGCGAGACCTGCAGGGCAGATGTGTCACAGTTTGGATTGTCACGCCGCGCACCCACCTGAGTCACGGCGATTTCGCAGTTGGCTCGAGGGTTGATTAATTGGGCGTTGTGCTGAAGAAGATTGAGTGTGCCTGAGCCAACTGTGCCCAGACCGCAGATACCGACTTTTACCGATTTCAAGGTGTTTCCCCGAACTAAAAATGAGTGAACAATAGAGGGCACAACAGTAGATGGCAGGCCGCCCTCTGTCAATGCAAGGGCGGTTGATATTCGTTAAAGCGGGCGCTTTTTATCGCCATATAAGCGCCGCAAATCAGTTGGTTGAACTTACACCCAAAAACTCGGCGAGTTCAGCCGCAGGTTTGTAGCCCGGAATCAAAGTACCATCCATCAGAATAATCGCCGGTGTGCCGGTGACACCCATAGAACCGCCAAGACGGTAGTGCTCAGCAACAGGGTTATCCTTGCACACTGCGGCACTGATACGCTTGCCATTCTTGATTGCCGTAAGCGTCTCGTTAGGGGTGTCAGAGCACCAAGCCGTGGCAATTTTATCGTATGACTCGGACTCTAATCCGGCCCGTGGAAAGGCCAAATAGCGCACTTCGATACCCATAGCGTTTAACTGGGGCACCTCATTGTGCAGCTTGCGACAGTAGCCGCAGTCCACATCGGTAAACACATTGATAATCGCCCGAACCTGCCCCTTAGCCTTAAACACAATCATGTCCTCGGTGCCACGAGTGGCAAAAAGGTCGCGCCGGGTGTCGTTCAGAGCCAACTCGCGAACATCGACAAATTGGCTGCGGGTAATTTGATAGAGATTGCCATCAAAGAAATGACCACCATCCTCAGAGACATAGAGCAACGGACCACCCCGAACCTGCACCTGATAGAAGCCAGGCAGAGGGGCTTCGCCGACAAATTCAAAATTAAGGTCGGGACGCACTGCGGACAGATTGCCCAGAATCTCTTTCTCACTAGCCGCCAGCGCCCACTGAGCGCAGCAAAGACTGATAAACAAGATGACTAGAGAACTGGAGATATGGCTTTTGGCTTTGCTGAGGAAGTTATGCACTTGTCTATCCTAGATGGTTTGTAGAGGCTGTATTGGAGTTGGATACTCCACAGAGGTTCCCTTTTCTGGCGTAAAGAGGCTGACAATGGAACCGGCTAAGGCTTTCTGCAAGGAGAGAGCCTTAGCCGAAATATCAACGGGGACTAAACAGCTTGTTCGCCTGTTTCACCTGTACGAATACGAATCACTTCATCGAGAGTGGAGATGAAAATCTTGCCATCGCCAATCTTGCCTGTGGCAGCTGCCTTGGCAATTGCTTCAACCACACTGTCGACCATTTCGGCGCCAATGGCGATTTCAAGCTTAATCTTAGGTAAAAAATCTACCACATATTCAGCACCACGATATAACTCAGTGTGCCCTTTCTGCCGACCAAAGCCCTTGACCTCAGTTACGGTAATACCTTGCACACCTACATCTGCAAGTGCCTCACGCACGTCGTCGAGTTTAAATGGCTTGATAATCGCTGTAATTAACTTCATTGATGTGGATCTCCGGGTAATTGTATTTCTTCGGCAAAGATACCGCTTTTAAGTAAAAATTGCATCTTCAGTTAAGTCTATTGACCAAATATAGGGGTATCGACCTGTTATTGAGTGCCAGCAATCACAGTGAATAAATTAAAGGCAAAAAAAATCCGGGGCCATAAGGCCCCGGAAAGGTACTACTCAGGGGGGAATCTAAAACTATTTCCCTGCAGAGAACTCAGGGTAAGCTTCAATACCGCACTCAGCGATATCACAGCCTTCAAACTCTTGTTCTTCAGAGATACGAATGCCCATTGCAGCTTTCAGAATCGTCCAAACAATAAAGCTAGTAACAAAGGTCCAGGCAAAGATCACAGCAATACCAGTCAGCTGTCCGACCAGAGTTGCGCTGTCGTTGCCAGAGAAACACACTGCCAACAGACCCCAGATACCAACAACACCGTGTACAGAGATTGCACCGACGGGATCATCAATTTTAAAGCTATCCATAATCTTCACAGAGAAGACCACGATCACACCACCAACAGCACCAACCAGAGTCGCAGCGCCGCCAGTCCAAGCCAGAGGCTCAGCAGTAATAGCAACCAGACCCGCCAGAGCACCGTTAACAGCCATAGTCAGATCGGCTTTTCCGTACATCAACTGAGCCAGAACTAGGGCAGCAATCAGGCCACCAGAGGCAGCAGCGTTAGTGTTAACAAAGATATCCGATACTGCGTTAGCTTCAGCAATGTTAGACACCATCAACTCAGAACCGCCGTTGAAACCAAACCAGCCCATCCACAGGATAAACATACCGATAGCCGCGAGAGGCATGTTGGCGCCGGGGATCGCATTAACTTTGCCATCAGCTGAGTACTTGCCTTTACGAGCGCCAAGCAACAATACGCCAGCCAGTGCAGCAGTAGCACCACAGAGGTGAACAACACCAGAACCCGCGAAATCTTGGAAACCCGCTGCGTCCAAGAAACCGCCGCCCCACTTCCACATACCCTGCATAGGATAGATAAAGCCAGTCATCACTACAGCAAAGGCCAGGAATGCCCATAGCTTCATGCGCTCAGCAACTGCACC
>JAQXEN010000089.1 GCA_029250825.1 Porticoccaceae bacterium
GCATTGATCGCGTCAATGTCATCTTGAGTCAAGGGATCCCATACGCCCGAGGAAGAGTCTCGTGTTATAGACAGAACCTGGCCGTAATCAATATCACCCACTGACCAGACTGAGTCACCGTCTTGGTCACTTTTGAGGTAATCTGTACCTTCAACGCCGTTAGTTTCTGCGTCGCTTAATAGTGCAGCAATTTCACCGTCAATATCGACCTGAGTAACAGTGTGATTGTAACCAAGTCCAAGGCTGTCATTTAAATCAACATCACCCACTGACCAGTAACCATTACTATTTTGGTCTTCAACCCTGTCCCAATTACCATCATTGTTTTGATCTTCATGATTGTTGTCAAAGTGACCATCGCCATCCAGATCTTCTCCGGCGTCGAAAATACCATTGAGGTTTAAATCCTCAGTAAACTCCATTCCCTTGGCAGTACCATCTAAACCGTCGCCTGCTGTTACTACGTAATTCAGAACTGGATCTCCGTTTGCGTCACACCCAATGGAGTAATTTACACAGGCGCTACCGTTACGATCTATCTCGCCGACATCCCATAGCTTGTTGCCATTAGTATCTTCGCCCTGGTCAAAATGATTATCCAAATCAACATCTTCGTGAGCATCAGCGACGCCATCTGAATCGATATCTTCTAAATAATCGTAGCTCCCGTTATTGTTTACATCCTCATCTGTGTCGAGGCCTGCAGTCGTGCCGATGAAGGATGAATCCGCTTCTGTCCCGTCAACTGTGTAGTTGTAACCAAAACCGAGTTCGTTATCAACGTCTACATCACCAACTGACCAGACACCGTCGTGATCGGTGTCTTCACCGGTATCGAGAAGATCATTAAAGTTAGTATCCTCGAATACGTCTTGGTGGCCGTCATTATCGAGATCTTCAGCATAACGGTCAAAACTGTTATCGCCATCCAGATCTTCGCTTTGAGATGGACCATTGCCACCGATGAGGATTCCACCAGAACTTGAGGTTACATTTTGAGTGCCAACAAGAGCAGTAAGAGTATCAATATCGGCTTGACTAAGAGTTCGTGGCGTACAGTTCGACGCTACAGCCTCGGTGCATAGACCAGTGGAATTATCGTAGTCGACATCATTCAGAGACCAACCACCGCTGCTATCTTTATCGGCACCAACGTCAAAGTTAGAGTCGCCATCTATCGTGCCAGGCAAACCATTGGCATCGACCCACCCTGTAAAGGTTGAATCAGTCTCATTAATGTCGAGATTATCATCATCATCGATATCTTCATCAACTTCAGTAGCAAAGGTAATAACACCGAGAGGCGAATCTTGCCCAACATAGTCATGATCTGCTATCTGAGGGCTAATTGCGTGTGCAGCCCCCACAGGTAGTAAAAGAATGAACGGCAGTATCAATGCTAACCGCCCCTTCAAGGGAGTAATTTTTTTCATAGTAGTTCCGTATATCAAGTTAACAATGATTCGCTGCTTATCCACCCTTGGATATAAATCTTTTCCGTAGAAACACCGCGCCCCAGCCGCTTTTACGACTTTGAGGAGATACTAGCGACTCTAACTTAGGGCGTCAACTTTAAATACTAAATAAAAGAATCATACGAAATTAAATAAATGAGCCTCGGCGCAGCGCTGTAACTGCGGTAGACCCGGCGGAAGAATAGCTCTATAGATTTTAAGGCGTAGCTTTGATCAACGTTGAGATTGATCCGCTAAGTCCGATTAAAATGCAACTTTGCAGACCTGGTAGGTGCAGATACCCGAAGTTTTAGGTGTGTTAATCGTGTTTAAACCACCCAAAATCTGCGCATTGCACTATAAACTTAAAGTTCAGCTGGCTCGCAGAGGCCTCAGAGTGCTTTGTTATGTCGTCGGTATAAGCTGGTTCAAGGAGTTATTGGACTTTGAGATGGGCTTCCCCTGTCGCGTAAAATCACCTACAAACCGCATCGAGAACGACGGAGTGTCGGCCTAACTGCCGTTCTCGGCCCTGCCGGCCATTAGATCTTAATTTAGGCTGCAGTAATCTGTGAAGAGATCAAAAGTGACAGAGTGAACAGCCCGATAGTAGCTTTTAGGGCAAAATTGAGCAGCCGACACTGGCCCCGGGGACTTTTGTGACGGCAAAGGAGCACCGACACGTCTGCGCCTCAAACTCTGCTAATATTTTGGCGTCACGCTATGCAGCATACCAGCATAATTTCAATAGCTTACACTATGCCCTGCTCTGATCTGACAGACTGATCCTCAAAACGATCGGGCGACAGGCTCATGTTATTTAGCACTCTGTCAGCCTGCTCCGCTGTACTCTGATCAGACCGATTCTGCCGACCAATGGCAAAATACTGCAATCCATGCTCTTGCACGCGCTTTGGATCATAGAGGTTGCGACCATCAAAGATTACTGGATAGTTGAGCGCTTCTTTGATCTGGCTAAAGTCAGGGGACCAAAACGGCTTCCACTCGGTGCATACCACCAAGACATCAGCACCACAGAGTGCAGCTTCTTTGGTGCCACAAAGCAGCAGATCATCTCGCACCCCATATATAGCTTGAGTAGCATCCATTGCATGGGGGTCATAAGCACGCACCGATGCACCCTGCTGCCACAGCGCCTCCATTAATAGTCGACTGGGAGCCTCGCGCATATCATCGGTGCCGGGCTTAAAAGCGAGACCCCAAAGTGCTACGGTCTTGCCCTGTAAATCACCGTTGAAATAATCTGACAATTTTTCGAACAGGCGATGCTTCTGCTGATCGTTGACCGCCGTAACCGCACTCAATAGTTTCGGCTGGTACCCGGCATTAATGGCGGTCGCCTCCATAGCGCGGAGATCCTTGGGGAAACAGGAGCCGCCAAAACCACAACCGGGATAGATGAAACTGTAGCCAATGCGTGGATCTGAACCCATTCCGATGCGCACCTGCTCTATATCGGCGCCAACAAGCTCGGCGATATTAGCAATTGCATTAATAAAGCTGATTTTTGTCGCCAGCATCGAGTTGGCGGCATATTTGGTCAGCTCCGCTGAGCGCACATCCATAAAGATCAGTTTGTCGCGCTGACGGTTATAAGGAGCATAGAGTTCGTGCATCAGCTCTTCGACACGAGAGCTGTCTGTACCGACAATAATCCGATCAGGACGAGTAAAGTCGGCTAGGGCCGCGCCTTCCTTTAAGAACTCCGGATTGGATACAACGCTAAACTCACAATTAACCTGGCGCTGGTCGAGGGCCGCCTGAATCTGTTCGGTGACTAAATCGGCGCTGCCAACCGGTACCGTCGACTTGTTTACCACTACCTTATAGCATTCCATATGTTCGCCGATGCTACTGGCTACCTTGAGGACATATTGCAGATCTGCCGAACCATCTTGATTGGCCGGTGTACCCACACCGATAAAAATCATCTCACCGTGCTGCACTGCCAGGGCGGCATCGGTGGTAAATTTAAGATTGCCATCTGCCAGCGAGCTACTGAGATAGCTCTCCAGACCCGGCTCGTATATCGGGACATGGCCGGCATTGAGCGCATCAACCTTTGACTGATCTATATCAACACAGACTACTTGGTTGCCTACATTGGCAAAACAGGCCCCAGTCACAAGACCAACGTATCCACTTCCAAAAATTGTTATCTTCAAAACAGATCCCTGTTCTATTATTTACGTTCTATAAAGATAGACTATAAAAAACCATTCGAAGCTGAATTGGACGGCCAACTAACAGTGCCTAACTTTCCACTGAGCCGATCTGTAGTAGCGCAGAAATACGCTGTCCTAATCGCTACCTGCTGTAAATTTTTTTCACCAGTTTTTATTCCAGTTAGTGCCTATTGGCGCGAAGAATGAAACACCGATTTTGGCGCCCATTAATACTGAAAACGCTAACTCTGGACTTTCTAAAAATAGACGTTAAACCAGAAAATTAACGTGTCCAAAAAATATAGTCCATTTTTGACATGTTTTGTTGTATTTTATTTTGACGAAAATCGACTCCTCATAATCTGAGTCGTTTAATTGATAAATATTCTATTTACTTTTGAATTTTAAAATATCGACTTTTATTTTTTTTATTAAAATATGTTTAGTTTCCATTTTTTTATGTGCTGTGAGTCTCTATAAGCGACTTTTGGCTGAAATGGACATCCCGGAGACGCTTTTAGACAGTGTTTAAGCATAGGCCTCGGCTATCATGAATTTCGTTGGCATTTTTTAGGATTTTCATAAGGTTATTTTCTTAACAACTCGTTTAAACGATTAGAAAAATAACAGGACGTATTTTAATTAACCGAAATCGTTTTTTTTGATTAACTATTTTAAGCCTACTTAACAACGGTAAAAAAAAATAACAAAGGCGAGTTCTACTAAATGCACCAGTCATTTATTAAAGCCCAATAAAAATTAGGGAACTCTATCTTGAAAAGACTTTACTTCTTTAATGTCAGGGAAGTCACTTCGTCTGTAAGGATCTTTTCAATTAGCAAATAACAACAATAAATGCGGGGAAACCGCTCCAATACCAACAGGGGAAGCTCGATGACACATCTATCAACGAAAAGAAGTTCATTTCTCAAAATCAGTAGTTTGGCATTAGCCATAGCAACCATATCCACAGGAGCTTACGGGGCTCAACTCGAAGAGATTATCGTTACCGCACAGAAACGCGCCGAGAGCCTGCAGGACGTACCCATTTCCATGACCGCTATCACTGGCGAAAGAATGAAAGATGCCGGCATCACAAGCTTTACTGAGCTTTCAGGTTTTGTGCCTAACCTCGGCATTTCAGAGAATGCGGTAAACACTATTATCAGTATGCGCGGCATCAGCGTTGGTGCTAACCAGTCTTTCGAGCAGTCTGTCGGCGTTTATGTTGACGGCATCCACTATGGCAAGAGCCGTCAGATCAGAACAGGTCTGTTTGATTTACAGCAGCTGGAAGTGCTGCGTGGTCCACAGGGTATCCTGTTTGGCAAGAACACTTTGGCCGGTGCGATTAACGTAACCACCGCAGAGCCTGAAATGGGTGAAGGGATGTCAGGGAAAATTGCCGCGACAGTGGAAACTGATAACGGTGAGTTATTTGAAGGTCACCTTAACTATTCGCCATCTGACACTCTGGGTTTCCGCATTGCCCTTAGAGATCGCAGCGATGACGGCTATATGGACAACGGCTTTGCCACTGCGGCGAATGGTGCACCAACAGCTATGCCCTCAACTGACGAGACTATCTGGCGCTTTACTACTATGTGGGAGCCTAATGACAGTACATCAATCAAGTTAACTCACGGCGAGAGCGATTTTGTACGTGTTGGCGGACCTGGTGCAGTAACAACCTTTGCACCTGAAACGAATATCCCTGCATCGAATGCAGTTATGTTCGCCATGATGGGTGCATCGTTCCCAGACTACGCTGCTAGTGTAGCCGCTGGCGATATCGACGCATTTCGTGATGGCCGCTCTATAGGTGGTTTGGCGCTGGCTCAGTCGCTGGGTCGCGATTTAGGCCGCACTGAGGAAAAATTCGAGGGCACAGACACGCAAACTAGCGATACCGCATTGCGTATCGATATTGAGATGGATAATGGTTACAGCTTCCACTCGGTAACAGGCCGAAACACCTATGACTATGAAGATGGTATGGACGCCGACTGGCTGCCAGTGACCTTTGTTGGTCGAAGCGACATTTCTGAATACAAACAGACAAGTCAGGAATTCCGTATCGCCTCTCCAACTGATCAGACCTTCTCATTTGTTGCCGGTGCTTACTGGTCTAAGGCAGAGCAGGACATTGACCGTACGGTTATTGTCGATGGTACTTTGGGAAATCCTGACCTGATGAAAGTCATCACTGGTCTCGGCGACCCGGCCAATGGCACAGCGTCATTCTTGGCATTCAGTAAAGCGCAAATTGCTGGCGCCATTCTTGGTGCGCAGGGTATCACTGACCCTGCGGCTATAGGCGCTTGGATGGCAACGCCTACTGGCATCGGCACTGTTGACGCTTTCTGGGGTGTAGATGGCATGGCGATGTGGAACCAAGCCGGTCGGGTGAGTAACTACGCGAGCGTAACAGACACTGTGGCTGCTTTTTTCCAGGGCACCTATGAGTTGTCAGATACGCTGACCTTGACTGCTGGTGTGCGTTATACCGAAGAAGATAAAGAAGCCTTTGCTCGCGCTGACCTCACCGCTAGCTATACGGGTTTGGCAACGCCAAACGAAACGCCGTTCTTGGCCGCTCTGCAATCTGCATCATTTGGCGTTTGGGCGCATGATTTTAATGAGGAGCGTTCAACCAACCAGGTTATCCCAGCAGCTAGTTTGCAGTGGCAGCAGTCAGATACGAGCAAGTACTACATCAGCTACTCTGAGGGCTTTAAAAGCGGTGGTTTTAACTCTGTGGATGATCAGAACCCCAACATCCTGGCTGACGGAACCGTTCAACGAACTGTGCCAGGCGTTGGTTTTGAGTACGATGATGAGAGCGCAAGCTCTTTTGAAATCGGTGGTAAGCATGTGTTGTTAGATGGTGCCATGAACTTGAACTGGGCCTACTTCAATAGTGAGTATGAAGATCAGCAGGTATCTACCTTCGTCGGCTTGGGCTTTGTGGTAGCTAACGCCGCAACCTCTGAAATTCAGGGCATTGAGATGGATATGGCCTGGCAGGCAACTGATGAACTGCGTTTAGGCGTAGCGATGGCTTTCCTCGATGGTGAATATGGTTCCTTTGATGCTGCCGGTTGTACTGCAGCTCAGGCCTCTGCCCTGTTGGGATTGGGCACATTAACGTCAAGCTCTCCTGTGACTTCCGCAATGGGTTGTCAGCAGCAGTTCTTGGGTGATGGTACCGCCTCAGGTTCAGCTCAGGATATCTCGGGAGGCCAGTTAGGTTCCGATTACTCCGGTTCAATCACAGCTGATTATATTAAGCCTATGAACAACGGTCTGATTTGGTTCGCCGGACTTGATGTTAACTTCACCGACTTGTACTACATGACAGGCGACTTGGATCCAATCGATATTCAGAGCGGTTTCGAGAAAATTAACATCCGCACTGGTATCCGTGGTGAAAACTGGGACATGATGCTGTTCGGTCGCAATATCACCGATAAGATCACTGCATCTGGTGCTGCTGACGTTCCACTCGCTGGCGGTGCTCACTTCAGCTATATGGCTCGTGGTGCAGTTTGGGGCGCACGCGTCAGCTACAGCTTCTAAGCTCCATGTATCAAGTGTAAAAAAGCTAGTACTAAAAAGGACGGGGCATTCCCCGTCCTTTTTTTATGGCTGCAAATTAATATCCAACCCACCACTGATAATACAGCTTTGCCGCTGTCCGAAATTGTCACGGCACTGACTGTTGGCGACAGTGAAGCGCCTTTATTTTTCGCTAACATAAGTCTCTTCCAGTTAGTCTCCATAATAACTAACAGACTCTCTCTACCCTGCGGACCAGACTATGCAAAATAAAACTTCTCTAGTAACCGGCGCATCTGATGGCATAGGCCTTGAATGCTGCAAAATACTCGCGGCCAAGGGCTACAATTTGATCCTTGTGTCACGTCGCCAGTCACTGCTGGATGAAATTGCTGCGAGTCTTGTCGCCCAGTACCCAACAATTAACTGCAGGGTTATAGCTGCGGATCTGGCTGCGCCTCGGGCGGCTCAGAATCTCTTTGAGCAAGTTCAAAAACTGGATCTTGAAGTGGACTTTTTAATTAATAACGCTGGATTGTTACAGAATGGTTTCTTTACCGAACTCGATCTGGCCGCTCAGGAGCGCATGATCAATGTCAATGTTCTCGCACTGACCTCACTGACCCATTTGTTTGCCAAGCATATGGCGAGTCGCACTGGCGGACATATTTTAAATGTTGCCTCTCTCGCCGCCTGGACACCGATCCCCAACCAGAATGTCTATGCCGCGACCAAAGCCTATGTACTGTCCTTTACTCAGGCGCTCCATGATGAGCTCAATGCCAGTGAGTCCGGGGTCACGGTCACCGCGCTATGCCCCGGTTATACGGCAACAAAAATGATGGACAATCCGGAACAGGGAGGCAAGTTATTGGTTCCTGCAGGCATGCTGCAGTCACCCCGAGAGGTTGCCGATCAGGGCATTGCAGCCTGTCTCGCCGGCCGGCCAACCATTGTTACTGGGCTCGCCAATCGCATCACAGTGGCCATCACACGCCTGCTCTCGAGAATGACCTTAGCTAAAATTGCCGGCCGTTATTACCGCAGCAATATGCAGTAACCCCGCGTCAATCTGTCGACCAATTAGATCCTACAAAACCATAAAAAGGACCCATATGACTGAGCAAACTCCGAGCAAAGTATTGATCACCGGCGCCAATGGCTTTATTGGCAACAGTCTGATGCGCCACTATAAGCAACAGGGCGTAGAGGTGGTGGGCGTCGATTTGCGCGGCGATGGCGCTGAGATTGTAGAGGGCGACATTGGCAACCCAGAGAGTATTGCCGAGCTGCTCGAGCAATGTGATGTGATTATTCATACTGCCGCACTGGTCTCCAATGCACTCAGCGATGCCGATATGTGGCGGGTCAATGTGCAGGCCACTGCCAAGCTAATTGCCGCCGCTGAAAAACATCAGGTGCGGCGTTTTGTGCAACTCTCATCAATTGTTGCCTATGGCAATGCCGCCACAGGTGAACTCAGTGAGGATCACCCAGTGCATGGGGACGGTGGCAGTTATGTGCTGACCAAACTGGCGTCTGAACACGCAGTGTTGGCGGCCCACGCCAAGGGCAACATAGAGGTCGTTATTCTGCGCCCCGGCGATGTCTATGGCCCCGGCAGTCGCCCCTGGCTAATACTGCCCCTTGAAGCAATTCACAAGGGACAGTTTATGCTGCCCGAGAAGGGTGAGGGGTTTTTCCGCCCGACTTATATTGACGACCTGGTCCGCGGTATTCTATTGGCAGTTGAGTGCCCCGAGGCCAATGGTGAAATCTTTAATCTCTCCTGTCAGGGGTATATCAGTAGCAGGGAATTTTTTAGTCACCACTACAGCTGGCTCAATAAGCGTGGGCCAATGCTAGTATCGACTCGGCTGGCGCTTATCGCCGCTACTTTGGCAACCAAACTTGCGGACCTAACCGGCGGCGTCAATGAAGCCTCTGTTGCTACAGTGGCACAGCTATCGACCAAGAGTTGGTTCAGTATTGAGAAAGCTCAGCGAATTCTCGGCTGGGCGCCGCAAGTCTCCCTAAAAGATGGCATGGCCCATTCTCAGCAGTGGGCCAATGACCAGGGGCTGCTAAAAAAATAATCAGTCTATTGAGCGTGCAGTATGGGTTGCGCGATAAGCTCCTGCAGTCTCTCCAGTCCACTGCTTGAAGCTGCGATAAAACGAACGTGCCTCCGCATAGCCCAGTTCGTAGGCGATATTATCCAGAGTAAGTTTGGTGTTTTTGAGAAAATAGACGGCCAGTTCATAGCGCAGTTCATTGAGTACATCTTTGTAATGAGTACCCTCTTCGTTGAGTTTGCGCTGCAGGGTGCGGCTGCTTATACCAAGCTTTTCAGCGATCATCTCACTGGAGGGTGGCTGCTGATTGAGCATCAGCCGAAGAATGTTTTTCACCTGATCCGCGGTGCGCTGGCTCTGATCTAACTCAGCCATTAATTTTGTAGCATGCGCCAAGAGCATATCCAGCAGCTCTGCATTGGCCTGTGGCAATACATCATCGAGCATCGACTCGCGAATACGGATGCCACTGGCGGGCTGATCAAACAGCACTTCGCAGTTAAAAACCTTTTGATAATCCGCGAGCAATGCCGGATCCGCCGGCGCCGAATGTTCAAACCAGACACTCTCCCAGTGATCAAAATTGAGAAACTGTCGTGCATAACAGACCCAGGATCCGAGAACATTCTCTACTTCGTGGCGCTTGACTAGGGGGTCTGTAAACAGACACTGCCAGCGCTGCAGCACAACACCGTGATCCGTTTCAAAGGAGGTTACGCCCATGTCGCCAACGATTTTTTCATAGATTGGGATTTTCGCCTGAATCATACGCAGGCTCGAACAGTTCATGGAGATATAGCCAAGCACACTAAATGACGCAGGTTCGACAAAACCCGAGGCATGAAGGCCAAAACAGGGGTCATTGCTCGCCGGGATCAATAGTGCCAACAATCGCTCCATGCAGGCATTGGGCAGATGGCGATTATTGTCTTCGAGCAGTTTGGGGTCTATTCCGGACTCTAGTAGCAAAGGCTGGACATCGACACCGCAGGCTTGAGCAGCATTTAAATACTGCTTAATCGCAGGCGCTGAGGCCAACCCATTACTGACGACTTGATTCATGTTTTGCCCCCTGAGCAAACAACTGACCGAAATAGTCACACCGCTGTCGCCACCTGACAGTGACCAACATTAACTGCAGATTATCATACGCCACAAGGCTTAGTCTCAAAAAAAAATTCGACTATTAAGGTATTGCTATGCGTCTATGGAATGGCTGGGGAAATGAAAACAGCGAGCTGCTGATGGAACTGAACAGTGGGCTGCGCAATTTACTGCAAGCACTCGTGGGGCCTGCTACGCCTCTCGGCGAAGCCACTCTAGAACAGGTTATGGCCAAGGTACCTGCTTCCAGAGCCCCTGCCCATCCACTGATCCACACTGACCCAGAGATCCGTGTGCGCCATGCCCGAGGCCAGAGTTTGCCGGATTGGCTGGCGATGCACAGCGGTGATGTGGAGAGTTTTCCTGACGCCGTGGCAGTGCCTGAGAATAGCCAACAGGTGCGCGAACTACTTGTCTATGCCAGAGACCATGACCTCGATGTAATTCCCTACGGAGGTGGTACGTCCGTAGTGGGTCATATCAATCCCGAAATCAGTGCGCGGCCCATATTGACCATTGATATGAGCGCCATGAATAAACTTATTCACTTTGATCGCGACAGCCAATTAGCCACCTTTGGCGCCGGCGCAGCGGGACCTGAATTAGAAGCTCAGCTGCAAAAAGAGGGCTATACCCTAGGCCATTTTCCCCAGTCTTGGGAACTCTCCACCGTTGGTGGTTGGGTCGCCAGTCGCTCCAGTGGACAGCAATCTCTGCACTATGGTCGGATAGAAAATATGTTTGCCGGTGGTTCTATTGAAACCCTGGCCGGCACTCTTGATATATCCACTATTCCGGCCTCTTCTGCCGGCCCCGATATTCGCCAGATGATTCTCGGCTCTGAGGGACGCATGGGGATTATTACCGAAGTGGTGGTCAGAGTGACAGAGTTACCGGAGGAGGAATCCTTTCAGGTGGTGTTCTTCCCCTCGTGGGAAGTCGGACTGCAGGCCGCCAGAGAATTAATTCAACAGCGTGTTCCCCTGTCGATGGTGCGCCTGAGCAATCCATTGGAAACTACCAGCCTGTTGTATATGGGTGCTGGCGATGACAGCAGCGGTATAGTCGCTCTAGAAACTGCACTGGCGGCAAAAGGTATTGGTTCAGGAAAAGTGATGATGACCTTTGGTGTCACTGGCTCTGCCCGCCACTGCGCGATAGCCAACGAGATGGCGCTGGATCACTGTACCAGCCTCGGCGGCATGACCGACCAATTGGGCCTGGGTGATAACTGGGCTCACGGACGCTTTCGTGCCCCCTACTTGCGCGACCCTCTGGGCAGTGCCGGCTATGCAGTGGACACCATGGAAACAGCAGTTGACTGGTCAAAGCTGCCACAGGCAGTGGACAATATTGAGTCGGCGATTCGCAACGCTCTGGCCGATGAGGGTGAGCAGGTGCATGCCTACACTCATCTCAGCCATGTCTATGGTCAGGGTTCGAGTATTTATACTACTTATCTATTCCGTCTCGGCGACAGCTATGGTCAGGCCATGGAACGCTGGCACAAACTCAAGTCTGCCGGTGCCGAACAGATTGTGGCCAGTGGTGGCACCATCAGTCATCAGCACGGCGTGGGGCGCGATCATCGCGACTATCTGGCCCCTGAAAAAGGCGCTCTGGGTTTGGCGGCGATCAATTCTCTGTGTCAGCTATTTGATCCCAAGGGACAGATGAATCCGGGAAAACTGTTGCCCGATGAGTTGAACTAATATGTCCAATCATGGCACTCCGCTATTTACACAACGTGACAAACTCCTCGCCGAGATGCGCAGCGGGGAATCTCTCGACTGGGACATCATTATTATTGGTGGCGGGATTACCGGTGCCGGTATTCTCCGAGAAGCCGTGCGCCGGGGCTACCGCGCACTGCTGATTGAACAGGGGGATTTTTCCTCCGGCACCTCGAGTCGTTCTTCAAAAATGGTTCACGGCGGTCTGCGCTACCTCGCCGCCGGCGACATTAAGCTAACCAAAGAAAGTCTCACCGAGCGCGAACGACTGCTTGCGGAAGCGCCGGGGTTAGTCGAGCGAATTAATTTTTATTTTGCCCTCAGCAAGGGTCTGTTTCCGGGTCGCTGGGCGATGGCGGTTATTTTAACGATCTATGACTTTATCGCCGGTATCCGCGACCATCGCTATTACAACAATCGCCGTCTCGGCCAACGCTTTCCCGGGCTGCAACAGGATCATCTAAATGGTGCCGCGGTATACAGCGACGCGATGGTGGATGACTCACGGCTGGTGCTGCGGGTTTTGCAAGAGAGTATCAGTGCCGGCGGCACGGCGATTAACTACAGCAAAGTCAGCGAACTATTGCTCGATGACAATCAGATTCGAGGCGTAGTGTTGGATGATCCCGATGCGGCCACTGGTATAAGCCTGCAGGCTCCTGTGGTGATCAATGCCACCGGTGCCTGGGCCGATCGTCTACGCAATCAAGTCAATCCGGAAAAACGCATTCGCCCACTGCGTGGCAGCCATCTGATTATTCACCGAGACCTAATGCCGGTCAACGATGTGCTGACATCACTGCACCCGGAAGATAAGCGCGGAGTCTATGTCTATCCCTGGGAAGGCACCACCGTAATTGGTACCACCGATCTCGATCACAGTGAAGATCTGGATATCGAGGCGAGTATTGATAACGCTGAGGTGGACTATTTGCTGCAGGCTTTTAATGTTCAGTTTCCCGCTCAGGCGATCAGCCGCAGCGATATTATTTCCAGCTGGGCTGGAGTGCGACCGGTTATCGGTTCGGAAAGTTCAAAGGATCCCTCTCGCGAACGCCGAGATCATGCGGTCTGGTCCGACAATGGCTTGATTACCGTGAGTGGCGGCAAGCTCACCACCTTTAGGTTGATTGCTCTGGATGCCCTGGCCGCTGCGACTGCGCGGCTGCCCGAGGCACAGAGGTTCACTGATGAACGAGTGTTTAACAGCCCCCAGATAGCCGCTGAAGAACTTATTCCCGAGGACCCAGTCTGGGCACAACGACTGCTTGGGCGCTACGGGTCAGAGGCTAGGTCGCTGCTCGATTCGGCACCCCCTGCAGAGCAACGGCGTATTGCCGGCACTGACTTTTGTCTTGCCGAATGTCGCTGGGCGGCGCGCCACGAGGCAGTGGTGCATCTCGATGACCTGATGTTAAGGCGCACTCGACTGGGCATGGTGATGGTTAATGGAGGTATGGAATTATTACCCTTTCTAGAAACCATTTGTAAGTCTGAACTGAGCTGGGATAACGATCATTGGCATTTTGAAGTTAAGCGCTACCTGAGTATCTGGCAGCGTTTTTATAGCCTACCTGACACCCATAAGCACCACTAAAAAATAATAATAATAGAGTCCAGTATTGATGGCCACAGCATTAGACAAGCAAGAGTATTTACTCTCTATAGACAACGGCACTCAGAGTGTCCGTGCCATAGTCTTTGACCGAGATGGCCAACTGGTAGCCAAGAGTAAGGTTGAGATCGAGCCCTACTTTTCCACCGAACCGGGCTGGGCTGAACAGCACGCAGACTACTTTTGGCAGGCTCTCTGTCAGGCCTGTACAGAACTCTGGGATCAGTTGGAGGTACCACGGGAGTCGATCAAGGGCATGTCTGTGACCACCCAGCGCGCCACTGTGGTGCCTATGGGTAGAGACGGCAAACCTCTGCGCGCTGCCATCAGTTGGCTTGATCAGCGTCAGGTAGATAGCAAGCCGGAGCTGGGTGTTTTTGAGTCTCTTTTAATGCGCGCGGTGGGTGCCAAAGCGGCGGTGGATACTTTTCACACTCAGGCTGAGGCTAATTGGATCGCACAACACGAACCGCAGCTCTGGAACCAGGTGGACAAACTGCTGCTGCTCTCCGGCTATCACAATTTCAAACTCACCGGCGACTACAGAGATTCTGTCGCCAGCCAAGTAGGATTTTTGCCCTTTGATTTTAAGCAACTGCAATGGGCTGAGAGTAAAGACTGGAAATGGCGTGCGATCCCTTCGATTAAGCGGGAGATGCTTCCGGAACTGGTTGAAGCGGGTGGTGTTCTCGGACACATAAGCCCAGCGGCGTCAGCGGAGACAGGCATTCCCCAGGGGCTGCCGCTAATTGCCTGTGGTTCAGACAAGGCCTGTGAGGTGCTCGGCACCGGTTGCTTCGACAGCAATACCGGCAGCCTCAGTTACGGTACTACGGCGACCTTTAATATCACCAGCGACACATATCTTGAGGCGATTCCTTTTTATCCCGCCTACCCCGGTGTTATTCCCGGCAGTTTTAATGTTGAGATGATGGTCCCTCGAGGTTATTGGATGGTGAGCTGGTTTAAACAGCAGTTTGGTCTCGAGGAGCAGTCCGCAGCGGCACAGCAAGGAGTGACGGTGGAATCCCTGTTTGATAATTTATTACAACAGGTGCCCGCCGGTTCTGACGGACTGACCCTGCAGCCCTACTGGGGCGCCGGTGCAGACAATGAGGGGCCAGAAGCCAAGGGAGCGATTATTGGTTTTGGCGATGTGCACACTCGTGCCCATCTCTATCGTGCCATTATCGAGGGGCTGACCTATGCCCTGCGCGCCGGCAAAGAACGAGTGGAAAAACGCAGCGGCCAACCAATCACTCAACTTTTGGTCTCCGGCGGCGGCTCTCAGAGCGATCAAATTATGCAAATTACCGCAGATATTTTTGGTATGCCGGTGCAGCGACCTCACACCTATGAAACCTCTGCCTTGGGTGCCGCTATGGCTGCCGCTGTGGGCTCTGGACTCTACCCTGACTTTGCCAGCGCAGCGGCCAGAATGACTCACGCCGGCGATCGCTTTGAGCCGATAGCGGACAACCAGAAAATCTACAGTCAGCTCTATAGTCAGGTCTATCGGAAAATGTATCAGGGACTCAAGCCCAGCTATGAGGCGATCAGAAAGATCACCGGCTATCCTCGTTAGGCTGCAATAATCTGCTGCAGAGCCTGATCCAGGTTTGGATATTGAAAGCGGAAACCGTTGGCCAAGAGTTTATTCGGCAGAACATATTGCCCCTGCAATAATAATTCCTCACCCATCTCACCAAATAGCAATTTGACCATAAACCCTGGCATCGGTAACCGAGCCGGCCGATCTAATGTCACACCTAGAGTGGCACTAAACTCTGCGTTGGCAACTGGATAGGGCGCGGTTGCATTGATCGGGCCGACCATCTGTGGATTGTTGATGCAGTGCAAAATGGCCGCGACCATATCGTCAATATGAATCCAAGACATACCCTGCTTACCGCTGCCAATGGGTCCACCAAGGGCCAATTTGAATGGCGGCAGCATACGTGCCAGAGCACCCTCTTCACCCAGCACGATGCCAGTGCGCAGGCAGCAGACTCGGCTGCCGAGGGTGTCAAAACGCTGGGCACTCTGCTCCCAAGTCTTACATAGCTGATGAGAAAAGCCATCGACAGCAATGGAGTTTTCATCCACTGGCTGATCCCCGGGTCCGTAGTAGCCAATGGCCGAGCCACTAATAACCACAGCGGGCCTGTGCTCTCGTGCAACACAGAAGTCATAGAGGCGGTCGGTGAGATTAATCCGGCTGTCATAGAAACGTTGTTTGCGACGCTGGGTCCAGCGCCCGGCTGCCAGTGGCTCGCCGGCCAGATTAACAATCACCTCTGGCGCATAATCTGCTTCCAATTCGCTGAGTCGCTGAATCAGTCTCACTGACGCGGGCAACCGCAAGGCCGCCGCCTCGGGATTGCGTGTCAGTATGCAGAGTTGCAGGCCGAGCTTTTGCGCCTGATTACAAAAGTGCCGCCCGATAAAGCCGCTGCCACCGGTGATTAAAATTGAACTCATAGATAAAAGGCCATCGTTGTTGAAGCTTGTATCAATAATTGCGCACAGCTATTACGGGCAGCCTACAAAATCCCACCACCAGCCGCAATCTTTCCTTTGCTCAGGGCCTGTTGAGTTGCTAAAATCCCTCCCCTTAAAGATCTGGCCTAAATCGGGCCGCGACTAGACAGTCATCTATACCAAATTAACCCTAACTCTCTTCAAGGCATAACTATGAGTCTTGCTAATAAAGTATTAGTCTCCAACAACGATCTCCCGATTCGCAGCGACCAGCCGGTACACAGTGGCAAAGTGCGCTCAGTTTACTGGCTCACCGAAGCTGATAGTCGTCGTCTGATTGCCGACAAAGGCTACGATGTGGCCGCCGATGCACCGCTGGCAATTATGGTCATCAGTGATCGAATCTCGGCGTTTGAATGCATCTGGAAGGGTGAAGGCGGGATGAATGGTGTTCCCGGTAAGGGCGCGGCACTAAATGCGATCTCTAATCACTGGTTTAAGCTGTTCCGCGAACAGGGATTGGCCGATAGCCATATTTTGGATGTTCCCCACCCATTGGTGTGGATTGTGCAAAAAGCGAAGCCAGTAATGATCGAAGCTATCTGTCGTCAATATATTACCGGTTCTATGTGGCGTGCCTACAGCAAGGGTGAGCGCAACTTCTGCGGTATCGAACTGCCAGACGGTTTGGAAAAAGATCAGCGTCTACCTGAGTTGCTGATCACCCCCTCGACCAAAGGTATTTTGACGGGCATCCCCGGTGTCCCAGAAGCAGATGATGTGAATGTTTCCCGCGCCGATATCGAGAATAATTATTCCAGCTTTAAGTTCCGCGATATTGCGGATATCAATGTCTATGAAAAACTGCTCAGCGAAGGCTTTAATCTGATCAGCGATTCGCTGGCTGAGATAGGTCAAACCTTTGTCGATACCAAATTTGAATTTGGCTACGTTCGAGACAAGCAAAACCGTGAGAAGCTAATTTATATGGATGAAGTGGGTACTCCTGACTCATCGCGTATTTGGGATAGCGCTAGCTTTGCTGAGGGCAAAATTGTCGAGAACTCTAAAGAGGGTTTCCGCCAACTGCTGCTCAATCATTTCCCGGATCCGGATATTCTGCTGAACAAGAACCGTATGCCTGAGCGCACAGCTCTAGCCGAAGACAACCTGTTGCCGGAAACGGTATTGATGTCGGTCTCTGAAACCTACACGGGTATTGCCGAGAAGATCACCGGTGAAAAAATCACTCTGCCGGAAGATCCCAAAGCAGAGATTATTGCGATTCTTGCTGAGCAGTATGATTTGATTGACTAGGCTTTTTAGTAGCAAAGCCCTTTAGCCACAAAGCGCTGTCTGAAAACCTAACCTGAGGGCTACCTTAGGTTAGGATAGGCTTAACATTCAACAATATTCACCGGCACCTCAAGCACATGGGTTGCCAGTCCGCCTCTAGAAGTCTCCTTGTAGCGCACATGCATGTCCTGACCGGTCTTGCGCATGGTGGCAATAACCTTATCCAGAGACACAAAGTGAGCACCATCCCCGCGCATGGCGATACGTGCGGCATGGATTGCCTTTACCGAGCCCATAGCGTTGCGTTCAATACAGGGCACCTGCACCAGGCCACCGATGGGATCGCAGGTGAGACCGAGATTGTGTTCCATACCAATTTCCGCTGCATTTTCCACCTGTGCCGGCGTGCCACCCATCACTTCGGCAAGGGCGCCGGCGGCCATTGAACAGGCCGAACCCACCTCCCCCTGACAACCTACTTCGGCGCCGCTGATAGAGGCATTCAATTTATAGAGCACGCCAATCGCCGCGGCGGTGAGTAAAAACCTCACCACTCCCTCAGCAGTGGCGGTGGGCACAAAGCGCATGTAGTAGTGCAATACCGCTGGAATAATGCCCGCGGCGCCATTGGTTGGCGCGGTGACCACGCGACCACCGGCGGCATTTTCTTCATTCACTGCCAGTGCATAGAGGGTTACCCAATCCAGTACTGAGAGCGGATCTGACATAGCCGCTTCAGGGCGACTCAATAGCTGCTGGTGCAGTTCGTTGGCGCGGCGTCTGACACTGAGACCACCGGGCAAAGTTCCGCTATTACTGATGCCATTGGCAACACAGGATTGCATTACCGACCACAGATTCAATAACCCGTCGCGCACTTCCTGCTCGCTGCGCCAGGTTTTCTCATTTTCCATCATCAACTGGGAGATACTTATATTGTGCTGTTCACAGAGACTCAATAGCTGGCTGCCGGATTCAAAGGGATAGGGAACCCTGCTGGTGTCTTCCACCAGGTAGTCCTGCTCCGCGGCATTTTCGTCCACTACAAAGCCACCGCCCACGGAGAAGAAGGTGCTGCGGCTAACCACCTCAGCCTGACTATTAAAGGCAGTAAAAATCATACCGTTGGAATGAAATGAAAGCGTTTTCTTGCGGTGTAACACGACATCGGTCTGATCGTTAAAACCGATACGATGGCCATCGGGCCGACTGCCTAACAATGTGATTGAACCGCCCTCTCGAATCGCCGCAACACGCTCGGCAATTGTGGGTACATCTACAGATTCCGGATGGTCGCCCTCAAGGCCCAGCAACACGGCCTTGGCTGTGCCGTGGCCCTTGCCGGTGGCACCCAGAGACCCATACATTTCTGCTTGCACGCGACTGACCTCAGGCATACGACCGCTGTCAGCGAGGGATTCGACAAACTGCAGCGCCGCACGCATCGGCCCCACGGTGTGGGAACTGGATGGGCCAATGCCTACGGTAAATAAATCAAAGGTGCTAATTGCCATGGTGACTTACGTCCTTTTGTATCTCAGGGTGCTATCAAAAATGGGTTCTAAAATAGAGTCCGCAATAGAGCCTCTAAATAGCGCTCGGCTCAAAGCACCAGATTAATTACCAGAGCAGAAATCAGAACTCTGTAACTATAGGCATAACGGGTCAGTTCCCGTGCTGTTTTAATCACTTCTCGAGAATAAATACTGCTGTGCACAATAGCACCATCAGCCCTAAATAAGTGCTTATCTATCTACCCTTGAGGGGTGTACTGAGGGACTCGCAAAGTCAGTACCGATCAGCCCTAAAAAAAACTATTGGCGACTAAAACAGTTTGCTATCTACGCTTTTTGCTTTTAGAGTATTCATCCGTTGATAGGTGTTTCTACGAGCACCAATTAATTGAAAGCGTTAATATTTACAAAAAAAAGATCACATCAATTTGTGACTATCAAAAAATCAAGGGGAAATCATGAAGCTCAAACGTGCACAGAAATCGTGCTTAGCGCTCGCCGTGGCGAGTATTTTTGTCAGTGGCGTGGCACATTCAGCAATCGATGAAATCATTGTAACAGCCAATAAAAGAGAACAAACACTTCAAGATATTCCAGTGTCAGTCACAGTGACTACTGGCGATACTATTGAAAAAGCCTCGATTCAAGACATTATTGATCTGCAAAGTGTTGTGCCTACCTTACGGGTTTCTCAATTGCAGTCATCCACCAACACTTCGTTCTCTATTCGTGGTTTTGGCAATGGGTCAAATAACGAAGGTATAGAGCCTTCCGTTGGTGTGTTTATTGACGGTGTGTATCGTTCACGTGCCGGCTCATCCATTTCTGACCTGCCACGTTTAGAGCGGGTCGAGGTACTTAGCGGCCCACAGAGCATTCTGTTTGGCAAGAATGCCTCCGCTGGTGTTATCAGTATTGTCACACCTAAGCCTTCTGGTGAGACTGGTGGGTATATTGAAGCCAGTATCGGCAACATGGGGTATAAAAATACCAAGGCGTTATTTGAAAGCGCAATTTCTGAAGATCTGAGCTTCGACGTATCGGCCAACATGACCCAGCGCGACGGTTACTTTACCAACGTAGCTGGCGGCGCTGCCATGAATGAAAGAGAGCGCTGGGGTGTTCGCGGTCAGGTGTCATGGACACCAACTGACAACACTGAAGTGCGTATAATTGCCGATTACGACGAGATCGATGAAGTCTGCTGTGGTGTATCAAACTTAGTTAACGGCGCCACTGGAGCAGTAATCGGTCTTCTTGGCGGTGAGCTGGTGCCCGAGCAACCCTTCGCCTATCGCATAGCTGCAGACATTGACCCCTTTAATGAAGTTGAAAACGGTGGTATCTCGGCCCAAATTGATGTCGATTATGGGAGTTTTGTCCTAACATCGATTACCTCTCAGCGCTTCAGTGACACATTTGAGGCTCTCGATATCGACTTTACCAGCGCTCCCTTAACTCAAACTAGTCCGAACGACCTAAACGTAGACACTTTTAGTCAGGAAATTCGACTGACCTCAACGGGTGATGGCGATTTCAGCTGGATGATCGGAGCCTTTTACTTCGATGAGTCAGTGGACTATACCTCTGAGGTTATTTGGGGGCCACAGGCGCGAAACTATTTTGATGCGTTAGTCGCTGGCTTAGGTGCTCCAGGTGCTCTTGGTGCCATTGAAGCTGGAATTGGGGTACCTGCAGGGACGTTCTTTGCTAATGGTACTGGTGCGCAAGATTCCTTTAGCCAAGAAGATCAATCAACTTCAATATTTGGTCAGTTTGACCTGCAGTTAAATGAGCAGCTAACCTTAACTACGGGCTTTAACTACACCGAGGCTAAAAAAGAAGTTACGGTCAGTCAAGTTAATACCAACGCCTTTGCCGCTGTACCAGCAGCTTTCGTAGGAGGTTTGTCCGTCCTACAGGGTACGTTGCCACCTGTGGTCAACCTTCCAAATGCAATTGAAGATAATACCAGTGATGACAGTGATACCACCTACACTCTTCGTCTGGCTTATGACGTAAACGATAACATCAATATCTACGGAAGCTACGCCACCGGTTTCAAGGCAAGTTCTTGGAATTTGTCACGGGACTCAGGTCCTAATGCCGCTGACTTAGCAGCATTAGTAGCAGCAGGATTGACGACCAACGCACCTAATCTGACAGCGGGTTCACGCTTTGCTGATCCTGAAGAATCAGAAGTGTATGAGTTAGGCCTAAAGGCGGTGTTTGAGCGCGGTTCTTTTAATATGGCGCTATTTGATCAAACTATTAAGGGCTTCCAATCATCGATCTTCAACGGCACCGGCTTTGAACTTCGAAATGCAGGTATGCAATCTACTAAGGGAGTTGAATTCGATCTAGTCTACTATCCAGTAGAGTCACTTAAGTTAGGTCTTGCAGGCACATTGCTGGATCCAGTCTATGATGAATTCGTAGGTGGCGGCTTTGAGGGTGGAGATTTATCAGGCGCTAAGCCTGCGGGAATTCATGAAGTGAGCTTATCTTTGTCGGCTCTCTATGATTTCCGCTTAGGCAACAGTGACGCCTATGCTCGTGCTGATTATCAATATGCAGATAAAGTAACAATCGTTGATAATCTCCCTCCAGCTGTTGCAGCTATAGCTACGCGTGAAGTCGGTTCTCTTAACCTGAGTGCCGGTATGAACACACAAAATGGCTTAAATCTGTCTATCTGGGCGCGCAATCTCACTAATGACAGATATATGACGAGTGGGTTCCCAACGCCAGCGCAGGCAGGAAGCTTTAATATTTATCCAAACCAGCCCCGCACGTTTGGTGTAACTGCACGAAAAAGCTTCTAGTATTTAGATGTTGTGTTATGCACGGCCCAGCTTAGGGCTTTGTACC
>JAQXEN010000001.1 GCA_029250825.1 Porticoccaceae bacterium
TGGGCAATGATTGCAATGTTCCGCAGGTTTTCAATGGACATGAGAGGTACCAGTAGGCGCAAAAAGGCGCGATTATAGGCTAATTGACAGAAACTGCTACGGATCTTTTCACTAGGCGGGAGATTCTTCTCTGTGCTGAGCCTTGCGCTCGATAAGCATTCGAGTGATTGCGGTGGCTGGCGAGGGCGGTGCGATCAGATTTCCCTGCAATAATTGGCAGCCAGTATCGAGTAAAAGGTGGTGTATTTCCGGCTCTTCAACGCAGGGTGCAATGCAGTCTAGGCCAACGGATTTGGCCAGTTCGATAAGCCCTTTAGCCAGATTCCAAGAGCTTTCCATGTAGGGGCACTCGGCCATTAGCTTGTGTGAAATGCGAATGGTATTAACGTCAAATTCACGCAGTTTTTGGATCGGCAAACTCTGGTAGCCCACATTATCGACAATAAAACGAATACCCAAAGCCCTTAATCCATTGAGCTGCATGGTCATGGGGTTGTGTATTTTGGGCAGTGTTTCGGTGTGTACGGCAAAGGCTAGGGTATCTGGCTCAATAGCATATTTTTTTAGCAGCGCTTCAATGCTGGCGGTAAATGAGGGGTGTTCCAGCTCCCGCAGGCTGAGGGTGAAATAGATCTGTTGGTCTTCCCGCCAGAGGTCCTGAGTGCGCCATATTTCCACCTGATGGAAGATATTTTCCAGCAGTGTCAGAGAGATATCCACAATCATTGAGCCGGACTCAAGTAGCGCAATAATTTCGCTGGCGGCGATCAGCTCATTGTCGGGATTTTTCCAGCGCAAAAATATCTGCAGACCACTGATTAAATTGGTTTTGGTGTCCAGAATAGGCTGGTAGTAGGGCAGAAATGACTGGCTGTTGGCTTTGTCGCGCAACTGCTCGAGCAGTTGTGCCTGCATTTGCATCTCAGAGGGCAGCTTCTGGTTGTGGAAATAGTAATTCGATTTGCCCTCCCGCTTAATGGTGTAGAGGGCCTTGTCCGCTTGTTGCAGAATCGCCTCACCATCGGCACTGCCGTCATTAAATAAGACGATGCCAATGCTACAACTGATGCGAAATTTTTCATCCTTAATAACAAATGGCTCCCGAGCGGCATCAATGATTTTTTCCGCTACCTGAGTGATCTGCATGCGCGATGGCTCTTCCTCGGCACCAAGGTTTTCCAGCAGTACCACAAATTCGTCGCCACCGAGGCGCGCCACGGCCTCCTCGGTGCGGATAACCTTGCGCAATCGCTGGGCAAATAGCGCCAGTGCCAGATCTCCATAATGGTGGCCCCTGGTATCGTTAATCTCTTTAAAATGATCGAGATCTATAAAGAGTAGCGAGCAGTAGTTTTGACTGCGCTGGGCGAGAGCGACCACGCGGTTTAGCTCTTCCATCAAGCGATGGCGATTGGGTAGCCCGGTCAAGGGATCAAAATAAGCCTGTTGCTTGATGCGTGTTTCGAGCTTGACCCGATCCGTTACATCTTCCACAAAGGAGGCCGCACCAACCACGTTCATGGCTTCATCAAACAGCGGCGTATCATTCCATTCGCAGATAATGATGCTGCCGTCCCGGGTGACATTCTCTGCTGTGCCGGTAAAATCTTTGCCAAATAGAAACAGGTCATTCTCTACCTGTTGCAGTAAGAAGCTTTTCTTTTTATCAAATAAAAACTCTGTGGTGCGGCCTAGTACCTCCTCTGTGGCATAGCCAAAAATAGTCGTGGCTGCAGGATTCCAGCAGATAATTTGCCGCTCTTGATTCCATTCGATAAATCCGAGGGGCGTCTGTTCGATCAAGCTGGTGATCTTTTGGCTAGTGGCCACCACCACGTCGGAGTGCTCACTGGCTCTGAGCATATTGCCAGTGGCCCATTTAAATGTTCGCCGCTGGGAGATCTGGTTGTGATTGAGAGCAAGGTAGGCCAGTGCGATAAGGATCGGAAATCCGCGGCTGATCTCTGGTTGATAGTTAAACAGGCTAAAACATAATGGTACAAAAAGTAGACTCAGAAAGAGATGGCGAAAGCCTCCTGAGAGGGCGTAGCTAAGTGGCCAGGCATAGGCTACTAAAATCAGTGCCAAGGTGGTGATGGCGGTGCTCTCAGGTTGCTCGGGACTGATAAAAACCACTGAAGCCATGCCGTAGACTGCAGCATAGGTGATCGATGAAACGGTGATAATGGCTCGGTTCTGCCTGCTGGTTGGCTGGCCGTGACGGGTGATCTGAACTAGCCAGAGCCAGATTGCCAAGCTTGATAGGGAGACCAGAGATAACCAGACCCAGTGTCCGAGTAGGGGATTTTGCGCGCTGGCCAGAACAATCAGCAGGATAGCGCCGATCATTGAAAGGATAAGCCCCGAGCTGAGGTTTTTTGATACGTGCCCTTCCAACTCGACCTGTATAGATCTGTTGAATGAGCGGGGACTGGAGTGCTCTACTTCCTTGAATTCCCCGAGCAAATTTTCAGTGCTCATCATCGGCTGCATCCTGCGGCTGATTTCGGATTGGACAAAACTCAGGCTAAGCTCTAAATATAGTCGCTTCTCAGTGATAATGGCGACTAATCAGCCCAAATAATGAGAAATAATCCACATATACTTTTGGTATTGTGACCTGTGCTGTCTTAGCATCAGAGGATGCTGGGATTAGGGTCTTTTAGAGAACAAAAACAGCGACTTTTTCAAAACCGTTTTTTTGCATGGCGTCCGCATGCAGACGGCTCATAATCCCCTTCTCGCAATAGAGCAGATAGGACTGCTCTCTATCCAGTTTATCGAGCTGTTTGTTGATCTGAAAAAAAGGTAGGCAGATGATCTGATTGGCCGGCCAGATTAGCGGCCGCTGCTCAGCTTCGTCCGGGTGGCGCACATCAAGAATAATGTCTTGCGCCTGGGGCTGTGAGACGGCCGCGATGCTCTCCATATTGATGATTTCCCAATTGTCGATGATGTGCAGAATAGACCAGAAAGAATGGCAGAAAAAACCTGTAAAAGCATTATACTGCTGCGGTTGAGCAACAGGCATCAACAAAACCCCTTACCAAAAGCACCTTAATGGTGCGTTTAGCGCCTAACCTGCACTATTTAGGTGCGTGACGCTAAAGTAATAAAGGTTTTGCCCGGCTGAAATTAGTTGGTATGACTGTTCTGGCGCTGACTTTGTAGGACCGGGATGGATCTGTTTTGGTGGTTGTCTATTGGCACGACTATTGCATTTTCAAACCTTGTTAAAGTCTGTTGAGAATTGCTCAGGCAGTTTTGTAAGGCTTCGAATTAGAAAGCATAACTTAAAACGCACAATCCCTATTGGAGGAACACATGTCTGAGAAGACTTTGAATCTTATTAAAGAAAGCGGAGCTCGCTGGGTCGACATGCGATTTACTGATACAAAAGGTAAAGAGCAGCACGTTTCGATACCCGTTGGCGAAGTCGGTGACGACTTTTTCGTTGAAGGAAAAATGTTTGACGGATCATCTATCGCTGGATGGAAGGGTATCAACGAGTCAGACATGATTTTGATGCCAGACGACAGCACTGCTGTTCTCGACCCCTTCACTGATGAGCCTACTGTTATTATTCGCTGTGGCATCGTTGAACCTTCAACTATGCAGGGCTACGAACGTGATCCACGCTCCATCGCTGAACGCGCCGAGCAATATCTGCAGTCTACTGGCCTTGGCGATACCGCATTCTTCGGTCCAGAGCCTGAGTTCTTCGTTTTTGACGATATCAAATGGGGTGTCGACATGAGCGGCGCCTTCTACAAGATCAATTCTGACGAAGCAGCTTGGTCTTCAGGCAGTGATTTTGCTGATGGCAACATGGGCCACCGCCCTGGTGTTAAAGGCGGTTACTTCCCCGTACCACCAGTTGATAGCCTGCACGATCTGCGTGCTGCCATGTGTAATGCCATGGAGCAGATGGGTCTTGATATCGAAGTACATCACCACGAAGTAGGCACTGCTGGTCAGTGTGAGATTGGTGTTCGCTTTGATACATTGGTTGCCAAGGCTGACCAGGTTCAGATTCTTAAGTACTGTGTACACAACGTTGCCCACGCCTATGGCAAGACAGCGACCTTTATGCCTAAGCCAATTGTTGGTGATAACGGTTCTGGTATGCACTGTCACATGTCTTTCGCTAAAGACGGCGTCAACCAGTTTGCTGGCGATGCCTATGCTGGCCTGAGCGAAATGGCTCTGCACTACATTGGCGGTATCATCAAGCACGCTAAATCGCTGAATGCTTTCGCTAACGCTTCGACTAACTCTTACAAGCGTTTGATCCCTGGTTTTGAAGCACCGGTAATGCTGGCTTACTCAGCCCGTAACCGTTCTGCTGCGATCCGTATCCCCTACGTTGCTAGCCCACGTGGCAAGCGTGTAGAAGTACGCTTTGGTGATCCAACTGCCAACCCATACCTGATGTTTGCTTCAATGCTGATGGCGGGTCTGGACGGCATTAAGCACAAGATCCACCCTGGCGATGCAGCGGACAAAGATCTCTACGATCTGCCTGCTGAAGAAGCTGCGGCTATTCCTCAGGTTGCTGGCAGCCTACGTGAAGCGCTGGACGAGTTGGATGCTGACCGTGAGTACTTGACCGCTGGTGGCGTATTCACCAACGATATGATCGATGCTTACATCGAGTTGAAGATGGAAGAAGTTTACCGCGTTGAGCACACCACTCACCCGGTTGAGTTTGATATGTACTACAGCGTATAAATCGCCGATTACATCTCTACTCTTAGCAAGACCTGAAAAAGCCCGCCATTGTTTCAATGGCGGGCTTTTTCTTTTCTGCAAATAGGTCTAGTCTTTAATTACTGTGAACCTCGATCATCTGTGATGGCTGCGGTTGACTAACAGACTTGTAGGCCAGATTAATGAAAACATCGCTACCCTTATTCGTCGCTACTTCTTCAATCAGGATTGTGGCATCTGTTATCGCCATCGCTCTGACCGCTACAGTGGGCGCAGCTGTCTATAAGGTTACCGATGATCAGGGCAGAGTCACTTACACCGATACTCCGCCAACTGAAACCACTCAAGAAGCCGTGCAATTTCCACCAGTTAATAAGGTTCCCACCCTAACCCCAGCACCTGTCACAGCCCAGGACCCAGAGGATGCTGAATTATTACCGATATTTAATGGTTATTCATCTGCCGCACTGATCGCGCCGATAAATGATTCCCTAGTGCAGTTTGATCAGCCTAAGTTGCTGGCTCAATTGGTCCTGACGCCTGAACTTAATGCTGATCATCTGGTGCAGTTTTACGTTGATGGTTCCCCCTATGGGCAACCGGTTGCCGCAAGCTCCCAAAGTATCGCCGGTCTAGAGAGGGGAACCCACCATATCTCTGCCCGGGTGCTGTCTTCTCAGGGGGCCGTTCTGGTAATCGCCAAGCCTGTTACCGTGCATGTCCAGCGCCATTTTAAGCGTAAATAGCCCGCCCAAAAACCTCCTTGCACCATAATGGTGCAACATTTCAAGCCTTAGCTTATACTGACTCCAACACCGGCTCTAGGCCTCAGTGTACAGGCGCTTTGCAGCGACCAGTCTGGATACGCTTTTGGCTTGCTTATTGCAAGACTGAAGTTAGACGCCAATAACAATGACTAATAAGAGAGCCTGACAAGCTCCCTCGATTCGGCTAAAAGCTTATGACCTCAGATCAATTACATAGATTGCTGCTGGATAATCTCAACACTGCGGTGTTGCTGATTGATCAGAGCCTATTGATCGACTATATCAATCCGGCTGCAGAATCTCTGCTTCAAACTGGCAGTGTGCGCCTGCGGGGGACTGCGGTAAGCGATCTATTTGATGACGGCGAAACCGCTCGTCAGACCCTTCGTGAAGCGCTGGAATTTGGCCGTGCACTGACACTGCGCCATGAGTTTCTTCGCGGCCTAGATGTTGAATCCTCTCAGGTGGATTACACCGTAACTCCGATTAGGATCGGCAGTGATCAATGGGTGTTGATGGAGATGCAGCCTATCGATCGTATTTTGCGGATTAACCGGGAGGAAGCGTTACTTTCAGTTCACGATACCTCCAGAAGTCTTATTCGCGGCCTAGCCCACGAAATTAAAAATCCCCTCGGTGGTATTCGGGGAGCGGCTCAGTTGCTGGCTCAGGAGATATCCGAGAGCGCAATCGACAGTGAGACCTCGGAGCTATGTCAGATAATTACCACCGAGACCGATCGCCTGAGAAACCTTGTGGATCGACTGCTGGGCCCGAGTCAGTTACCCAAATTTGCGCCGATCAATATTCACGAAGTCGCCGAGCATGTGGCCACATTAATTGAGGTTGAGGTGCAGGGTGGAATCACCGTGCAGCGGGATTATGATCCCAGCATTCCCGATCTGTCCGGTGATCGTGAACAGCTTATTCAGGCGGTCTTAAATGTGGCGCGCAACGCTATGCAGGCAATGCTTGAGTCTGATTTACCTGTCCGTAGGCTGACCTTAAAAACCCGTATCCAGCGCAACTTTACCATCGCCGGGCAGCATCACAAGGCGCTCTGCCGGCTGGATATTATGGATACAGGTCCGGGTATTTCTGCAGATATTAGAGAGCGAATTTTCTTTCCGATGATCAGTGGTCGCAGCGAGGGCACCGGGCTGGGCTTAACCATTGCCCAGTCTGCGATCAATCTTCATCAGGGCATTATTGAATGTGACTCGGAGCCGGGCAGCACCCGGTTTTCGATCTATTTACCGATATAAGGTTTAGTATGAACAGCACATCACAAATTTGGATAGCAGAAGACGATCGTTCACTGCGCTGGGTTATGGAGAAAGCCATTTCTCGCGAAGGCATTGAAGTACGCAGCTTCGAGAACGGCGACGAACTGTTGCTGGCGCTGCAAACGTCATTGCCGGAAATTATTATTTCCGATATTCGCATGCCCGGTATCGATGGCCTTGAATTGCTCAAGCAGATACATTCCACGCGACCGGACATACCGGTGATTATCACCACCGCCCACTCGGATCTCGACAGTGCCGTGGCCGCCTATCAGGGTGGCGCCTTTGAATATCTGCCAAAACCCTTTGATCTGGATGAGTTGGTTGATGTGGCTCGCCGGGGTGTTACCTTTGCCCGCGAGCAAAAGCCCAAAGAGCTGCCCCAGGAGCCCGCACCTACTCAAGAAATTATTGGCGAAGCACCGGCCATGCAAGAAGTCTTTCGCGCCATTGGTCGTCTCTCCAATTCCAATATTACGGTACTGATTAACGGCGAGTCCGGCACCGGTAAAGAGCTGGTCGCTCACGCGTTGCACAAACATAGCCCGAGACGCAGTTCGACATTTATTGCTCTGAACATGGCCGCTATTCCCCACGATCTGATTGAGTCAGAGTTATTCGGTCATGAGAAGGGAGCCTTTACCGGCGCTGCCCAGCGGCGGGAAGGTCGTTTTGAGCAGGCCAATGGCGGCACCCTGTTTCTCGATGAAATTGGCGATATGCCGCCGGAGGCTCAGACTCGCCTACTGCGTGTTTTGGCTGACGGAGAATTCTATCGTGTCGGCGGTCACACCTCGGTAAAAGTGGATGTGCGGATTATTGCTGCAACCCATCAAAATCTAGAGGAGCTGGTTCAGGAAAGTCGCTTCCGCGAAGATCTCTACCACCGGCTCAATGTCATTCGCGTGCATCTTCCCAAGCTATCTGATCGCCGGGAGGACATTCCCCAGTTGATGAAGCACTTTTTTAATCGTGCCGCCAAAGAATTGGAAATGGAACCCAAGCTCCTGTCTCAGGAAGCGGAAGACTTTTTCTGCACTATGGAGTGGCCGGGCAATGTTCGCCAACTGGAGAATATCTGTCGCTGGCTGACGGTGATGGCCGCCGGTCGCGAGGTACTGCTAACGGATTTGCCTCCAGAGTTGAAAGCCGAAGAAGCAGGCGGCGAGATGCGTGTGCAGGGTGACTGGCAGCAGATGTTGCGGCGCTGGAGTGAGCGAGAGCTCAAATCTGGACGCAGCGATATTCTGGCTCAGGCAGTGCCTGACTTTGAGCGCACCATGATTGAAGCTGCGCTGGCTCATACCGGTGGGCGCAAGAAAGATGCCGCTGAGTTGTTGGGGTGGGGTCGCAATACTCTGACCCGCAAGCTTCAGGAATACGAGATGGAAAATCAGGCGCTCTAGAGGTTGAAGATCTGAGCGTCACAATCTCAGCGCCAGAATTACCGGCAATAAAAAACCCCGCTCTTAAAACAGGGCGGGGTTTTTATTGGTCAGCGCATTTTGCTGACTAGTGTGTGTTGCTCTCAGCTGCTGCGGCATCGGCTTCTTGCTTGGCCTGTGCCTGCTGAACTGCAGAGGCAAATAAGGCTTCAAAATTAATTGGCGGAATCATCAACGGAGGGTATGAACCTCTGGTGAGAGTGCTATCAATTGCCTCTCGGGCATAGGGCAGCAACATGGTTGGGCAGGTTACATTAAGCACCTGTGCCAGCTGACCACCTTCCATACCTTCCACTGCAAATAGACCGGCTTGGTCTACTTCGATCAGGTAGATAGTCTCTTCTTCGTGCTTCACCGTGATGGTGATACGCAGGGAAACTTCGTAGATACCCTCGGCAATCTTGGCGGTCTTGGTGCTCAAGTCCTGATTGACCTTGGGCTGCCATTGCTTTTGAAAAGCGGCTGCGCCTTGAGGCGTTTCGAATGAGAGATCTTTTACATAAACGCGCTGCACGGCAAACTTAGGCGTTGGTGCTTGTTCTTCGCTGGCTGCTTCTGGGGCAGTAGTCGTTTCGTCAGTCATGATTTAACCCTTAAAAGTAATAATATAATATCGTTAGCCTCTTATATGGAGACTGTTTCACCGCTTTCAACCCCGGCTTGAAGGGTGCTGTCAAAGGTGCCCTGACGCTCTAAATCACGGAGTTCATCATAGCCGCCGATATGTTGGTCGCCAAACCATACCTGTGGCACCGTATTGCGACCACTCTTGGCAATTAATTTGCCGCGTAATTCAGCGTTATTATCAACCGATATATCTTGGTAATCTATGCCTTTGGCGGTGAGTAACCGCCTTGCGGCAGTGCAGAACGGGCAGAACCGCGTTCCGAATAGTACAACTTGAGACATGTAAGTTCCTTGGGTAGCGCCATCTGCTGGCGACGTGAGAGATCAGGCAGCGATTTATTTGCCTGATACAAGTGGCAAGCTTGCGCCCTGCCACTCGCTGATGCCGCCGCTGAGGCGTCGAGCATCGTAGTTATCTTTGGTGAGCAGCTTGCCTGCACCGCCAGAATGCTGGCCAATTTTATCCACCACTACAATGGTTTTGCTGCGGACTTTTTCCAGTTCACCAATACGGTTGGCGAGCTTGTTGTGGGGAATATTGCGCGAGCCGTGGATATGACCGCTTTCAAATTCAGCGGAACTGCGCACGTCGATAACCACTGCCTGTTCGCTGTTCATCAGGCGAACTAATTCAGCTGTGCCAAGGGTTTTGCCGCTTTTGCTCTGTTCGGTGAATAAAAACACACCGATTAATGCGAGTAACAATGAAATAAGTAGCCACTGCTCACTGACAAATATAAAAATATTCACGTCGTATTTTCCATTGGTAAAATTATGATTTAGGCAATCCGATGTAGCTGTTTGGGACCTCGAACGCTCTGTTCAAACGCCTCTGCGGCGCGCAGTATACACAGGAATCTGAGCTTGGGCTAACACTGCAGCCCAGCTGTTAATCTAGCTCTTTATTAGGCGCTTCAAGGAAGGCTGATCAGATTACTGCCAGCGCTGCCAGACCGGCACACAGTCTTCCGGTAGCGGTGCAACATGACCCAGAGAGGCCCAGGGCTGATTGGGGCTGTGGAAGTCTGACCCACAGGAGGCCTCTAGCCCACTATCGCGGCACAGTCGCGCCATATCCCGCGTTAGGGACGGCACCTGAGCGCCGGATATAACCTCCATCGCCTCGCCTCCTGCAGCTTTAAATGCTGTGATCAGCTCGATTAACTTAGAGCGGGTCAACTTGTACTTGGTCGGGTGCGCGAGCACCGCAACACCGCCGGCGCCGCGAATCCAGTCAATCACAGTCTTGGGCTCGGCCCACTGATCTTTGACATCGCCGACCTTGCCGGCACCCAGATAGCGCTTAAACGCCTGCTGAATATTACTCACCGCGCCAATTGCCACCAGATGCTGGGCAAAGTGCGGGCGCCCTACTTGTGGTCCGCTGGAAAACGATTTTGCACCCTCGAGGCTATCGGCAAAACCAAGGCGCGCCAGTCTCTCAGCAATGATCTCGGCCCTACCCTCACGGGCCTGTGACTGCAGCGCCACCGCCTCGCCAATTGGGCTGCTGTGGATCTCCACATTGAGCCCAACTATGTGCACACCGCGCCGATTCCACTGACTGGATAGCTCAATGCCGGGAATTAATCGCAACCCGGTATCTCTATCGGCCAAGATTTCATAAGCCGCCATCGTGTCGTGGTCGGTGATCGACAGCATATCGATCTCACGCTCGCGAGCGAGATCAATCAGTGCTGCTGGATCTAGGGTGCCGTCTGATGCGGTGGTGTGACAGTGGAAGTCAATATTCATTTATTAGAAGTGCTCGAAATTTCACGTATTGTAACAGGCTCGCTCCACGTATACTGGGGTGACATGATTGAGCCTATCTCAGAATTTCAAAGGCGCCAAGTTAAGGCAGCCACCCAGCGTTGTATTGATCAGGCCGCGCAGCTCTATGGGCGCCGATTCGATACTGTCAGTGTTGATTTTGACCTCAAAGGCAAGTGTGCCGGCATGTATCAGGTAAAGGGTCGCAGCCGCCGTATTCGCTACAATCCTTGGCTGTTTGCGAAATATTTTGAAGACAGCCTCCATGAAACAGTTCCCCATGAAGTCGCTCACTATATAGTCGACTGTCTCTATGGTCTGCGGCGGGTCAAACCCCATGGTATTGAGTGGAAGCGGGTGATGATTGACCTAGGCGCCGAGCCCAAGGCCACTGGCGACTATGATTTGACCGGCATTCCAGTCAGGCAATACACCCAATTTGCCTATAAGTGTGGCTGCAGAACTCACCAGTTAACCAGCCTGAGACACAAAAAAATCCTCCAGCGCCGGGCTCAGTATCGCTGTCAGTACTGCCATGGTTTTCTGGTCGCCGATATTGCAGCCAGCGCATGAATGAATGGTTTGTCTACCTGATTCGAGCAACCGATCAATCGGTCTATACCGGCATCACCACTGATGTTGAAAGACGTTTTAACGAGCATCTCAGTGGTCGCGCCGGAGCCAAGTACTTCCGCGGTCGCAGCCCCGTAGAGGTTGTCTTCACCGAGGGTGGCCACAACCGTAGTAGTGCCAGCATTCGCGAGTCCCAGATCAAAAAACTTTCCCGCCAGCAGAAGCTCAACTTGATCAAAGGCTGATATTCACTGCAGTTAATAGTTGTCTATACAGATATTTGAGGATGATCTGAATAAATT
Source organism: Porticoccaceae bacterium (assembly GCA_029250825.1). Classification (GTDB taxonomy): domain Bacteria; phylum Pseudomonadota; class Gammaproteobacteria; order Pseudomonadales; family Porticoccaceae; genus HTCC2207. The sequence goes on from JAQXEN010000001.1 coordinate 11,484, forward strand.
TTCATGGTTATATTCTAGAGATTGCCCTATATTATTACGATTAAAAATATTAAATAATGTTAAGTGGATATTTAGTATTGGTATAGACCATTTAATTGTATATACAAATATAGGTTGTGTTTATGAGCCAAACTAAGACCTCACTGCCTCGATACGCGCAGATCAAGGGCTATATTAAAGCTCAGCTTGAATCTGGCCAGTGGCAGATTGGCCAGCGTATCCCCTCCGAAACACAGTTGTCAGAGCAGTTTACCGTTAGCCGTATGACTGCGCGCCGCGCCGTTCAAGAGCTGGCGGATGAGGGTCTGCTAGAGCGTTCGGTGGGTGCAGGCACCTTTGTGACTCAGCCACCATCACAGAACTGGGTGGTGGAACTACCGGACTACAGTCGACTGTTTAGTTTTAGCAACCCAGAGTACAGCAATCGTATTGTCACTCTGGAGGCGATTGCTGCGCCGCGGGATATTGCCGCCCTGTTGGGTCTGCAGGAGTCTGAGTCAATCTATCGTTCCGTAGTAGTGCACTCTAGTGGCTCCGCTCCACTGCAGTGGGAGGAGTGTTTTGTCAGTGCTGCGCTGGTGCCAGCTTATCTAAAGCAGAAGTATCAAAAGGTCAGCCCTCAGACATATATCGACTGGGTGATCGCCCCGAGCCGCATTGAGCACCAGTTACAGGCTGTGATCGCCGATGCCGCGGTGGCCGGAGCTTTGGGCTTGGCACCCCTTAGCCCCTGCATAAAGATAACCCGCCGCAGCTGGAGCCAGGATCGGGTGATCAGCGTCAGCTGCTCCATTACTCCTGCTGCCAAGAGTAGACTGGGTGCTGAGTTCTTACTGTAACTTCGCCGAAAAATCAGATTATGATGATAAAAACGCCTAAAAAACCTTAAAAAGAGCCTAACGTGAAAAAAATCGCTGTATTTGTTGATGTGCAAAATATTTATTACACGGTAAAAGAGCAGTTTGGCTGTAACTTTAACTACCGCGAACTCTGGCGACAGCTCAGTGAACAGGGTGATATTGTTCAGGCTAAAGCCTATGCCATTGAACGCAATGATCCTGGGCAGCGGGGCTTTCAGCAGGTGCTTCGGGAGATCGGTTTTGAGGTGGTACTAAAACCCTTTATTCAGCGCAGCGATGGCTCGGCAAAGGGCGATTGGGATGTGGGAATCGCGATCGATATTATGGATTCTGGGGCCAGCACCAATCCACCGGACGAAATTGTGCTTCTATCGGGAGATGGGGATTTTGATCTGTTGCTCGATCGAGTGGGCCAGCGTTATAAAATCACCACTAGTGTCTATGGCGTCGCGGCACTCACGGCAGCATCACTGATTGATGCTGCCGATCACTTTCAACCGATTCAGGCTAAGCTCTTGCTTAAGTAATAATTCCGCTTTCGGAACCGCCCTGACCTGGCACAACAATCTTTGATGCCTCTTCACGACGCATTTGTTCCATTTTTTGGTTGGCTTCCTCAACGGCAATCTGGGCCTTGCCGGCAAAATCGCTGGCAGCTTCGCCAACTGTCTCGCCATCCAGAGTAAAGTTAAGCGGTATGGCACCCATCTGGGTCATCACCTGAGTGGAACCGAAAAATGTGATTGCACGGTCCGGGTCATCGCTACCATCGGCTTTAACGGGAATCATTTTGCGAATAAAGCCGATCTTTTGATCGGTAAAGCTCTCTTCGCGAAACAGGCCGTTGGGGTCCATTGTGTTGTTTTCGTTACTCATAATAAATTCTTCAGCAGATTAAAAGACGCACACCCTAGCAGACAAGCGTCAGAGGTAAAAGTTTGCCGGCCAATTAAGCCGGTAGCTTTCTTGAAATCACCGCCGTGACAATTAACATTGCAGAGGACAGCACTAGGCAGGCGGCGAGACCGAACTGCTGATAGACCAGCCCGGATAGCAGTGTGCCAACTAATCGTCCTGCGGCATTGCACATATAGTAAAAGCCCACATCTAGCGAGGTACCATCTTCCCGAGCATAGGCAACAATTAGATAGGAGTGAATCGATGAGTTGATGGCGAACAGCGCGCCAAACACCAATAGACCCGAGACTAGACCTATGGCCAGCATGTTGGTGTCAGGGCCTGCGGCATAGACACCCCCTGCGATTGCCCCAGGCACTAGGCAAAGTATCGCAACCCAGCGAAATGCGGTTCTTCCCGAGGGGTGAGTTATATTGGCTTTTGCCGTCTTGCCAATAATGGTGATTTTGGGGGCTACAGTCTGAACTATACCGTAGGCGATCACCCAGGCTGCCATCAGGGTTCCCACCTGCACATAGCTCCACTGTAATTGGCTCTGCAAAAACACTGGCAGTGCCACAACAAACCAAATATCCCGGGAGCCAAAGAGGAAAAACCGCGCTGCGCTGAGTCGATTGACCGCGCTGCTAGTGGAAAATAAATGTTGGAAGGGCTTGGGCTTTTTGGCAAGGCCAGTGCTGCGGTCGAGCAACAGAATGCTGAGCACCAATACGACTGACAGGGCGGCGGCCATTGTCCCCACCGCATATTGAAAGCCGACTGTGGACAAGAGCCAACCGCCGAGAAAGAAGCCAACGCCTTTGAGGGCATTTTTGGACCCGGTTAACAGTGCTATCCAGCGATAGAGCCGCCCCTGTGCATCCGCTGGCACCAGAGATTTAATGCTCGCCTTGGCGCCCATCTTATTCAGGTCTTTGCCAATTCCCGACAGCGCCTGGGCGACCATTACATAGGCCACATTGAGTATTGAGCTGTCCACCATCAGCATCCCCAGTGCGGCAATTTGCAGCGCTAAACCCATTTGCATGGTGACGGTTAAGCCTATGGCGGTGGCCAGCCAGCCGGCATATAAGTTAGTAATCACTCCGAACAGCTCGTAGAGCACCAATAGGGCGGCTATTTCAATTGGGCTGTAGCCGAGCTGGTGAAAGAACAGCACCACCAACATGCGCAGGGCGCCATCACTGAGGGTAAAGGCCCAGTAACTCAGGGTAACCAAGCTGTATTGGGTAACAGGGGTTTTAAGATCGACATTCATTGTTGGTTATGGAACTCTCAAGGTAATCAATAATGGCTGCTATATATTTATTCTAGTGCTTAATTGAGGCCGCAACCTTTACCGCTAGCTCCATCATGCGATTCACATAACCGATTTCGTTGTCATACCAGATCAGCACTTTCACCTGAGACTGGTTGATCACCATAGTGGATAAACCATCGACAATTCCCGAGCGCTTATCATTGGTGTAGTCCACTGACACCAGTGGCAGGTCTGAAAAACCAAGGATACCTTGCAGACGGCCCTCTGCAGCATCGCGTAGTGCGCCGTTAACCTGTTCCACACTAACCTTGCCGTCTAGCTCAAAGACACAGTCAGTTAAAGAAGCATTGGCCAAGGGTACTCTCACCGCCAGTCCATTAATGCGGCCTTTGAGTGCGGGGAATATTTCTGTGATCGCCGTGGCTGAGCCGGTGCTGGTGGGGATCAGCGACAATCCGCTGGCCCGAGAGCGCCGCAGATCGCTGTGATATTCATCGAGAATGCTCTGAGTATTGGTGATGTCGTGGATGGTAGTAATGGAAGCGTGCTTTATACCAAAGCTTTTCTGCAGCACATCGACCACTGGTGCTAGGCAATTGGTGGTGCAAGAGGCAGCCGTGACTATGGCTTGATCTGTATAGAGGTGATCATTGACCCCCATTACCACATTCAGGGTACCGTCTTTTATCGGCGCAGAAACCACGACCCTTTTAATCCCCTGATCGAAGTAGGGTGCCAGAGCTTGTTGGGATTTAAAAGTTCCAGTGCAGTCGATCACCATATCCACAGCGGACCAGTCGGAGTCGGCAATATCTTGATTCTGGCTGTAGCCAATGGCCTGACCATCGATATAGAGTTTGCCATCACTGCCAGATCCCTCGCCAGAGATAGTTCTATCCCAAGTGCCATGCACCGAGTCATATTTCAGCAGATGGGCTGCGGCACTGGCGTCGCCGGCTATCTCATTGATCTGCACAATCTGATAATCGTCGCGGTGCCATGCCGCACGCAGGGCTAAACGGCCAATGCGGCCAAAGCCATTGATAGCAATTTTTATAGTCATGGATCTGAGATCTCTCTTCTTTGGTTGGAGGGGCAAACGTCAAACAGGCTATATACCGCCAGTGATTTTTCGACCCAGCGCACAGTATTTTGCATCAGCTGGCCAATTGAGAACAGGGCAACATTGAATCTGCGAACCCTTCGCGAGTAATCAGTCGTGAAAAGGGTTCAAATGCAGCTCCTGATAACGCAACAGCCCACAAGACGGATAGCCAAAGCGACTCATGACCGCGATCAGTACCGGAAGGAACCTGTTGGATTGTAAAGAGGATTTATGAATGAACGGTTACAGCTTGACTAGCTTATTGATGATTACTTGCGGCGCTCTTCTGGGTGTCTCGATCGGCATATTTGCCTACGGCTCAGATTTATGGACCAGCACCGGCATCGGCTGTGCACTTGCCGCCTGTGTTGCGGTCAGCGAAATCTCTCCGATGTTTGATTAACCCTTTTCCACCCAACTGGGCACATCAGCAAGCTGACTTGCCCGGTGATAGCTTTATCTCCTCCCATTTAAGCCACCATTAGGTGGCTTTTTTTTTGGAGCTTTTTATTGCGAGCTTCTATTGCAAGCTTTTCTTCACAGGCAATTCGTTACAGGCTTTGCTCTACAAACACTTGTTGAAGAGCGTTTCCGGCAGCTATTAGTGGTTATGTCCACCGGGGCCGTGAATATGGCCATGCTCAAGTTCTTCTGCTGTGGCTTCGCGAACATCGGCGATAGTGACATCGAAGTTGAGGTTTTTGCCTGCTAGGGGGTGGTTGCCATCCACAGTAACAGTCTCGTCAGTAACCAAAGTAACCGTTACTGGAACAGCGCCGCCCTGACCGGTCTGAGCTTCAAACTGCATACCCACTTCAATAGTGTCTACACCTTGGAAAGAGCTGCGTGGTACTTCTTGAATCAGCTCTTCTTGCACTGGTCCATAACCTTCTTCAGCAGCCACTTCGACAACCATTTGGTCGCCCACTGACTTGCCGGTGAGTGCTTTTTCCAAGCCTGGGATAATATTCCCAGCGCCGTGCAGATAGGCCAACGGATCCTGTCCTGCAGAGCTATCAATTTCTTGCCCCTGGTCATCGGTTAATCGGTAGTGAAAGCTTACTGCACTGTTTTCTGTAATGGTCATGATGCAATCCTGATAGCGTAAAAAGGCGACATTATGCGCGAACGAATTTCAAATATCGACTATTGAGGGGTGTGGGAAATCTAGGTTGTAAATCCGAAAGATCGGGATACACTTTATCGCTGTCATATTTGTGTCATGTTGGGGCCATTAAATGAGATATCTGAAATGAATGATAAGGTTGAAATAATGCCCAAGCATCGGATTCTCATTGTCGATGATGAGGCGGCGATTCGGGATATGCTGTCTATCGCACTGGAAACGGCAGGCTTCAATGTTCTCCAGGCTGAAAACGCACAGCAGGCTCACGCCAGCATAATCGACAATCAGCCGGACCTAGTATTACTGGACTGGATGATGCCTGGCACCACCGGTTTAGAGTTACTGCGGCGTTTAAAGCGCGATGAACTGACAGCAAAAACCCCGATCATTATGCTCACCGCCAAGGCTGAGGAAGACAGTAAGATTGCCGGTCTCGATGCAGGGGCTGACGACTATATTCCCAAGCCATTTTCACCCCGAGAGTTGATCTCTCGGGTCAATGCGGTGCTCAGGCGCATTGGTGGCGAAGCCCTAAAGGGGCCAATATCCATTGGCGAACTGATTTTCGATCCCATTGGCCACCGTGTCACTATTGCCGGAGCGCCAATTAATCTGGCTCCCACAGAGTTTCGTCTGTTGCAATTTTTTCTTACTCATCAAGAGCGCGTCTATTCTCGCGGGCAGATTCTCGACTATGTCTGGGGTGGCAATGTCTACCTCGATGAGCGCACTGTAGATGTGCATATTCGCCGTTTGCGCAAGGCGATTTCAGTTGCAGGCCATGATAACTATGTGCAGACTGTGCGCGGTGCTGGTTACCGATTTTCAGCTCAGTTGAGCGATAGCTGACAATAGTATTATCGAAAAGTGATTTAACAAGGGTACAGATTCATTGCGACCGGGAATGAACAGAGAAATATGGCGCGTGGTGCTAATCAGCCTGTTTTCGGTGCTTTTTGGTTTTAGCCTTGGCGCCCCCTTCGAAACCTTAGTGGCCGGTCTGGTCGCTTACAGTCTCTGGACCTTCCGAATTATCTCTCAGCTATTTAGCTGGATCGACAGAGGTATGCGTGGGTTTCCACCGGATACAGATGGTGTCTGGGGCGAAATCAGTGACACGCTCAATCGCCAGCGCCGCCGTCACCGTCGCACTCAAGAGCGCATGCGCCGCACCATTAATCGCATCACTCGTTTAACCGGAGCGCTGGAAGAGGGCATTGTGGTTCTGCGTAGCGACCTCACCATCGACTGGTGGAACAGCTCGGCTGCGGGTTTGCTGGCACTGCGCTCCAGTGATCGGGGCACCGCCGTCACCAACCTGATTCGCGGCCCCGAATTTGTCCGCTATATCAGTCAAAAAGAATTCGACGGTTCATTAAAGCTCTCTTCGATTAATCCCTCAGATCCCATACTGCAAGTCTCTGCTTCATTTTTTGGCGCCGATGAAATTGTCTTGGTGGTCACCGACATCACTCGTGTCACTAACTTAGAGCAGCTGCGCAAAGAATTTGTCGGCAATGTCTCCCACGAGTTGCGCACGCCGCTCACGGTAATGCGCGGTTATCTGGAAACTCTGCAGGATATGCCCGGCAACAGTGAGATGGTCGACAAAGCCTTTATTCAGATGTCTGATCAGGTGATGAGGATGGAAGCCTTGGCCAATGATTTGATTCTTATTTCCCGACTCGAGTCTGACGACCATCCGCCCAATATTGAGACGGTTAATCTTCAGCAGTTGCTGGAGAGCATTGTCGCCGAGGCGGAACTGCTCAGCGGGGGTAAACACTCACTCTCGTTAAACTGCGATGAAGACAGCGGGATTGATGCGGATATCACTGATCTTCGCAGTGTGCTTGGCAATATTATATTTAATGCCGTGCGCCACAATCCTCAGGGTGCCGATATCGCAATAAGAGTCACTCGCTATAAGCGCTATATCAATATCTCGGTGAAGGACAGCGGCAAAGGAATAGATCCCATGGAAATTCCGCGTCTCACTGAGCGTTTCTATCGCGGAGACAGCAGCCGCAATTCAGACACTGGCGGCACCGGTTTGGGTCTGGCCATCGTCAAACATGCCCTAGCGCGCTGTGATGGCAGGCTGACAATCAATAGCCGCCTCGGGCAGGGTGCAGAATTTGTTTGCCGCTTTCCACTGAGTCCCGAGGGCGAATAAAAGCAGTTTTTTGCAGACTGGTTGTTACACGGAATTTAGCCAGCGCAGCGGAATCGATAGTGCAAATAGTAATCTCCTTCCTGCCGTCTATCGGCTTCAGTCCACTGTGATTCCATCTTCCAGCCCTCGGCGCAGTAATGCGCCATTTTTAGATGCAGGCGCTGGATAGCAATAGTCACTGATTCTTCAAACTTCGCGTTGGGTCGCAGGGAATAGCTCTGGCGAGCGGCAAAGGCTTTTCCTGGGCTGTGATTCATCGACCCCGGCGCGGCGACTGGCCGTTCAGCCATACCAGAGATTGGATCCACTGTGCCATCACCGTAGAGCTCTGTGGTTCCGGGGCTGACAGATTTGCTCGGGTTTGAGTTAGATTTTGGCTGCTTCTCGCAGTCAATAATTCGGTCCATAAAATTCGGTGAATCGGCATCGTCTGTATCAAAGTCACAGGCGCCAAATACATTGGCACACAGCAGTAGACTGGTTATACAGATCAGTTTGGCACTGCTCAAAGCGTTGGTCATCTCGATAGTCTCAGTGAGTAAATTAATCCATAGGGCATTTTAGCCTGATCCCTTTAGTTAGCTTTCGTTAATTGTAAAAAAAAGGTGAACCTCGAAGAGGTTCACCTTTTTAATCTGACTGATAACCTAGGCGTGATTCTTAGAACTTGTGTTCCATACCGAGGCCATAAGCAGTGGCGTCGCTATCGGCTTCACCAACTGATGAGTCGGTGTTGTCAGTGTAAAACACGAAGAGCTTAGTGCCTTTGGCCAACTTGTAATCCGCCCCCAGTGACAGTGAATCTTCTTTGTCACCGTCGGCATCATCTTCAATTGAACCGTACTGAGCTTTCAATGTGGTCTTGCTATCGAGCTTGTAGGCAGCGCTAACAAAGTAGCCAGATTCGTCCTTGGTCCCTAAATTATCTTCATTTTGCTGGTACATAACGCCTAGCTTTAGGCCGTCGATTTTGTACTGAGCAACAATGCGCATCAGATCTTGGCTATCCACATCTTGGTCGCCGGCAACCGCTATATAGAGATTGTCTTTGCTGTAGCTAACCGAGTAAGAGATACCATCAGTCAGGCCAGTGTCATCATTGCCGTCGCCATCAACATCCGCGCCTTCGCCAGGGATCATAGCAACAGTAGTTGCGAAGCCATTGATTTTGGGGGAGGTGTAGGCAACTATATTGGAAACTCGGTTCTCGCCTTCAAAGGTATTTTTAATGTCGCCTTCAAGGTCATTGAACAGATCAATCTTGTTCTGAGCCAGCTTGGTCGGTGAGTCGTGCTTGCCGGCCCATACAGTACCGAAGTTACCTCTAATACCGGCCATAATGTTGCGCTGGTTAAATGTCTGGCCATTTTTTGTATCGCCATCATCTACGGCAATCTCGAATTCTGCTTTATATACAGCGTAAAGTCCGTCGGCAATTTCAGTCTTGCCTTTAACACCAAGGCGCGATGCATTGCTGTTGAGTTTCCACTGGTCAGTCGAGCCATTGTCGGCATTAACTACCGAGATGTTCACCTTACCGTAAATCGTGCTGTCGATTGGGCCGTCCGCGAAGCCATAAGACGCCATACCTAAGGTGGAGGCCACTGCGGCAGAAAGAAGTACTTTGTTCATACAAAATCCCCAAAAATTAAATGTTTAATATCAGCTAGTCTGCTGACCACTCCACTGCCTTATGGCAGGGGAGACGCAACTCTATGATTAAAATATGACATTAATGTGACAGACAAAACATAGTCATAAAATGGGCATAATTGGTATTTCGAGCGCATTGTCATATTTCTGTCACACAAACTCAATAATCTAGCCGGGCAAGAAAAAATTGATTACTTAGCAGCACAGCCCCTGCTCTATTGTGGAGACAAATATGAACAAGCGTACCAATCTTCTAGCCATATTATTGGCAGCAGCATCAGTGGCAGCAGCATCATCTGCCCTAGCACGAGACAGCATTGAAGTCGTAGGCTCCTCTACTGTTTATCCCTTTTCTACCGTGGTCGCTGAGCGCTACGGCCGAGCCAGCGGCAAGCCGACCCCTAAGATTGAATCCACGGGTTCTGGCGGTGGTATGAAACTGTTTTGTTCCGGTGTTGGCACCAACTACCCCGATATCACAAACTCTTCACGGCGCATGAAAGCCTCTGAGTTTAAGAAGTGTCAGGGCAATGGCGTCAAAGAGGTTATCGAAGTCCACATTGGTTATGACGGCATTGTTATTGCCAACTCGATCAAGGTTGCTCCTATGCAGCTGACCCGCAAGGATATCTTTTTGGCTCTGGCGGCTAAGGTGCCAGGCGCGGTTGCTGGCGAGTTGATTGAAAATCCCTACCAAACTTGGCGCGATGTTAATCCGGCACTGCCCAACACGGCTATCGAAGTATTGGGTCCCCCGCCAACGTCTGGTACCCGTGATGCCTTTGCCGAGCTCGGTTTAGAGGGCGGTTGTAAGAAAATTGACTGGATTAAAGCGCTGAAGAAAACTGATAAACACGCCTTTAAAGAAGTTTGTCACACCATTCGCGAAGACGGTGTCTATATTGAAGCCGGTGAAAATGACAACCTGATCGTGCAAAAGCTTGAGGCCAACCCAGCTGCACTGGGAGTGTTTGGATTTAGCTTCCTCGACCAGAATGCTGACAAGGTTCAGGGATCGCTGATTGAGTCTGTGGAGCCAACCTTTGATTCTATTGCCGACAAGTCCTACCCGATCTCACGACCACTGTACTTCTATGTCAAGAAAGCCCATGTCGGTGTTGTGCCTGGCATGCAAGGTTATCTCAATGAATTCACCAGTGAAAAAGCCTGGGGTGAAGAGGGCTATCTTGCAGAAAAAGGCATGATTCCACTGCCTCTGGAAGAGCGCCGAGTGATGGCTAAAAACACTCGCGGTCTGGTGCCTATGAGCGGTAAAGAGTCATTGAAATAAACTCTATAAGTTGTCACAGTGACGCCCGGTTGAATAAGCCGGGCTGTTTTTTTATCTGATGAGATTGTGCCAGTAATATGCAAGCGACAAATATTCTTATACTGATACTCGGGCTGGGCCTCTTTGCCTTTTACCTGGGTCGCGGCCGTTCACTGGCCCTAGCCAAACCTCTGGGCGGAATCCGCCATATTCATTCCTTGCCGTCCTATTATGGCGCTCATGTGGCCCTCTGGTGCGCACTGCCGTCACTGCTTTTGCTCGGCCTGTGGATGATCTTTGATGATCCACTGATTAACAGTATCGTGCTCAAGTCTCTGGCAGCCGGCGGCCTCGTGACCGAGAGCAGTGGCGAAAGTTTGCTGATGAACAAAGTCACCAATCTTGCTCAGGGGATATTGCCGCGCCAAGGTGCAGAGCCAGAACTGGTTGCCGCCGCCGACCTAATGCTGCGGCTTGAAGTGATCTCCCGCTGGTCTCTTACGGCGTTGATGATGACCCTGTCGCTGATGGGTTTTGGTTGGAGCTGGTCGCGCATCTCTTCGAGTTTTCGCGCCCGTCCCCGTGTTGAAAAGGTTATGGAGAAACTGCTTCTAACCTGTGCCTGTGTGGCTATCTTTACCACTCTGGGTATTGTGCTTTCAGTACTGTTTGAATCCATTCAATTCTTTAGATCAGTGCCCATAGATGACTTTGTTTTCGGCCTTGATTGGAGTCCGCAAACCGCGATTCGCGAAGATCAGGTGGGCTCCTCCGGCAGCTTTGGTGCGGTGCCGCTATTTGTAGGCACCCTTTTGATCTCGGCTGTGGCCATGTGTATTGCCGTACCCGTAGGTCTGATGTCGGCGATCTATCTTGCGGAATACGCGAGCAAGTCGGTGCGGGGTTTTGCCAAGCCGGCACTGGAAGTACTGGCTGGCATTCCAACCGTGGTTTACGGCTTCTTTGCGGCCCTTACCGTGGCGCCCTTTCTCCGCGATCTCGGAGCTAGCTTTGGCCTCTCGGTATCATCGGAAAGTGCACTGGCCGCCGGCGGCGTTATGGGGGTGATGATTATTCCTTTTATCTCTTCTCTAGCCGACGATGTAATTACCGCAGTGCCTCAATCGATGCGCGATGGTTCCCTGGCGATGGGCGCAACCAAATCTGAAACTGTGCGCAATGTGATTATTCCCGCAGCACTTCCGGGTATTGTCGGCGGCATTATGCTCGCCGTATCCCGCGCTATCGGTGAAACCATGATCGTAGTGATGGCCGCTGGTATGGCTGCCAAGTTGACCGCCAATCCGTTGGACTCTGTGACCACTGTTACGGTGCAGATCGTCACCTTGCTAACCGGCGATCAGGAGTTCGATAGCCCCAAGACACTGGCGGCCTTTGCCCTGGGCTTGATGCTGTTTGTGGTCACCTTAATGCTAAATATCTTTGCCCTACAGATTGTTAAGAAATATCGAGAGCAATATGACTAAGCCAGTAAACACTCCAGTAAATAATCTGGAAAAAATCAGAAAGTCTCTTGGCCGCCGCAATCGGTCGGAGCACCTTTTCCGCTGGTATGGCCGTCTCGCTATCCTGATTGGTTTGGCCGCGGTCACGGTTTTGTTTACCGATATTGTCAGCAAAGGTCATGGCGCTTTCCGCATTAGTTATATGCAACTGGAAGTGGAATACGATCAGGATTTGATTGGTGTAGACAATCTCACTGACCCGGAGCAACTGATTCTCGGCAATTGGCAGGCGGTCCCCAAACAGGCGCTGCGCCAGCAATTCCCAGATGTGTCTGGGCGCAGCGACAAACGCAAACTTTACGGTCTTGTGAGTAATGGTTCAGGCTTCGATCTAAAAGACCGACTGCTGGCCAACCCGTTGTTATTGGGTACCAGAGAAACGGTCTGGATACTGGCGGATGACGATATAGACACCTATTACAAGTCTTGGTTAGATGGCGAGCCCTATGCTGCGCGGCTCTCCGACAAACAGGTCCAGTGGATTAGCGAGCTACATGATCAGGGCAAGATTCGTCTGCAATTTAACAGCAACTTATTTACTCGGGGTGATTCGCGAGAGCCAGAGCAAGCCGGTATTCGCGGTGCGGTGATGGGTTCTCTGTTCACTCTATTGCTAACCCTGATGCTATCTTTCCCGATAGGGGTAGCGGCTGCAATCTATCTGGAAGAGTTCGCGCCAAAAAATGGTTGGACCGATTTTATCGAGGTGAATATCAACAATCTCGCCGCGGTACCATCGATTATTTTTGGTCTGCTGGGTCTGGCTATCTTTATCAACTTTTTCCATGTGCCGCGATCGGTTCCCATTGTTGGTGGTTTGGTGCTGACCTTGATGACCCTGCCAACCATTATTATCACCAGTCGCGCGGCGATTAAGTCGGTGCCGCCATCCATTCGTGAAGCAGCTCTGGGTATGGGTGCCTCGAAGTATCAGATGGTTCTGCACCATGTGCTGCCCCTGGCCTTACCCGGTATGCTGACCGGTGCGATTATCGGCATGGCGCAAGCCCTGGGCGAGTCGGCACCGCTGCTAATGATTGGTATGGTGGCTTTTATTGTTGATATCCCCGGAGGCTTCAGCGATCCGGCAACGGTTCTGCCAGTGCAGATATTTCTTTGGGCTGACAGTCCAGAGCGAGCCTTTATCGAAAAAACCTCTGCTGCCATTATGGTATTACTGAGTTTTCTAATTGTTATGAATACATCCGCCGTGTGGCTGCGCAAGCGCCTCGAACGTCGCTGGTAGAAAGGAAAAACTATGAATGCAATTGACCCTGTAATGGGCGCCAAGGCCGAAGTAAAACAGAATCTCGAAGTGGCGGATAATCAGGTTACTGTGGGCAGCTGTTTTACCGATGCGCCGAAGATGACCATGCGCAACGTCAACGTTTTCTACGATGACAAGCAGGCAATTCACAATGTCAGTGTCGACATCGCCAAGAATGAAGTGATTGCCATGATTGGTCCATCGGGCTGTGGCAAGTCGACCTTTTTGCGCTCCCTAAATCGCATGAATGATACGGTTGAAAGCTGTCGAGTCGAGGGTGAGATTTGCATGGATGGTGAAAACCTCTATGCCCCGAAGCTGGATGTTGTGGAGTTGCGCGCTCGAGTAGGAATGGTTTTTCAAAAGCCTAACCCCTTTCCCAAGTCGATCTATGACAATGTCGCCTACGGCCCCAAGATTCACGGTTTGGCCGATACTAGAGTTGACCTGGATGAGATTGTTGAAGACAGCCTACGCAAGGCCAGTCTCTGGGAAGAGGTGAAAGAGCGATTGCATCAGTCGGGTACGGGTCTGTCCGGTGGCCAGCAGCAGCGACTCTGTATTGCTCGCGCCATTGCTGTTAGCCCCGAAGTGATTTTGATGGATGAGCCATGCTCGGCACTAGACCCTATCGCCACGGCAAAAATTGAAGAGCTAATCGAAGAGCTGAGCCAGAATTTTACTATTGCTATCGTCACGCACTCGATGCAGCAGGCCGCACGGGTTTCACATCGCACAGCCTATTTCCATCTCGGCCGTCTGATTGAGGTGAATCCTACTGAGCAGGTCTTCACCATGCCCGAGCATGAGCTTACAGAAGCCTATATCACCGGCCGCTTTGGTTAAGTGGTAGAGAGTGGTAGGGCGCTAAAAATTTAATTGGCTTAAGGCCATAATAGTTAGGTAGCCAGAGAGGCTAAGCGGAGAAAACTATGGATAAGATGACGTTCGAAAACCATTACATGAAGCAGTTCGATGAAGAGCTCGAAGAGATTCGCACTCGCCTAATGGAAATGGGTGGCAAGGTTGAGCAGCAGCTGCAAAATGCGATTCGCGCGATTGGCGAAGCCGACAGCAAGCTCGCCGAAGAAGTGATCAAAGAAGAGCAGCTGGTCGATAATATGGAAGTCGACATAGATGAAGCCTGCATTCTAATTATTGCCCGTCGGCAGCCCGCGGCCAGCGACTTGCGTCTGGTGATGATGGTCACCAAAGCGGTCAATGATCTCGAGCGTATCGGCGACGAAGCGAAAAAGATTGCCAATCATGCGCTTATTCTGGCGGATGAGAGTGGTTCGTCAAAGGGTTACACCGAGGTGCGACACCTTGGCCAGTCGGTTATCAGTATGCTCAGCAATGCCCTCGACGCCTTCGCCCGCTTTGATGTGGATGCGGCTATGCGCACCATTGAAGAAGATAAGCAGATCGACCAAGAGTACAAGACTGCCCTGCGTGAACTGGCGACTTATATGATGGAAGACCCACGCAGTATTAGTCGAGTGATTAATATTCTCTGGGTAGTTCGCTCACTGGAGCGGATTGGTGATCACGCTAAAAATCTCTGTGAGCAAATTGTCTTTGTGGTTAAGGGCAAAGATATTCGTCACCAAAAATAGGGCTGGCTCGATCTTTTATTTGTTCTGTAGCGGAAGCTTCGGCTTCCGCTTAGTGTTTCTTAGCTGCTAGTTTAGTCAGTTACTTTTGTTTTCCTGTCCCTTTCCCTTTCCCTTTCTATCCGCTCCTCTCTAGCCCCCTCTGTCGCAAAAAAAACTGTTGTTGGCGCAAATTGATCAGGTCAAGCGTTAAATTATGTCAAAGTCCTAACTCTTATAAGAATACGCTCAAGCGTAGCTGAAAAATTACGAGGGTTCTCCGTGTTTAATTCAACCAAAGTTCTATCGCTAACCATCTTGTTAGCCTCTCTCACGCTTCAAGCCTGTGGCGGCGGAGGTGGGGGTGGTTCTGCACCAGTTCAAACACCAGATACAACTAAGCCCGTTATCACCTTGAATGGTGACGCTAATCTGAGTATTGAGCAGGGCACGCAATATATTGAAGCCAATGCCACGGCCGTGGATGCGGTAGATGGTTCAGTGACTGTAGTGATCAGCGGCACTGTTGGCGCCGATGTGGGTGTTTACACTCTGACCTATAGCGCGGTGGATGCAGCCGGCAACAGTGGGAGCATAACGCGAACCGTTAGCGTCACTGCGGTCGAGCCAGAACCCGATACAACTAAGCCCGCTATCACCTTGAATGGTGAAGCTAATCTGAGTATTGAACAGGGCGTGCAATACATTGAAGCCAATGCCACGGCCGTGGATGCGGTAGATGGGTCGGTGGATGTAGTGATCAGCGGCACTGTTGGCGCCGATGTGGGTGTTTACACTCTGACCTATAGCGCAGTGGATGCAGCCGGCAACAGTGAGAGCATAACGCGAACCGTTACCGTCACTGCAGTAGAGCCGGAACCCTCTGATGACGACACGTTTATTCTCAATGATGGCATGGTCGATGCTCTCTGGGGCGGCGATGCACAGTTATCATTCTTTGATAGCAAACTCGGATACAGCAATGCCGATCCCAGCTGTGCTGGGACAAACTGTGACAGTGTTGACTGGGAAGTGGTTACAGATATGGATCGCGGTGATGTGCTGCAGGTCAGTTATACGTCCGATGCCGGTCATGCCGGTCTGGTAGTTGGCCCGACAGCCGCTATTGATCTCAGTGACTATGCTGACGGCAGTTTCTCATTTGATATTAAGCTGATTAATGCCGCGAATGTGCTGGCCGGTGGTTTCTTCCTCAAGGTTGAGAGTGGTGGGGCTAATTCTGGTGAGCTACAGATTCCAGGCATTGTTGCCAGCAGCGACTGGCAGACAATTAATTTCCCGGTGTCATCACTGACTGCCAGTGGTGCGTTAAACCTCTCAGCTGTGACTGCGCCAATGGTGTTTTTCCCAGCTGCGGCCAACGGCCCCAGCCTAATTTACCAAATTGATAATGTGCGCTTTAGTGGCATTTCCGATGGCGCTAATCCACCTACGGGAGGCGGTGGCGGGTCTCAAGGACCCACAGACTACAATGTTGTGTCCTATGGTGCTGGCAGCATAGCCGATACCCTCTATACCGCTAGCCATCGCTGTAAGAATGATTATGGCTATTGGGTCGAAAATGCCGGCGTTATATCGACTCAGTCAGATATTCAAATACAGGGTTGTGATCAGGCCACCGGAATACCAACCGGCAACATAACTAAGCTGTACCCTCAGTTGGCGGGTCCCGCTGCTGAAAAGCCCACGCAAACACACAAATGGTGGGGCTCTGTCTCATTTCTCGGTGAAATGACCGTAGGTGATGCAGCTGATGCGGCCTATATCACTCCGGATCCTATTACCGCTCGCATTACCAACAAAGGTGTTCGCGTTGCGGGTATTCCATCCGGAATGAGAATTGATGGAGCGAACAACTTTTACTATCCAATTCCAGATCATGCTGCTGAAGTCTTCGATGGTTTAGCGATTGGCAATTCCGATTACGCCAATTTAGAGGCCTTTGCCAAGGATCACAGCGCCGGTTCTTTAACGGTTTTGTGGAAAAGTGGTGAAGTCGAAGTCATGGAAGCCACCTTTGTGCATGGCTCTCCCTATGTTTACTTCAAGGCTTACAGTGGTAATTTAGAAGTCCGTACATTTCGGCAAGATGGTGGTGAAAAGGGCACATTTAACACCGGCGAAAATGTATTGGGTATCTGGACTAGTGTGGCCTCAAATGCCAACAACTACTTGATTGTTGGTGAAGGCGCAACAACGTTTACAGACACTTCACCAAGCACTGATTCCACGACTATGGGTAAGGTCGAGATTAATAATAGTACTGATGAAATGACCTTGGTTTACCTTCCGCATCTCCAGGCAGGTACGGCTCCGAGTGCGATGATTGATCTTTTTGCCAGCAAGGCCCGCAATACCGTTGCCGCAGTCGATATTGATTATCAAGTGAATGATGCAACCAATGAAGTAACCGTCACCCACAGCTACTTAGATGGCCAGGGGAATGCTGTAGATACCATTGCTGGTATGCACCCATTGCACTGGAAAAATACATCGCAAGCCACGACTAGCTATAAGGTTCGAAGTGCTCGTGGCATGGTGAAGTTTGCTGAGGTTAATACGTTTAGCTACCAGATACCCTATGTCGGTGTGTTGCCTACATTCCCAGTTGTTGGCGATAGCCTTGACCAGACAACCCTTAAAGGACTGGTTACTGAATTTGTCAGCAAGGGCTCTGGTGCGTGGAATTTATCTGGCGGAGGTGTTGAAGAAACCGATACTTACTGGACCGGGAAAAATTATGGCAAGGTCGCTGAGCTTGCCGCGATTGCCCGTTCTCTTGATATGCAAAGTGAAGCTGATCAGTTGGTCAACTGGTTGAAGGCGGAACTTGCAGATTGGTTTACCGCAGAGACAGATGGCACGCTAAACACAAAAAAATACTTTGTCTACGATGATGACTGGAATACGTTGCTCGGGTTTGATGAATCCTTTGGCTCACATCAGCGTTTAGCCGATCACCATTTTCACTATGGCTATTTTGTCCGTGCGGCTGCCGAGATCTGCCGCGTCGATCTAGCCTGGTGTGGTGATGACCAATATGGGCCAATGATCGAGCTTCTAATTCGTGATTACGCAGCGGATACAGACGATGCATTGTTTCCTCACATGCGCAATTTTGATCCCGCCAATGGCTTCTCCTGGGCTGATGGTCAGGTTAATTTCACCCGCGGAAACAACAATGAGTCCACCTCCGAGGCAGCCACTGCATATGGTGCAATTATTCTCTATGGATTGACCACCGGAAATACGGAGTTAACTGAGCGGGGCATGTATCTCCATGCGTCAACCGGTGCCGCATATTGGGAGTATTGGAATAATATTGACGGCTACAACAATGTCAGTGCTGATGCAGATAACTTCCCTAGCGGATACAACCGGATCACCACCTCAATTATCTGGGGCGACGGTGCGGTTTTCTCTACTTGGTTCAGCGGTGCATTTGCGCATATTTTAGGCATTCAGGGTCTTCCATCCAGTCCACTAATATTGCATGTCGGCTTGCATGCGGACTATATGAAAGACTATGTCGCCCTGGGATTGAGCGAGTCCTCCAATGGCAAGCCTTCGGGCCTACTCAATGATCAGTGGCGCGACCTGTGGTGGAACCTCTGGGCTATGGTGGATGCAGATGCGGCAATTGCTGACTACAACAGTGCTGGTAGCTATACCCCTGAAGCGGGTGAAACCAAGGCTCACACTTATCATTGGCTGCATACTTTTAATGCATTGGGGCAGTTAAAGACAGGCACCGGCGCCTTGACCTCTGATTACCCATCGGCACTGGCATTTGATAATGATGGTGTTAGAACCTATGTGGTGTATAACTTCACGGCGCAGGAGAGGGTAGTGAGCTTTAGTGATGGCAAGCAGGTCACGGCTACAGCGAATGGGTTTACGCTGATAAGCGCAGATTTGTAATAGCGGATACGTAAAAAAGGCCTTTTAATTAAGGCCTTTTTTTTGG
>JAQXEN010000048.1 GCA_029250825.1 Porticoccaceae bacterium
GAAAAAACACCCAGTGACCTAGGCGCACAAATTCGTGAGAGCAACCAGATTAAGGCGCTGTATCCACTCTATAACCGCCGGCTGCGAAAAACCAAAAAACTCTATCAGTATCGCTGCGACGAGGACCGCAATGGCTATCAACGCATTGCTATAGAAGCGGTTGAACTGGACAGTGACAATGCCGATGAACGCTTTGGTTTATTTCGTTCACCGCGACAGGCATCCAAGCAAATCGAGAAGCTCGCCGACCATTATTTTCTCTGCCATAAATTGCTCGGTTTGGAATCAGCGACGGCCAGCAGCAATCAGAAGCCCTGCTTTCGGGCCCAGCTTAAAAAATGTTTTGGTGCCTGCCATGGCGCCGAAGATGCCGCCAGCTATAACGAGCGCGTCAATGCCGCACTGAAAACCTATCAGCTAAAAATGTGGCCCTATCCTGGCGCCATAATGATTGAAGAACGGGATATGCAAGAGCCGGAGCACGTGGCCTTTCACCTGGTACACAACTGGCGCTATCTAGCCAAGCTAACCCTAATCGAAGATCTCTATGATCACGGCTATCAGCTCGCACAGTCCGGGGGCAATCTGGATCAGCCCAGGCAGTTTGACGAGGGCCTCGACAGCAGCGACTCCCAGCCAGCGCTGGGTGCCCCCAGTGATGACCGCTTTGATTTGGATATCTATTTTATCTTGGTGCGGTTTCTGGTGGACGCCGAAAAAATGAAGATGAACAACCTTAAAATCTGGCCGCTCACCCCCTGTTAAAGCTTACTTAGCCGTTAATTTTTTCTCTAGGGCCATCGTCTGTTTGGTCGCGGCAAAAACACTCAGGGAAGGATTGGCCTTGCCACTGCGGCCCAGTGCATCAATCTGACTGTAAAACCAATACTGAGTGGCAAAGGCGGCAATAGCCCGCAGCGGCTTCCAGCTCTGTAAAAACCCTAGCCATGAGGGAAACAGCGACAGACCATTTTCATAGCGCGGCAACTCTGCCAATCCATTAATCAGCTGGTTCGGTGCATCGGTCATCACGCACATGGGGCGACCCAGCCCGATCAAATCGGCACCGCCACTATCCAGTGCCTGTTGCATCGCAAGGCGCTGACGAAAGCCCCCAGTGACCATCAGGGGGACTGAGACATGCTTGCGCATAGCCAGGGAAAAGTCTACAAAATAGGCTTCGCGAACCATAGTAGATGCGGCCACCTCCTGCTTTTCTTCCTCTTCCATACCTTCGAGACCGAGCAGTTTGGGCTGTTCATAGGTGCCCCCGGAGATCTCTATAAGGTCGACTCCGGCCTGCTCCAACCAGGCAACCACCTGCAAGCTCTCGGCAAAATCAAAGCCACCCTTCTGAAAATCGGCGCTATTAAGTTTTACTGCCACGGGGAAGTCCGGGCCCACTGCTTGGCGAACAGCAGCTACGGAATCTAACAGTGCCCGGGCACGGTTGGCGAGGCTGCCACCATAGTCATCGGTGCGCAGATTACTCCGTGGACTGAGAAACTGTGAGAGCAGATAACCGTGTGCAGCGTGCAACTGCACACCGGTAAATCCAGCATCTTTTACGGCTGCGGCACAGACCGCAAAGCGGCTTACTATATCTTCAATTTCCCCTGTGGTGAGAGGCACTGGCAGGCCAAACTGACCGCCGGGCAAACCTAATTTCACCGCAGAGGGCGCTTTGGGTGTGGGATTAATAATCTTTTGTGTCTGGCGGCCTGCATGACTTATTTGCGCCCAAAATTGGTTGCCATTGCGCGTTGCAGCAGCAGCCCAACGAGACAGAGCCTCGTGCATTTCAGGGCTGGGTGGCGAGTCAATCACAACATTGCCGGGACGTTCAAGATGGTTCCGATCGATCTGAATATTTCCCGATAGCAACATGCCTGAACCGCCATCACTCCAAATTCCATAGAGGGTTTCTAGCTCTACTCCGGGCATTCCATCGGCGCTGGCCAAACCCTCGGTCATGGCGGCTTTGGCAAAACGATTTGGGATTGTCGCACCACAGGGAAGGGTTAGGCTGTCGGTAAAATTTAGGCTCATGGGAATTCTGCTCTTATTATTATTTTTGGTTTAGGCTGCTCGTTTAAGCTTTTCTCAATTTTATAATTGAACTTCAATACTAGCCTGAAAGTGCCTGTCTGAGTAGTCACTTATTGGCCTATTTAATTTACCGGCAGTGCTATAGTGTCCAGCTCTGTTAATCACAGAAAGAAGCAGCGGTTTATTTTAATTAAGGGACACAATGATTTATTCCTATTACGAAGAGCTCGCCAAGACCACCAATAAACTGACCGTTGATAACAGCTGGTCTCAGGGGCGCAGCGTCTTTGGCGGTCTAACTGCGGCTATGGTACTGACCCATATAGAAACTCAGACCGGTTTCAAAGACAGCGACCTGCGGACCATTAATGTTCATTTCTGTGGCGCTGCCATTGAAGGTGTCCCCTGTGAACTGCAGTATAAAATTCTCTCCGAAGGGCGGTCGGTGATTCAAATTGAGGGCCAGTTGCTCCAAGAAGGCGCAATTAAAACTCAGGTCATCGCCTGCTTTGGCCGTGGACGGCTGTCCGGCGTTCACCTTAGCCCGGCGCCGCTGGCGTTTGCAAAGAGCCCCCAAGAGGGGATAAAACTGCCCTTTGTAAAAGGCGTAGCACCTGGCTTTATCGAATATCTGGATACTCGTTTTACCAGCACAGCGATACCCTACAGCGGCAGCAGCGAAGCAGTAATCAGTGGTTGGATGCGCTTTAACGAGGCGCCCGAGATATTTTCCGATAGCGCCATACTGGCTCTGATTGACGCCTGGCCGCCAGCTGTAATGCCCATGTTAAATCGGCCCGCACCGACCAGCTCGATTACCTGGAATGTGGAATTTATTCAGCCCAGAGAGGCACTGGCGGCAGATGACTATCTCTACTATCACTGTGAAGTGGTGCAGGCGGATCGCGGCTATGCCCACACCGAAGCAAAAATTTATCATCCCAATGGCCAACTGTTGGCACTGAGCCGACAGCTTGTTGGCGTCTACGATAAGCCTAAAAATTAGCCCAGAACAATCAGACTTAGATAGGGACTCACTATGAGCCGACATATTCTCGACAGCGCCAAGATCCACCCCGCAATTCAAGAGGGCGTGGCAAATAACAATCTGGATATTGTGTTGGAAGTTCAGCAGGCAATTGCCAACAATAAAATTGTCGTGGTCGGTATGGCACAGAACCCGGCACCCAAAAAAACGCGCAAAACTCTCGATGCTATGGCTGTTGAATACGCCTATTTGGAGTACGGCAGCTACTTTTCTCTGTGGTACAGACGCAATGCCTTAAAGATGTGGACGGGCTGGCCATCCTTTCCGATGATCTTTGTGGAGGGTGTATTAATCGGCGGCAACAGTGACTTAAATGCGCTGATTGAAAGTGGCGAGTTTGCCGAGATGCTAGGTCAGTAATAGTCGCCGAGCGGATTTTTGCCCGGCATCCAACGAGACCGGATCAGCTACTGACCCGGTCTTTTCGATTACCCTGTTTTCAAACTACTTAACCCTGACTTCAATCACTTGAGACAGTACCGGCGGATTGTGGGGAATATGCGCATAGTTACCCAGCAGCAGTTGGAGACGATGTGTTCCCGGTGCTAACTGCAATGTTGTCTCGGTCTGGCCTTTACCAAAGTGCCGAATATTTTCCGATGCCGGCAGTGGCATGGTCATATCTGGCATCTCCTCAACATCGATCAACAGATGATGATGGCCGGAATTTGGCGTATCTGTGCCAGCGGGCGCTACCTGCATGCCCTCAATCCCAAACACCACCTTAATCTCACCAGCATCCAATAACTCGCCATCAGCGGGCTGAATAAAAAACACTTTAGCCTCTGCTGCTGCCGGGGCTGCCTGTATGCTGCCGTGGTCATGATGGCCGTGATCATGGGCGCCCGCTTCTCCAGCAAGGTGTCCACCGGCAACTGCGGTAAATGAAAAAATCAGGGATAGAGCAGGTAAAAACTGTAAACCTTTGAGCATAATATTGTCCTCGCATGTAAATTTAATGGCTGTTATGGGTATCGCCATTTCAGTTTTCGACTATGGCATAATGTGAGCACAAGAAACACATCTTATCCACCTAAAGAGATAAGAGTAATAATAAAAATTCAGGCCGCAAAATGGCGCTATTGTTACCGACAATATTTCCCACGAATCTGATTAAACAGGTTTGCCGGCTACTATTGGCCAGCACTTTGGCATATTGCAGCGCCACTGCGGCAGACAGCCCACTAACAGAGAGCCAGCCAACAAGCACCGCCGCGACCATCGCACTCTCATCGAACTGCCCCCCGAGCTTTATGCTCAGCGATAACAATCAGTGCCAGTTGCGCAATCTCTATCAGCTTTACAATTCCCTCGGCGATCACGGCATCGGAGGACTAAAAACTGCTCTGCCCGCTCACCGGGACGGCTTTAGCCCACAGCAGATTGATCTTGGTCGACTGCTATTTTTTGATCCTCTGCTATCGGCAGATAAGTCAGTCTCCTGTGCCAGTTGCCACAACCCAGGTCAAGGTTTTAGCGATGGCCTTGGGCGCAGCATCGGTATCTTCGGTCAGCGGGGCACACGCTCGGCACCGAGCCTATGGAATAGTGCCTTTATCAAAGATTTCTTTTGGGATGCCCGGGCGCAAACTCTTGAGCAACAGGCTCTGAGTCCACTTTTCTCGCCTCAAGAAATGGGCAACAATCCCAGCCAGTTACTCAGTAGTCTGCAAGCGGTGGCGGCCTATCCAAAACTCTTTAAACAGGCCTTCCCGGATAGCAGCGATCTCAGCCTAGATCAGATTGCCACTGCACTGGCAGCCTTTCAGAGTTCACTGATATCCCTTAATAGCCGCTACGACCAGTATGCCCACGGTTATGCCGAGGCGCTTAATCAACAGGAAATCGAAGGTCTGAATATCTTCCGCTCTTTTGTGGCGCGCTGCTCTCAGTGCCATATGCCTCCGCTGTTTACCAATCAACAGATCGCCGTGATCGGCACTCCCGAGCCAGAGGGCATGCCCCGGGATATAGGTGCCGAAAAAACCTTTGGCTCAGTTAAATTAAAGGGCGGTTTTAAAGTTCCGAGCCTGCGCAATATTGCCGAGACCGCCCCCTATATGCACTCTGGGCGCTTTGAAACACTTCGTGAAGTGGCGGCATTTTACAGCGGCGGCCGCGGTCATGCGGTGCCGGAGGGAGAAGATCTGCTGCTGCACTGGCATATCTCCGAACCCAATTTAACCGCCTATGAGCTTGATCGTTTAGTGGACTTTATGGGCACCCTTAGCGACAGCAGTCTGCTGCCCAGAACGCCAAAGTCAGTGCCATCGGGACTGCATATTTTAAGTGAACAAAAAATTAGCGAAAAAATCATTAGTAACAAAAGCATAAGTGAGAATAACCATGACAAAAGCTAAAACACTCGGCCTTGTTATTGCTCTGGTCGCCTTTGTTGGCGGCTGGCAATTGGGGCAAAACAGCGACAGTACACCGCAGATTACCAGTAGTATCGGCGGTGCAAGCTATAGTGGCGGTGGTGATGCCGACAGAATTAACACGGCACTGCCAGAGCGCACCGCGATCGGCGAAACCATCACCGTTAATCCCGGCGACTCGATTCAGGCGGCGGTGGAAGCTGCTCAGCCCGGGGACACTATTCAGGTAATGCCCGGCATCTATTCGGAAACTGTCTATATCGACAAAGACGATATTCATCTGGTGGGTGTGATTAAATCCGGAGAGCGCGCGACACTGGATGGCCTCGGCAAGCTCAACGATGCCATTCTCTACTCCGGCAATAATATCCTTATCGCCAACTTTAAAATTACCCGCTACAAAGGCAATGGCATTATGAGCCAGGCGGGCAATAATTTTGAGATTCGCAACAATATAATTATCGACACCGGTATCTATGGAATTTTTCCTCAGCTCGGGGTCAACGGGGTTATTGAGCACAATATTGTTTCAGGTATTGCTGATGCGGCGATCTATGTGGGTATGAGTGACAATATCCATGTTGCCCACAATGAAGTCTTCGACAGCGTTGCGGGTATCGAAATCGAAAACAGCCGCCACGCGATTGTCGAAAATAATTACACTCACAATAATAGCGGCGGTATCCTTGCGTTTATCACCCCCGGCCTGCCGATCAAAACCACCTTCGATGTGATTATTCGCAACAACTTTATTCTCGACAATAATATCGTCAACTTTGCCGCGCCGGGTTCCACCGTGGCCGGCATTCCCTCGGGTACCGGCATTCTGGTGATGGCGGCAGATGATGTCATTATCGAAGGCAATATTATTGTTAACCACAAAGTCGCCGGCATCCTGATCAATGACCACGGCAATGCCCCGGGTCTAACCCTTGACCCCGATGTGGATCCCAATGCAGACCGGGTAATGATTCTCGACAATGTGATGCACAACAATGGCTATGACACGATCGATGAGGTGCGCGCCTTTGCCCTTACCGAACTGCACACCGGGGATATTGATATCTTTCAGATCGGCCCCAGCCAGGACAGCTGCATCATCAATCGCCACCGCTATCACCATGTCGGTCTCGGTGACTTTGCCGAATGTGACTTTACCAATACCGACAGCACCCATAGCTACCTCTTAGCCGGCGGTGCCAAGCCAAGGGTTATAGAGTCAGCAGAGCGCGGTGAAATAGCTTATATGGGCATCTGCGCAGGCTGTCACGCCTATGACGATGTATTGATTGGTCCTTCCACAAGAGATATTCAGGCGATGTATGCGGGTAATGCGGAGGGTATTGTCAGTTATATCAATGCACCGTTTAAAGTGCGTCCCGAGTATCCTGAGATGCCGGCACAGAATTATCTCGATGCCGAGACTCAACTGGCAGTGGCAGAGTATTTGTTAGATATGGATCTGGGGCCGGTGCAGCCTTAGCCCCATGAGTGTAAATTAGTCTGAATTCAGGGCAGATAGGTTTGCAGGTATAGGAGCATATTATCACCCATCACCTTGCGGATTTGCTGCTCGCTAAGATTGGCCTGCAGCAGCGCCTCAGTGATGGCTGCTAGTTCACTGCCATCAAAAGAAGTGGTCACTGAGCCGTCAAAATCGGATCCCAGAGCAATATGATCCTCACCCACTAGACCTATGCCATAGACAATCGCCTCGGCGACAGTCGCGGGACTATTGCCGCAGATCGCTCCTTCCCAAAACCCTACAGCGATCAATCCACCTGCAGCGGCAATCTGCTGCATTAGCTTATCGCTAATATTGCGCGGTGACTCGCAGTGACCCTGAAAACCGGTGTGGCTGACAATTAGCGGTTTATCGGTGATTGCCAAAGTGTCCACCACTACCTGCTCTGAGGAGTGTGAGACATCCAGCATAATGCCCAGAGCCAGCATCTCAGCCACTGCATCACGACCAAACTGGGTCAGCCCTCCACCGCTGGTGCCATGCAGTGAACCACCGAGTTTGTTATCAAAGAAATGCTGCAGACTCATCATCCGAAAACCGTTATTAAACAGCCGTTGAATATTCTCCAGATCGCCATCCAGCGCATGGGAACCCTCAGTACCCAGCAGCCCACCAATCAACGTGGGATTGCTCTGGCGACGCTCTAGAAAATCAGCCAGCTCCATGCGCGACCGAATCAACATTAGATTATCGGGGTCCCGAGCAGCCAACTTATACAGTTTTTCCGCTTGGAATAAGGCGCGCTCAGTCAGGCTCGTCCAGGTTGCCGTGGGCCAGCGCTGAGCCATTGCCAACAGAGTTATATCGTCTCGGGCATCGGCCTGATTGAGTTCGTAATTTAGGCCGCTGGGAGATTTGGTCACTGTAGTAAACATCTGCAGCCCCAGATTACCCTGCTGCATGCGCGGAAAATCCAGATGGCCATAGTCGTACCGCTCACTGAGATTACGCATCCACAACAGACTGTCCCCGTGCCAGTCGCCAATCATCAAGCTACTGTGCAGCTCGGCTGCCTGCGGTGAAATAGCATAGGGTTGATGCTCAACCACAATATTTTGCCCTTTATCGACAATCCCTGGAGCAAACACAAAAAACAGACCAAGGCTGAGAAAAGAGGCGAGAACTAAAAGAGTAAAAAATTTTTTCATTTTTATGTGCTCACTATTGTGGCCACTGCTTAAAGGCGATCGTAGCCATGCAAATTATTAATTCTGATAACCGCCTGCACCTCGTCTACATAGGTCTGCCGCAGCTCCGAGTAATATAGCAACGTCTGTGCCAGCTGGTGACCGCTGGCAGCGCTTGCGGAGGTTCTAAGCTCGGCGCGCAGCAGACGCAGATCACGGTAGGCGCGATGAGTATTGAGGTTGTGTAGATAGGCTTCGACAGCAGCGGCCACGGTATCAAACTTAGCCACTTCATGCTTGCTGTCTGCCGAGCGGCGCAGAGGTACCAGGCCACAACCCTTTTGATAGCACCACTGACCAAATAAATTATTACCCTGACGGGCAAAACGGGAAGTGCCCCACGCCGACTCTATGGCCGCCTGAGAGAGAACTAGAGAGGGCGGCAGCGGCGCAACGCGCAGTAGCAGCTGATCAATTATTGGTTGATGGTCTAAAGCCGTTAGTTCCACAGGCTTTGATTCAACGCCGTAGCGATCAGCCAACTGCAGCAACGTGCGGCGCTGAAAAAATGACAGATCATTGACCTGATCTGCCATCTCCTCAAGTGCTGCGCGCTGCTCGGCGATCGACTGATTACCCGCCAGCACCAGTGGCAACATATAGTCAAAGAACGCCGTCTTCTTCTGTTTTACATCGCTGTAGACACTAAAATCAGGCAGCGGGTGAGGATCCCTACCGGCACTGTAGATAGCGATAAACACCACCAACAGAACAGCAAAAAACGGCTTGCTGCGGATAAAATTCATCACTTACTTCAGATCCGCCAGCAGTTTTCGTGCAGCCAGAACAAAGAACGTCGCCGAGATCAAATTGACAAACGACACCATACCCAAGGCGTAACGCAATGACTCAGAACCGTAGGTCGGAGCCAGCAAGTCACTGAGCATACCCACAACCAGTGGCCCTAAACCCAAACCGATAAGGTTGAGAATAAAGAACAGAATCGCCGAAGCCATAGCACGCATGCTCGGGCTTACCATAGTGTGGGATATAGCAATGGTTGGCCCGAGATAAAAGGCACCCAACATGGTGGCAAAAAACAGGAAGCCCAATGCCCATTGAGGATCGCCAATAAATACCGCGGTAAACATCAGCGGCACGCTAAGGGCACCGGGGATTGCGGCAATCCACAGATACCAGCGCTTATCATTGGCGCCAAAGCGATCTGCCAACACACCGCCCATATAGGTGCCCAATGCGCCGCCAATACCGGTAATCAATGCCAGGCTGGTACCTACTTCAAGGCTACTGAAACCGTGAGAGCGAATCAAAAATGATGGCGTAAAGTTGCCGATGCCATAGCTGCTAAAAGCATTTAGGCCAGCGCCAATCGCAAACAGTTTGAACGAACCAAAACCTCTCAGGGTGCGCAGGGTTTCGCCAAAAGTCGCCGGCACTTCCAAAGCGCGCCCCTCAAGACCGCCACGCACAGGCTCGCGAATAGTCAGGCGAACTAACAGAGCCACCAAAAAGCCCGGCACGCCGACAACAAAAAACGCCACCCGCCAACCGAACTCACTGTTGATCCAGCCGCCGATCAGAAAGCCAAACAGAATGCCCAAATAGACACCAGTAGAGTAAAACGACAGAGCACTGCCGCGCTGCTCAACCGGGTAATAATCAGAAATCATCGAGTGAGATGGTGGGCTGCCACCGGCCTCACCAACACCAACGCCGATTCGCGCCATCAATAGCTGCCAGAAATTCTGTGTAAAGCCTGAGAGTGCCGTCATGCCACTCCAAACAGCCACCGCCAGAGAGACTATATTGCGGCGATTGCCCACATCCGCCCAGCGTGCAATGGGTATACCGACACTGACGTAGAAGATCGCAAAGGCGAAACCTGTCAACAGACCGAGCTGAGAATCAGAGAGGTCCATATCAACCTTGATCGACTCCTGAAGAATCACCAGAATCTGTCGGTCGATAAAATTAAGCGCATATACCAGTGTTAGCAGCACTAACACGTAGCGGCGATAGCCATTAGATACCGGCGTAGCCGTATTTTCGTTGTCCTGTTGGTTAACAGACGGATCGTTCATTGAGTGCCTCGATTATTATTGTTTTTATTCGGCTTTTAATAGCGCCACGTAGTGCAAGATTTTAGCCCCCCAAGCTTTCAGGCTCACTGGGCTTTTGCCGTGGAGTCATAATGTAACATCTAAGTTGGCAAACTAATAAGTATTCTCTCGAAACAGGTAAGGTTGCTAAGCATCAATCCGTATTGGCTAGTGAAGGTCGCTGCATTAGTCGATTGAATTAAGGAGAATTCATATGCACATAGATCCGCCTGCACAGAAACACAGCCAGAGTAGGGACAGCTCTGATTCATCTCAAACAACCTCATTTAATCAATACAATCGCAAGGAACTGGCCAAACGTCATAGTTGGTGGACAGATCCCCTAGAAGAAGCGCCAGCCCCAAAGTTGAGCTACTTCGCTGAGCTTTCACTGGCCAAGGACTTTAATGATTTTAAGCTGCGGGCTTTTCGCGCCCTTAACCAGCTTGGCTTTTATGAGTTCTCATTTTTGCACATCAATAAACATGCCGACGCGGATAGCCTAGTACTGACGACTCTCCCCAAGGCTATGTTGCAGGGCTGGCTTGATGATGGACTCCGCTTCCACAGAGCCACTGGTCCTTTTTCTGATCAAGCCAAGCCGGGTCTTTTTCAAGAGCGAGTGGGCGACTTTATGAATCCAGCTGCTGCGGCCTTTAATGAGATTCAGCCGATTACCGACAACTATAAAATCAGCAAATCCAAAGGCTTTTATGACTTCTGCAACCTGCCCGCGGATTCCTTTGACGAGAGTGGCAAGGTGATATTGCAGTTGATGCATCGAGGGGATGATCCGACTGCATTCCGAGAGCGGATTAAAGAGTCGATCACATCACTGCATTTGATTTTGACTGCCATTGATATGATTGTGATACAGCGGTTTGCAGTAGATGTGGGCCTTAAATGCCACCCATCAAAAGATGTCTACAAACTCAATCCCGCCCCCCTGCGAGTCCTGCATAACTTGGCCAACAATGATTTAAATATCCAGTGTCTAGCCCACAAATTATGTATCAGTGTGGTCACCGCAAACAAACATCTGGAAACCGTCAGGAAAATACTAGGGGTCAGAACCAACTATGCCGCGATTAAAAAGGCCCTGATAGTCGGGCTGATTAAATTAGAAGAATAGCCTCAGGCACCATTAGCCCTCACCGATAACCGCCACACCCCAATAGTTATAACCGGCAAACTTCGGGGTGCTCGGCAGATACATCTGCTCAAGATTTTCAAAGCGAAAACCGGCACTTTTAATCAACTCGGGAATATCGCGGTTGAGGTGACAGCCCCCGGCAATTTTGCCCCAGAAAGGGTCGATGCGACCCTGCCATTTGGCCACGCCAGCATCTGGTGCCAGCCCGTGCTCACAGAAAATAAGCTTGCCGCCCGATTTTAGTACACGCTGTATCTCGCGATTGGCTGCCTCAGCATTGGGAATAGTGCAGAGAGTGTAAGTAATTACTACGCTATCAAAATAATCATCAGGGAAAGGCATCTCTTCAGCGCTACCAAGAATAATTTCCACATCTAAACCATTTTCTGCAGCAGTCTTAGCCACCACTTTCTCGGCCATCTCATTGAGCTCTGGAGAGGGATCGAGGCCGATCACTTTGCTGACCTTGTCGGCCATATAAAAGGGAATATTGAGACCCGAACCAATACCCACTTCGAGCACTAGACCCTCTGCCAGAGGCACCACTTTGCCGCGCTGATAGAGAATCGGTTTGGCGCCACAGGCGCAGTTGAGGAAGGACGGCAGAATATATTTATCGTAAAAGCTCATAGTAGTTTCAGCCTCTGTGATGGTTTCTTATTTTAGTTTAAATCAGCAGCGCACTCTTTAAGTGCTGCCAGGGGCACAATCTCAAGAGCCATGCTGTTGCTGCGGCGCAGATAAACTTTAGGTGCACAGCCGCTCTCATAGGCTTCTAACCAGCGCGAGGCACAGAGACACCATGACTGTCCGGCGACCAGGCCGGGAAATTCAAACTCTGGCCGCGGTGTCGACAGGTCGTTGCCTCGGGACTTGGAGAAGTCTAAAAACTCATCAGTAATTTGCGCACAGACGGTGTGGGAGCCGCGGTCATATTTATCCGTACGGCAAAACCCATCGCGAAAGTACCCGGTTATGGGGTTGCTGCAGCACTCTTCGATTGCTTCTCCAAAGACATTGGTCTGGCTCATTGTATTTCGGCTCACTTGTTTTAGTTGTTATAGATTTTGATCAAATAGCGTTGCTTTAGCTTACCGCGTTTAGCCGATTTACCCTACAGGCATAAGCTTATTTTTCATTTAACCAATTGCCGTATTTAGTTAGCATGCTTATAATAAGTCAACTCTCAACATCCTAACACTGTATCTCTATGAGCAATACCGACAATCCTAACAACGAAGCTCTGGGTTTTATTATCCATGACGTAGCCCGCATGATGCGCTGGAACTTTGAGCGTCGCGCCCATGAATACAATCTAACCCGCTCTCAGTGGTCGGTTTTAGTGCTGCTGTCACGGGAAAATGGCGCGCAGCAAAAACGCCTGGCAGACATTATCGGCGTCACCGCAATTACTATGACTGGCCTGGTGGATAGGCTGGAACGGGCCGAGTTGGTTGAACGCCGTCAAGATCCTCAAGACCGCCGCGCCAAACGGGTATTTCTCACCGATAAGGTTGAGCCGCTGATGGAGAAAATTAAACTGGTGGCAAAGCAAGTGCGTAGCTCTGCACTAAAGGGGATCTCTGCCGCTGAAGAGCAGCAGCTTGCGGATCTATTGCGGCGCATGCGCGCCAATCTCAGAGAACAGAGTACTGATTAATAATAAGCAGGCCCTCGAGCCGGCACCCAATAAAAATAACTAAAATAGGGATATCAAGCTTGTCAGACAACCTTAAACGCAAAGTGACGCTTCTCGCGGGGCCACTGGTTATAGCCGCAATCGCAGCCTATTTCTATGTAATCGGTGGTCGCTATATGGAGACCGATAATGCCTATTTAAAGGCTGGCATGATGTCTATTGCCAGTGAAATTTCCGGCAAAGTAGTCGAGGTGGCAGTTGCCGATAACGGCCGGGTGGAGGCTGGGCAACTGCTGTTTCGTGTCGATGACCAACCCTACCAAATTGCTCTGGCCAAGGCTGAGGCGAATCTGATTAGAGTGGGTGGCGATGTTGAAAGCCTTAAAGCGGACTACTTAAATAAACTCGCGGATCTAGAGAAAAGTAAAACTCAGCGGGACTTTTATCTGCGCGAGTTCAATCGCTTAAATAGCCTGTTGGCACGCAAGACCGTCTCCGCTGCTGAAGTGGATCAGGCGGAGTATCTCTATCTCGATGCCATCAATGAGATGCAGGTGACCACCCGGGCATTGCAGGTGGTCAAGGCACGGCTGATTGATATTAATTTGCCCATGCAGCAACACCCCAGTTATTTGCTAGCTCTGGCGGAGCGCGACAAGGCCAATTTAGACCTCAGTCACGTGCGAACAGTCGCCCCTTCCTCCGGTGTGGTGGCAAACTTCTCAATCCATAAAGGGGAATATATTATCGCGGGTGCGCCGCTGTTTAGCCTAGTGGATGACAGTCATATTTGGGTTGAAGCAAACTTTAAAGAGACCGATCTGACCCACCTGCAGGTTGGCCAGCCGGCCACGATTGAGGTGGACTCCTATCCGGATCAGCAGTGGCAGGGCCGTGTTGCCAGCATTACGCCGGGCACCGGCTCGGAGTTCTCTCTGCTACCAGCGCAGAATAGCACTGGCAATTGGGTCAAAGTGGTGCAGCGTATTACAGTTCACCTAGCCATTGACCCAGCAGGCCGCCCATTATCTAAAGACGCGTCAGTAGTTGCTCTGACGGCAGGTATGAGTGCATTGGTAAAAGTGGATACCGGCCACAGCCGCAAGCTGCCCTGGGCCAACTAATGATCAAGGGATCTATTATCTTCGAGGTTGCCCATGTCAGTTCAAATTGAGCTGACGCCACGGGCCAAATCCGCGGTGACCTTGGCAGTGATGTTGGCTGCCATTATGCAGATGCTTGACACCACCATTGCCAATGTGGCCCTGCCCCATATGCAGGGCAGCTTATCCGCCACTCAGGACCAACTGGCCTGGGTGCTGACCTCTTATATAGTGGCGTCGGCGATTATGACTCTGCCTGTAGGTTGGCTGTCCGGGCGTTACGGGCGCAAAAACGTTTTTGTTATTTCCATCGCCGGTTTTACCCTAACCTCACTGCTCTGTGGCGCAGCCAACTCACTTAATGAGATGATTGCCTCTCGTATTCTGCAGGGTCTGTTTGGCGCTGCGCTGGTACCGCTATCTCAAGCGATTATGCTCGACATAAACCCCAAAGAAGACCACGGCAAGGCTATGGCGATGTGGGCGGTGAGTATTATGATCGGGCCTATTTTGGGACCCACCTTGGGAGGCTTTCTCACTGAGTATTATTCCTGGCGCTGGGTGTTCTATATCAACCTGCCCTTCGGCGTGGTGGTGCTATTTATTATTCTCAAACTCATGCCAGAAACCGAGCGCGAAGAGCGGCCCTTTGATGGCTTGGGCTTTTTTGCCCTGGCGCTATTTATCGCCGGCATCCAGTTGATTCTCGATCGCGGCCATCATCTCGACTGGCTCGACTCTCTGGAGATTCAGTTCTACTGCGCGGTGGTGCTGTCGGCACTCTGGGTCTATGTGGTGCACACCCGCACCGCCAAGAATCCCTTTTTAACCCCGGCAATTCTCCGCGATCGCAACTTCACCACTGCCCTCGCATTTATGTTTTTTATCGGCCTGATTCTGCTCGCCACCATGGCCCTGCTGCCCAATTATCTGCAGAATATTATGGGTTACCCGGTATTCGATGTGGGTACCATTCTGGCACCCCGGGGCTTTGGCACAATGCTGTCGATGTTTCTGCTGGGTAAGTTTGGCGACCGTTTTGATCCCCGGGCACTGGTTTTCTTTGGTCTGCTGTTTACCGCCTACTCCCTATCGCTAATGGTCGAGTTCGATACCTTTGTACCGGCCAATATAATTATTAGCACCGGCTTTATGCAGGGCTTCGGCCTCGGGTTTGTATTTGTACCCCTGAGCACCCTTGCTTATCTCACCCTAGAGCCAAAACACCGCGCTGAAGCAGCGGGACTGTTTAGTTTGGTGCGCAATTTCGGCAGCAGTATTGGGGTCTCGGTGGCCTTTGTATTGTTTGCCCGCGGAGTGCAAACTCAACATTCATACTTAGCTGAAAATATCACCCCCTATGTCACCAGTATGGGACTGCAGCAGTTGCCTCAGGTGTTCCAGAGCGAAGCGATTGCGGGGCTGATGTTATTGGATATGGAAATCAATCGACAGGCCTCGACCATTGCCTATCTGAATGACTTCAAGCTGATGATGTGGGTAGTGCTGGCCATGTTACCCATGGTCTTGCTGCTGCGTGGGCCAGATAAAGAAGTGGCAGCCCCAGAGACAGCCTAGTAGCGGTGCCACTAGGCTGTTATTGAGCGTTGTTATGAAGCCTTGTCTTGAGCTACTCAGTAAAGCTCCTCAGCCATCTCCCGCGCCGCTTTAAGCTTGGCCCTAAAGCTCTCATTCCGCGCCGCCCCCGCCACCGGTTGACTGGAGAACCAGGTCATCACCGTGTCGGCCTTGCGGTTGATATAAATCACCTGCCCATGAATACCCACGGCGGCAAACTCTCCGATGCTGGCGTCAAGAATCCACCACATATTGTGATAGGCAGACCAGGTTTCTTCTTTGTAATTGCTGTTGGCAGCCATATTGGCTTTTAGCTGGTCACTGACATCCAGAGTGGCATCGACCCATTTGCTGGGAATAATCTGCTGGCCATTAAATTTGCCCGAGTCGCGGATCATCATACCGAAGCGCGCAGCGTCTCTTAATGTGCTGTTCATGCCGCCGGTAACTGCCGGCATATAGGCTCTATCTACAGCTATAGTGGCATCGTGTTCAGCACCGAGTTTGGCCCAGATATTTTGCTGAATAAAGTCTTGAAATGGCTGCCCGCTGAGTCGTGCAATCAACCAGCCAAGCACATCCGCATTGCTCGAGTTGTAGTCAAAGTTGTCGCCGGGCTGGCGCTTGGGATCCGGCTTGATAAAGCGACTGAGAAAATCATGCACGCCGTAAATCTCGCTATTATTCGGCTGCACATCACGAGCGCCAGGGAGCCAACCCATATTTAGAGCCGGTACATAATAGAGCGCAAAATCCGAGGTCATATCGGTGTAGGTTTCTTTGAAATCTAACGAGGTGGCGTGGTCCAGCAGCTGCTGGATGGTGACCCGCTCAAAACCACTGCCTTTAAGTTCCGGAATATAGTCCGCAGGTGATTTATCGAGCTTCACCACGCCCTTTTCCACAAGCAGACCAAAGGCACTGCTGGCGAGGGATTTGCTCATGGAGAACCAGATATGTTGAGCATGGGCATTAAAGCTGTGGAAATAGCGTTCGTGGAGCAATTGGCCGCCTTTAATTATCGCGACACCATCGCCATAGTTGCTCTCGAATATCTGGTCAAAGGACTGCTGCTGCCCCGTTGCGGTGGTGAAGAGTTTATCGCCGAGCTGGGATTGGAATGGACCCGGCAAGTCAGCAATATTGCCCTGACGAGGGATCACTACAGTATTGAGTGGCGCACCGATATTTTGAAAGGCCCATTGATTCAGCGGGTAGTCACGGAAATTGTGCATGGTGACCTGTGAGTTGCGCGCCGGGGGCACCCCCTGCATAGGCTGCTCTGACACAAGGGGCACCTGAGGTATTGGTGGGGGCTTAGACGCTGGGGTCTGATTAGCTATCGCGAGATACGATGTGAAACCCAGTGATACCAGGGTCAATATGGATACCACAGCCTTAATGCGCATGGCCTGCTCCTCTTTATAGTTTTTATTATTGGGGGCTTTTTATTATCCTTCTGATTCTGTTGAGGATATCAAACATAGGGCCACGCAGCTATAACGCGTTTCCGAAAAAACGCGCTAGAGCTTTGGGTCAGACAGCAGTTGGGTTTTAGTTTTCCTGGAACACTCGAACGTAGTCAACCAACATACGCTGTGGGAAAGTAGTGTTCGAATTGGGCGAACCGGGCCATCTGCCACCCACTGCAACATTGAAGATCAGGAAGAATTCTTTCTGAAAGGCGGACAGCTCGGCACTGCTATTAATCGCCATTGTGTGGTACTGAACATCATCGATATACCAAGTCAGTCGGCTAGATGTCCAAACTAGACTGAATACATGAAACGCATTGGCCAAGGTTTCACCGCCGCTCAATGTTTTGGTATCGCCAAAAGACGCGGGTGCATAAGGCTGTTTGGTAACACCATCAGCCTGATAGGTGCCACCGCTATTCCAGTGCGCAGTACCCACTGTGCGATTCTCTAAACCGCTGCCACCGACCATTTCCATAATGTCAATTTCGCCGCTGTAGGGCCAGCCAATCGAGGTAATGTTTTCGCCTAACATCCACAGCGCAGGCCACATACCCTTGCCTTTTGGCATGGCTGCACGAATATCTACTCGACCATATTTAAAGTTAAATTTGCCCTGGGTCTTAATTCTCGAGGAGGTATAACTGCGATTACCGAAGTTCTCCTCTTTAGCTTCAATAATTAATAGACCCTCTTGAAGGGAGGCATTTTCTCTGCGGTAGTACTGCTCTTCGTCATTGCCCCAGCCGTTATCACCAGTGCCAATATCATAGTTCCATTCCGTTGTGTTCAATGTGCTGCCCGAGAACTCATCGGACCACAACAGACTATAACCGGAGTAACTAGTCGGCGTGGTGTAGCCAGTAAAGTTGGGATTTACCCAGTTATCATTGATTGGACCAGTGCCGGGATCCGTAGTGGGGCCACCTGGCGCAGCTTCCCAGCGCACATTGTCGAGCTGGAAGACGCTATTGGTGTAAGCGGAGGCCCAGATAACAATACCTGTGTCGATGGTTGCTAGGTTGAGATCCTGACCGACCAAGTCATTCACTGGCACAGTTAGGGTCTGCCAATCAGCACTATCTATGGAGTTAAGACCGTAGTTGCCAGAAGAGCAGGGGAAGATGCAGTCTACTTTCATTGAAAGGGCGCTATCACCACTGACTATTTTTACGTCAAAGATTATATTGCCACCGGCATAGGCAGCGGCATTGTAGGGAACCGAGGTCTTGGCATAGACCGCAGCAACTTTTCCGGCAGAGGAGTGGCTGACTTGCAGCACAGTGCCGCGATCGAGATCGGTAACCAAGTCCCAGCTGATATTGGGGCAAGCGGCGCCACCATCATCACTACATTCGGCATAATCTTTCTCCTGGTCATAGCCATTTAGACCGAGATCCCAGGTCGAACCTACAACACCCTGATCAAATACAACCAGCGTATCCACAGTGGCGACTGCAGTCACTGTTACAACTCGAGTCTCCGTGGCAGTGTTGCCAGCCGCATCGGTTGCGCTATAGGTCAGGGTATATTCGCCAGCGCTACTGCTGATCACAGATCCCGTAGTGGAGACAGTGACAGCACCATCCACATCATCGGTGGCAGTTGCGCCAGCATCGGAGTAGGCAGTCCCCTGCTCAATCGTTAAGGCCTGAGCACCTGATATGGAGATCACCGGCGCAGTTGTATCCGCTGGTGTTGGATTTGGCGTTGGGGCTGGTGTGGAACCACTCCCGCCTCCACCGCCACAGGCGGCAAGGATGACTGATGTCAGACCAATAAGAATGGGCTGCTTAAATATCTTCAACAGGTTAATCGTAGCGTTCAATGGTTAGTTACCCAAAAAATTCATTGTTTTTATTAGTATCAATGGTCGCCTTTTAAATTACGTGCTGCTAGCAGAATACTGCAGAGTAACTAAACAATAGGACTAATCGACTCAGATAAGGTTTATCGCACCATTTAGCGGCTATTTCGCTGCAAACACTGGGCGGCTTTGGCATTCCATTGCAGTTTTGCCTAAACCATCCGCAAGGGCACTATTTCGTCAGACGACCGCGGCGCGGATGATAGCAAATTTATCCCTGTGATTGACTAATGGGGTGTAGCGAGAGTCTTAGGGGCTAGACTCGTTGTAGAGGGCTAGGATTCGTTGCAGATAAAAGAGCCATCGACGAACTGTCACCCATAACATCGCGAACCCGCTGCAAGTGCGGCCGCACGGAAGTTTCGAGGTGCGCGGACTCGACATAGTGCGTGCCAAAGGTGAGCACTTCAGCGGTTAGCGAAAATAAATTATCGCGCTTGGCAATATAACCGAGTTGTTCCAGGGTATTTAAACAGCGCCGAACTACGGCAGGATTGAGATCAGTTTCCACAGCAACTTGCGAAATCGTCATTTCAGAACGCTGCGCGCTAAATGAGCGCATCACCCGCAGGCCACGCTCGAGGGTACTTAGATATTCAGAGTCAGTTCTGTTAGCCACGCTATTTTCCATTCAAGCTATATTTAATGCCGATGTTGATGCAAGCTAAGAGAATACGCGGCCACCGTCACAACCACAAGCCATCTCAATATCAGCTTGTGCGCCTCGCTGGCATTGTCGCTAAGCTATTTCCCTGTGGCCACAGAACGCAGTAGTCGACCCATGGTGGTTTTACCCAAATCATCGGCCAGCGCATTATTTTCCCACGCAGTGTGGCCACCAATCATCACCAGATTGACCACATCATCCGAGCGGTTAACCAACTGCTCGTGGCTAAACTCTTCGCGATAAATACGCTCAACTTTGCTCTCGCCATCGTATTCGGCGAGCTTTTTCGGGTCGATCAGAATCAGATCGGCCACGTCACC
>JAQXEN010000063.1 GCA_029250825.1 Porticoccaceae bacterium
CTGGGCTTCTGGCGACCCATTTTTGACCTGGGGTAACTATAAAATTATCCATCGTGGTCCTATGTTGGCGGCGGTGAGTGATAGCTGGAATGCCGACTCGCCCAACTGGGAGCACAGCGTTCACGGTGGTGATCAGAATCAGACATTCTGGGATACGGATGTTGAGCTGGTGCCTGAGACTATTGTGGTTGAGGCGGAGCCAACCGGCTATCCGCGCGCGCCAATCAGTAAAAAGCGCGTCTGGTTTGATGCCCGAACTATGCTGCCCTTAAGCATGGTGAGTTTTGATCGCCGAGGAGAGATCTATAGATCTTTTGACGGCGCTTTTTCCGTCTATGAGAAGGGCGATAAAAAGGTGATGGACGGCAAGCATCCGTACTGGTCCTGGACTAGAGTCCATGCTCACGATGTACAGACCAATAGAGTGACACGTATGGAACAGGTCAAAGAAGTGGCCGGAGGTTACCGCACAGAGGCGAATAACCCCGACATTTATGATCGCTTCCTTACCCGAAGTGCTCTCCGGCGATTGGGAAGCTAACTGGGTTACTCAGCGCTAAAGCTGTGCTCCAGCAAACTTGAGCAGTTCACTGTGATATTTCTCTGCTTCTTCAATAAGCGGAACATGCCCGGAATGTTCTAATTCCACGATAACGGTGTCGGCATTAAAGTCCGCGACAGAGCGGCCAACGGCCGGATCGGCCAAGGCATCATTGCTGCCGACAAACGATATCATCGGAATATTGAGTGCAGAGAGCTTTGCCCGTTGGTCTAGTGGACCCAACTCAGCCAGCGTACTGGCCGTTATCGGTGAAGCGGCCAGAAAAAGACTCCAGGTCCAATTAATCACGTCCTCGCCGACGTCGGCGGAATAAATACCCTGCGCCAAACCCTTAAGAAAATTCGGTCGATCCGCTTTTAAGGCAGCCAGAGTGCCACTCAAAACCTCTTCGGTGCCACCGTGAGGAAAGTCATCTTTTTGCAGGTAAACCGGCGCGGCTGGACAGGTTAAAGCCAAGCTACAGCAGGTTGATTTAAGAATTGATGCTGCTTCGATAGCAATGGCACCACCAATTGACCACCCATTGAGCATCACTTTCTCAAGCCCCAGTTCTGCCACTAGGGCGACCACATCGCTAGCAATTGCATCAATGCTCATATCGTCGAAGTCTTTGTCAGAAAGACCGCAGCCGCGATGGTCGAGAGTAACCACTCTATGACCTGCGTCTAAAAGATGAGGAATCGTGCCATCCCAGGCTCTGAGATTCATTCCCCAGGCGTGAATAAGGATGATTGCAGTTGCGCCGTTGCCATTATCTTCGTAGTAGATATTTCTACCATTTTCTCTGTTGAGGTAAGCCAATGTAATTGCTCCTAGCCCTAAAGCTTGTGGTTTGGTTTAAGTGGATCGAGATACATCCCAGACTATTGCCAAACTCTTATGAATGGTGGTTATTGACTGAAAGTCTGCGATTAAAAATACTGACATATGTATACTATGTCAAACAATTATAATGTTACTTTGACGCTAACTGTGCCGAACCACTGGTCTAGATCCCGCTTAAACAGTCTATTTAACCGGTTAATCCGTGGTTTCTCGTTAAGCCTAGGTAGTCAACAGCAGTAGCGAAGCGATTGAGGAGTCAAACTATGTTTCACAAGCAAGTGGTTAATATTGGCATGGGGCAGACCATTCTAAAAAGCGCCGAGCTTTTTTCACAGGATCCTGCGCTGCGATTTGAAGGTAAGGTGCAAACCTATGCTGACCTTTCAGATCGTATACGCAAGCTGGCTGCAGTATTGAGCCAGCTGGGCGTTAGTCGCGGTGATCGTGTTGGCTATATGGGTTTGAATCATCCCTGCTTTCTTGAAGCTGTGTACGCCTGTAGCTGCCTAGGGGCTATTTTTGTACCACTGAATTTTCGCCTAACACCCTCCGAGGCGGGTTTTATTATTGATGATTCTGGTATCCAAATTATGCTGGCGGATGATGCCTGCACGGCGATACTGGACAAGCAAAAACAAGAACTCTCTGTTCAGCACTATCTAGCTATTGAGAGCGATAGACCCGGTTGGCAGTCTCTCGAAAATCTGCTGGCGACTGCTGCGCCGATTGAGACGGTTGCAGCCATAGAAGCTGATGATGTTGCCCTTATTATGTACACCTCGGGAACCACTGGGCTGCCAAAAGGCGCCATGCTGACCCATGGTAATATTTTTTGGAATACGGTCAATGTGTCACTGCTTGAGGAGAGCATGGTGGGCGCCAGTCTTACCTGCGCGCCGCTGTTTCATATTGGTGGTCTCAATGTCACCACCCATATCTCATTGGTCCGTGGTGTTGCGGTGGTGTTGCACAGAAGTTTCGATGCCGGCGCTGTATTGCATGATATTGAGAAATATCAGGTATCTACTATGTTTGGTGCACCGACCATGTTTACCATGATGTCTCAGCACGAAGCCTTTGCGAGTACCGACTTTAGTAGTGTTATTTCGTTTAATGTTGGCTCGGCACCAGTTCCTCTGCCGCTGCTTAATATCTATGCCAGCCGCGGTGTGACCTTTTGTCAGGGTTATGGACTCACCGAAACATCGCCCTATGTCACGGTGCTGGGCAGTAAGTTTGCAACCAGTAAGATTGGTTCTGCCGGCCAGAGCTTAATGTTTACTTCAGTGCGCATTGTCGACGGCAGAGGCCAAACCGTTGCAAATGGCGAGCGTGGAGAGATTTGGATCAAGGGTCCCAATGTGATGAAGGGCTACTGGAATCGCCCCGAAGCGACTGCCGAAGCCGTGGACGAAGATGGCTGGTTTCACAGTGGTGATGTGGGCTATTTCGATGACGATAACTTCCTTTTTATCTGCGATAGAATCAAAGATATGGTTATTTCTGGGGGGGA
>JAQXEN010000084.1 GCA_029250825.1 Porticoccaceae bacterium
TTATATATCAAAAGACGCGGAAGAGTCAGAGATTATAAAGGCAGTAAAAACGGCTGCCGCAGGTGGACGCTACATCAACGAAATCGTGGGCGGACTTTTGGCTAACAGTATGAGTCGTAACTTTTCGAGTGAAGATGATTTCTCCCTTTATGAGTCACTTTCAGATCGGGAGTATCAAATTTTTCTCGAGCTGGCTTCAGGTAAGAGGGCAAAAGATATTGCCGAGAAATTACAGGTGAGCGCTAAAACTGTCGCCACCCATAGATCCAGACTAATGCTAAAAATGGGGTTTTCAAATAATGCAGAGTTAACCCTCTATGCTAATAAGTTAGGTTTACTTTTATAATAATTCTGATTATTTTCTTCATTTTGTAGGAAAACCCCTACAGCAAAAATCGCCATTGCCTGACTCTCCATTTCAGCAAATCCTGATTATTCAAGATGATCCAAATTGCAATCATAGATTGTCGAAATGGAAATAATAAATAAAAACATATCTAAAGTAATTACGGGGAATTGTGCAATGTCGAATTTAACCAATGGTTCATTTAAACTAAGGCTACTATGCGTAGTGATAGCGACGGCTGGATTTTCTCATCAGTCCATCGCGCAGGATGCTGGTATAGAAGAAGTTGTAGTAACTGGTGTCCGCGCCAGCCTTGAGAAATCAATAGACCGCAAGCGCAACTCAAATGAGTTTGTTGAGGTCGTAACATCAGAGGACCTAGGCAAGTTCCCGGATCACAATGTCGCCGAGTCACTGCAGCGTGTTACCGGCGTACAAATCAGTCGCGGCACTAACGTCAGTGCAGGCGATAATGACGGTGTAGGCGAGGGCAGTGAGGTCAGTGTCCGCGGCACACCACCGGCATTGAATCGGGCCACAGTAAACGGCCAAACTATTTCTACCACATCTGTATCCGGTGGTTCACGTAGCTTTAACTACAACACTATCTCGCCAGAACTAGTGGAAAGCCTTGAGGTATTTAAAACACCTTCTGCTAGTCAGGACGAAGGTTCCCTGGGCGGAACGGTTAATCTCAAGACGCGCTCGCCGTTGGACTTTAATAACCGCACTGCGGTAGTCAACCTCAAGCAGTCTTTTAACAAGTTACGTGACGATGAGGGTGAAAACTATTCGTTGCTATTCACCGATTCTAGTGTCGACTCTCAGGGGCGCGAGTTAGGTGTCCTGGTCAGTTACAACAATTCCGAAGAGCCTTTTCGCCGTGACAGTGTTGAATCTTTTGGCTATCGCTATGTGGGTTTTAATGCCGCTACAGGTACGATAAGCGATGCCGGTTCTCCTGCGCAGTTGACTGCACCAGTCGATGGTATTGCCTACGGTTATATGCCCAAGGACATACGTCAAAATATTCGCCTTGAAGAGCGTGAACGCTCAGGTCTCAACGTTGTTTTTCAGTACAGACCCAATGACAACGTCGACGTTAAGCTGGACTATTTGACTACTGACTTAACTCGTTTTGAGCACGCCAGTAACAGTGCTTATCGATTTACTGATGCCCCAGGTGGTGTCGGCAATACCCTTATTGAGAGTGCTGTTCTTGACGGCGAAAATTTTGTCGCGGTGACCAACAGTACCAGTAACAAATCCTTTCATCAGCGCTACTTTGTCGCTGCCTTTGATCGCGAATATAACTATTCTACTGACGCCGTTAATCTGTCGGTAGATTGGACCTCTGAAAATTGGTTGGTGTCGGCACGTGTCGGCGCTTCTGACGGTGAGGGTATG
The DNA here is from genome assembly GCA_029250825.1 of Porticoccaceae bacterium. Lineage (GTDB taxonomy): Bacteria > Pseudomonadota > Gammaproteobacteria > Pseudomonadales > Porticoccaceae > HTCC2207. Next base: position 1,754 of record JAQXEN010000084.1, read on the forward strand.
CAGGATCCAGCCCTATTTGCCACCTTCGGGCCAAAGGGAAGCAGTGTTTCCTATGATACTCGCGGTGTTCAATTCTCGACTCTGGCTGCGACCCTGTCTGGCGGTGACGCGGTGTCTGCGCCCTCCGACCTGGTGTGGCAGAATCTGTCTCGCGCAGTGCTGCAAAACACTGACGAAGAAGAGTACGCCCAGTTGGATTTCAAGCGCAGCATTAATGATAGCTGGATCACCAGTGTAAAGTTTGGCGCTAAATACCGTGATCGCACCAAGCAGCAATACAAGGCTGTAGATTCGGTTAACTCTAGAGGCGGGTCCACCTGTGGCGAAGATGCCCACAGCTGTACTCTGGCAGATTATATTGGCGACAGTACCTTTCCGGTAGATAACTTTTCCGTTACTGGCGGCATGCCTTCATCTTGGTTCCTGCCATCCGCAAGCATGATTCTGGAGGATTATTCCTATGATGCTGACGGCCAATTAGGGACTCCAGTCATTAGAGCCAAGCAGGACGGGATTAGCAACTGGGATGTTAGCGAAGAAATCACTGCAGCCTATGCTATGGCAACCTTCGAGACTGAAAAACTGCGCGGTAATTTTGGTCTGCGCTATGTCAGCACCGATCAGGACGGTAACAGTAATACCTATGATGGCGCTGCCTTGATTCCACTGAATGACAAGCGCAGCTATTCTGAAGTCTTGCCGAGTCTGAATGTTGTCTATGTACTTAAGGATGATCTCTTGCTGCGCGGTGGTTATGCCAAAGTGATGTCTCGCCCCAGCTTTCAGCAGTTGACCTTAGGCTATAACGTCAACCAGGGTGCACAGACAGCAACTCGCGGTAACCCAGATCTTGACCCTTTTCTTGCAGATCAGTTCGACCTGTCTCTGGAGTGGTATTTCAACAAAGGTGGATTGCTCTCGACCGCTGCATTCTACAAAGATGTCAGCTCCTATGTTTCATCAACTCAGTTTAGCGAAGTTGTTCCCGGGTTTGAAACCGACGACAACGGTGATGCGGTAGAGTACTTGGTCACGGCACCCTCCAATGGTGAAGGCGCTACTATTCAGGGTCTTGAATTCTCCTATCAGCAGAATTTCACTCAGCTGCCGGCTCCCTTTAATGGGTTGGGTACAATTTTCAACTACACCATGATTGATAGCTCTACCGGCAGAGATGATCCATTTGGCAACGAACTGCCATTGGAAGGACTCTCGGAATCAAGCGTGAACCTAGTGCTGTTCTATGAGAAAGAAGACTTTTCCGGTCGTATCTCCTACACCGAACGAGATGACTTTTTACTCTTCACCTCAAGCCTTGGTGGTCTGCCGATCTATCACAAAGCCTACTCTCAGGTTGATGCCAGTATGAGTTATCAGGTGGGTGATACTGGCCTCACGTTGACCGCAGAGGCGATTAATCTGACCAACGAAAAGCCCGTCACCTTCGCTGGTGACGAATCACGGATTATCTCTTATCGTGAATTTGGCCGGCGTTATGCGCTGGGCCTCCGTTACAAGTTCTAGAGCTCTGACTATATCCCTCCTGGCGGTCCTCGCTTGGGGGGGGTAATAGTTTTTAAATATGCAGGTAATTTCACTGTAGAGCGGCTTTTACTTTAACTGAATACGGAGGGTAATTGGATTGTGAATAGGCGACGCTTTATATCAGCTGTGGCAGCTGCCGCTCCGTCTTTCGGATTCGCGAAGCAGGCGGAAAAACAGCCTACCTCAGCGACTTCTTATGCCGGGATGGAGGACAGTGCAAGCTGGCGAAAAGAAGCCAAGCAGCGCATAGAGGTTCTTCGCAAAGGCCGCTTCAATGTCAAGGTAACAGACGTTGCGGGTATGCCCCTCTCAGATCTATCGGTTAAAGCCAAACTCTATCGCCATGATTTTGGCTTTGGCGCGGCACCGCGTTTAAGGCGGCTTTATGGCAGCCCATACCCTCGGGAAATAAGACAGCGGCATTTGGAGTACTGCGATTTGCTGTTCCACAAACTGACCCCTGAAAATGCGTTTAAGTGGAAGCACCACGACAACAATAGCCAGTTCATCAAACCTTTTATGGGTTGGTGTGCGGAGCGCAGTATCCCGGTTCGCGGGCACTGTTTAATCTGGCCCGGTTTCAAGCGAGCTGCTGTGGAACATGCCAGATACTCAGGCAGTGAAGTGCAGTTGCGCAAGTTACTCAATGACCATATTTATAAAATGGTCAGCCAATACGGCGATCCCCTGACTGAATGGGACGTGCTCAATGAGCCTTTTAGTAGCCACGAGTTTATGGATATTCTCGGTCCCGAGGTAGCTGTTGATTGGTTTCAGCAGGTACAGCAGATTCGGCCCGAGGTTAAGCGCTATATCAACGACTACGGAATACTAACCAAAAATTCAGTGCGCCACAGGACGTTTTATTTCAATTATATAGAGGGCCTGTTGAAACAGGGCGCGGCTATTCAGGGGATTGGTTTTCAAGCGCATATCCCCAAGGGATTTGCGCCGACAGCGCCGCAAGAATTACTCTCTATTATGAACGATTTCGCTGCGCTAAATACTGAGCTACAGGTTACCGAGTTTGATTTTGAAACGCCTAATTTAGAGTTTCAGGCACGTTATACCGAAGACTTTATGACGGCTGTCTTTAGTCAGCCGCAGATGACCGGACTGCTTACCTGGACACC
>JAQXEN010000002.1 GCA_029250825.1 Porticoccaceae bacterium
TACTGTCATCTCGAGCGCAGGTGAGAGATCTCGGGCTTGGGAGTGGGTTCAGGTTTTGAGGTCCCTCGTCGCTGCGCTCTGTCGGGATGACAGGTTAGGGTTACTGTCATCTCGAACGCAGGTGAGAGATCTCGGGCTTGGATGTGTGCTTAGGGTTTGAGGCCCCTCGTCGCTGCGTTCTGTCGGGATGACAGGTTAGGGTTACTGTCATCTCGAACGCAGGTGAGAGATCTCGGGCTTGGGAGTGGGTTCAGGTTTTGAGGTCTTTGTTATTCTTGATACCACCGATGAATGGTGAGCAGTCAGAATCCATCCTTACTAGCGCGTGGTCTCCATCGACCTACTTAGACGCCAAACTAAACAACTCAGAAGCATGTGACAGAGTCTGTTCAGTGACCTTAGCGCCACCCAGCATTCTTGCCAGCTCTTCAATACGCTGCTGCGGATCAAGAGCAGTCATCAGTGACTCGGCGCTAACATTGTCGACAATTTTGCTGGCGCGATAATGGTGATGGGCATGAGCCGCCACCTGGGGTTGGTGAGTCACGCTTATCACCTGACCGCGGTCACCGAGTTTCTTCAACAACTGGCCAACGACATCCGCAGTACTGCCGCCAATACCCACATCCACTTCATCAAAGACCAGCGTTGGTATATTAGAGTGGGTCGCAGCGACAACTTGTATCGCCAGACTAACGCGAGACAGTTCACCGCCAGAGGCAATCTTTGCCAAAGGCTTATGGGGTTGCCCTGGGTTAGTCGCCAGTAAAAACTCAATCTCTTCAAGGCCTGTGCTGCGATATCGACCCTCACTGATGGGCGATAGCTGTACGATCAGCTCGGCTCCCTCCATAGAGAGGTGCTGAAGTTGCTTATTGATCTCAGCGGACATAGCCTTGGCGCCTTTCTTGCGCTTCACACTGAGTTTTGAAGCTTTGGCTTCATATGCTGCGGCTAACTCGGCAAGTTGCTGCTGCAGCGTTTCAATACTCTCGCCACCATCTTTTAGACCCTGCAACTCTTCATCGAGAGCTGTCAAAGTGTCCCTGAGCTGATCTGCATTAACGCGGTGTTTGCGCGCCAACTGGAAGATAAGCCCAAGCTGTTCCTCAATTATTACCAGCCGTTGTGGATCAGCTTCAAAGCGATCTATATGGTTTTCGATTTCTCGGGTGGCTTCCTCTATTTGAATCAAGCCACTCTGGAATAGTTCTTCGGCACTGCTCAGGGCTTCGGGCTTGTGTTTTAGATTAGCCAAAATAGTCAGCGCCTGATTTAAGCTGTCGCGAAGATTAAATCCTTCATTCTGATCGCAGATACCGAGCAAATTATGGCTGTCCTGGAGAATCTGCTCTGCATTGGCTAGGGTCTGCTGCTCTGCCTCTAGTTTTGTCAGTGAATCAGAGTCAATATCTACCTGCCTTAACTCATTCACTTGAAAGCTTAATAAATCTTTCCGCGCGATCAGCTCGTCAGAGCGTTCCAGTAGAGAACTGAGCTTTTTATCCATTTGCTGCCAAGTTGAGAAGTGATCGCTAACTTCGCTGGATAAGTCTATAGTTCCGCAATATTCATCTAAGAGGCGGCGGTGAGTCTCTCGGCGCAGCAAGGATTGATGTTCGTGCTGGCTATGGATATCAGTAAGCATTTCACCCAAGGTTTGCAATTGTTGCATGGTGCAGGGTTGGCCGTTGATATAGCCTCGGGACCTACCCTCTGTAGTATAGAGGCGTCGCAGAATACACTGCTGATCTTCGGCCTGAAAATCCTGCTGCTCGAGCCATGCCTGAGCAGAATCAATCGTCGCTATGTCAAAGGTGGAGGTGATCTCTGCCCGGTCTTTGCCGTGGCGAATAGTGCCGGTGTCGGCGCGATCACCCAGTGCCATTCCCAGAGCATCCAGCACCAGAGACTTGCCAGCGCCGGTTTCGCCAGTAATCGCAGTAGTGCCACTGGCAAACTCAATCTCAAGAGATTCAACCAGAGTGTAATTATTGATATGGATGGATAGCAGCACTTTTTTCTAACCTGTTTTCTGACCAGCTATTTTGAAGTAATTAAAAGGATTGATTGGTTTATACAGAACAGATTGCCGTTAAGCAATCGCTTGAAACTGAATAGTTTGTCCCCATATTAAGGAAGAGCCAATTTTAATGGCCAATATAACCAACGATGTGAGGAATTGGTGTGTCGAAAGAAACAGAAATAGATCAACCAAATAACCAAGAGACAGTCGATCCAGGCGCTAGTGAAGCCGAACTGACTGAATCTGTAAGTAATGAAGAGATTGAGCTGGAGCTGCTGCAGGACGAGCAGCTCTCCGAGACTGAGCAGCTACAACAGCAGGTTGCCGAAGCCAATGATCAGGTGTTGAGAGTTCAGGCAGAGATGCAGAATGTCAGACGCCGTGTTGAACGTGATGTTGAAAACGCTCACAAATATGCGCTGGACAAGTTCTCTGGTGATTTGTTGCCTGTAGTCGATAACCTAGAGCGGGCGTTGAGTGCCATCTCGGCGGATGACGAAAGTCAGAAGGCCGTAGCCGAAGGTATTGAATTAACGCTCAAGAGCTTTGTCGATGTTTTGGCGCGTTTCAAGATTGAGCCAATCGATCCGGCGGGTCAGCCATTTGATGCCAACCTGCATCAGGCGGTATCTATGGTGCCCAATCCCGATCTCGAACCCAATACGGTGATGGATGTTTTCCAGAAGGGCTATACCCTCAATGGACGACTGATTCGACCGGCTATGGTGATTGTGTCAAAGGCTGCGTAATAACAGTTTGCGCTGAACAAAAAACTGTTCGGCCCTTGAATTTATGCAACTAGCACCCACCTATGAAAACAAGAAGATAAATAATTAATCACCAACCCTGGTAACAGGTTTTACAGAAAAGTAATGGAGATGTAACTGATGGGCAAAATTATCGGAATCGACCTCGGAACAACCAACTCTTGTGTTGCTGTCCTTGAAGGCGATAAACCCAAAGTAATAGAAAATGCAGAAGGTGCACGCACCACACCATCGGTTGTAGCCTACACCGATGAAGGCGAAATCTTAGTTGGTCAGTCGGCCAAGCGTCAGGCAGTGACCAACCCGCACAATACTGTCTACGCGGTAAAGCGTTTGATCGGGCGCCGCTTTGAAGATGATGTTGTACAGAAAGACATCAAAATGGTGCCTTACAAAATTGTTAAAGCGGATAACGGTGATGCTTGGGTCGAGGTCAAAGGCGACAGCAAAGCAGCGCCGCAGATTTCTGCTGAAATCCTGAAGAAAATGAAGAAAACTGCTGAAGACTATCTCGGCGAGTCAGTGACTGAAGCTGTTATTACAGTCCCAGCTTACTTCAACGATTCTCAGCGTCAGGCAACTAAAGATGCCGGCCGTATTGCTGGTCTTGACGTCAAGCGTATTATCAATGAGCCAACCGCCGCAGCACTGGCCTACGGCATTGATAAAACGGCTGGTGATCGTGTTGTTGCTGTTTACGATCTCGGCGGTGGTACTTTTGATATCTCGATTATCGAAATTGCCGATGTTGATGGTGAAAAGCAGTTTGAAGTGTTGGCGACCAATGGTGATACGTTCCTCGGTGGTGAAGACTTTGATATGCGCCTGATCGAGTATTTATCAGCTGAATTTAAGCGTGAGAGCTCTATCGATATTCACGGCGATCCACTGGCTATGCAGCGTCTGAAAGAAGCCGCTGAAAAAGCCAAGATCGAACTCTCTTCAAGCCAGCAAACTGAAGTTAACCTGCCTTACATCACTGCTGATGCAACAGGTCCCAAGCACTTGGTTGTTAAGCTGACACGCACCAAGCTGGAATCGCTGGTTGAAGACCTAGTTGAGCGTTCATTGGCGCCCCTGAAAATCGCCCTCAAAGACGCTGGAAAATCAGTTGGCGACATTGACGAGATTATTCTTGTTGGCGGTCAGACACGTATGCCCAAGGTTCAGGAAAAAGTTACTGAGTTCTTCGGCAAAGAGCCACGCAAAGACGTCAACCCCGACGAAGCTGTTGCCGTGGGTGCTGCTTTGCAGGGTGCGGTACTGGCTGGTGATGTGACTGATGTATTGCTTCTTGATGTGACGCCGCTGAGCTTGGGTATTGAAACTATGGGTGGCGTTGCCACCCCAGTGATTGAGAAGAACACCACGATTCCTACCAAGAAATCACAGATCTTCTCAACGGCTGACGACAACCAAACTGCTGTGACCATTCACGTAGTTCAGGGTGAGCGCAAACAGGCTACAGGTAACAAATCACTGGGTCGTTTTGATCTGGCTGATATTCCACCTTCGCCGCGCGGTATGCCTCAAATCGAAGTGACCTTTGATATCGATGCCAACGGTATCCTGCATGTGGGCGCTAAAGACAAGGCTACAGGCAAAGAGCAGTCGATTATTATTAAAGCCTCCTCAGGTCTCTCCGATGAAGAGATCGATGCAATGGTCAAGGATGCTGAAGCCAATGCTGCGGAAGATCAGAAGTTCGCTGATTTGGTTCAAGCCAGAAATACAGCTGATGGCCTAGCTCATGCTGCGAAGAAGACTCTTGAAGATGCTGGCGACAAAGCTTCAGAAGAAGAGAAGACAGCGATTGAAGCTGCTATCAAAGGTGTTGAAGAAGCGGTTCAGGGCGAAGATAACGACGCCATTGAAGCTGCGACTAAAGTACTCTCTGAAGCCTCTGCCGCGCTGGCTTCAAAGCTCTATGCTGAACAGGCCGAAGCGGGTCAAGCTGAAGGCGGCGAGCAGGCTGCTGGCGACGATGCCATGGATGCCGAGTTCGAAGAGGTAAAAGAAGAGACTGTAGAAGAAACAGCAGAAGAGAAAGAAGACAAGAAGTAAGTCTTCGATCGTTTTTTCTACTTTAATTAGGCGCGGGCAAAGTCCCGCGCCTAATCATATTGGCTAGATTTTGGATTAAAGAATTAAGTTATGGCTAAACGCGATTACTACGATGTATTGGGTGTGGACAAAGGTGCCTCTGATGCTGAAATCAAGAAGGCTTTTCGTCGTGTAGCGATGAAATTCCACCCGGACCGCAACCCCGAAGGCGCAGACGCTGAAGATAAGTTTAAAGAAGCTCAGGAAGCTTATGAGATTCTTGGGGATAACGATAAAAAAGCAGCCTATGATCGCTATGGGCACGCCGGAGTCGATGGCAATAGTGGCGGTCAGCGTGGTGGTGGCGGCGCCGGTGGATTCGGCGATATCTTTGGTGATGTTTTCGGTGATATTTTTGGCGGTGGCGGCGGAGGTCGCGGCGGCCCAGCTCGTGGTTCAGATCTGCGTTATGACCTGCAGCTAGATCTCGAAGATGCGGTGCGCGGTAAAACCGTACAAATAGATGTGCCCACTCTGAGTACCTGTGATCCCTGTGATGGCTCTGGCGCACGCAAAGGCTCCTCTCCAGTGACCTGTACAACCTGTAATGGTGCCGGCCAGGTACGCATGTCTCAGGGTTTCTTCTCGGTACAGCAAGCCTGTCCTCAGTGTCGTGGTCGTGGTCAGATGATTTCTGATCCCTGTGGCAGCTGTCAGGGTCAGGGCGTAATCGAAGAGCAAAAAACACTCTCGGTGAAGATTCCTGCAGGTGTCGACACTGGTGATCGAATCCGTCTTGGTGGCAAGGGTGAGGCTGGCCCGCAGGGTGGCCCTCCCGGTGACCTCTATGTTCAGATGGTGGTGCGCGATCACCCGATATTTGTTCGCGATGACGCCAACCTGCACTGTGAAGTGCCAATAAGCTTTGCTCAGGCTGCACTCGGTGGCGAGCTTGAAGTGCCGACTCTATCGGGCAAGGTTAAATTGAAAATTCCTACAGAAACTCAGAGCAGCAAATTGTTTCGTCTGCGCGGTAAAGGTGTTGCCCCGGTTCGTGGTGGTGGAGTGGGTGATCTGCTGTGTAGAGTCGTGGTGGAAACCCCGGTCAATCTAAGTGCGGAGCAGCGCGAGTTACTGAAAAAATTTGAAGATAGTTTGGATGGCAAGAGCAAGCACTCGCCACGAAGCAGCAGTTGGTTTGATGGTGTGAAAAAATTCTTCGATAATTTGACCAGTTAAAATCGATCCGCGTAATATGCAATGCCTCTCAGGGACAACGGGTTCCTAGAGGTCCGCAATCAAACACCTTGATAGGAAAGAGACAATGAGCAGAATAGCGATTACCGGAGCCGGCGGCCGCATGGGCAAGGCCTTAATCGATGCTATATTGTTGAATAATGAGGCTGAGCTGACAGTTGCCCTAGAGCGCCCGGATAGTTCTCTTATCGGCGTTGACTCTGGCGAGTTGGCGGGAGTCGGCAAAAATGGCGTACTAGTTGCCAGTTCGCTCAGTGATGTCGCCGATCATTTTGATGTGCTTATCGATTTTAGTGTGCCCAGCGCCACGGCAGCCAACGCTGCGTTCTGTGCTGCCCACAACAAGAAAATGGTTATTGGTACCACCGGCTTAGATGCAGAGCAGTTGGCTCAGGTTTCAACCACCGCGGCTAGCAGCGCAATCTGTATGGCCTCGAACTTCTCCACTGGGGTCAACCTGTGTTTTAAGTTGGCCGAGCTGGCGGCAAAAGTACTTGGCGATGAAACCGATATTGAGATTCTTGAAGCCCATCATCGGCACAAGGTCGACGCCCCCTCGGGCACGGCATTGTCGCTGGGTGAGTCTGTAGCGGCGGCAGTCGGTCGCGATCTTCAAAAGGTCGCTGTCTATGGTCGCGAAGGTCAAACTGGCGCGCGGGATCATGAAACCATTGGCTTTGCCACAGTCCGCGGCGGCGATATTGTCGGCGACCACACTGTCCTGTTTGCCGGCGAGGGCGAACGCGTAGAGATTACCCACAAAGCCTCAAGCCGTTTGGCCTTTGCCCGCGGTGCGGTGAGAGCATCGCTGTGGCTGTCGCAAAAAGACTCAGGGCTGTTTGATATGCAGGATGTACTGGGGCTTAAATAGGCAGCCGCTGGCGTTGTAAAATAGTTACAACAGTGATGGACAAAATACCCTCTTTTCAATAGAATACCCGCCTAACACCACAGCCAAGATGTGGTCTCGTTCCGAGAGGTTAGAGCACAGCAGAATATTATATTTAGCGAGATGAGACCCGGAGTTTCATCTCGCTTTTTTGCAAATATTCACAAGCTACTGATGCCGTAATCGGAGTTGCCTGACTTCAGGTCTACGTTACATGTTTAATAATTAGGAGGTTGTGTGAATTCCCAGACTCACCGGGAAGCCGTACTTGCGCTAGCAGACGGAACAATTTTCAGAGGAACTGCCATCGGTTCGGATGGAATCTCTGTTGGTGAAGTA
>JAQXEN010000007.1 GCA_029250825.1 Porticoccaceae bacterium
GATTACATACCCCTATGTGGCAGATATTCCTGTGCTACTTTGATAGTAAGATTTTGCTAAACCCACAGAGACCAGCACGCCATGTATATACCTAAGCATTTTCATATCACTGATCGCGATGAAATTTTCGCTTTTATTGAACACCATGCATTCGGGCAAATTATCTCAACCCTCAAGGGAAAGTTATTCTCAAGCCATCTCCCCTTTCTAGTCAGCGATGACAGGCAAAAAATTCTCGGCCATTTCGCTAGACACAATCCCCAGTGTAATGAGATCAATGAGCAGGAAGTGCTGATAACTTTGGAGGGGCCACATGGTTATATCTCGCCGTCTTGGTATATAAATCCGGGGGTTCCCACGTGGGATTATCAGGCAGTACATATCTACGGAGTTTGTAAAGTCATTCCGCAGCTGGATGCAGTGAAAACCATTGTCGATACCCTGAGCGATAAGTATGAAAAAGCCTTTGAGACCTATTGGGAACCCGAGTATAACGCGGGAATGCTAAAACAGATTGTTGGCTTTGAGGTAGAAATCACAGGTATTCAGTGCAAGTATAAGCTCAGTCAAAATAGATCAGAGCAGGACGTGAGCAGTGTGATTAAGCATTTAGAGGCCAGAGGATCAAAGCCTCTTGCCGATGCAGTTAAAGCCACAAACAAACAATAGTGAGGTAAGGAAATGTCAGAATATAGCGCAAAGGTAGTCTGGAGGCGCCAACTCGAAGAGATCTTCACAGACAACAAATACAGCCGCGGCCATATCTGGGAATTTGATGGCGGGGCAATTATTGCCGCCTCCTCAGCACCCTCAATTGTACCTCTGCCCTATTCCGTGGCAGCCAATGTAGATCCTGAAGAGGCGTTTATTGCCTCAATCTCTAGCTGCCATATGCTGTTTTTTCTGGCGATCGCCGGTAACCGAGGTTTTGTGATCGATCAGTATATTGACAATCCGATTGGCATAATGGAGAAAGATGCTGCGGGCAAAACCTCAATAACCAATGTCAGCCTGCGCCCTCAGGTGACCTTTGGTGGTGATCGACAACCAACATTGGAGACCCTAGAAATGATGCACCATCAATCACATGACCAGTGCTTTATTGCCAATTCAGTGAAAACTGAGGTGGTGGTCAATATTTTACCTTGATGCGGATCGAACGAATCAATAAATCTAACTCGCCAACCCTTGCCAAGGCCTGTAATGCCCGCCTTTGGTCTATCAAAAACAACCCCGAAAAAACTATAAAAAAGAGTCACTTAGGCGTATACTGCGCCGCCTCTTAATTCGGGGCCCCAAAACTCCCCAAGCACAGGTAATTTAATGTCATCCGTTGACTTCGCATCACTGGGTATTTCTGCCCCCGTCCTCAAAGCCGTACAGCAACTCGGTTATGAGCAACCCTCTCCCGTTCAAGAGGCGAGCATTCCGATCCTGCTGGAGGGTAAAAACCTTCTAGGTACAGCCCAGACGGGTACTGGCAAGACTGCTGCATTTGCACTGCCTTTTTTGAGCAAGCTGGATGAGAAACAAAAAACACCTCAGGTTTTGGTGCTGACCCCGACTCGCGAATTGGCGATTCAGGTGGCAGAAGCGTTCCAAAGCTACGCCAAACATATCAAAGGTTTCCACGTTCTGCCGATCTACGGTGGTGCAGATATTGGTGGCCAGCTACGCGGTTTAAAGCGCGGTGCTCAGGTAGTCGTTGGTACTCCTGGTCGTATGCTTGACCATTTGCGTCGTCGCAGTTTGGATCTCAGTCAGATCAAAGGTCTGATCTTGGACGAAGCCGATGAGATGTTGCGCATGGGCTTTATCGATGATGTCGAAACTATTTTGGCAAAAACACCACCTGAGTGTCAGCGCACTCTTTTCTCTGCCACTATGCCGCCGGCAATCAAACGCGTTGCCGATAAGTATCTCGGTGATGCCGAGGTGGTCAGCATTGAGAATAAAACTAAGACTGTTGAGCGTATTGCCCAGTCACATTTGATGGTCAAAGGCCACCAGAAAATGGATGCCCTAACGCGCATTCTCGATGTCGAGCAGTTTGATGGCATGATTATTTTTGTGCGCACTAAGTCCTCGACTCTGGAGATTGCGGAAAAGCTTGAAGCCCGTGGATTTTCCTCGGCAGCACTTAATGGCGATCTGACTCAGACAGTGCGCGAGCGCACCATCAATCGCTTGAAGAAAGGCCAGCTGGATATTGTTGTGGCCACCGACGTCGCCGCTCGCGGTTTGGACGTTGAGCGTATCAGTCATGTAATCAACTATGATGTTCCCTACGACAATGAGTCTTATGTTCACCGTATTGGTCGAACTGGACGCGCTGGCCGCGAGGGTAAAGCAATTATGTTTGTTACCCAAAAAGAAACCCGCATGTTGCGTTCGATTGAGAAATCAACGCGCCAGCCAATTAGCTCCTTTAATCTGCCAAGCAATGAAGAAGTCAGTGGTCAGCGCGTTGAGCAGTTTAAAGAGCAGCTTGTGGGCATGTGCAAGTCGACCAAACTGGATAAGTTTCATTCGCTGGTTAAAGACGTTGCCGCCGAGCATGATATCGATATGACTCTGCTAGCTGCAGCTCTGGCCTTTGAGGCACAGAAAGAGCGTCCGCTATTCCCGAAAATGGTTGCCATAGACACGCCCAGAGCTTCGAACAAAGACCGCGCTAGCGATCGCAAGCCCCGTGAACGCAACGAGCGCACTGACCGCAGCGATAGAAGCGAACGTCAGCGTCCTGATCGCGCCCCCAAGGCTGCTCGTGACAAAGCGCCAATGACCGACAATGAAGGCAATGATGTCGCCATGATCACCTACCGCATCGAGGTAGGCCGCAATGATGATGTGTCACCGAAAAATATTGTTGGCGCAATTGCCAATGAAGCGCAAATCGACGCGCAGTTTATTGGTCATATCAAATTGCATGACAACCACAGCACGGTTGATCTGCCCGAAGGCATGCCGAAAGAGTTGTTTGATCATCTCTACAAGGTGCGCGTCTGTCAGAAGCCATTAAAAATTAGCGTTGATAACGGCACTGCCGGCGAACAGCGTGATGCCAAGCCTGCCTTTAAAGGTAAGCGAGATAAGCCTGCCTTTAAGGGCAAGCCAAAAGCACATCGCGGTTCCGACTCAGAGCCGAGAAAGCCACGCAAACGCCCAGCTACTGATCGCTAATAAAGCGATCGACCGCAGCGAGACGCCGGATAATTGACTTTCGATCAGTTTTTCCGGCGTTTTTATTTGCGGCCTCGTTAGGCCGTGCCACAGAAGTATCTGTGGATTTCCCCAATGCTTCCTCAGCACTAAAAAACTGTTCTGCCATCGGTGCGATACTGCAGGTTTCGGGCAACTCTTCTGCCGCCTCGATAATGGCATACATCCTCGGCAGGAAAATAAACTGCAGCCATTCGGTGAAGGTAAGCAGATCAATTGAGAAGGGTTCGGTGCTGAGCAAGGCCTCGGGCGGAGGGCTCTGTCTGGCCCACAACTGTGCTTCGCGAAGGTCTTTTTCCAGTTCAAAGAGCAGATTGGCTAATTCATTGTGACGCGCGCTCATAGACTCTCTCCCCTACTTTTTAAGCCAGCTAGCCTCTCGCTAACCTATCTCACGGCGAAAAGGCGGCAGGCCATTTAATAGCTGACTGCCGTAGCGCTTGGTGATGAGGCGCTTGTCGAGAATGGTAACCGTGCCGGTGTCCTTTTCGGTACGCAGTAATCGGCCACAGGCCTGAACCAGTCGCAGAGAGGCTATGGGTAGCGAAATATCAAAAAACGAATTGCCGCCACCGGCTTCAATCCACTCAGATAAGGCTTCATGCAAAGGATCATCCGGTACCGCGAAAGGCAGCTTGGCGATGACCACGTGGCGACAGTAATCCCCGGGCAGATCCACACCTTCGGCAAAACTGGCCAATCCCATCAAGATACTGGTGCGGCCCTGATCGATACGCTCTTTGTGCAGCCGCACCATTTCGCGGTTGGATAACTGACCCTGAATTAAAATATTCTTTTGCTGCTCATTGGAGAGTTCATCGTAGACCTGCTCCATCTGTCGCCGAGATGAGAATAGCACCAAGGTGCCACAGTGGGGCTCCTGATACTCGGCGAAGTGATCGATAATATAACGGGTGTGGGCCTCTGCTTGATTGCCTTCGACCGCATCTGCCGGCACGCGAATGACTGCGGCCTGTTGATAATCAAAGGCCCCGGCAACGGTCATAAAGTGAGCAAAATCGGGAATCCCGGTCTCACGCTGCAAGGTTTGAAATGATCCCAGTGCTCGCAGTGTCGCCGAGGTCACCACCGAGGCATAACAGCTGCCCCAGAGCACATCACGCAACAGTTCCGCCGCTTGAATCGGGCTGGCATTCACGGAGATATCCACATTGTTGCCGCTGTCATCGAGACGCAGCCAACAGGCTAGCGGCATATCGCCGGTTTTTATCTCCCGCTGCAATCTATCCCACAGAGCCAAGAGTTGCTCTGCTCGAGACTGCCAACTGCCGGCCTGCTGATAAAACAGCTCCACATCCGCAGCCGGTATTGGATATTGTTTGTCACCCAAGGCATCGTTCAGGGTGTCCACCAAAACTTCGAGTCGCCCAAGCCAGGCGCTGGTCTGTTTGGCTAGCTGTGAGGCGATATCCCGCAGCCCTTCGCCAATATCACCGTTGGCGTATCTGAAGCGCCCATCCTCTGGATACTCCGCAGACTCCAAGGCCTGTTGGAGCATTGGGTAGGCAAAGTTAAGCAGCTCAATAATTTTTGTCGCTTCGCGCTCGATACGCGGCAACTGCTGTGCCATAGCCGTGTCTTTTTCGAAGATTGGAGCCTGGCCCTTGCACTGTTTCTGCAAGCGCTCGAGCCAAGTAATACTGTTATTGACCCGACACTCGGCGCCAAAGTGACGAATCGCAGTATCACCTATTCGATGACCTTCATCGAAGATATAGATGCAGTCTTCCGGCGGCGGCAAAATCGCACCGCCTCCCAGCGCCAAATCAGCCATAACCAGATCGTGATTGGCGACTATGCACTCGCTCTCTTCCAGTTCGTTGCGAGCATTAAAGAAGGCGCACTGATTAACAAAGCGACAGCGACGGCCACTGCACTGACGGCGGTCAATGGTCAGAGCGCGCCATTCAACATCCTGTATTCGCGACTCCCAGGAATCCCGATCACCATCCCAACTGCCTTCGGCAAGAGCATCGGACATTTCCCGGTAGAGGTCTTCGGTTTGCACATTGGGGTTAAAGGCGACTTCATCTTCAAAGAGAAACAGTCCGGCATCTTTTGACTTGATCGCATCGAGGCACTGTTCCATTTTCAGGTTACAGGCATAGCGGCCACGGCCTTTCACCAGTGCGCAGCTATGATCCCACCCGCAGGCTTCGAGTAGTTCGGGAAGATCTTTGTGGATTAACTGTTCTTGCAGGGCAATGGTGCCTGTGGCGACAACCACGGTCTTTTTTAAGGCTCGGGCGATGGGCAGCGCGGCGATCAGGTAGCCAACGGTTTTACCTGTACCTGTACCCGCCTCAACCACGGCCAGACGTTTGTCCGGATCCGTATCACTGAGGGCATTGGCAACCGTGGCAATCATCTGCTTTTGCCCGAGGCGCGGACTCAGATCACGTGACTTTAAGAACTTCCGATATCCCTGTTGGATTGTCTCTCTTACGTCTGCATCTAACAAAAAATTAACATCCCTGTGTTGCCTGCAAATAGTTGAATACGGGTGCGGCGTAACTCTCGGTCATAATAGTCCGGTATTTCCGTGGCGCGCCACTCAACTGACTATTAAAAGTCGCTTCTACATCAAACCAGTCACAGTCGGGCCACAGTTGTTTGGCGCGTTCCAATCCCTCGGTTTGGCCCAGCATTTGGTAGGCGATAATATTGCTTGGGAAGAGTTTGTATTGACTGTAGATCTGTTGATCAATGGCCGCGGCCAGTTTGTCGGCATTCTCTAGGGGCTCACCGAGTTCATTGTGCAACGCATCGCCAAAGGCCACATGCACTCGCCCTTTATAGCCAACAAGTCCCTTCTGGATAGTGTCGAGATCCTCAAACTCCTGTTTGATATATTCCCGCCCATTGTGCTTGGCAAATAGCTCACGACCCTTGTCCACATCACAGGGATCGTACTCATAGGAAATACTCACCGGCACAATCGCCAGTTCGCCGATGGCCTCAGCAAAGCTCTGCTCTTTGCTGCGGGACAGGGCAAGCATTTTTAACAGGGCCGTCTCGGTGCGATCCTGACCATCTTTGGCGCGCCCCTCGCGCTGAGCAATCCAAATGGAAACGCCGTCTTGAATGATCGAGTGACGGATATAGCCAGAGAGCTTTTTTAGTTCATTAAGCTTTTCCCGCCGTCCACTGATATTGCGCTTAACAATAAAGCTCCGGTTAACTCGCATCAGATCCGCCGCAAAGGGCTTGCTCAGCAGATTGTCGCCAATGGCGATGCGCAACGTGTCCATGCCGCTCTCGATCAGCGCCAAATTGACCATTGCTGGGTCCATGGCGATATCGCGATGGTTGCTGAGAAATAGATAGGATTTTGTCGGGTCGAGCTTTTCAGCACCACTAAAGCTAAAGCCATCGGTGGTCTTTTCCACCAGTGCTTTTAGAGAAACCGTCAGATAGCTCTGCAGATCTGCCACCGAGCGCATATTTTTAGCCGCTTTTGACAGCACTCTACGCAGCAGTGGGCGCATCAGCCAGGGGCAAATTTTTGCCAGCAATGGCGCGCGCCGTGACAATAGCAGGTCGATAAATTCCGAGCTGGCGATCAGCCGCGCAATAACCTTTGGCGCTTCACTGTCGTTGTAGGGACGGATATCGTCAAATTCACTCATTGAAACCTCTGAAGTACTCTGTGCCTGCACCCTCTATTTTTCGCGGTGGGGCTGCTGGCGTGAATACTTGAAACAAAAAAAAATCGCAGCCTGCTATTGATTGCAGGCCGATATTATCAACGATTTTACTGCTGTCGGGAGTTGTACCAGTGAACCTCGCGGGAGAACTCATCCACCTTATCCACCACATCCAGCACCAGCGCAAACAGGGCCATACGGATCAGCAGACCATTGTCGGTCTGACGAAAAATTGCCAGATTGGGGTTGTCGTCAAGATCGCAGTCCAGCTCATTGGCATCGCTGCGAGAGTCTCTCGGCAGCGGGTGCATAATCACCGTGTTGGGCTCGCAGTGTTGCGTATAAATAGCCTGATTGAGACGAAACTTGCCGCGGTATAAATCCGCTTCGGCTTTACTGGTAAAGCGCTCTTCCTGAATTCGAGTGGAGTAGACAATATCCACATTGGCAATACTGTTGTTCAGCTCATCGGAGATGGTCACGGTCACCCCGGCGCTGCGCATCTGCTCAATAATGCTCTCCGGCAGTGCCAGCTCTTTTGGCGAGATCAGCATCACCTGAATATTGTTGTAGAGACTCAGCAGTTTGCTCAGGGAGTGCACAGTGCGACCGTGGCGCAGATCGCCGATCATGGCAATTCTCAAACCATCGATGGTGCGGCCCTTGGCTTCTAGCTCGCGGCAAATCGTGTAGAGATCCAGCAGTGCCTGGGTGGGATGTTCATTGGCACCATCACCGCCATTCATCACTGGAACCCGACTGGCGCTGGCAAAATCAGCCACCGAGCCTTCCTGTGGGTGGCGCATGCAGATAACATCGCTAAACCCAGACAGAACTCTGGCGGTGTCCTGCAGTGATTCGCCCTTAACCAGTGCCGAGCTTTCAAAGCCGGCGGTCTCGCGCACTTCGCCACCGAGCAGATTAAACGCCGAGCCAAAACTCACCCGGGTTCTGGTGCTGGCTTCGAAAAACATATTGCCGAGAATGGCGCCTTCAAGCACTCGGGTGACCCTTTTGCGCAGTGCATAGGGTTCCATTCGGTCTGCTATGGAAAAAATCTGTTCCACATCCTGCCGCTGAAATTGGCTGATGGAAAGTATGTGCGCGCCGGTAAAGTTCACAGGATACCTTGGGGGCAATTTAGTTGGCGGATTTTAGCCTGTTTACCAGTGCTTCTCAATTACAACCGCAGATCAGTTAGGCAGCCATGCTAGAGTGCAAATTGCTCTGTCACCGACTGGCTCCAGCTCTCCAGCGCCTGCAGCACCTCACGCTTGTGGTCACTGAGGCTGCTATCGGCAAGCAATTCATCGAGAGTCTGGCGATTTTGCTCTAGGGTCAGATACCCAGACTGCTCATCAGTTAGACGCCAGCGACAGCTCTCGAGCCAGGTCTGCTGCTCTTCGGGGCTAAGTGACTGGGGGAAATAGCGGGCGCGATAGCTAAACAGCAATTGGTTGTACCGCTGATCGGCAAAATAGAATTGCTGCTGCGTAAAGTCACTGGCGGAGGCGCGCCGCACATCATCTAACAGGCCCTTGTCCTGATTCGGCAAGAAGCCCCCATAGAGCTGCTGTTCGGCATCGGACTTGGGGGGAAATTTTTGTTCGCGAAAAACCAGTTGCAGTTTGTCACTGAGATCAATGCTATTGAGACGCTGCCAGTGGCGATCACAGCGTTCAAGGTCGATATTCAAGCGCTTGGCGGCGTTGCTATCCACCAACTTGTGAGTGGTCACTACCGGCGCCTTATTGATATGGATTACCTTGAGGGGAATGCGCTCGGTGCCCTCGGGCAAATCACTGCTGGCAGTAAATACGCGGTCGCGGATCTGATGTTCATTGAGGCTGATCAGGGCTTCCGGATCCCCTGATAGATCAAAACAAATAATGCCATTGCTATTGGTTGGATGCTGAGCCAAGGGGATCATCAGGGCGCCATACATATGTTCTTTGGCGAGCATGCCGGAGATATGAAAGAACGGTTTGCGGACCTTTAGGTCGAGCATTGCCGCAATCTGTTTTTTACCACGATTTTGCAGGGCATAGTCAAATAATCGCGGCTGCTTTTGCTTGACCAGTTTGGCCATTGCAATAGTCGCAGTGACATCAGAGAGCGCATCATGAGCAGCTTCGTGAGCCAACCCATTGGCTGCGGTTAGATCTTCCAGTTTAAAGCTCGGGCGACCCGGTTCGTGATCCGGCCACTGGATGCCCTCGGGGCGCAGAGCTCGGCACAGGCGCAGCATATCGATAATATCCCAGCGAGAGTTGCCGTTCTTCCACTCCCGTTGATAGGGGTCATAGAAGTTTCGGTAGAGGGTGTAGCGCGTCACCTCATCGTCAAAGCGAATACTGTTGTAGCCGACACTACAGGTGTTGGGACGGGACATCTGCTGATGAATGGCATCGATAAACTGAGGTTCGGGCAGGCCCTCTGCAAGCGCGTGCTGAGGGGTTATGCCGGTGACCAAACAGGCATGGGGTGATGGCAGTAGATCCGACTGTGGCTGGCAGTAGATAACCAGTGGCTCGCCAATGAGATTTAAGTCGAAATCAGTGCGCAGACCAGCAAACTGACTGGGTCTGTCGATAGCCGGGTTGATACCAAAGGTTTCGTAGTCGTGCCAATAGAATGTATTGTCCATTTTTCATCCTCGCAAATTTGGTCTCTATCATTATCTATCACAATGATTCTTTATGCATAAAAAAACGGCGCTGATAACAGCGCCGTTTTTGATACTTGAAGTAAACCTGAAGGTTTAATATTCCAAAGCTTACTAATCCAAAGCTTTTATTTAAGAGCTTTTACTTAAAAGCTTAGAAGTTAAAGACTTCAGAAAAAGACATCTCACCTACCACACGGCGATTACGCGCACGGCCCTCTTCAGTTTCATTGCTCGCCACTGGCTGAGTTTCACCATAACCCACAGCGCTGACACGCGCGGCGGGTATGCCGTAGTCTGCAACCAGTTTAGCCTTGACTGCTGCGGCGCGACGGTCCGACAGACTCATGTTGTACTGGTCGGATCCACGGCTGTCAGTGTGACCCTCGAGCACCAGATCGATATCATCATGGGCTCTCATGGCCGCGGCAATAGCGTCTAACTGATCCCCATAAATGGCCAATACAGTGTCTTTGTTAAATTCAAATTCAACGTTCAGTCGCACGGTGATAGTGCGAACTTCTGGCTCGGCCTGTGGCTCAGGTTCTGCCACAATCGGCGCAGCAACCGGAGCTACAATCGGAGCAGGCGCAACTGATTTGCTGCCAAACACCTTGTTCAGAGAGAACTGTAGTCCCATATCTTCACCGTCTTCATCGTGACCGGCCATGCCGCGAAGATCGGCGCGAAACTCTAGACCGCCGTCAAACTGCGTGCCAACACCCACACCCACCATTACCTGAGTGGAGCGATCGTCATGATCAAGAACGAGATTGGTGCTGTCTTTAAAGTCGTACTGATTGGCACCAAACAACACATAGGGACGCCAGCTAGTAACATCACTGTTGCTCAGCCAGACCATTGCATTGAGTGACAGTACATCGACATCATCATGCCCAATATTGGCGCCATAACCCAATTCCACAGCAAAATTGTCAGACAGATATTTACCTACCTGAACACCGGCAGTCACTGTGTTGTGATCTTCGCTAAGTGCGCGATCACCGTCTAGGTCATAATATCCCGCTGTTGCGCCCACGTACCAATCGTCAGAGGCAGTTGTTGCCCCAGCCAAAACCAGTGCTGCGACTCCCAAAATTACTTTTATAGATTTCATAATATTTCCCTTTTATGCTGAATAACTCCTTGTTGGAGCCTAAATTGATAACACGTTTTTTCCCTGCTCTCTAATCCCCTCGTTCTCCTCCCTGATACTTGTTGTAAATCTGAGCCAAAATTATCAGTTTTGCCTATTCATTTAAGATTAAACCATGGTGAGGGTTTTTTCCTCAATTTTTGCCTGCCACAGCTGTGGCCCTATGCGATGCACTGAATCACCCTTGGTATCAACCGCCACAGTAACGGGCATATCCTTTACTTCAAATTCATAAATCGCTTCCATTCCCAGTTCCGGAAAAGCCACAACTTCGGCGTGTGTAATCGCTTTCGACACCAGATAGGCAGCGCCACCTATAGCGATCAGATAAACCGCTTCATTATCGCGAATGGCATCGATACCCAGCTGTCCGCGCTCGGCTTTACCGATCATGCCCATCAGCCCCGTTTCCTCGAGCATAGTGCGGGTAAACTTATCCATGCGGGTGGCTGTAGTGGGCCCAGCGGGGCCTACTGCTTCTTCTCGCACGGGATCCACAGGTCCCACGTAGTAGATAAAGCGATCGGTTAGGTCCACCGGCAACTTCTCTCCAGTGGCGAGAATGTCGGTCATTTTTTTATGCGCCGCATCCCGCCCGGTCAACATTTTTCCCGAGAGCAACAATGTGTCACCGGGACTCCAGGTGGCAATATCCTCTTGGGTGACTGTATTGAGATCAACTCGGCGCACCGACTCGTCCGCTTCCCAAGTAATTTCCGGCCAATCTTCAAGATTTGGCGGATCAAGCTGTGCTGGGCCACTGCCATCGAGATTAAAGTGCACATGGCGAGTCGCGGCACAGTTGGGAATAATCGCGATGGCCTTATTAGCCGCGTGGGAGGGATAATCTTTGACTTTGATATCCAACACTGTGGTCAGACCGCCAAGACCCTGAGCGCCAATGCCCAGTGCGTTGACCTTATCAAACAGTTCAAGACGCAACTCTTCATTGCGATTGCTTGCACCTCGAGCCTGCAGCTCGGAGATATCAATATGCTCAAGCAGGGATTCCTTGGCCATCAACATGGCTTTTTCAGCTGTGCCACCAATGCCAATACCGAGCATTCCCGGCGGGCACCAACCAGCACCCATAGTGGGAACCATTTTCAACACCCAATCCACAACAGAATCTGAAGGATTGAGCATGGCAAATTTGGATTTGGCCTCTGAGCCGCCGCCTTTGGCCGCCACATCGATGGAGACGCTATCGCCCGGAACTATATCGTAGTGAATGACTGCTGGCGTGTTGTCGCCGGTATTCTTGCGCTCGCCATCGGGGTCGCTGAGAATCGAGGCGCGCAGCACGTTGTCCGGATGAGTGTAGGCACGACGCACACCCTCATTGATCATGTCCGTGAGGCTCATGTCGCCCTGCCACTGAACATTCATACCGACCCGGACAAATACCGTGACAATGCCAGTGTCCTGACAGATTGGTCGGTGACCCATAGCGCACATGCGCGAGTTGACCAAAATTTGCGCCATCGCGTCTTTCGCCGCTTTAGACTCTTCACGGTCATAGGCCTGCTTCACCGCCTGAATAAAATCCACTGGATGATAGTAGGAAATATATTGCAGCGCGTCAGCGACGCTGTCGATTAGATCTTGCTGGCGAATAATAGTCATGCTGGTTTTAATCCCTGTATTTTATTGGCTGGGCGGGGTCACGGCATTGGACGCCGGAGCCGGCGCAGACGATCGTTTTTCGAGTGTGTAAATTTTCTGGTTAGTCTGACGGCGGAAAGCATCCATAGACTCAATACCCTCGGCATTGGCCTTGAGCTGACGATCAATGGCATTCAGTGAGGAGCGCAGCCCCGCGAGCTTGTCGGAGAGAGCGCGAACACTGGCATTAACAACATCGATATCCGCTGAAATAGCCAGATAGTTACCGCTGAGATTGGTCAGACTGCGATTTTCTTTATCCACTCGAGCACTGAGTTCAGCAACGGACTTTTCAATGGCGGTACGCTTACTGGCCAAGAAGGCGATATCCTTTTTGTTGCCTTCAATTTTGGCTTTATTGATATCGTTGGTAACACCCCAGAGCTTGCGGATTTCACTCCAGTGTTTTTTCAGTTCATCGGCCTGTTTGCTAATTTTTAACTGCATGGCAGCACCGGACTGGGTAACCGATTCATC
This sequence comes from Porticoccaceae bacterium, assembly GCA_029250825.1. Lineage (GTDB taxonomy): Bacteria > Pseudomonadota > Gammaproteobacteria > Pseudomonadales > Porticoccaceae > HTCC2207. The sequence goes on from JAQXEN010000007.1 coordinate 12,854, forward strand.
AGTGCTACTGAGGCGTGTTTCAAGTGCCTCGAAACGCTGTTGCAGGTCCCTGTGATTTTTCGATAGGGCATCAAACTGCATCCAGCCAAATAATCCCGCGCCAATCAGACCCAGCAGAACAATTAACACCAAGATATTGCTGCCACCGGATCCATTGGATGAACCGTTCGAGGAGCCACCCCCGGATCGGTTGCCATCACTTCCTGAAGAACCCTTTTTAAGGGAAGCTGTGGAAGTCGATGAACGACCAATCATGTCGTCTCGCTCGGCCACAATAGGGTTGATTCTGGGTTTATCCGCAGTCATTTTAAAATCCTGTTTAGAGAGACCTGAAAGATGGCGTTATTATACGCAAATTAATTTCTGCCTACATCAGCACAGTGAGGTTATTTGTTGCTATCGGCCAAGCCTTGGAACTGTATTTAACAGACACAAAAAAGCCGACTCGAGGTCGGCTTTTTCGCGAACATCTAAACCTGACGATTTAAAGCAGGTTAAGTGCCAGAACCATTACTGCAGTCAGACCCAGGCTGGAGTGAATCACGCCTTTAACCGTAGTCATTGGACCCTGCTTGCCAGCCAGTGCGTTGACTTCGAGCAGCGCGACAATCACCAACATAACAGTCAGGCCAGTGCCGCCAACTGCTGTGCCGTAGCCTTGACCCACATAGTGAGGACCAGCAAGCATTCCCAGCAACATAGGTGCGGAGAACAGCACATTAGTGCGTGAAGCCAGCAGTGCCTTGGCACCAGCAGCTGCTTTATCGCCGCCTTCAACCAGACCCAATGCAATCTTCTGTGCTGGCCAAATCACTGCCCAGACATTGATAAACATCAGAGTACCCATCAGCGCGCCAACAATAATGTAGTTGTTCAGCTGGCCATTGCCAGTGACAACGTGGAGCAGGTAGAGACCTGTGATAAATGTAAACATTGCGCCCCAACGGAACCACCAGAGTGCACTGGGTGCCAACTTAGCTTTGGCATCTGCCAGAGCTTCTGGAGAAGCTTCTTTAAAGTAGCCGCCCTGAACAAAGTTGAAGTAGTACAGCATACCTATCCAGACGATTCCGAACAGCACGTGGCCCCAACGGACTAGAAAATCAATTAACTCACCGGTCATAACA
>JAQXEN010000012.1 GCA_029250825.1 Porticoccaceae bacterium
AATAGAACAGAAAACGGCAGCAGTTTATGGAGAGGTGTCCGAGTGGCTGAAGGAGCACGCCTGGAAAGTGTGTAAGCGTTTATAGCGTTTCGAGGGTTCGAATCCCTCTCTCTCCGCCAAAAACAATCCCCCGCATCGCAGATGCGGGGGATTTTTTTTGCACAGTGAGAAGGGTGAGACCCCTAGCCGGTTCGACAAAACGCGAAGGCGTTTTGGACACCAAAGGCGGTCCGTAGCACTTGTTAGCAAGCTTAAGCTTGCTAACAATCAATCCCTCAAGTTTAGTACTCCAAACCATCACAGATGCGGGGGATTGTTTTTGCCTTAAGAGGTCTTCATACAACTAGCTATTCCCTTCCTAAGTCCTTTCATTTGGTATAGGATCTGCGGCTCCCATTTAGATAACGTTGAATTAGATATGAATATTCTTAATAAATTTACCGCCATCTTCTGTTTGTTAACTTTGTTTGTTTCCATCTCAGCATGCGCAAAGTCTGAAGAAGAGGATATAGGGTTTTGGACAAACGAAGATTGTAAAAAAACTAGTGACGCAGCAGGGTTGTTTTTATATATGTCTGGAGAATTATTAAAAACCGCAGACAAAGAAAGAAAATCAGGACGCGAGGAAAAGTCAGAAAAGTCATATTCAGCGGCATTGTTTTTTTCGGAGTTATCCGGGAATGCAGCAAAGAATTTTGAGGTATTCTGTAAGAAGTAACGGTAGATAACAAAACTGTTGGTCTGAACTTAATTGACCAAAGCTGAATAGTCCATCCAGTCAAATCAGGTGAGAGGTAAGACGTTGTTGAACCTATAGAAAAGGGCTATCAGTAAAATAAAATGTCTATATAAATCAACTACGTATTTTTTGAAGGCACTTTATGCGCTAATCTGCGTCAGGCTGCCTCTAAGAGTATCTGTCTGAAGGGCGTATTCTGCTAAACCTGCATCATCACTCGGCGCCTTTCTACCATAGTACTCCGTTGATAGGCGGGGACAGCGGCATCAGGGATCTTATTAGCGAGGGCGTTTTCAGTCATGGTACCGTCAAAAGTGGTCTTGTCTGCGGTGTAATCGCGAAAAGTAGAGCTGAAACCGTGCATTGATATGCTGCGTCCTTGTTTATCCTGCCAGTTATGGGTCTTATTCATAGGTTTCAATACTGAGGACATGCCAGCTTGTGATAAGTGCCATCCGTTTGAGAGGTTAGGGGATACGTATTCGCTTGTCTTTATGCTGCTCAGTATATTGAGTTTTCAGATCACGTCCTTTGATAGAGGTATCCTGCGTTGTTTTTTCCTATCATTCGTCTGGCTGGAACGATCCCCAGCCCCTCGGCTAATTCGATCTCATTCCATTGAGCTTGCGGGGTTTCAGTTGTTCTTGTAGCGCAGAGTATGCAGACCTCTTGCGCTCTTGTGATAGTAGCCTCCAAGCGAGCTCTTGCACGATCTGCTGTCGCTGTATTCTCATTCCAGATCGGTTCCAGCAGCTTAAGCCATGTTTTGTGCTCAATCTATCCGTTATTGCATAGGTTTGGTTTCTCGCATATGATAAAGACCATTATGAAAAGGGATCACATGATCGTTTTTGAAATTGGAATTACAAGGATTCATTAGTTGAATCAGTTATGGTGAAAAATTATGGTAAACAAAATATTTCTTAAGGCCGCAGTACTTTTCGCGATCATTATGGCTACAGGCTGTACTTCTATCCCTCCTGTTGATTTCACTATCCAAGATGTTGGCGTTGTAGATGCCAGAAAAAATATTGAATTAAAGTCTCTCACAGTGGGTTTTGCCCCTAAGGCGCAGCAGAGTAAGGTTGAAGCCAATGCCACTATTCCCCCTCTTTGGAAAGAATCACTAACAGATGCAATGAATCGCTCATTGATCTTCAAGGACGATATGCCAACAAAAGTGAATTTGTCAGTTCGCATCACTGAGTTTGATATTCCTGCAGCTGGTGTCGCTATGACTACAAAAGTCAGTGCCATTTATGAGATTGTGGATAGGGGTACAGGAGACCTTTTGTTTACACAAAAAATATCAAGCGAAGGTGTAGTCCCTTTTGATTATGCTTTTATGGGGGTTGTTCGTGCGGTGGAATCTTGGAATCGCGCAGTTAGAAATAATATTGCTGATTTTATAAATGTACTTAGTGACTCTGATCTTTCTCAGCCCGTTTTTGAAAGATGAATAAGGGCGCAAGAGTCGTTCGTTTTCTAATACTCAATTTAATTTTGGTTATCATTGGCGGTTGTGCGCCAGTTAATGATGGTATTGGTAGGTACAGGGTTGAGAGCGTCGGAAACGCTCATCGGTCTGTCGAGGCTGTCGTTTTGGCTTCAAAGCCCGTGATAATTCTTGAGCAGAGTTCTGGAGCTGGTGCAAGAGCCGGTGGCGCTATTGGCGGCGCACTCGCCGCTGAAAATTCGGATAATGCTGCAGTGATTATTGCTGGTATTGTTGCGGGCGCGATAATCGGTAACAGTGCTGAGGTTAGTGGCAAAACATATGGAGGTCATGAATATGTTATTGAGACAAAACGAGGCGTTTTGCTTACCGTGGCCCAAATTGATGCCAGCTCCAATGTCTTCTCGGTCAATGATAAGGTCATTCTTGTGTACGGACATCCTCATCGGCTAATAGAGGATCCTCGATGAATAAGAAGCTAGTTTATATCACGCTTTTTGCCCTGTCTGCCGCACTGTTTCTCTACGTCTATGCACCCTTTATGCTTTGATCACCCTTCAAAATCCCCTGTCGCTGCGCTCTATCGGGATGAGGCTAATGTAGTGAGGGGGCAAACACAATAAACTCACTATTTTAATCCAACGCTGTCATCTCGAACCCATGCGAGAGATCTAATATGCCGCCAGTAGGCCCTTATTTATAGTGTTACAAATTGGGCATGGACTTAAACGGGCGCTATTGAATCTCAGGTTTTGCGGTTTCGAGCTTTGCTCTCCTGAGGTCTGCCGTCTCGAAAGCCTGCATAATCCTGTTATCCACAACGCAGATTAAGGTCTTATTGAACGGACTCTTGGATAGCTCCTCCGCCGCAATACTTGCGGCGAGATCCGTGGGCCATTTATACACCCCTGTACCCATAGCGACAAAGGCAATACTCCGGGCTGAAGAAACCTCAGCAGAGACGGCTAGAGCATTGAAATATGCTGCTCTGAGCTGTTCAGCTTCACCTCTCAAGCCATCATAAAATCTAGGGCAAACCGTATGTACCACATACTTAGCGGCAAGCTTGAATGCCGGGCTGATAATAGCCTGTCCAATATCCAGAGGGGCGAAAGGCTTTACATATTCCTCAAGTTCTCGGCCAGCTGCTTTGTGAATAACTCCCGAAACACCGCTGCCAGCCAATAATGAAGGATTGGCAGACATAACTATTATGTCTGCATCTACATCTAGAATACTCGCCTTAACCACCTCGATAATATCTCGCTCCTCTTACTGCATCTGATTGGCATCTAACCTGGTCCACCGCAGAATACACTGTACACCAAGTCTCTAGCTGGACTATTGCCGAGTAAGGGTAGTTAGGAAGTGGGGCCTGAGTGTAGACGGAGTTTGGACAGATCGATTCCAGAATATTATAGTCGATATTTAATCAGACTCTACCCCGACAAGCTATTTGCCCTGTCAGAGTGATAAACTGCCACTCAGATTTTAGTGATAAAAATAGATGTTAAGCCATTTTTTGTAGGACAAAATCGAGGCCCAGAGTATGCCAGATCACGATGATATTCCAGACTACCATGGCTCTTCAGTGCCAGCGTCTACCGCGCTACCCGAGCAGGGCAGCAGGCTAAATGTACTGTTGGTTACTCGGGGGCACCCATTTGACCGAGATACATTCTTTGATATTTTTGAAAGCAATCCTGATATTCAGTACTCCAATGTGGAGCATCCAGCAGCTCAATTTATGTACAACCCAGAGATGGCGGAAAAATTCGACTGCTATGTGCAATATGATATGCCCGGTGTGCAATTTGGCGCCGATGGCCCAGAGTATTCGGAGCCCCCAGAGTTTTATAAAGAGGGCCTGCGGGAGATGGGCGAGGCCGGCTGCCCACTGGTTATCATGCACCATGCCGCGGCTGCCTGGCCTGCTTGGCCGGAGTGGGCTGAGATTGTTGGAGGCCAATTTCTCTATACCCCGATGCAGTCTCGCGGAATTGAGCAGCCGGATAGCGGCTACAATATAGATGTATCTCACAGGGTAAGTCCGGCGATGGATCACCCTATCACCCGTGGCATAGAACCTTTCGAAATAGTCGATGAGGTATATCTTTCGGAAGTGTTTGAGGATTCGGTGATTCCCCTTTTCACCTCCAATTGGACATTTAGCCGCGACCATTTTTACTCGGCAGCCAATGCAGTGATTGATGGTCAGCTAAATTCCAATGCTGGCTGGGATCACAAGGATGGGTCAAATTTGGTTGGCTGGATCAAGGCATATAAAAATTCCCCTGTGGTCTACCTGCAATTTGGCGACGGCCCTGCAGCTTATAAAAACCCCAATTTTAGGCGCATTCTGGCCCAGGCGATTCAGTGGGCATCTAGCGCTGAGGCGAGGGCTTGGGCAACTGAGATAAACAGCACTCGAGACAAACAAAAAACTTAGATCAGCGCCGATAAATACAGAGGCAAGCCTCAAGGCCTGCAAGGGCAAGGTGAAAATCCAAATCGGTAGCATTAGAATAAAAACAAGCAACATAGAAATGCTAAAAAAACACTAAAAAAGTACACTAAAAAAGTGCAATTAAAAAGTACAATAAAAATAAGAAAAACTACAATGAAAAAAATCCTAAAAATTACCGGCCTCCTCATCGCAGGTCTGATTCTCCTCGCACTACTCTGGCTGGCCAATTTACTCCTTCAACCTGTAGACAAAATTAGAGTTTATTTTTCACTGGGCCCGGAGCCACAGGTACTAATGCAGGGTGCTTTTGAGTACCGAGATCTGAATAAAAATAATCGCCTAGATAGGTATGAGGACAGCCGCCAATCTGCCCAGGTAAGAGCGGAGAATCTAATCAGCCTGATGACCCTGGAAGAAAAAGTCGGCCAGATGTTTCATCCTGCAATCACCATTAAACCGGATATTCCATTGCTGATGTTTCATTTCGCGATGGGTCGTGTGGATGTCGATGCGGCTGAGGTACTCGACAAACATATCAGTCACTTTAATTTTTATGGCAAGCCAACCCCTATGGAGATTGCCACCAAACTCAACAGTCTGCAAAAAGTAGCCGCCAGAACCCGTTTGGGTATCCCGTTAACTTTTAGCTCCGACCCTCTCCATGAAGCGTCTCGAGGGGGCGGTATAGCTGCATTCTCTGTCGATGGGTTTTCCGCTTGGCCTTCCCAGCTGGGTTTTGCTGCAGCCAGAGATGTGGAACTGACACGTCAATTTGGTCAGATAGCGGCTGCTGAATATCGAGCTGTTGGCTTGCGCACGGCACTGCACCCTATGGCGGATCTTGCGACGGAGCCCCGCTGGCCGCGAAACTTTGGCACCTTTGGTTCCAATGCGGATTTATCCAGCGAACTGACTAGCGCTTATATGCTCGGCTTTCAGGGGGAATCCCTGTCGAGTGATTCAGTGCTGTCGATGGTTAAGCACTTTCCCGGTGGCGGCCCTCAAGAATTTGGTCTTGACCCCCATCTGCCCAGTGGCAAGCGCCAAATCTATCCCGGGGATAATTTTGACTACCATCTCAAGCCTTTTAAAAAAGCCATCGACAATGGTCTTAAAGTGATCATGCCTTATTACGGTATCCCCATAGGCCAGACCGATGAAGATGTAGCTATGGGCTTTAATAAAATGATTCTTACGGATTTACTCCGGGACGACTTAGGTTTTACTGGAGTGGTCTGTGCCGACTGGGGGATTGTGTCCAGTCGAAATTGGGGGGTTGAGGATCTGACTATCAAACAGCGCTATAAAAAATCTCTCGATGCGGGAATGGATCAGTACGGCGGTGAGAGCGATACCCAATCAGTGGTCGAACTAGTCCGAGAAGGACAGATATCGGAGGCACGAATTAATCTCTCTGTGCAGCGTATTCTGGTTAACAAATTTGAGCTGGGACTATTTGAAGAGTCCCTAGTCGATGAGCAAGCATTGCCAGATCGAGTTAATAAGCAAGACTATATTCAGGCCGGTCTCGATGCTCAGCGCAAGTCGATGGTACTGTTGAATAACAAGCAGATGCTGCCTTTGACCGCGGGTCAGAAAATATTTGTCGACGGGCTGAGTGCAGACGATGCTGCGCGCTATGGCGCTGTGGTGGAGAGTCCAGAGCAGGCGGATGTGATTATTCTCTATCTGGATACTGTCTTTAACGGTAATCAGGCGCCAGGATCCGAAGAGATGATTGATCAGCTATTAAGCAGCATCCTGCCTGATGGCGACTTGGATTTTGATAGGACTCTGCTGGATAAAGTGCAGCGCTATGCCAGTTACGACAATCTGATTACCGTGGTGGATTTAAATCGTCCCGCCATCTTGACTGAGTTGGATCTGCATAGTCAGGCATTGATTGGCACATTTGGGGTCTATGATTCGGTGGTTTTTGAAATGATTTTTGGGGCGTTTAACCCTGGGGGGAAATTGCCCTTTGAAATCCCTCGCTCTATGGATGCAGTGTTAAATCAAAAAGAGGATTTGCCCGATGATTCAGAGGCGCCTCTGTTTATCTATGGCCATGGCCTGAGTTATTAAGGCATTAACTCATTCTTCCATAAACTGCCGATCCAGTATTGAGGGCGCTACAGTGAGAGATTGTTTAAATATTTCTACTTGCTGAAGCACCTCTAAAGCCCTCTGAGGACTGTCCTTAGCAATATTATTAGTCTCACCTATATCGCTGTTTAGATCCACAAGCATAGCCGGCTGGTGCAGCTCACGAGCCGGCTTTCTGCCATAAGCTCCCTGAGTAACAAAGTGCAGCTTGTGATCTCCGTGCCGAAAGGCTCTTAATTCTGAGCCGCTGTAATAGGGCACAGTTGTTCTTGGGCTGGTCGCGCCGGTTTTGAGGGTAGGGCTGAGATCCAAACTGTCAGAGGCCGTGGCTTGATAACCAAATCCTGCGAGCGCGGTAAAGGTCGCAAACAGGTCTGTTTGACTTCCCAGATCGTCGATAACCCCCTGATTGATATCTGGCCCACTAAAAACAGTCATAACGCGCATGCCACCCTCAAAGGTGGTGGCTTTGCCATTTCTCAGTGGCGTCGCCGTTCCGGCGTGGGATCCATAGATTAACCAGGGACCATTGTCGCTGGTAAAAACAATATAGGTGCTGTCATCAATGGCTAATTCTTCTGTGGCTGCAATAATATTTTCCAGACTCCAATCAATCTCTTCAATCACATCGCCATAAATTCCAGCTTTGCTCTTGCCAGCAAATTCTGCCGATCTGAAAAGCGGCACATGGGGCATGCTATGAGCCAGATAGAGGAAAAAGGGCTTATTCGCGGTCACGGCTTCGCGCATAAAGCGAATCGATTCGGTGGTGTATCGCTGAGTAATAAGGGTCTGATCTGCAGGTCTCTCTATCTCAAGATCAATAAATTTTCCGTCAGGGAGCCTGCGACTATGGATAAGTGGTACCTGCCAATCGTTGATGTCTGGCTGCAATACCTGTCTCCGTAACACTGGGGAGACTGTGCCGTATTTAGTCATAATATCCTTTGGCGGGAAGAAAATATTACTGCTGGTAATGCCCTCAACATCCCAGTCCATGTCATTGGAGTAGGGGATGCCGAGCCATTCATTAAAGCCGTGGCGAGTTGGATAGAAACCCTTAGCATCTCCTAAATGCCATTTTCCAAACATCCCCGTTGCATACTGATGAGCCTGAAAAACCTCTGCCAGAGTCGTCTCTTTCTCGGGCATGCCTTTTTTACTGCCGGGAAAGAAAACATTGATATTGTTGCCATACAGACCCGTGCGAACCGGCAGCTTGCCAGTTAATAGAGCGCCGCGACTGGGCGTACAAACCGGTGCTGCGGCATAAAAATTGGTCCAGGTCTGACCGTTGTTAGCAAGGCGATCAATGGCCGGTGTGTCTATTAGAGGGTTTCCGAAAGGGCCTGCGTCGCTGTAGCCCATATCATCTGTGTAGACAATGATAAAGTTGGGGCTGTCATTTTGTTGTTTTGATTGCTGCTGTACTGAACTCTGAGCATGGGAAACACAGCTTGCAAAAATAAGTGCGAGGACTATGGAGCGCTGGATCTGCATATGACGGCCTAAGGCTAAGGATGATTTTTTATTATTGCCCTATTAAACATCTCTAGGAGCCGCAATGAAAGATCGCCGCAAACATTATTGCCACAGTGTTTAAATCTGATCATCAGGGCTGGTTTTTTTGCAGCCCCAAGACGAGTGTTAGAGAATATTTCGCACAATCACCACCGAAGATAAGCCAATCCAAAGCGTATTAAAGGCCACCATTGTCGGCAGTAGTTTGCGCTCAGATACCCAGATCAACAGGCCAGAAGTCAACAGTGTAATCACATGTAACTGCCAGATTTCTTTTTGCCAAATAAGCCCGGGCAGAATAACCGCGGCTTTGGCGAGCCAGGCCCCAGCTTCTACTATGTTGTAATTTGCCCAGTAACCCTCTTGGAACCAGAGGCGGTAGCTATTGCTAATGTTCCCATAGCCAACTCTGAAATAGACAAACGCGGTTATGCTAAAAAAGGCTATAGATGAAACAATAATGTCCAAAATTCACTCCGGTCATACATTTTTTCTCAAGCAATGTACGCTAGTTGTAGAAAATAAGATTAACGTAATAGCTGTTCTATTTATGGCTGCAAAGTCGAATTCATCGGCACTCCATTACACGCGTTTAGAGTCGCAATAAGGTCTTCAGATAATCTACCAACAAAGGATGCATGATGTCATTCAGGTCTAGTTTAATGGCGCCATAAATTCCGCGAATTGTACCAACAACTGGTCTAAGGTATCAGCAGAATCGAGTTTTAACAGAGGTGTTTTATTGTCAAAGGGTTCCATTTCTGCAATTTGGCTAGTCAACAATTGCGGAGACATAAAATGGTCGCTTCGCTCAGATAGGCGTTTAGTGATTAACTTCAGGTCGGCATCCAATAAGACGCCAACAGAATGTTTATAAGCACTAAAGATAACTTGCCTGTGTTGCTGCTTTAACCCTGAGTAGGCGAGGACACAGTGCTTTTTTTCTGATCGGTAGGCAGAGAGTTGGCTATGAATACGCTCAATCCACGGCTCCCTCTGGGCATCGGTGAGGGGAATTCCCTGAGACATCTGGGCAATTGCATCGCTGCTGTGAAAGGAGTCAGCATCCAAATAGGTGAACTCCGATGCTTGAGCAATTTCGCTGGCCAGTGTTGATTTGCCTGTGCCGGACACGCCCATGACCACCACCAATAAAGGCTCTAGTCTGTGGAGAGCAATGTTTTCTAATGACAGCATTAAGAATCTCACTGTAAGTAATTGTTTGCGCAATCATCTGTCGATAAATTGAAGTGTCAAGTTTGCCCTGTATAAGCATGGCCAACAGTTGTAACCAAGTTTATTGTTACATAGAATGATTGCGCAACCAATTAGCCGTTGAGAATAATCTAGCCTGATAAGACAGCGGCCAACTCTATCACTAAGGGATTTCTATGAATTCTGCTATTCAGCGGCTGATCCTGTCAGCCTGTTTTATTGTGTCATTCGACAGTATAGGGGCTACAGCATCTTATTTGGATGCCAGCTTAGCTTCGGAAAAGCGTGTTGAGCTATTGCTTGCAGAAATGACATTGGATGAGAAGATTGGTCAGATGTGCCAGTTTGTCGGTGAAGCTTCCGATATCGACTTTGATAGCAAAGACACTAAAACTGACTATACCCTGGCCTTAGGGGCGAGAGCGGGATTGATTAAAGAGGGCAAGATTGGCTCGTTTTTAAAAGTATCGACTTTTGAAGAAGCCAATATTTTACAAAGTTTAGCTGAAACCTCTCGCCTTAAAATTCCCTTACTGATCGCCACCGATGCCATTCACGGTCATGGCATGTATATGGATGCCACTACGATCTATGCCACTCAGATTGGTTTAGCTGCATCGTTTGAGCCTGAGTTAGCCGAATTAATGGCGGAATATACTGCCAGTGAAATGCGCGCAACTGGGTTTCATTGGGCCTATTCGCCAAATGTGGAAGTGGTGCGCGATGCACGATGGGGCCGTATTGGTGAGACCTTTGGTGAAGACCCCTATCTCGTCACGGAGATGGGTAATGCTATGGTCCGTGGTTATCAGGGTAAAGACTTTGGCTCCAAGTCCAATGTGCTGGCTTCCGCCAAGCACTTTGTCGGTGGAGGCATTGCCTACAATGGCGTTAATGGCGCGCCAGCAGATGTTTCTGAACGCACTTTGCATGAGATATTCTTTCCCCCATTTGTCGGTTCAATCGAAAATGGTGTCTACACTATTATGCCGGCTCATAATGAAATTAACGGCATTCCAGCCCATGCCCACGAAGGTTACCTCACGGATTTGATTCGCAACGAATGGGGCTTCGAGGGTTTTTATGTGAGCGACTGGATGGATATTCAACGGCTTGAAACCGCCCACAAGATTGTCGACTCAGAAAAACAGGCGGACAAAGTGGCTGTGTTGGCGGGTATGGATGTACATATGCAGGGGCCGGGTTTTTTCGACAATGTAAAAGCCTTGGTGGAAGAGGGCGAGATACCCGAGAGCCGCATCGACCATGCGGTGAGCAAAATTCTCTATGCGAAGTTTCAGTTGGGATTATTTGAAGATCGCTATACCAGTCAGGAGCAGGTCGACAATACACTGCTCAGTAAGGGTCATCGTGATTTAGCACTGAAAACCGCGCAAAAATCTATGGTGCTGCTTAAAAACAATGGCGTGCTACCTCTTGAGCAGGGTGTTGAGCGCATTTTAGTGACGGGCCCCAATGCCGATCATCAGGCACTCTTAGGTGAGTGGGCTCGAGTGCAGCCAGACAATAATGTGATTACGGTGTTAGAGGGTATCAACCAGCAGTATGGGGCTGATTCAGAGGTAGAGCATGTGGCTATTGCCAGACATGAGCTTATATCTCCAGCAGAATTATCTGCAGTGAGCCAATCAGCCAAGCAGGCCGATGTGGTGATTGCGGTAATGGGTGAAAACTCCCTGCGATTTGATGCTAATAAAACTAGCGCGGAGAATGTTGATCGCCCCACATTAGACCTCGTGGGCAATCAAATTGAGCTGCTGAAAAATATCAAAGCCAGTGGCGCTAAGTTAGTGGTGGTATTGGTAAATGGTGGGCCAATTGCCTCGGAGTGGTTAACTGAAAATGCTGATGCAATTTTAGAGGCCTGGGAACCCGGCATGTACGGCGGTCAAGCAATTGCCGAGACACTAGTGGGCAAGGTTAATCCCGCTGGCAGATTGCCGATTACTGTGCCGCGCTCGGTAGGGCATTTGCAGAGCTTTTACAACCATAAGCCCTCAGCCTTTCATCGCGGTGGTTTCTATCTAAGCTCGCGCAAGCCCCTGTATTACTTTGGTTATGGGTTGTCTTACACAACATTTGATTACCGCAATCTCACTGTTCCAGAGACTATGACCACTAAGGACAGTCTCACCATGACTGTTGATATTAAAAATACCGGTGAGATGGACGGCGATGAAGTGGTACTGGTTTATCTTAATGACAAAGTCAGCACAGTGACTACGCCGGTGAGAAAGCTGGTTGCCTTTAAGCGCATACATTTAAAGCGCGGCGAGCAGCAGACAGTGAGCTTTATCATTGATAACAAAGACTTTGAGTTATTGGATCGCCATATGAAACCGGTTGTTGAAACGGGTGAATTTGAGATTATTATTGGCGATCGAGTAAAAGTCGCAACAGTGATAGCTCGAGATTAATGATTAGAAACCGTGATTTGAAATTAATGTCGCCAAGGATCTGATGTGAATGTATCTCTATTTTTTGTTGCCGGTGGAGGCATCGCACTGCTGTTATTCTTGGTGGTCAGACTGCGAGTGCCTGCCTTTCTGGCGCTCTTGATCACCAGCTTACTGGTCGGTCTAAGCTCTGGTTTAGCGCCACAACAGGTTATAGATTCGATTAAAAATGGCATGGGTGGAACTCTGGGTTTTGTTGCCATAGTGGTAGGTCTGGGGGCTATTCTAGGTCAAATACTAGAGAGTTCTGGAGGTATTCAGCGCATTGCTGACAGTTTAATTCGGTCATTTGGCAGTGGAAAAATCCAGTGGAGCCTTGGGATAACCGGTTTTATTGTGGCTATCCCAGTCTTCTTTGATGTGGCGTTTATTATTCTGGCGCCGCTGCTATATGGCTTGGCAAATCGTTCTGGTCGATCGCTTCTGTACTACGCGATTCCGCTCTTGGCGGGCCTGGCGATTACCCATAGTTTTATCCCGCCTACGCCGGGACCTATCGCGGTGGCCGAATTAGTCAAAGCGGATCTAGGTTGGGTTATCCTATTTGGCGCAATGACTGGCATCCCCGCCATGATTGTCGCCGGCCCCTGGTTTGGTCAATTTATTGCCAGCCGACTATTTGTTCCAGTACCCGAAGCCCACCGAGATGACGTCATGGCAGCCGATGTTTCCGCCCCGAGCTTTGCGTGGATGTCATCGATTATTTTGCTGCCGCTACTATTGATTATGCTGGCCACTACTGCGCCCTTTACACTGGGCGCCGACAGTACTCTGCTAACCGTTGTGAGCTTTTTAGGACACCCATTTGTGGCACTGACCCTGGCCACTATGTTGGCTCTCATCATTGCCCGTAAAAAATGTGATCTGAGCCGAGAGGCACTGTTGAATATTGCCAATAAAGGCCTAGAGCCCGCTGGAGTAGTGATTTTAATTACCGGTGCCGGCGGGGCATTTAAGCAGATACTGATTGACTCCGGTGTCGGGCAAATGTTGGCTTCGGTATTTGTTGAGGCACAATTCTCGGTGTTTATTCTGGGTTTCTTGATCGCGGCCATTACTCGGGTGGCTCAGGGTTCAGCAACGGTTGCGATGATTACCGGGGCAGGGCTTATGGCGCCTATTTTGGAATTGCAGCCTATGTCGGCGCCCAGTTTAGGTCTTTTGGTGATCGCCATTTCTTCGGGTGCGACTATTCTCTCTCATGTAAATGATTCGGGGTTTTGGCTAGTCAGTCGCTATCTGGGTATGAGCGAAAAGGACACATTAAAAACATGGACCGTGATGACAACACTCATCTCTCTGGTGGGATTGGCCAGCTGTCTGGTGATAGCGCTATTTTTGTAAGTCGATCAACTTAATTCTGGTACTCTGGAATTAGGGTTTTTTCTATATTAGGTGAGGAGGTTGTAGAGCTAATGGACATTTTCCCCGATGACTAAGCTTCAAAGTGGCAAGCGGCTTACCCTAAAAGACGTGGCAGAAAAGGCTCAAGTCAGCCCTATGACCGTATCCCGTGTGGTAAACGGCTATGAAGGGGTGCGGGCTGATGTTCGAGAAAAAGTCCATGCTGCCATTGCCGAGCTGGGCTATATCCCTAACCGTTCCGCATCTGTTCTAGCATCCTCGAGATCAAAGTTAATTGGCGTAGTGATTCCGTCCCTTTCAAATGTTGTCTTCAACGATGTCCTGCGCGGCATCTATGATATTGCGATCCCGGCCAATTATCAGGTGCTGCTATTTAACACTCACTATTCTCCCATTGAGGAGGAGCGGGCCATTAGGACATTGTTGGGACAGTCCCCAGAGGGTTTAATTATCACCGGTGGCGGGCAGACCGATGCCGCCAAAGGGATGTTAAAAGCCTCTGGTGTGCCAGTGGTTCAAATAATGGGTAAGGTCGAGGACCCCATCGATATTAATGTTGGGTTCTCACACTTTGATGCTGGAGCCGCTGTGACGCAGTCTCTGATTGACAGGTCATACTCTAAAGTTGGCTTTATTGGTGCCAGAATGGATACCAGAGCTTGTGAGAGACTGGCCGGATTTGAGCATACCCTGACAGCTGCTAAGGGGTTTGATAAAACCCGCGTGATCACAACTCCCCAGCCTTCTTCCGTGGCTATGGGTGCTTTTCTATTTCGAGAGTTGATGGCCAATACGGAGGGTGACTGTGACGCAGTATTTTGCTGTAACGATGACCTGGCTCTTGGCGTTTTGCATGAATGTAAAAAGATGCATATCAGCGTGCCGCAGAAGTTTGGGGTCTGCGGTTTTAATGATATTGAAATGGCTGCCTATGCTGAACCTGCGCTGTCGAGTGTCAGTGTCAATCGATACCAGATGGGCAGTGTGGCGATGGAGCTTATCTTTGAGAAGCTCCAGCCGCAAGATGACAGAAGCTTGGCCTCATCACATTATATTAATACGGGATTTGAGTTGGTTATGCGAAATTCAACGCGATAGTCTCAACTGAGAATAGAAAATCCTTATGGAGATATATACATTGTTTACGATTAAATTTAAGCCGACAAAATTCTCTCCTATGGCGGTGGTTTGCTGCTCAATGGTGGTAGCTTCCTGTTCAGAAATAGCCGCGCCCGGGCTTGCGAATGAGCTGAGATCCATCGCTCAGGCAAATGCACAATATTGCTCTTCAGGCTCAGAAAATATTGCACTGGAACTGGCTAGCACGAGACTTGAGCGGGAACAAAATATTCCACTGATGTATCAGGGGTATAACAATATCGAAGGCCCGGTATGGCATGATGGGGCACTCTATTACTCCAACATGGGAACACATCAAGCGGACGAAAATGGCTTTCAGTTAACAAACCAGACCACCATCTGGCGCTGGGCTGAGGGTCAGGCACCACAGGTCTGGCTAAATGATGAGGTTGCGGGGAGCAATGGTTTGGCATTGAATAGTAAGGGTAATCTAGTTGCTGCAAGGCAACTAGATGGCTCTATCTCTTATATTGATTGGGTCAGTCAGGACATTACGCCAATTGTTACCGCTTATAACAACAAGAGATTTAATGCCCCCAATGATTTGACTATTGGTCATGATGATACGATTTATTTTACCGACCCCAATTGGAACACCCCTTCAAATATCAACTCAGAGACGATTCAGGGTGGTGGTCAGCCGGGATCGATCGAACCGGGGCAGCGTATTTACCGAGTCACCAGTGAGGGTGCAGTCAACGCCACTGCTGTGACTGAGCTTGTTCCGGCGCTGCGCGACAAACCCAATGGGATTATCCTGTCTCTGGATCAGCAGCAACTTATTGTCGGTGGAATGCGGGGATTATGGGCCTTTGATTTAACCGCTGGTGAAGTCTCGAATCCTAAGAAAATTCTGGATACGCCAATTGATGGCATGGGAAAAGATTGCAGTGGCAATATTTACGTCACTACCACGAGAGAGTTAGCCTCTCGGTCTGACAGCCAAGTGATTGTGATAATCGATAAGGGCCACACTGAAGTGGGCCAGTTGACTGTTGAGGGCATCCATATTGTCACCAATGTTGCCTTTGGTGGAGAGGATGGGAAAACACTATTCGTTACAGGCTTAACCGATCCTATGGACGGTAGCAGTACTCGCCAATGTGGCGCTGCTAGCTGTTTAGCAGCGGGCATTTATACCGCACGAATGAATGTGCAGGGTTTTCCATTTTAGCCGTTTTAAGCACATTGGCGGTCGTTTTCAACAGCATCTTCGATATTCTCGGATCTTAAAACCGCTAGTAGCGGAGAGACTCGGCGCATATTACGCGCTCTTTTTTGCAGCACTAAAATGCAACGCCTCATCAGACTCTATGGGCAGATTAAACAGTGCCCGCTCACTGCGAAAATCTTGGCTGTTCACCCAGGGAGCCTGATCGCCCTGTTTGGGCTGAAGATGCATTGCCCGCTGTAAGTAGCCCGCGGGGAAATCGGCAATCCAATCTTTGGTAGGCATGGCCTTTAATGACTCTGGCACCAGCGGCACTATCTTGCTGGTCTCGGTTTTAGTCATATGATTTAGAGCTCTACATACCCATTCCGATATCAGATCGGCACGCAAGGTCCAAGAGGCGTTGACATAACCAAAGGTGGAGACCATGTTGGGCACATCTGAGACCATAAAGCCTTTGTAGGTGGTCAGAGTGGCAAAATCTATGGCTTGGCCATCAACGCTAAACGTCGCACCGCCCATCACTTCTAACTCAAGCCCCGTGGCACTGACAACAATGTCTGCCTGAAGATGCTCTCCCGATTTCAGCTCAATTCCGGTCTCAGTAAAACGCTGAATATGGTCGGTTACGACGCTCGCACTACCGTTGCTAATAGCTTTAAATAAATCGTCATCAGGCACTAAGCAGAGACGCTGATCCCAGGGGTTATAGTTGGGCGTGAAGTGCTTCTCGACGTCATAGTCCTCGCCAAGCTGTTTGCGTAACTGTCGGATTAAAAGACGCTTGGCCATCGCCGGATATTTGCGCGCCTGCTTAAAAAGAAACTCTTGGAATAGAGTGTTTCTAGAGCGAGTCAAGGCATAGGCCCAGGTGGCCGGCATAATTTTTCGCAGACCGTTGGCAAACCAGTCTTCGGAAGGCCTTGAGAGCACATAGGTGGGTGAGCGTTGCAGCATAGTCACCTGTTTGGCTTGTTCTGCCATCGCAGGGACTAATGTCATAGCCGTAGCACCCGAACCAATGATCACCACTGTTTTATCTTGGTAGTCGAGATCTTCGGGCCAAAATTGCGGACGAACTACCTTGCCTTTAAAGCTATCCACTTCCGGGAATTTAGGATCATGGGGTGTCTCATAGCTGTAATAGCCGGCACACATATAGAGAAAATTACAGGTCATCTGCACAGTTTGGTCGCTGTCAGATTGGCGTATCTCCAATGTCCATAAAGACTGTTCTGAAGACCAGCTGGCTGAAACCAAGCGGTGGCCATAACGTATATGTTGGTCGACTGCATGTTCAGTCGCGGTTTCGCGAACATAATCGAGAATAGAAGGGCCGTCAGCAATGGCCTTGGCACCTTCCCAAGGTTTGAAGCTATAGCCCAATGTGTGCATATCACTGTCGCTGCGAATACCGGGGTAGCGGAACAGATCCCAGGTGCCGCCCATGGCCTTGCGTGACTCCAGCAATAGATAACTGCGGTCAGGGCATTTTTCGGCAAGATGGCAGGCCGCGCCAATACCTGAGAGGCCAGCGCCGACGATAATAACGTCTTTATGCTCTGTAGATGGCTCTGTAGATGGCCCTGTCGTTAGCTCGTCGGTTGTTGCTTGATCTGAGCGCTGCGATAAAAATTCAGACACGGTTATTTCCCCTGAGGCACTTCCAATAATTTAGATTTATAGTGTAATTGACAGGCAAAAGTACGAGGGTTCAAATACGGTCAATTAAGGGTTCATTTACCGTCATTTTTCAGTGCGCCAGCGCTGCCTAGATACTCTTGTCTAGATACGTTTATCTAAGAGGCAGCCCCTTAAGCGGTTTTTTATTGCGCAACAACGTCAGAGGCAGAGTAAAAAACGGGAACAGTTTTTCATAATGTATCGGCATCAACCGCTGGCACAGATCCATCAACTTAGCGTCGGCACCCACAAGAATACGAGGGCGGTTTTTCAATACCCCATTGAGCATAATCTGCGCCGCACGGCTGGGGTGCATGCCATTTTGCTCAAAGAAGGCGGCCATGGCTTCCTGGTCATCGCCTATACCGGCTAACTTGCCCATCAGACGCTGAAAGGCGTTTGCCGACTCTTCACTCTTATTAATCCGTGCATTACCGAGAATATTGGTACCGATATGGCCGGGATGCACGCAGTGTATCTGCACTGAGCTACCTTTCATTTCTTTAACCAGGCTTTCAGTGAAGCCACGCACAGCAAATTTTGCGGTGTGATAAACCGACTGTCGTTCAACCACAATCATGCCAAAAATAGAGGAAGTGTTGATTAGCGCAGCTTCAGGCCGCTGCTTTAGATGGGGCAAGAAGGCGCGACTAGAATTGATCACCCCTTGCAGATTGATGTTCATTACCCAGTCCCAATCGGTCTCCGATAAATCCTCAAAAGAGGAGTCAACAGTAACCCCAGCGTTATTGAAGACCAGGTCAACATGTCCGTGTTCGGCAATCACCTGTTCAGGCAGTGCTTCCACCGCCGCTTTGTCGGCAACATCCAGTGAATGGCTAGAGACTTTGACATTGTAGGCTCCAAGCATCGCAATGGTCTCTGCGAGAGCCGCCGCATTGATTTCACAGGCGGCAATGTTAGCACCAGATCGAGCCAGCAATATGGCCAGGTAGCGACCTATGCCTGAACCCGCGCCGGTGATGACTGCGACTTTATTGGAAAGTGTTTTCATTAAAATGGCCTTTTTTATTTTTTATTATTGGCTGCGGGAAAATATTATGCAGTGACTAACCGACCCGCACTGAGATCATAAGGCCTTTGAGGTCTTTGTACCATCTCTCGGCAGGACTCAACCTGCCTTCGAGTGGTTTTTGCGGTTACAGGCTAATGAATATTATCTGGCCAAGATCGAGGGTTTACCTAACACAAGCGCTGCACTGTCGGCAGTATTTAGGTAGAAAAGTGGCTAGATACTCTTGCAGGTAAGTCTAATTATGTGGCGTTGACTGATCTGAATTTCCTCAAAACTTATACTGGCGTCAAGTTCTTGCAGTGACGCAGAGAGTGCATTTTGAGTGAGGGCATCGCTGGGATTTGGGGTGATTTGAAGATTGTAATGCAGTGCTGAATAGTCTAGTGTGAGTTTGATTTCTGACAATAAAAAAATTCAGGCTCTGCTCAATGAATCTATCTATCAAGTCTCTATCTATCAACTCTCTATCTATCAACTCTCTATCGATAAAGAGTCTGTCCATTAAGAACCTAGCTCTCAAATTCTTAATGACTTATTGGACCCGATTTCTGAGTATTACCGGCCAGGTGATACTGGTTATGTCGCTAACGCTACTGTCGGCTTATGCTGATGCCTTAAGTTTTGATGATGCTGACCTGAGTTATTCCGTTATCCCAGACACGGCTAATGTCACAGTGACTGGCCGCGCGGAGGGCAATGAGTCCACTGAAATAGTTATCCCTAGGACTGTTACGGATAATGGGAGCACTTACAATGTCACGGCCGTTGGCGGTTACGCTTTTTCCGATATCGCCCTCTCCAGCCTGACTATTGGAGACAGCGTGACGACTATTGGAGATGAGGCTTTCTCCTATTCCGTTCTCACCACTTTGACTATTCCTGACAGCGTGACGACCATTGGGAGTGGGGCTTTCTACAATAATAATCCGCTCACCAACGTGGCCTTTGAGGGTGACTTTGGCACTTTTGAACTGGATATGTTTGAAAGAAATCTCAATCTAGCAACCATCACCTACTGCGAGGGCAAACCGGGCTGGCCTCAAATCTTTACTATAAATATGGAGGGTTCGTCCCTTGAAGCGACTTCAAAGGTTTGCCAATTTGATTTCAGCGGCCTGAGCTATTCGATTGTCACTGGTACGGAAAATGTCATAGTGACTGGCCGCGCGGAGGGCAATGAGTCCACTGAAATAGTTATCCCTGGGACTGTTGATCATAATGGAATCACTTACAACGTCACGGCTGTTGGGGACCTTGCTTTTGACTATGACACCCT
>JAQXEN010000019.1 GCA_029250825.1 Porticoccaceae bacterium
ACAGGATTTATCGGTTGGCGTGGCATGGTTGGATCTGTGCTGATGGATAGAATGCGTGAAGAGAATGACTTCGCCCATATAGAGCCAATTTTCTTCACCACCTCTCAGGCCGGCCAAGCGGGTCCCGATGTAGGTGTTGAAATACCTTTGCTGCAAAGTGCCTTTGATATCGATGCTCTGCACCAGATGGATATTATTGTGACCTGTCAGGGTGGCGATTACACCAAAGAAGTCTATCCGCAACTGCGTAAAGCGGGCTGGGATGGCTATTGGATTGATGCGGCCTCTGCTCTGCGTATGGACGATAGTTCGATTATTGGGCTCGATCCGGTCAATATGTCTGTGGTTAAAGATGGTTTGGCCAACGGTGTTAAAGATTATATTGGCGGCAACTGTACTGTCAGTCTGATGCTGATGAGTCTCGGCGGTCTGTTTAATGCCAATCTAGTGGAATGGGCTAGCTCCATGACCTATCAGGCGGCCTCTGGTGCCGGTGCACAGAATATGCGTGAACTGATCAATCAGATGGGGGTGATTAAAAGCTCCGTATCCGATGCGCTGGCTAATCCCGGTTCGGCTATTTTAGAGATTGATCGTCAGGTGACTGATACTCTGCGCTCTGATAGTTTCCCAGTCGATAACTGGGGCTACCCGCTGGCTGGTAGTCTGCTGCCCTATATTGATTCCCAACTTGAAAATGGCCAGAGCCGTGAAGAGTGGAAGAATCAGGCGGAGACCAATAAGATTTTGAATCGCGAGGGAGATCCTATTCCCTTGGATGGTCTCTGTGTGCGCATTGGTTCCATGCGCTGCCACAGTCAGGCGCTCACCATTAAATTAACCCGCGATGTGCCTATGGATGAAATCGAGTCGATGTTGGCTGAAGGCAATCAGTGGGCCAAGGTTATTGCCAATGACAAAGAGTCTTCGGCTAAGCACTTAACACCTGCTGCCGTAACCGGCGGTTTGGATGTTCCAGTGGGCCGACTGCGTAAAATGAATATGGGTGAACAGTATCTCTCTGCCTTTACGGTGGGCGATCAGCTTCTCTGGGGAGCTGCTGAGCCCCTGCGCCGTATGCTGAGAATTCTTATCGAGCATTAAGTAAAAGGAAATCTACTCCATCGCTAAATGAGAATTAGGTGCCGTCGCAGTGTTAAACAGGGACGTGGATTGATCAATAATGTGCTAAGACTTTAGGATGGTTAACATCCTGAGATATTGCAGGACAGCCGCTAAACAATTACTGTAAAGCCCTGTTTAAAAGGCTTTTTATAGGAAATTTTTATGACAATTCGGACGTGGTCGGCGCTCTATCTCCAAGAGGCCAGACAAAAGCATCAGCAAAACGCCCTTAAAACCCTTGGCGATAGTATTCTCGGTCGGGTTAACAGCAGTCTCAAGTTAGCCTTTGCTACCAGTGCCATATTGATTGCTGGGCTAGTGGCAATACCCTCCGCCTCAGCGGTTGGACTGGGGGAGATTACAGTCAACTCCTCTCTTAATGAGCCTCTCTCTGCTCATATCGATATTATTAACTCCACGGATCTTGAAGATAATCAAATCCTTGTTTCACTGGCCTCTGACGAGGCCTTTGAGCGGGCGGGGGTGAGCCGCGACTTTTTCCTCAGCCGTTTGCAGTTCTCAGTCAGTCGAGACAGTTCCAATCAGCGCATTATTAATATTGTTACTCAACAGCCAGTGGTCGAACCCTATCTCGATTTTCTCGTGCAGTTACAGTGGCCAGAGGGCCGTGTGATGCGTTCCTATACCCTGTTGCTGGATCTGCCTATCTATCGGCAAGATCAAACCTCCGCGGTGCAAGTTGCGCCACCAGTAAGCCGCAATGAACCTGCAGAGCAAGTGACTCGCCCCGGGCCTGCGTCAGCTGCAGTTGCGCCAACTGGTCGGATTGCGCTCTCTGGGGATCAACACCAGGTAATAGTGGGGGATACACTTTGGAATGTGGCCAAGCGCCTGCGCCCTCGAGGCACCACAATTCTCCAAACTATGGATTCTCTCTATGAGCAAAATGCCACAGCCTTTTCCGGTGGTGATGCCAATCGCTTAATGGAGGGATCAGTTTTGCGGCTGCCATCCAGAGATGAAATTAGTGAGCAGGTTGGAGATCGAGTGGCATCCCAGATTGGTCTAGTTGCACCATCTGATCCGGCTGGCCAAATAGCCGCCAATGACGACATAGAAATTATCTACAGTGACGAATACGATTCAGAGCCTGCCCCCGCGCAACTGAAAGACACTGATGCACGCCTAAAGCTGGTCTCCGCCTCGGAACAGGCTTCTGATATGGCTGCAAAGGCTGATACTGAAGATCTGCTAGGGGCTGATTCTTCTGCAGCAGCCAACTCATCTGGCCGAGAGGTTGCTCAGCAGCTTTCTTCGGATCTAGCAATCGCTAATGATGAAGTGAACAAGGTCCAGCTTGAGAACAGTGAACTGCGCGAGCGTCTAGCGCTGTTAGAAGCTCAGGTTGCCACTATGGCAGCACTGGTAGAACAGGCCCAAAAGCAAGGGGACATTGACCGTGCAACGGTTGTGCCAAGCAAGTCTGGGGACAATCTCAGTGCCGCACTACTGGCGGTTCCAGCCTATTTTTGGGCATCCGTGATCGGCCTTATACTGCTCTTGGCCGTCTTAGTGATGCGCCGTTCCTCAGCCTCGAAAAGGGATAACGGAGACCTAAACGATCTGTCGATGGGCAGTTATGAAAGTTATGATAAGGGCGCGCCAAGTAATGCCACTGCTGCGGCAACCCTTCACGAACTGGATGATCTAGAATTGGATCCAGAGGATGATCTATTTGACGAGACCGATGCTGAGATCTTTGACAGCCTTGAAGAAACGGTAAACGAAGAAGTGTTTGATATGATGGTAGAGGCGGTTGCCGAGGCGGAGGTCTACCTCTCCTTGGGAAATACCCCCCAGGCTATCGCAGTGCTTGAAGATGCTAGAGTTAAAGATCCCACAGATGCTTCCTGCCGTTTAAAACTGATGGAGATCCTGTTCCGCGAGGGCCGCAAAGCTGAATTGCGGCCCCTCTATGAAGAAATTGTGCTGACAGAAGACAGTACCGCTATTGAAATGGCCGCAATTATTACAGGTCCTAAGGATGGATCCATCACCTCATTGGAAGAGGGTGCTAGTGATTTGGATTTGGACAGCCTTGAGCCAATAGAAGGCCCTGAGCCAGATGACAGCCCTGAGCCAATAGACAGCCCTGCACCGGTAAAAAGCCCCGACACCCAGCGCCCGGAACTTCAAGATCTTGGCTTCTCCGATGGGGAATTAAACACCTTTGATTTAGAGGATTTGGATATAGATTCATTGGATATCCAAGACTTTGATATTGAGGTTGATGAGTCACCGCAAGAATCCACAGTGCTGCAATTCCCCGGTGGAGAACAGCTGACTAACGAGTTGGACGAGGCATTTGCAGACTTTGATGAAGAGCTTGCGGCAGTTAAAAGTTCAGCTGCAGAGAACTCAGAACAGGAGAACTCTCATACAGAGGGTTCTGATATAGAGAGCTCTGGTACAGAAAGCTCTGATATAGAAAGCTCTGATATAGAGAGTTCAGCCACTGAAGAATTTAGCGCCCTAGATGATATCGACAGCCTCGACGCCGCTGATATCAAACTGGATCTGGCCAATACCTATATTGAAATGGGCGACCCAGAGGGTGCAAAGGAAATACTCGAAGAGCTGCTTGGGGAAGCGGATCCCGAGGGGCAGGCCAAGGCGCAAACGCTGCTTGATAGTCTTGTGGCTAAAGAGGGTAAATAAAAGCTCGCAATAAAAGCTCTGGCACTCAACCTTAGCTGGGCTAACAAGCTTGTCAGTGTGTATAATTTCGCCCATGACAGAATTAGACTGGGTCTACAGCCTCAACGGCAAGATTCCTCAAGGCAAGAGCCTTCCTACCGGCGTTAAACGCTATGCTGCCGTCGTATCCTACGACGGCAGTGCTTTTTGTGGCTTCCAAAAACAAAAGCACAGTCCATCGGTGCAGCAGGAACTTGAACGGGCTCTGAGTTCAGTAGCCAATTCGGAGATTGTTGTTAGCTGTGCAGGGCGCACTGATACTGCTGTGCACGCCAGCTATCAGGTAGTGCACTTTGATACCCCAGCACTGCGCACCGGGCGCAATTGGGTCAAGGGCGCAAACAGTCAGCTGCCAGATTCGGTTGGGCTGCTCTGGGCCGATGAGGTTAAACACAGCTTTCATGCGCGCTTTAGCGCCACCTCACGTACCTACCGCTATGTTATTCACGCTGCTGCAGCGCGGCCGGCGATACTCTCACAGGGCATTACCTGGGTGCGCAACCGATTAAATTCTGCGGCGATGCAAGAGGGCTGTCAGTATCTGCTCGGGGAACAGGACTTTTCCGCATTTCGCGGGGCAGGGTGCCAATCACTGTCCCCCAATCGCAATATCACCAGCGCCAAGATAATTCAGGCTGGAGAGCTGCTAGTCTTTGAAGTGACGGCCAACGCCTTTGTTCTGCATATGGTGCGTAATATTATTGGCTCGTTGATGGAAGTGGGTTTCGGTCGCCGAGACCCCAGCTGGATAGGGCAGTTGATTAAAGGTCGCGACCGCACCAAGAGTGCTGCAACGGCGTCGCCAAAAGGGCTTTATTTGGTTAATGTGGGCTATCCAAATGACCCGATTATTCCTCAGATGCCCAAGGGACCTCTGTTTCTCAATTTAGAGGGCTAGATAAGAATTTAAGTCGAAAGCATTTCCAAACCAGTTTACTTCACAGGTGCAAGCATGTCAGTCCAGGTAAAAATTTGTGGTATCACTACCCCAGAGCAAGCGCTAATGGTGCAGCAGGCTGGTGCCGATGCGCTGGGGCTGGTGATCTACCGCAAGAGTTCCCGCTATATCGATCTGCGTCAGGCGGTTGCAGTACGAGCAGTGATTGCCTCCGATGTGCTCTGTGTGGTGCTGCTGGTGAATGCGGACAAAGAATTTGTCAAACAAGTGATCGCTGAAGTGAAGCCAGATTTGCTCCAGTTTCACGGTGATGAAAGCGCCGAATTTTGCCAGCAGTTTGACTTTCCTTATATTCGCGCCCTGCGCATGCATGAAGATCTCAATATAGCCGCCGAGGCCAGAGCTCATAAACCTTCCCACAGTCTGCTTTTTGATGCCTGGCATCCGGGTCAGTACGGCGGCACAGGAGAGCGCTTTGACTGGGGTAGACTGCCCCGCGAGCGAAACTTTAATTTGATTCTTGCCGGGGGCTTGAACCCGGATAATGTCGCAGAATCTGTGGTCGCTGTCGCACCGGATATGGTGGATGTCAGCGGCGGTGTGGAGTCGGCGCCGGGAATAAAAGATCCCGTCAAGGTGACTGATTTTATCCGGCGGGCAAAAGCCGCTGGATAGTGTGCGATTGGATGTAAGCGTCATTTAAGAATGATTGCAGAATTATTAAAGAGCCGAGTCGAAAATCAGCTAAAAATAACCCAACGCACTGTTTAGCTCGGCCATTCTGTCGTGTTAAACTGCCGACCTATCAAGAGCCACAGCTTGTCTCTGTAATGTAAAATTTGCATCGAGTAACGTTCTGGCTTAGTAATATTGAGTACATATTGATTTTAGCGAAAGGGAAATAGATGAACTGGCTGAAGCGGATTCGACCCAAGGGACCATCGAGCACTACAAGCGAGCGCTCCAACTCAGTTCCCGAAGGGCTTTGGAAAAAATGTCCAAAATGTGCCTCGCCACTCTATCGCCCAGAGTTAGAGCGCAATCTCGATATCTGTCCTAAATGCGAACACCATATGCGTATTGGCGCTCGCCGGCGCTTGGATATCTTTCTCGACATCGATGGCCGTACCGAGGTTGCCCCAGAGGTTGAGCCTATCGATCGCCTCAAGTTTCGAGATGTTAAAAAATACAAAGATCGTCTTAGCGATGCCCAGAAGAAAACCGGTGAAAAAGATGCCTTGGTTGCTATGAGTGGCACCGTTAAAGGCATACCTGTAGTTGCCGTAGCCTTCGAATTTGCCTTTCACGGCGGCTCTATGGGCTATGCCGTAGGAGAGAAGTTTACCCGTGCCGCGAAACTGGCACTGGCGGAAAACAAGCCGCTGATCTGTTTCTCAGCTACTGGTGGTGCCCGCATGCAGGAGGCTCTGATCTCACTGATGCAAATGGCCAAAACCAGCGCCATTCTAGAGCGCATGCGCCTGGCCGGCGTTCCCTATATTTCAGTGATGACCGATCCAGTTTACGGTGGCGTCTCAGCGAGTCTGGCCATGTTGGGGGATATTAATATTGCTGAGCCCGGCGCCCGCGCAGGTTTTGCTGGCCCCAATATTATTGAACAGACTATTAGACAAAAATTACCCAAGGGCTTTCAGCGCAGTGAATTTCTGCTGGAGAAGGGGCAGATCGATATGATTGTTGCCCGTCACCAGATGCGCGATCGTCTCTCCAGTATCCTCTCCAAGTTTATGCATCTGCCAGAACCAGTCGATGCCTGAGCGCAGTCTAGCGGAGTGGTTAACTCTGCTAGAAGCGCGGCACCCGGCCGAAATTGATTTAGGCCTCGCGCGTATTTCAGCAGTCTGGTCCGCGATCAAACAGCAGCGTTGTCAGCAGGGCAACGCCATAGTGCTTCCCACCGTTATCACAGTAGCCGGTACCAATGGCAAAGGCTCCTGCCTCGCCAGTATGCAGGGCATCATGTTAGGTCAGGGCTACCGAGTCGGTCTCTTTACCTCGCCCCATTTTTTGCATTACAACGAACGTATTGCGGTTCAGGGTCAACCGGTTGAGGATCAAACCATTGTCTGCGCCTTTGATGAGATCGAAGCTGTCCGGGGTGATACCTCTTTAACCTATTTCGAATTTGGCGCTCTGGCGGCACTGCTGGTATTTGCGGATGCAGATCTCGATCTGATGCTATTGGAAGTGGGCCTGGGTGGGCGTCTCGATGCGATCAATATTATTGATGCGGATGTCGCCGTAGTCACCAGTATTGCCCTCGATCACCAGGACTGGTTGGGGGATACCCGAGAGTTAATCGGAGTGGAAAAACTCGGCATAGCGCGTCCCTCGAAGCCATTAGTGGTTGCCGAAGCGGACGGCCCAGTGGGTTTTGCTCAGATGATCGCGGACACTGGCGCGGCGCCCTTTATTATCGGTGAGGATTTTAATATTAGCCCCGATGCCAATGGCTTTAGCCTTGAGATCAAGATAGCGACTGCAGAGTCCCAGCGCTTTCGAGGGTTGCCTAGCTCAGGATTGCTGCCCGTTAATAAGGCCGCGGCGATTCAGGCTCTGAGCTGTGCCGGCTTTAGTTTGGACCGGGATAAAGTAAATGCTGCCCTTACGGGATTGACCCTCACGGGCCGTCAGCAGCAGCTAGTAATTGATAACCGTCAGGTGATCCTAGATGTGGCCCATAACCCCGCCGCAGCCACTGCATTAGCCGCGGCACTGCCGCCTATTAGTGGACGGTATCTGGCGGTTGCTTCAGTGCTCAGTGACAAAGACTGGCGTGGTATTGTGGAGCCTTTATCGGAGATTTTCGAGCACTGGGGAATTGCCGAAATAAGCGCTAGCGAGAGAGCCACTAAAGCTCAAACATTGCACGAAGTGTTATACAATGCAGGCCTTTCTAGTAGATTGTTCGAGTCGGTAGAAGAGGCATTTCAAAGTGCCCTCAAAGCGGCCACTAAAGACGATGTGATTGTGGTCTTTGGATCGTTTCACACCGTCTCGGCAGTACTTAATATGCAGCGCGGGTCTGATGGGTGTATTCAATGAGTAATGGGTTACAGCAGCGAATCATCGGCGCCTTAGTGCTTGGCGCGCTGGGTTTGATCGTTTTGCCAATCGTATTTGATTTTGCCGATCCCCTGAAAATCGATCGCCAGAGTCGCCTTCCTGCGGCGCCAGAAATTGGCCCCATTGAGGTTGCCAAAGCACAGCGCCCGGAGGGTGGTGCCGAGTTGGGCAAGATAGACAGCCTGTTTAACATTGCCGAGTCAAAACCCATTGTCGATGTCAGTGAAGGCTTTTACGGTCTCAATGAAAATGATCTGCCCCGAGCATGGGTGCTTCAGGCTGGTAGTTTTGAGGCCCAAGACAAGGCCGAAGGGCTGATGCAGCGGCTGCGCAAGAGTGGTTTTAAAGCGTTTGTAAAGACTGCGATAGTCGAGAGCACCACCTTCTATCGTGTCTATGTGGGTCCCAAGGCTGACAAGCGCAGAGCGATTGCCGAGAAGAGTAAAATCGATAGCAACTTTGCAACCGATGCGATTGTGTTGCAGTACATTCCCTGATGCGAGGTTAGCCAATGGAAGTGGCCACGGTAGATTGGATAATTATTGCTCTAATAGCACTGTCGGCGCTGATCAGTTTGATCCGCGGCTTTGTCAAAGAGGCCATGTCACTGGTTATCTGGATGGTCGCTTTTGCCGTGGCGGTGAACTTTAAAGAGTCGGCGGCAGAGCTGTTAATAAATATGATAGATCAGCCATCAATCAGGCAGCTAGCTGCCTTTGGTGGGCTGTTTGTAGGGACCTTGCTGCTTGGCAGTATGGTCAATTTTTTATTGGGTAAATTAGTCAGCTCAACAGGATTGAGCGGAACCGACAGGATGCTCGGGCTGGTTTTTGGTGTCTTTCGGGGGCTGTTAATCGTTCTCGCGCTGGTAGTCATTCTGCCCAGTGCGCTGCCGGTTGATAAAGACCCCTGGTGGCAAGCGTCGGCGTTGATTCCGGTTTTTCAGAGCTTTGAACTCTGGGGCAGAGAGACAGCGGCGGCGATTAAAGATCTTCTATTAGGTTGGGTATAACGGATGTGCGGTGTTGTTGGAATTTCTGGAACTTCAAATGTTAATGTGCGTCTCTATGATGCCTTAACGGTCTTGCAGCATCGCGGTCAGGATGCCGCCGGCATCGTCACCGACAACGATGGTGAAATCCATGTGTGTAAGAGTGTTGGCCTAGCCCGAGATGTCTTCCGCACTGAGCATATGGCACGCCTCGAGGGCAATGTGGGCATCGGCCATGTGCGCTATCCCACCGCCGGTAGTTCCGGTCCCGCTCTGGCGCAACCGTTTTACGTAAACTCCCCCTATGGCATCTGCATCGCCCACAACGGCAACCTGACCAATGCCGATGAGTTGCGCAAGCATATCTTTCGCTCCGATCTGCGCCACCTAAACACGGATTCCGACTCTGAAGTATTGCTCAATGTATTTGCCCATGAATTACAGTTGCGGCGCAAACTCGAACCCTCCAGTGAAGATATCTTTGATGCGGTGCGCAATGTTCACCTGCGCTGTCGCGGTGCCTATGGCGTAGTCGGCTTGGTGGCCAACCACGGCATGTTCGCGTTTCGCGATATCTTCGGTATTCGACCACTATGTTACGGCTCTCGCGAGACCGAAGCCGGCATCGAGTATGCGGTTGCCTCTGAGAGTGTTGTGCTCGACAGCATGGGTTTTGGTCAGATCAAAGATCTGCAGCCAGGCGAAGCACTGTTTGTGGACAATAAAGGCAAGATCCATTTGCAGCAATGCGCTGCCAAGCCAGAGCTAGTGCCCTGTATTTTTGAGCATGTATACTTTGCCCGTCCAGATTCAATGATGGATGATATTTCGGTTTACAAATGTCGCCTGCGAATGGGTGAGAAGCTCGCCGAGAAAGTATTGCGCCTAATGCCGGATCACGATATCGATGTAGTAATTCCGATTCCCGATACCAGCCGCGTGTCCGCTCAGTCTATGGCTGAGACTCTGGGCGTAAAGTTGCGTGAAGGCTTTATGAAAAATCGCTACATTGGCCGCACCTTTATTATGCCGGGTCAGACCCAGCGCAAGAAGTCTGTGCGTCAAAAACTCAATGCGGTGAAGCTCGAGTTTGCGGGCAAAAATGTCATGTTAGTGGATGACTCCATTGTTCGCGGCACCACCTCAAAAGAGATTATTCAGATGGCGCGAGACGCCGGTGCCAACAAGGTCTATATGGCCTCAGCTGCTCCCGGTGTCCGCTACCCCAATGTCTATGGCATCGATATGCCTTCGGCCAAAGAGTTGATTGCACACGGTCGCAGTGATGAGGAAGTGGGCGAGATTATTGGCGCCGACTGGATGATCTATCAGGATCTTGAGGATCTGGTGACCTCCGCTGCCGAGGGCAACCCGGCGATCAAGCGATTTGAATGTTCTGTGTTTAACGGTGACTATGTCACAGGAGATGTGGATGAATCCTATCTTGCGCACATTGATCAGCAGCGCAATGACAACGCTAAGAGTCAGGATGGCGCCCCAGAGGGGCGACAAAAGAATCAGGTTATTGGTATTCACAATAACAACAGCGAAGCCAATGTTAACTAGACTGCGCCTTAATTTTGGAGAGTTGAGTAATTATGTCGGATAGCACGGAGAGCAACGAGAACAATCAGCCAGTGGCGGCGGTGGAGGCCTATCAACAGGCAACCCTCGCAATCCGTGGCGGCTATCAGCGCACTCATGAGGCCGAGCACTCAGAGGCGATGTTCCTCACCTCAAGCTATGTGTTTGAAAATGCCGAGCTGGCTGCCAAGCACTTTAGCAATGAACTTCAGGGCAATGTTTACTCCCGCTACACCAATCCCACTGTGCGCGCCTTCGAAGAGCGCCTCGCGGCGATGGAAGGCGGCGAGCAGGCTGTAGCGACCTCATCCGGCATGGCAGCGACACTCAGTATAGTTATGGCACTGCTGCAGTCTGGGGATCATATTCTCTGCTCCAAGGATGTCTTTGGCAGCACTCGCGTGATGCTAAATAAGTATATTGTTAAGTTCGGCGTTGAAGTGACCTATGTCTCCCTCACCGATCTCGATGCTTGGCAGCAGGGGATTCAGCTTAATACCAAAATGCTGTTTTGCGAGAGCCCCTCGAACCCTATGTCAGAGATTGCCGATCTTGAGGCATTGGCAAGGCTGTCGAAAAAGGCCGGTGCGCTCTTTGTGGTGGACAATTGCTTCTGCACACCTGTGCTGCAAAAGCCCCTTGAGTGGGGCGCCGATATTGTCGTCCACTCGGCGACCAAATATCTCGACGGGCAGGGCCGCTGTCTCGGTGGTGCGGTGGTGGGCAGCAGCGAACTGATGGAACAAATCGTTGGTTTCTTGCGTGCAGCGGGTCCCACCATGAGTCCTTTTAATGCCTGGGTATTTCTCAAGGGTTTGGAGACGCTGCGTATCCGTATGCAAGCGCACTCGGCCAATGCTGCAGAGCTGGCGACCTGGCTAAATAATCATCCCAGGGTCAGTAAGGTGTTTTACGCTGGCCTAGAAGATCATCCCGGCCACAGTCTGGCTAAAAAACAGCAGTCTGACTTTGGTGGTGTGCTGTCTTTTGCGGTTGCCGGTGGCAGGGAGCAGGCTTGGACGGTGATTAATAATACCCGCACGCTGTCGCTGACCGCGAACTTGGGTGATACCAAAACCACTATAGTGCATCCGGCAACCACCACTCATGGCCGACTCTCTGACGAGGAGCGCCAGCAGGCTGGCATTGGTGAAAATTTAATTCGCATTGCTGTGGGTTTGGAAGATATTGTCGATATTAAAAATGACTTGGAATTGGGTCTAAATCGAATCTAGTCTCCGTACAACCTAATTTTAATGGGCGATTGTTCGCCGGGGTTCAAATCATGTTCACGTTAAATCTTCCCACCGCCGATCAGGCATTGCCCGGTCGAGACACTGTTATGCCAATCAGCAATCGCAACTTTATTAATGGCCAGCCACTGCAGCCGCCGTTTGCTGCGGGGCTCTGTTCAGTGGTGGTGGGTATGGGCTGCTTCTGGGGTGCTGAGCGCCGGTTTTGGCAGCAGGACGGGGTGGTGACTACAGCTGTGGGCTATGCTGGAGGGCCGACTCCCAATCCGACTTATGAAGAGGCCTGTTCCGGTATGACCGGCCACTCTGAAGTAGTGTTGGTGGTGTTTGATCCTGCAAAAATAAGCTTTGAGCAATTACTGACGGTATTTTGGGAGTCTCACGATCCCACCCAGGGTATGCGTCAGGGCAATGATCAGGGTAGTCAATATCGCTCGGTGATCTACTGTGACACTGAGACACAGCTTGAGCAGGCACTGGTCTCGGCTGAGACGGTGCAGGGTAAATTGTCTGAGTTGGGTTTTGGTGAGATTACCACTGAGATTCGCATGGCGCCGACGTTCTTTTATGCTGAAGAGTATCATCAGCAGTATTTGGCTAAGAATCCCGGTGGTTACTGCGGGTTGCGTGGCACGGGTATTAGTTGCGCTACTTAGTCAGTGGTAACACCTCAGAATCAATAAGTTGTCATCCCGACAGGGCGTAGCGGCGAGGGATCTCTTTGCTAGTGTCCGAGACCTGTCCCATTTATTCGAGATAACAGTATTACCGCTCTTTTTTAGTCTTGACCTAAGGTAAAGCAGAGCATAAGTGCGCCGTCATTTGATGATCTCGAACAGTTCCCTTTTGGCTCGATGACAACGTCTTGAATTGTCTCTAGTAAAGTATTCTTGTTCTTATTTTCTGCGGCTACTCCGATGTCGCCAGAGAGGGTGTTGATAGCATTAACTGTGCCTGCCCCTTTTAGTTAATTGCCGAAACGGCGGATCTGAGAATTAAAGCGACACCCTTTTTGCAGTGGTAGGCTGTATTTAAAAATGGTCAGTTGGATGGTGCGGCAAAGGTATCTCCTCCAAACGGTAACCAATATGAAGGGAGCTGGCTGAAAGGGAAGCTAGTAGGGAGGGTTACCTATATTCTTGCTAATAGCGATGTCTAAACTGGTCGTTTTGACCCTAGGAAATCGATAGCACCTGCTTAGGGTACGATTATGAACTGGTGGCTACTGCAGACGGTGTTTGGAAGAACCTAGATTTCAGCATTAAGAATGGAACTAGCAGTTGCCTAGAATAAATGCTCTACTGCAGGATCAACAGCGTATCGTGGGACGATTAAATTAAATGTCCCGCCCTTACTTGATTGGCAAACCTCGATAAATCTATTACAGGTGTAGACTTGGAGCGGGAATTGAACAGATGAATATCAAACTACAACTATTATTTTCTCATCTCAAGACGCTTTTTTCTTACTTTTTCTGTGCAGCATCGTTGGCCATCTTTTTGGGTTTATTGACGGCTCCGTTTCGGCTGAGATTAGTTCAATGAGGAATTAACTCAATATACTCGTTTAGAAAACTGCATTTCTTAATGAAAGGAACGAAATATAAAAACGAAATTCAACCAAAGCATTCTTAAGTTCACGATCGTATCGGCCATAGTGCTCGGCTCCGCTGCTCTTAGCGTCTATACCTATGCTGACACAGGTACTTCAACTATGAGCGTTAGCGCATTGGTTGGACATTCCTGCTCCATTGACTCCAATCCAATGGCGTTCGGAGCCTATGATGGTGTTGTCGCCAATGCATCGACCGCCCTTGACGCCATGGCCACGGTAGTTGCGACCTGCACCTCAGGCGCAGCGGCCCTGATAACTATAAATGCTGGTGCTTCCGCGGGATCGGGTTTGGCTGATGCGCCAGTTCGCCGAATGACTGCTGGAGCAGGTGAATATCTAGTCTATCAAGTTTATTCAGATGTCGCTCGCAGCACGGTATGGGGAAATTCCGCCCCCACAGGTGTGGCGCTTACTGGAACTGGCGTCTCACAAACCCTTACCGCCTATGGTAGCGTCCTGCCTGCGCAACCAGCAGTCCAGGGAATGTACAGTGACCAGCTCATTGTCACAATTACCTACTGATGCTGACATGAGCACTAAAGTACTTTTAATCTAAACAACTACTCTTCTTTCGACACAGTCTCAGTCCAAAAGTACATACTCCGCTTAAAGAATAAGACCGCTTGGTACTGCAGCTTTGACTGGTAGGAAAAAGTGTTAGTTTGATCATCTATTGTGTGTTACCGTCTAGGGTATGAAAAAGCCAGTAAAAGCATTAGGGAATACAACTCGCCAGGCGAATAAAAAATTGCGTCGTGAACGCATATTTAATATCGCAAAGCACCTGGTCGCTTCAAAAGGTATAGAAGACTTTACGATAAATGAACTTGCCAGGGAAGCGGGGGTGTCAACACCAACGATTCATAACCTATTCGGCAAAAAAAGTGACATTATTAAAGAGCTGGTTGCGACTTTAATTGAACAAATGCAGGGTGCCTTGGATCACCCGCCTAGCGATATTGTTGACAATGCAAAGTACTTTATCGATAAGATGGTTGCTATGTTCGAGCAAGATATAGATTTTTATCGCGCCGCATTTATGTCGGCGGAGCAACTAAAATTGTTTGATCCTAGAATTCCGGATGGACTTTTCCAGCAGGCACAACAATTGGCAGCACCGAGGAAGGAGTGGTACGTGAGTGGGTTGTTATTAGGCAGCATTGAATCCAGCATAATTATGAAAAGAGTTCACAGCAGCAACCGGCTTGGGCGACTTGACTGGGTCAGTGGCTACATTGATTTGGAGCAATTCCGCCACCAGGTTTTAGAAAGCATACTGTTGGTATACGCGTCCGATGCCAGCCCCGAACTTCACGTTAGGCTGAGTAAAGAAATCGATGGGCTCACCACTCGGTAGTTTATGGCACTATCACGCTAGTTATTAGCCATTAGTCTGTGGCGCAGCAATAAGGGCTAAGTGAAGCGCTCGCCGATGGTGCAAAATTAAGTCGCCACAATGGATAACATCAGGCGATGCACAGCTATAAACGTCACCCATTCTCAGCGGACATGATTTCCTGACCCTTTGCCTCTGTTGTCGCTTCAACCTCGGCCACCGAGGTATTGAGGACCTACTCGCTGAGCCGAGGAAGATCGTTATTAGTAAATTAAGCCGCTGTGACGCAGCTCACCGGGAACTGATTCCCGCGGTAATCCATAGCTCTCAGCAACAGGAGAATAAGCGATCAGTACATTCGCCGAATGGAGTAGGGCAGTGGCTTAGAATCAGCAGCTAGTTATCCCCGTTTTTAAAAAGTTAGCTTGTCGAAACCCGACATCATGCTCGTATCGCTCCCATCATAGATCTATTCCGGTCACGCCCGCACTGGGGCGCCGAGACACTTCTGCCAAGCGGTGTTTCAGTAGTGTCTTTGCTGATTTAACGCGGTAAATTCGGCTTCCAGAAAGCTCTTATTGCGATATTGGTGTGCTGGCGGAGGCGCTACCGCCGCTTTCGGCTGTCTGTTGTCGCTGTGACAGGGCCTGACGAACTTTCAACTGACTGGCGTGACTCACATTCAGTTTGAATGACATCCACATCGGTAGCAGCATGATAATCGCCAGCCCCGGGCCCATCATCAGGCCCAGACCCCAGATTACCGTGCTGGACACTTCGCCTGGTTGCGCTCCAGTCTGCAAGCCTATCAGGTCCAGAAACGGGCCGGCTATTAGGTAGGCAAAGGCGCCCATGAATTTGGAGGAAAAGAAAGCCGCAGCAAAAACAACGCCCTCATTTCGCTTGCCAGTGGCCAATTCCTCCTCATCCACGATATCGGCCAGCAGGGAGTGAACGGTGATCACGCGCAGAATAGTCATGGTCGTATGTACTGTCCAGTTGGCGTATATCAAGGCAAACACCAGGGTGCTGTTATCTGGCAGTAGGTCAAACAATTTCAACGGTGTCAGCCAGAGCAGGTTGATGGTGGTCAGGGCGCAAGCTAGGCGCAGTATCTGTTGTTTTTCAAACAGCCGATTCAGTGATCCGGCAAACACGGCCGACAACAGTACCGCGAGAATAATGGGACCGGCAAAGAGTAAGGAAGTCTGGGTCGCATCCAGTTGCCAGAAATAGGTGTAAGTCACCATTAACAATGTAGCGGTAATGCAGCCGATACCGCCCACGGCCATATCCAAAATCACGATGTATAAAAAGTTCTTGTTGCGAAATGTGATGAATATATCGCGCAGCATATTGCTGCCGGCATGTACTGTGCCGCTGGCGAGTTTGGGAATGTATTGCCAGGTGCCGACTATGCAGATGACGCTAAACCATATGACGAGCAGGCCATTGACCCAGCCAAAAAAATGGTAATTGTCGATGACGAAGCGGCCGTCTAGGCCATCTTCTTCGTTGAATAAAAAAAACAGGGCAGTGGCCGAGACAAGAGTGCCGATAATCCAGGCCATATGGGTGCGCATCCCAGCCAGCTGTGTACGTTCGTGATAGTCTTCGGAAATCTCTGCGCCCAGGGCTAGGTAGGGCACCATAAAAAAGGTCAAAGCTGTGCGTACCAACATCATGCTGATCAGCAGCCAGGTAAACAGCTGGCCTTGGTCGCTCAGCACGTTGTCGGGTGGCCCATACAGCATGACAAAACCAGCAGCCAGAGGAATAACAGCGGCAATCATTAGCGGGTGGCGGCGGCCAATGCGCGAGCGCAAACGATCTGACCAAGCCCCAATCAGTGGGTCGCTGATACCGTCCCAGATAATTGAAATGCCGATAGCAAGACCGGTCAGCGTCCCCGGCAGGCCCAGTACCTGCTTGTAGTAAAACAGGACAAAGACACCCACTGCCGCCTCTTTGAGTGCGTGACTGACAATGCCCGAGCTATACAGCAGACGGTTATTTAAGCTAATACTTGAGATGTCACTAGAAAAGTTTCGAAAACTCCGCATAAAAATTTTCCCAATTTACCCTAAATTTTAACGATATAAATACATGTAATATTCAATAAAAACGACATGATCAGTTCATCAACCCCTTTTTTAAAGGCGAAAATGATCCTTAAAGTATGCAACATCGATTTATAACTCG
Organism: Porticoccaceae bacterium; assembly: GCA_029250825.1. Taxonomy (GTDB): domain Bacteria; phylum Pseudomonadota; class Gammaproteobacteria; order Pseudomonadales; family Porticoccaceae; genus HTCC2207. The sequence continues at coordinate 16,809 of JAQXEN010000019.1, forward strand.
CTTAGGAGCACACATTAAGAGGGATCTTATAATATAGGTTTAATTGGTTGTGGATATATTGCTTTGAACGAATCTCCGGGGCACCATAGTTAGGCTTAAGCCATTGTATTTGTCGATTTAATCATAAGGCTACAAGATTGAGTGGACATAGCTTCAGACAGGCTTTGGGACGCTGGGATCAAGTCATTGCTGGCAGGAGTCCAAGCCGATTTCCTGAAGTGCGTCGAGCTCTTCGGGTGTTAATAGATTGCCTCTGACAGCCAAACTGGTCGAAATCTTAGTCGGTGATGTTTGATAATCACGATTGTTTACTGCATCAATTTTCACGGCACTACCCGTGTCAACGCATAGAAATACAATCATTACGCCCACTACAACACCTAGCAACAAGCCAAAGAACGCGATATAAATTGGCGCCAAAATTAGAGCATGGATAATGGCTGCCGCCGCCAATACGGTTGCGAGGACTGCAATAATATAGCGTCGGTTTAAGAGGACATTGAGCAACTGGCGCAGATTTATTTCATGATTAGACTCTACACCATGCCCCTGATCGTTTTTCATCAAACATAAAACCTATTCTGCTTGCCATTATAATTGCGCCGAAGCGTCGACAAAAATATATCTGTAACTATTACCATTCTAGTTTTCACGGCATATAGCCATTTGGTCGACCGATAAAAGCTTTGATCAGCATTAATTGAACTGCTCCAACCTCTCACTTTTTTTGCTTTTAATATTTTTTTCCCCCTGGTTCATACTGAGAGTTTATAGCATGCAGATTTAACAAACAAACAAATTTTATTTATTAATAAATTTAACTTGCAATTAAATCTTATGTATCAACAAATTTGTGTTATACATAAATCTGTTGACTTTCTGAAAACGCACAATTAATATCCTATCCTGCATCGGCTGAGATCAGTTCGACGCGAAAATAACTCACTGTCTTAAGCATAAAACTACATTTTTTAGGGAAAAGGAAAAAACATGAAAACTAAACTTAAACTTAAACTTGCAATCGCATCGGCAATCGTCGCCGGAGCCATGGGGCTTAGCGCCACTAGCTACGCTGCCACGACAACGGGCAGCATGGCTGTTACCGCGGAAGTTGCTATGTCCTGCGCTATTACAACCGGAGAGATGGCGTTCGGTACCTATGATCCGACCTCAACCACTGCTCTTGATGCTACTGCCACGATAACGTCGACCTGCACTTCGGGCGGAGCGACAATCATGACAATGGGTAAGGGTTCAAACTACTTACCCACGTCGACCGATGCCATACCATTGCGTAGGATGTCCGATGGGGCGGCAGGAGACTTTCCACAAATGTTGGATTACCATTTGTACAGTGATAGCGCCGGCGGAACTGTATGGGGAAATACCGACAGCACAGGTAAAGCGATCACCGCAACCGGCACCGCGCAGGCTATTACAGTCTATGGCCAGATTACTGCCCAGCAATCGGTTAGCGAAGCGTCTTTCTCTGATAGCGTCCTTGTGACACTCAGTTACTAGTATTAACACCAGGGTCAAAACAGGCCGCTTGCGGCCTGTTCTTTTTTACTTTGCCTATTAGTCAGGATAAACCTGTGCAAACGACAAGAAACCAAAGACTGCTTAAAATATTGGGCTTATCGCCTGTGCTGCTATACGCTGCGAGCCTTAGCCTGCCCGTCTATGCGACCATAACAGCTTCAGACATGGCTGTAACAGCCAATGTTAACGCGTCCTGCACGATGAGCGTAACGAGCTTAGACTTTGGCACCTATGATCCGATTCTAGCCAACGCAACGCAAGACCTTACGGCTTCTGCCACGGTATCAACGAACTGCACTTTAGGCGCATTTGTGTCTGTTAAAATGGGTAATGGGCTCCACGCAACTTATAGCGCTGGTAGGACTCGCGCGCTTTTTTCAGGGAACTATAGTCGCCACATGTCAAATGTAGGAAGCGATAGTAAACTAAAGTACGAGCTTTATAAGAACGAAGGCCATACAGATGTATGGTCTGAAATAGGAGGTCAAAGCGTTGTTGGTACTGGTGCCTCTGATGATTTGACTGTTTATGGTAAAGTTTTTCAAAATCAACAAGCTGCTGCGGCGGGAAGCTATAGTGATTCAGTCACTGTAACGGTGCTTTTCTAATGCTCGCCCGCGCAATGATCAAAGCAGCTTGCGGCATCATTCTTTTGGTAATGGGAGCCAGCGTCGCAAGTGCCGCCTCTTTGGGGGTGAGCCCCGTGCGAGTAACGCTATCCGAGAGCCAGTCGATGGGCGCAATCACCGTGCGTAACGACGGCACTGAGCCGGCGTCGCTGCAAATGGAGGTGCTGAACTGGTCACAAGCCGAGGGCCAGGATGTTTTAACGCCCACTCGCGAGCTGCTGGCCAACCCGCCTATTTTTACCGTGCCAGCGGGTGGTTCGCAGTTGGTCCGGGTCGGACTTCGGCGAGCGCCGGATGGGCAGCGCGAGCTTACCTATCGCATTGTCCTCCAGGAATTGCCGCCCCCCCCCAATCCCGATTTTA
>JAQXEN010000061.1 GCA_029250825.1 Porticoccaceae bacterium
TCAGCTACCCTGCCCTGCAAGCCTAGCTCATCGATTTTCATGCAACTCCAGTCGTAATCCTGGCGATCACAGATAACAAATTTCACTTCGTCATGGGGCAAAAGATATTCGATATTGCTGTAGAGATTTTTCGATACCTCGCCCGAACCCGGGGTTTTTAGATCGACAATTTTAAAGACTCTGGGATCTACATCTTCTACTGGCATAGCGCCGCTGGTTTCTAGAGATACACGGTAACCCAGATCGCAGAGTTGCTTCAGTAGTTCTATGCACTGGGGCTGCGCTAGAGGCTCGCCACCGGTGACGGTGACGTATTTGGCGCCGTAGTCGGCTACTGTGCTTAGAATGTCACTGAGAGTCCATTTGCTGCCGCCTTCGAAGGCATAGGCGGTGTCGCAGTAGCCACAGCGCAGTGGGCAGCCGGTGAGGCGCACAAATACGGTTGGCAGGCCTACGGTGCTTGTTTCACCCTGCAGGGAGTGGAATATCTCGGTGATACGAAGTTCGGTTTCGGGCATTTGATTATTGTCTGGTTGGCTGGGACTGAAGGTAAAAACTACCTGTTAAAAGCTCAGGACTAAAAATTGGTCTTTAAGTAGCTCTGAGCTTTGTTGGCAGCACCACCGGTGCCTCTCGAGGCTTTCTCGAGTAGCTCGCGAGCGCGATCTATCTCGCCCAATTGATGGTATATCTTGCCAAGTTTAAAGGTCGCGTCCATCGCCTTACCATGTTTTGGGTGTTGCTCAACGACTAGGGTGAAGGCCTGGCGGGCCATTTCATCCTGTCCTTGCAGCAGATAGATTTCACCGAGCCAGTAGTGGGCATTGGCGGTATAGGGGCTAGCTGGGTAGTCGATAACATGCTGTTTAAAAGCCAAGGCTGCAGCATTGATATCGCGCTCTTTGAGCAGAAGATTTGAGGCCTGAGCATAATTTTGCGCGATCTCTTCAGTATTGATAGCGAGTACAGCCGCTCCGCCACTGGACAGAGAATCCCGAGACCGTCCATCTCGGGACTGATCATCTCCGATTATTGCTCCGTTAACTGCAGCCATTGGCTGTCCGTCTTCACCCAACTGCAAATCACTGTCTGCGTTGGCAGCAAAGTCATCCGGGGTAGCGCCGGAGAGCACAGCACTGAGTCGCCGATCCAAATCCAGATAGTCATCCATCTGCCGCTGCTTAACGCGCTGTAACTCATAGCTGAGCTGCTCAACCAAACCACGCAGTTCACGCACTTCATTCTGCAGCATCTGTGACTGGTTATAACTGTCATTCATCGCCACCGCAGGCTGAACTGCTACACTCGAGGTGCTAGAACTCAGATCAACTACGGGTGCGGCCTGAGCCGCTACATTGCTGGCAAGAGCCGGCAACAGCAGAGAGGAGGCTATAATTACGGCGAGTGCAAGAGGTGATTTCATAGCGGTTAGAGGATAATCCTGTTTATGGCAAATAGAGAAACGGCCAGAGCATTCTACAACCCCGGCCGCACACTTTATACCCTTGGCTCAATTAAGCAGCCAAAACGATTTTTTACTTCAGTTCAACCCGACGGTTAAGACCCCAAGCATCGTCGTTGCTGCCGTAGGCTGCCGCGCGTTCTTCGCCGTAGCTGATTACTTCTATCAAACCGGGAGAAACACCCTGCAGAACGAGGAATTCTTTCACCGCATTGGCGCGTCGCTCGCCCAGTGCCATGTTGTACTCTCGAGTGCCGCGCTCATCGGCGTGACCTTCAAGGCGCACATTGCGCGGGCTGTTCTGCAGTGATGCAGAGTGCTCGAGCAGCGCAGCGCGCGACTCAGGCTTGAGCAATGCTTTGTCAAAATCAAAATAGAATACAGTGTCCGCGGTCATGACTTCGACTGCAGCGTCGTCAATTGCCGAGGTATCAACCTGACCCGTCTGCACAGATGTATCTTCAATATCAGTTGAAGTCTGCTGCTCTTCTACTGCTGGATTACTGCTACAACCGGTCAACAGTGCCGCTAGAAGCAGCGCACTAAGTCCAGGTTTGATAAATGATGTGTTCATTTGAAACTCCTGTTTTGGCAAAGATATTCGTAATTGTAGGGTGGTAATCTTTTTATCGCTATAAGTCTTTTGACTATGTGACCGATTAACTACGCAGCTGTCTTGATTAACTCTGTAACTCTCCCGTTACTCAAAAAGCTTAACGCAAAAATGGCGACCATGCAGGCTCTCTTACATCACCACTGCTAGACGGCAGAACATAACGAACTCCTGCGTCCAATGATACAGCAGCTAGAACCCCGCGGTCACCCTGTTTAGTCGCATACATTAGCATAGCCCCATTGGGCGCAACCGTTGGAGATTCGTCCAGTCGGGTTTGCGTCAGTTCAATCATGCGGCCGGTCTTTAAATCAAACGAGGCGATATGAAAAGTGTCACTCTGACGATGCACCATCGCCAGTGTGCGGCCGTCTGGCGCCAGACTCGGGCGAGCGTTGTAATTGCCGCTGAATGTTAGGCGCTCAGTGGCCTTGGTCGCAACATTTAATTTGTATATTTGGGGGGTTCCGCCACGATCCGAGGTGAACAATAGATGCTTGCCATCGGGCATCCAGGTCGGTTCGGTGTCGATAGCAAAATGCCTTGTTAGGCGAGAGAATTTCTTGCTAAGCAAGTCCAGCAGATATAGCTCAGGATTGCCGTCTTTCGACAGCACTAACGCCATCTGCCGGCCATCTGGCGACCAGGCCGGCGCGCCATTTAGACCGGTAAAGTTAGTTAACTGCTCACGCTGAGCACTAACCAGATTCTGACGGAATATCGCTGGGCGACCGGTTTCAAAAGACACATAGGCAAGCTCTTTGCCATTGGCAGACCAGGCTGGGGACATGATCGGTTCGCTGGATTCCAGCACCAGCTTCTCCCGGGCACCGTCGGCGTCGGCAACATTCAGTCTATAGGTGTAAATATCATTCTTTCGAGTCGCGGTAACATAGGCCAGTCGAGTGGAAAAAGCACCGCGAATACCGGTGATCTCTTCATAGACCTTATCGCTGATCAAATGTGCAAGATCACGCATCTGATTAATAGTGCCACTGACTTTGTGTGTTAATACGGTTTTTTGACCGCTGACGTTGAGCAGGCTAAATTCTATTTGATAGCGCCCCTGTCCAATGCCGCGCATATTGCCCGCCACCAGATATTCCGCACCTAAGAGACGCCAGTCACGGTAATAGACCTCCTCAGCTGAACTCGGAAAAGCCAACATATCTCGACGTTCCATGGGATCAAACAGGCCGCTGCGGGCCAGATCCGCTTCAACAATCGCGCTGATATCCTCGGCCACCTGCACACCGCCCATAGCAATCGGAGCAATAGCAATTTTAGTCGGCTGATCATTACCTTTGGTCACGCGGATAACTAGCTCGCTGTAACTTGGCGATGCCAGTGCTGCCAGCAGCACTAGGAATAGCGAGCGGACTATTTTTGGAGTTAGGAGCTTTTGGATTCTAACTGTCATTGCATTACTACCTTATAATCTGAGATCTTCGGGACTAAATGCGACATCGACCTGACGGAATTTGCGTTCAAACAAGTCTGGCTCCATGCCCTGCAATTCAATAAATTGTTCTACTTTTAGTGCTGCCTGTTCCACCGAGCGATCAAAAGCGGTGTCGCCACTGGAGGTCAGCACAGTCACACCCACTATGCGCCCGGTGGGCACCAGCCGGATGCGGATCAAAGTTTCCATACCCAGTCGTGCGCTGGGGGGACGGCTCCAATTCTCCGACAGTCGCTGCTGGATAAGCTGGCGATAACTGTTGGCGACGCGCTCATCTTCCTGAGCATTGATCTCAGCCTGCTCTGCTGCGACTGCTTCGGCAAACTCAGTCTCTATACGTTTGCGCTCCGCCTCCTGTTGATCCCGCAGCCGCTGTTCTTCAGCTAAGCGCAGAGCCTCTAGGCGTTGCGCTTCACTGAGTTCTTTTGCACGCTTTTTATCCCGAGCTTTTTTCTCTGCGGCGAGCTTTTTCTGGCGCTGCTGATCTTTGAGTTTTTTTGCCTCGCGCTTCTGCTTGGCTATATCAACCTTGGGCTTTTTCGGCTTAGCTTTTGGCTGCACGGTCTTTTTTGGAGCCAACTCCACTAGCGTAGCCTTAATATACTGGGGCTGGATCATTACCCTCGCAGTTTCCGGCTCCCATCCAATAAAGAGTACTGCAAGCAGGCCCAGATGCAGTGCGAGACTGACCAGAACAGCAACTGAATAACTGAGAAAGCTCCCCATACTAATTTTGTGGTGGCTCCGTGACCAAACCTACGGATGGCGCGCCGGCAGCCTGAAGCTCGCTCATCAAGTTGACCACCACGCCGTAATCAACCTGACTATCACCCCATACCAATACTGGGGTCTTGGGTGTCTGACGAAGTATCTTGCCAACGCGATCTTTGATCACATCGAGGCTCTGAATCTGATTTTCACCCTTTACATCGATCCAATAACTACCATCGGCTTTAATCGAGACAATAAACGGCTCTTGATCTTTGGCATCCATCGGCGCTGAATTGGCCTCTGGCAGATCCACTTTGACGCCCTGCATCAGCAGTGGCGCGGTAATCATAAAGACCACCAGCAGTACCAGAGTGACATCGATATAGGGCACCACATTAATCTCGGCAACCAGTTTTCGTTTTGTTCGTTTTGTCTTCACTTTTCGAGCCTCAAAAGCTGATCCAGTGGCTGTTTGCCATGCATTTTCCTAAGGGCGCTTTAGTGGGCGCGGGTCTGGCGATGCAAAATACTCGAAAACTCCTCGGCGAAGGTTTCATAACTACTGTTCATGGTCTCCACGATCGCTGCATAGCGATTATAGGCAATCAGCGCAGGAATAGCGGCAAACAGGCCCATCGCCGTAGCGATCAGTGCCTCGGAAATGCCTGGGGCTACTGTTGCTAGGGTTGCCTGCTGCACCATGGCGAGGCCGCGGAAGGAGTTCATAATTCCCCAAACAGTGCCAAAAAGGCCGATATAAGGGCTTACTGAGGCGACACTGGCAAGAAATGGCAGGCTGATATTGAGCTTTTCATCTTCCCTAGACAGCGCCACACGCATAGCCCGATCAGTGCCTTCCATAATCGCTTCTGGATCCACTTTGCCGGCTTGGGCAAGACGATTAAATTCACGAAAACCCGCACGAAAGACATTTTCTACTCCGTCCCGGCCGCCGTTCTCTTTAGCTTCTTGAGTGAGCTCGCCGTAGAGTTTATTGAGATCAATTCCGGACCAGAAAGCATCTTCAAACTGACGGAAACCACGCTGGGCGGCGCTGAGAAAAATACCCCGCTGGACAATCATCATCCAAGACATAATTGAGGCGACAAATAAAATCCCCATCACGATTTGCACCAGCACACTGGCGTTGGCGATTAGATGCCAGATGGATAAATTTTCTTCTATCAACGGTATAAACTCCCTGTTTAGCTAAATTGAGTTTTTAAAGTGCTCGGTTAAAGCATTGAACATATTTTTTGGCATACCCTGGGGTCGCTTGGTAGCAGAATTAACGCAAGCCACTTTGACCCAACCTTCCACCAACAGTTCATCGCCACGATAAACTTGCTGAGCCATCTCAAAGCTCACCCGACTGGCTTTACTGAGCACTGCGGTGACCCATATCTGGTCATCGAGCATTGCCGGACTGCGATATTTCAAGGACACATCGGTAACCACAAATTGCATATCATCAAAGAGCGCTGGCTTATCAAAGCCGAGACTGCGCATCAGCTCGGTGCGCGCCCGCTCCATAAATTTGAGGTAGTTGGCGTAGAAGACAATGCCTCCCGCATCGGTATCTTCAACATAAACGCGAATTGGCAGACGAAACTCTGCTAGGGAATTAGTCATTACCGGAGTCCAAATAATGCTCTTGGCTTTCAACCGGCTGAAGGCTCTCCATCTTCTGCGGTGTCTGCAAACCAAAATACTCATAGGCCATGCGTGTAGCCATGCGACCACGAGAGGTGCGCATCAGATAGCCCTGCTGAATCAGATAGGGTTCCAAGACATCTTCAATGGTGCCCCGCTCTTCGCTCATCGCCGCTGCAAGACTGTCGACTCCCACTGGGCCACCCTCAAATTTTTCCATCAAGGTGAGCAACAAACGGCGATCCTGATGATCGAAGCCGCGCTGATCCACTGCCAACATATTGAGCGCAGCGTCAGCAATTTCTGCGGTTATCGAACCATCGCCTTTGACTTCGGCATAGTCACGCACACGGCGCAATAGGCGATTGGCGATACGCGGTGTGCCGCGAGAACGCCGAGCGATCTCACCGGCGCCCCTGGCATCGATAGAGACATTTAAGATGGCCCCAGCACGGACAACAATGCTAGTCAGATCGGCTTCGGAGTAAAATTCCAAGCGCTGCACAATTCCAAAGCGGTCTCGCAGCGGAGCGGTGAGCAAGCCTGCTCTGGTGGTGGCACCCACCAGCGTAAATGGCGGGAGATCGAGTTTAATCGAGCGCGCGGCCGGGCCTTCACCAATAACAATATCCAGCTGGTAGTCTTCCATCGCCGGATAGAGGATCTCTTCAACCACCGGGCTAAGGCGATGAATCTCATCGATAAATAAGACGTCACCTGGTTCTAGGTTTGTTAACAGTGCGGCAAGATCACCGGCTTTTTCAAGAACCGGCCCAGAGGTGGTTTTAAGTGCCACCTGCATCTCATTGGCAACAATGTGTGCAAGGGTGGTTTTACCCAATCCGGGAGGACCAAAGACAAGGGTGTGATCTAGGGGTTCGCTGCGCCTGCGCGCGGCTTCGATAAAGATGCCTAGCTGTTCAACCACAACTGGCTGACCGACATAGTCCTCAAGGCTTTCCGGACGCAGCGCGCGATCAAAACGCTCTTCGGCAACAGACATCTCGGGGGATATTATGCGGTCGGGCTCTATCATCTGACACCATAGTGGTTTTGCCCCGTAGCATACATTGATGGTTCGAGATTTTCACTAGCCGGCCTGAGGTTTATTGTGAATAAGGCCGCAGCTAGGAGCCCATACTTTTCAGCGCCAAACGAATTAACTCACCGGCATCGCTGACCGATTCAGTGGCCACACGGCTGATAATTTTCGCGGCATCTGTGGGCTTATAACCCAAGGCTATCAATGCACTCTCGGCTTCTTGAGAAATATCCGGCTTGGCCTCCTGAACACCCGCGGCAGAACCTCCAGCAGTAGAGTCCAGATCACCGATCTTGTCACGCATTTCAATCAGTAACCGCTCAGCGGTCTTTTTGCCCACACCGGGCAACTTCACCAATGTGGCTATATCGTTATTGTGAACACAGATAGCAAAGTCATTGGCTGACATGCCGGACAGAATAGCCAGAGCCATTTTCGGCCCCACGCCATTGACCTTGATAAGATGGCGAAATAACTGGCGCTCAGACTGAGTACTAAAACCATAGAGCTGCTGTATATCCTCGCGCACAACAAAGTGCGTGTGCAGAGTCACCGATTCACCGGTAGCGGGAACACCAAAGAAAGTATTCAGTGATACCAGTACCTCATAGCCCACACCCTGTACATCAATCAACAGATCCGGTGCCTGCTTTTCGATTACCTTACCCTGAAGTCGTCCAATCATTGTCGTTATTGATCCTAAGTTAATTTATTTAAGTCGCCCACGGGCGTAGCCTGTAGCACTCTCAATAGCAGCCAAAGCCCGGGAGGATTGAGCGTGGCAGAGTGCCACCGCCAGCGCATCAGCTGCATCCTCCGCCGGCGCGCTAGAAAGCTTTAGCAACTGCACAATCATCATCTGTACCTGAGATTTATCCGCCGCACCGGTTCCTACTACAGCCAGCTTAATACTCCGAGCGGAGTACTCGCCCACTGACAGGCCGGCATTGACCCCCGCCACTATAGCGGCACCTCGAGCCTGACCCAACTTTAGCGCAGAACTGGCATTGTGGGATAAAAACACCTCTTCAATGCCCATTTCCGCTGGAGCATACTGCTCGATCAACTGACTGACACCGTTGAAGATGATCTTTAAGCGCTCTGGAAGTGAGCCTTCAGGTAGCCGAATAATACCACTGGTGACATAGGTCACCTTGCCTGCCACAGAATCGACAATACCGTAGCCGGTGCGCCGGGATCCTGGATCTATGCCAATTATTCGTGTCATTTGCGCTGGGTAGTCTTTTAAAAGTTTGTGGTAGTGGGCGTTTCGTTTATTCGCAGAGTGTTGCAATCCAGCGCTTGGGAGTCAACTACTATATAGACGGCAGCATCATAGACAGCGGCATCGACTATTATCAGAAGCTTTAATAGCAGTCTACAGCTAGCAGTTCAAAACCATAAGCCAAAAAAAAGCCCTCTGGCGTAACACCAGAGGGCCTGATTTTTGCCGACAATTTACTCGTCAGTTTTTGCTTTTTTCGGCGCCGCTTTAGCTTTTGGAGCAGCCTTAGCTTTTGGAGTAGCTTTGGCCTTAGGAGCAGCTTTGGCTTTAGGTTTCGCCTTAGCTTTGGGCGCTGCTTTTTTCGCCGCAGGTTCTTCGGCTGCTGGTTCTTCTACCGCAGGTTCTTCGGCTGCTGGTTCTTCTACCGCAGGTTCTTCTACCGCAGGTTCTTCTACCGCAGGTTCTTCTGCCGCAGGCTCTTCTACTACTGGCTCTACAACGACCTCAGCAGCAACTTCTACAGCTTCTTCAACTTCTACAGCCTCTTCAACCACTGGAGCTGGGGCAGCGGTTTTAACCAAACCCTGAGCCTGTAAAATAGCAATTTTGTCTTCGCCGTTAACCCAGTTATGCTCGCTATTTTTAACGGCAAAACGACCGGAACCCTTTTGATAAACCGTGTATTCTTTTGTTTTTTTAATAACTTTCATCGATGCTTCCTCTTCTGATTACTCGCTTGAGTTTATAGTATTTATCAATCCTACTACTTCTTTAAACCCCACCGACGCGCCGGACCAACTGATCCGGCACAGCCTTGGGAATCTCTGCGATAGTGCAAAGCAAGCACGCTTAGCGGCTCTGCACCCTCTAAATCTTCCAAGCACTCTGTTACAAGCTTATTATGTAGCGGCACCTATCTACAAGCCACTCGGGTTACAAGCTATCAATCCAAGTCAACAACGTTTCATCATGTTCCTTAAAATGAGACTCTGTACAAGCCTCACTCATCTTACGCGGTTGGCTCTTTAGTACGCAGTCTAATACTCAGATCACGCAACTGGCTGTTCTCAACGACTCCCGGCGCATCAGTCAGCAGACAGGCAGCGGACTGGGTTTTCGGGAAGGCGATAACATCGCGAATCGAATCGGCGCCAACCATCAACATAATCAGGCGATCGAGACCAAAAGCCAAACCGCCGTGCGGTGGCGCACCGTGCTTGAGGGCATCGAGCAGGAAGCCAAACTTTTCACGCTGCTCTTCGTGATCAATACCGAGCACCTCAAAAACCGTCTGCTGCATCTTCTGATCGTGGATACGAATCGAACCGCCACCCAACTCACAGCCGTTGAGAACCATATCATAGGCTCGAGACAAAGCTTCAGCCGGGTTGGCTTTAAGCTCTTCTTCAGTGCATGAAGGAGCGGTAAAGGGGTGGTGCAATGGCGTCAGTGCGCCGGAATCAGTGGTCTCAAACATCGGGAAATCAATGACCCACATTGGTGCCCAGGCACAGGTATAGAGATCCAGATCAACACCCACTTTACAGCGCAGCGCACCCAGCGCCTCAGACACAACCGAGGATTTATCGGCGCCAAAGAAGACAATGTCGCCGTTCTTAGCACCCAGCCGCTGCATGATGTTCATGGTGACTTCATCACCGAGGAATTTAATAATCGGTGACTGCAGCCCCTCTATACCAGTCTCGATAGCATTGACCTTTATCCAAGCCAAACCCTTGGCACCATAGATGCTGACAAACTTGGTGTACTCATCGATCTTCTTGCGAGAAATACTCGCGCCGCCCGGCACTTTAAGAGCGGCAACCCGACAGGCTGGATCATTGGCGGGCCCCGCAAAGACTTTAAAATCAATATCCGTAAGCAGATCTTTGATCTCAACTAGCTCCAAGGGAATACGCAGGTCGGGCTTATCGGAACCGTATTTATGCATGGCATCGGCATAGGTCATACGCGGGAAGCTTTCGAAATCAACCCCCATATGCTCAGAGAAAATACCGCGAATCATGGTCTCAGTGGTGGACATAATGTCCTCTTCATCAATAAAAGAGGCCTCAATATCGATCTGAGTAAATTCTGGCTGACGGTCGGCACGCAGATCTTCATCGCGAAAACACTTGGCAATCTGGTAGTAGCGATCAAATCCAGCAACCATTAGCAGCTGCTTAAACAACTGTGGTGATTGTGGCATGGCGAAAAACTGGCCGGGATGAGTTCGCGAGGGGATCAAATAATCTCGGGCACCCTCTGGGGTGGCGCGAGTCATAATCGGTGTCTCGATATCTAAAAAGCCATCATCCACTAGATAGTTGCGGATCGATGAACTTATCTTAGAACGGAAGCGCAGGCTGTTCTGCATCTCTTTGCGACGCAGATCCATATAGCGATACTTGAGTCGCACGTCTTCACCCACAGTAACGTGGTCATCCAACTGGAATGGCGGTGTCTCGGCGCTATTGAGAATTTCCATTGCGGTGCCATAGACTTCGATCTCACCGGTGGCCATATTGGGATTAACCGTTGCTTCACTGCGAGCGCGGACTTTACCTGTGACCTTGAGAACATATTCGGAGCGAACGCTATCAGCCTGTTCAAAGAACTCGCCGGCATCGGGATCGAATACTACCTGCACTATGCCTTCGCGATCCCGCAGATCGACAAAGATAACTCCACCGTGATCACGGCGACGATCTACCCAGCCACAAAGCGTCACTTCTTGATCAATATGCTCACTGGTGAATAATCCACAATAGTTAGATCGATACATCTGTTGTCTTTCCCTACTTTAGTTTAATTGGGTTATATTTCTGATTCTAAGTGCTTATCGGGGCTCGTATTCAAGAGCCGCCGGCATCGGTGGTAGCTGCCGACTTAGATGGGGAAGCGCCACCATCGCTAAGATTCTTTTTACTGCCAGTCTTAAAGTCAGTCTCATACCAGCCGCTGCCACTGAGCCGAAACCCCGCTGCAGAAAGTTGTTTTTTAAGCTCAGGCTTTTCACATGCTGGGCAATCCACCAGTTTGTCGTCACTGAGCTTTTGTATCGCTTCGAGTTCATGATCACAGACCGCGCAGCGATAATCATAAATGGGCATAGATGTGTTTCCTCACATTCTAAGAAAGTCAAAATACGCTTATTTAACGGCGTATCCAGCCACCGCATAGGCTCCTAATCATCCTAGCTGGCCACTGCCGCGAGCAAAAAAGCGCCGCATTATACCCCAGCACTGGCGCTTGTAGAATGCCCTCGCATCCACTGATTCCACTGGAGATTAAATAAATCGCGAAAAACCTTGCCATTTTTGGCATATCAGGAAAACAGCGGCTATAAATGATTGCGAGGCCCTGTTGGCCGCTGATCGCAATACAGCAGGGATGAAATATGACTTACATTTATAAAGGAAAATGTGATGGCTGTTAAGAAAGGATCTGCGAAAGCAACCTCAACTGCGAAAAAGCTCAAAAAGCCCGCCAAGCAAAATACTCTATCCGCCGCTAAACGGAGCTCCAGTGTTAAAAAATCAACGGTAACAAAAGCGCCTAAAAAAGCTGTTAAAAAAGTCGCCGCGAAAAAAGCCGTAGCCAAAAAAGCTGTCGTTAAGAAGACTCCAGCTAAAAAAGCTCCAGCCGCCAAAGTAGCAACGGCCAAAAAAACCACTGCTGTTCGCGAGCGCTACAGTAAAACTCAAATTATCAGTGAACTGGCTGCCAATTCAAACCTAACCCGCAAACAGGTAAGCACACTGCTCGGCGAACTGGCCAGTCTAGTTGAACGTCATGTGAAGAAACGTTCCGTGGGCGAATTTGTGCTGGCTGGCTTAATGAAAATTCACACAGTTAAGCGACCCGCCAAGAAAGCCCATAAAGGTATCAATCCCTTTACCGGCAAAGAGACGACTTTCAAGGCACGACCTGCATCAGTCGCAGTAAAGGTGCATGCCTTAAAAGGCTTGAAAGATATGGCCCAGTAGCCGCCATACCTATATCTGATTAAGCCTGCTTAAGTTTGCAGGCCCATTGGTTCAAGCGCAGTGACAATACGCGCAGCTGTTTCCGTTAACAGCTGCTGCGGATAGGTCGCTGCAGCCACCGCCCCCCAGACAGGTCCGGGCCAGGCCGCATCGTTTTCAAATCGTGCCACATGGTGCATGTGCAACTGCGGAACCATATTGCCTATAGTCGCCACATTGATTTTGTCTGCAGCAAACAGTTTTGATAATGTCTCAGAGACCAGACAGGACTCCTGCAGCAGCTGTTGCCGATCCGCCTCATTGAGCTGGTATATTTCTCTGAGACCACTCTTAACAGCACCATTAACGCCATCATCGCTTGCCGGCCCCTCGCGCTGAGGCACCAAAATACACCAGGGGTAATTGGCATCTTTACTGAGCAGTAATAGACTCAGTGGAAAGGCTCCCAGCAACAGGGTATCTGCCTCTAATCGGCGATCTAATTGAAACATTTTGTCCTCTTCTATGCTTATCTCTACTTACTCTCTGTACGGCGACAGCTCAGGGCCGTAAAATGGCCGCCTAATCCAACCCACTAGCAGTGTAAGAGAAACCATGCGCGCCAGCCAATACCTGATTTCAACAAAAAAAGAATCCCCAGCCGATGCCGAAGTCATCAGCCACCAACTAATGCTCCGTGCCGGCATGATCCGCAAAGTTGCCTCTGGACTCTACTCCTGGTTGCCACTGGGTCTGCGCGTATTTCGCAAAGTTGAAGCCATTGTCCGTCAAGAGATGGATCGATCAGGTGCTCTGGAAATAATGATGCCAGTGGTGCAGCCAGCGGATCTCTGGGAAGAGTCTGGACGCTGGGGCCAGTTCGGCCCTGAATTACTGCGTATTAATGATCGTCATGGTCGCGAATTCTGCCTCGGCCCGACCCATGAAGAAGTGGTCACCGACATTGTTCGCAATGAAATTCGCAGCTACAAACAGCTGCCCGCTAACTTCTACCAAATCCAAACTAAATTCCGCGATGAGCGCCGTCCACGCTTTGGGGTAATGCGCACTCGAGAGTTCTGCATGAAGGATGCCTATTCTTTCCATATCGATAGCGACTCTCTGCAGCAGACCTACGATCTGATGTACCAGACTTATTCGACAATTTTCGATCGTACGGGCCTGGTTTATCGCGCAGTACTGGCCGACACTGGAAGCATCGGCGGCAGTGTTTCACACGAATTTCATGTACTAGCGGATTCCGGAGAAGATGCCATTGTCTTTTCCAGCGAGAGTGATTACGCCGCCAATATTGAAAAAGCCGATGCCCTGGCACCCAGCGAACCCACCGCCCCTGCCATCGAGGAAATGGCCGAACTGGCCACCCCCGGCGTTCACACAATTAATCAGCTCTGCGACTTTATCGATACCAGCGCCGACAAAACCCTCAAGGCACTGATTGTCAGCGCCGAAGACGAAGAAGGTAAAACTCAGCTCTATGGCCTAATGATTCGGGGTGATCATGAACTCAATGAAGTTAAAGCCCAGCGCGCCCTCGGCCTTGAAACAGAAGTGACCTTTGCCACTGAAGAACAAATTAAAAGCACATTAAACTGCTCACCGGGATCCATTGGCCCGGTAAACCTGAATCTGCCCATCGTTGTGGATAACTGGGCCGCTCAGCTCAGTGACTTTGTCTGTGGCGCCAATCGCGACGGCTATCATCTAACCGGTGTTAACTGGCAGCGGGACTGTGGGGAATTCACCGTGGCCGATATTCGCAATATTGTCGCCGGTGATCCAAGCCCAGATGGCAAAGGCGTTCTGGAAATCAAGCGCGGCATTGAAGTCGGGCATATCTTCCAGCTCGGCACCAAATACAGCGAGGCCATGAAAGCTAATGTGCTCGATGAAAACGGTAAAGACCGTGCCATGTCTATGGGCTGCTATGGTATAGGTGTGAGTCGTATTGTTGCCGCAGCGATCGAACAGAACCACGATGACAATGGCATTATCTGGCCAGAGTCTATCGCACCGTTCCAAGTTGCCATTGTGCCAATCAATATGCACAAGTCTGAGCTGGTTGCCGAAACCTGTTTAACACTCTATAACAAGTTGGTAAGCGCCGGTTATGAAGTGCTGTTTATGGATGAACCCAAAGCGCGCCTCGGTGGCATGTTGGCAGATATCGAATTGATCGGTGTTCCTCACCGCATTGTTATTGGTGAGCGTGGCTTAGGTGAGGGCAATGTGGAATACCGCAACCGCCGCGAGCCGGAAAATCAACATATAGCTATGGATAAGCTGGATGATTTTATTGCCGAGAATATTATTAACTAATTATTGTCTGTGGCCACGGTGGATTGCTGTGGTCCTGCTCCTGCTGTCTATGTCGGGGGCTGCAGCCGCCCTCGACAAGCCTCCAGTCGACCCGGCACTATTATCCCTGCTTAAACAGGCTGCCGCCGAAGCCGATAGTTTTGACAACCAATATGATGCCGAAGTTTGGTTGGTGGAAAAAGAGCAGGCACTGGCCCGATTGGTCAAAGACTCCGCCCAGCGGATCGCCCTGTTAAAGTTAGTTCACAGTGAAGCCTCTCGGGCCGGGCTCTCTCTGGAAATCGTCCTCGCACTTATTGAAGTGGAAAGTCACTTTGACCCCTATGCGGTCTCCTCAGCGGGTGCTCAGGGCATGATGCAAATAATGCCCTTTTGGAAACATGAGATCGGACGTCCAGAAGACAACCTGATCAATATACAAACCAATTTGCGCTACGGCTGCACCATCCTTAAATACTATCTCCAGCGGGAAAAGGGCCGGCTGGCGGATGCTCTGGCCCACTACAATGGAAGCTATGGTCAGTACTGGTACTCAGAGCGCGTCCTCGATAGCTGGGCGAAACACTGGCGTTAGTTTATGCTTCTCTTGCGACTACCACCTCTGGGTTACTGTTAATGAGATCATTTAGCAGCTTTGCTAGACTCATTGTTCATTCTCGAATGACTTAATCGAAACTGCTTATGAAACAACCAAGCGTCAGTACCGATCAGACTATTTCGCCACAACAACTGCGCCGAAAAATCCGCAGCGGCGAACACAGCGGCAACACCTCTGGGTTTTGCAATGGCTATGTGCAGTGTAATTTAGTGATTTTGCCTAGAGATTCGGCAGCTGATTTTTTGCAGTTCTGTCACAGCAACCCCAAACCCTGCCCACTGATCGCCACATCAGAACCCGGCGTCTTTAGTCTGCCGACACTGGGTCGGGATATTGATATCCGCACTGATATACCAAGCTATAAAGTCTTCGAACACGGCCAAGTGGTGAGCGAAGTCAATGATATATCGGCACTCTGGCGGGATGATCTAGTGGTATTTTTGCTCGGCTGCTCCTTCTCCTTTGAAGAGGCACTGATTGCCGATGGCCTCGAAGTGCGCAATATCAGCGAAGCGGTGAACGTCCCCATGTACAAAACCAATATAGACTGCACCCCCGCCGGCCCCTTTGCCGGTGAAATGGTTGTTAGCATGCGCCCCTTTGTACCAGAGGACGCACTGCGCGCCGCGGAAATTTGCAAGCGCTTCCCCTCGGTTCATGGGGAGCCAATACATTATGCCAATCCAAAGCATATCGGGATTGATGATATTAGCCGCCCAGATTTTGGCGAAGCGGTGACCATTAAAGAAGCTGAACTGCCGCTGTTTTGGGCCTGTGGTGTGACACCGCAGGTCGCTCTGGAAGCGGCGAAGCTGCCTTTTTGTATAACCCATAGTCCCGGCTGTATGCTGGTGACTGATTTGAAGAATAGTGACCTTGCGGTGGCGATTGATTAAGTTGGTGAATTGGAGGGAGAGTTAGAAAGGAGCTAGAGAGGAGCTAGAGAGGGGCTAGAGAGGGGCTAGAGAGGGGCTATAGAGGGGCTAGCGGTGAGAGCCTTGAGAGTGTTGAGATCTCTCACATATGTTCGAGATGACAGAGTTTTGTGTGATGACATAGCTTTGTGTGATGACAGAGCTTTGTGTGATAACAGAGTTTTGTATCATGCTGATGCTATGCTCTTGCCATGCCAGCGCTAACTTTTCGGTCATCCCGGCGCTACCTTTTTGTCATCCTACCGCTACCTTCCTGTCATCCCGACAGAGCGCAGCGACGAGGGATCTACTTGCAGGTTCACACCATTATCTCGAAAGAAGTATTGAATTGCCTTCAGCATCAATTAGGCTGCGCTTATAATTTGGTTTATTAGCGTAAAGCGTGAGGACCTGTTTGAGCGATAGCGAGTTCCCCAGCGTTGGTAATAAAGTGAATTATGCAGCCGATGCTGAGGGCAATTTAATACTTTAGCGCACGGAACTGTCAGCCAAGGAGCGGTATATGCAAGGAGCTATCTAGCACAGAGCTGCCCAATACAAAGCTATCCAATACAAAGCTACCCAACAAAGAGCTATCTAACAAAGAGCTATCCAACAACAAACCAGCAGTATTTAGGAAACCAACATGGCACTACTACTAAATTGCGATCTCGGGGAAAGCTACGGCGCTTGGACCATGGGCCTAGATGACCAAGTTATGCCTCATATAGATCAAGCCAATATCGCCTGTGGCTTCCACGCCGGCGATCCCGTGGTAATGAAAAAAACCCTGCTCTCCGCTAAACGTAACAATGTCATCATTGGCGCCCATCCTAGCTACCCAGACCTTGCTGGGTTTGGCCGCCGCTCAATGAAGCTACCCGCCGTCGAAATCATTGCCATAGTGCAATACCAAATCGCCGCCCTCGCAGGCATGGCACAAAACCTCGACGTCCCCGTAAGCTACGTTAAGCCCCATGGCGCTCTCTACAACGATATGATGATCAACGGCCATATCCGCAGCGCCATTATGGAAGCCATTGCCGAGTCCCCGCTATCCCTTGCCTTTATGCTGCAGGCCACACCGGAGGCCGAAACTCACCGAGAAGAAGCCAAAATGTTTGGCATTGAGCTGATCTTTGAAGCCTTTGCCGATCGCTGCTATGACGACAACGGCGCCCTGCTCTCCCGGGCCAAAGAAGGCGCAGTACACAGCCGTGAAAAAATGCTCACACAGGTCCAGCAACTAAAAACCGAAGGTTGCGTAACCACCATTAGCGGCCACCGCCTGGAGCTACAGGCCGACTCCCTCTGTGTCCATGGCGACAACCCGGAAGGGGTCAAAGCCATCAAAGAAATTCGTCAGTTAATTAATTCATAATGCAGCCACTAAAGACCATCTCCATCGCCGGAGAGAACTCTCTGATCGTCTACTTTGGCGATACGCCCAGCGATACCATTGCTTCAGAAGTCGCGGCTACCGCAGCGCAGCTGCGTGCCAACCTCGGCGACCGGCTCATAGATCTGGTGCCCTCCTACGCATCCCTGCTAGTGATTTACGACCCCTTTAAGACCGACCACCATGCCATGCGCAGCGCCATTCGACAGGCACTAGCGAACCCCACAGGCACAGACAACAGTCAGCCAAGCTCCCTGGTAACACTGCCGGTTTATTACAGCACCGAGTCCGGCCCCGACCTGCAGTCACTGGCCGACAATGCGAGCCTCTCGATTGAAGAAGTAATGGCAATCCATCAGCAGACGGAATACCGAGTCTATGCCATAGGCTTTGCTCCCGGCTTTGCCTATCTTGGCGAACTGGACCCACGGATCGCCGCACCGCGACTCGCCACTCCGCGACAAAAAGTCCCTCGAGGTGCAGTTGCTATTGCCGACCGCCAGACTGCCGTTTATCCAGCACAGTCTCCTGGAGGCTGGAACCTGATAGGCCTATGTCCAGAGCGTATGTTCGACCCCAGTGTTGAACCAAGCATGCAGGTTCAGGTAGGCGATCGAGTCAGATTTAAGGCTATCGACAGGCAGACCTTTTTGGATATGGGTGGCCTGTTATGACGATAAATAGCGGCTTTAAAGTGATTAAACCAGGCATTTTTAGTTTAATTGAAGACGCCGGACGCTTTGGTCAACATGGTATCGGCCTAACCACGGGGGGCCCACTGGACAGCAATGCCTTTCGCTGGGCCAATCGTCTCTGTGGCGACCAACAGCGCGCCGCAGCTATCGAAGTCACCGTCGGCGGCTTGGTTTTAGAGTCCCAAGTCAATACAACTATCGCCGTCACTGGCGCCACTCTCCCTCTGAGTATCAATAGCCAACCCCGAGAACTGTGGCAGAGCCACCCAGTAAAAATAGGTGATCGCATCGAATTGGGATTTGCCTCATCGGGCAGTCGCGGCTATTTGGCTGTGGCGGGAGGCTTTCATATCGCGCCAATTTTTAATAGCGTTGCCACTGTGCCTCGAGAGGCACTGGGTGGAGTGCACCGGGATGGCACAGCACTGCAGACTGGAGATCTTTTACCCTGTTCAGAAAGCTCTACACAAAACCAAGCCGCGGCACAGCTCCGCGTACCCGCAGATCAACGCCCGGACTACAGCACTAATAGCGCTCTACTGCGAGTAATACTGGGTTATCAGCAGCAGGCCTTTAGTGCGTTACATAAACAGCTATTTTTCAGCTCAGAATACGCTGTCACCAAGAGCAGCGATCGCATGGGTTTTCGCCTTAAAGGTGCGCCCATCAAGCCATCCTTAGACGGTATTCTCTCCGAGGGTATCTGTCTCGGCGCGATTCAGGTACCAGCAGATGGTCAACCCATAGTGCTGCTCAATGATCGCCAGACCATCGGCGGGTACCCCAAGCTCGGGTCTGTGCTCACTCTGGATATGGGCAAGCTGGCCCAGCTATTGCCCGGGGGAACTCTGCGCTTTGAAGCGATCAGCATAGAGCAGGCCCACAACCTATTACTGCTGGATCAGCAGCGCTTTGCCAATACGGTCTTAGAGGTGATTGAGCTCGATGAATAACCTTGTCATCAGCACCACAATCGAAGACCTTTTGGTGGCACGCAATCCCCGGGGTATGCAGGCACTTCAGAAGGCTCTGGTGCCCGGTTATTATTTGCGCGGCGCCCAGATGCTGCAAAGTGCCATTGGCAAAGTATTAATTGGCACCGGCTTCCCGGTAGCCGGCACCTACGAGACCGATGGTCCGGTTGGCGCCATTGCCCTCTACCAAGCATTAGAAACTCTCGGCGCAAAACCGATACTGGTCTGTGGTGCTCCACTGGCCGATGCCATCGCCGCGGATTACCGAGTACACAAAATAAGCGTGGGCAAGCCCGCAGTGAGCAAAGTTGAGGCACAAAAAGCCCTGCAGCAATATAAGCCATCACTGGTGATATCCATTGAACGACCGGGCATGGCCGCAGATGGCAACTATTACAATATGCGTGGCGAAGATATCAGTCTCGCCTGCGCCAGCTTTGATTATTTTTTAAGTTTGGCCGACTGCCCAACCATTGCCATTGGCGATGGCGGCAATGAAATTGGTATGGGCAATGTCGCCAGCGCAGTTGAGCAGCTATCCATCTCCCCCTCCATCATTCCGTCCGCCATCTGCTGCGATGAACTGCTGATCGCCGATGTATCCAACTGGGCTGCCCACGGGCTGATCGCCATGCTGTCAGTTTTAAGGGGCCAAGATATGCTTGTGGACTGGGATAATTTCGCCATATTGCAATACCTCTCCGACCGCGGCAGTGTCGATGGTGTGACCCGAGAAAATCAGCTAACAGAAGATGGTTTGAGCGCAGATATTAGTGAAGAATTAATTCAAAACCTGAGAACATTAGGTGGATTTTATTAATAGCAGTATATTTTCTGGTTATAAGCCTGATCAGCCTTAAAAACCACCAAATAAGCCACAAATAAAATCTCTATACCAATGAATTTACTTTGCGCACACTGCGCCTCGCTGATACCATTTTTTGCATATTAACGGCCCAGTAAAATTTACGCTTAATCAACCCAGTGCTGCGTTTATACTGGGTAGCTTAAGCTGGGTGGCCCAGTTCATTAAGCGCTAATAAGAGCCATCCAAAGCTAACAATAGACAACCAGATCCAAAAGGTACCAATATGAGCATCGCGTTTCTAGATGGCAACTACATGCCCATCGAGCAGGCCAAAATATCCCCTCTGGATCGGGGGTTTTTATTCGGCGACGGCATCTATGAAGTCGTGCCCTCCTTCGCCGGAAAAATGGTTGGCTTTGCACCCCATATCGCGCGCATGAAAAGTGGCCTCGAAGCCATCGGCATCCAGCTGAAGTGGTCCACAGATGACTGGGCAGAGCTGTGCAATCGCTTGATCAGCGAAAACAATGCCGGCAATCTGGGCATCTACCTACACGTCAGTCGCGGCACCGACAACAAACGCTTCCATGCCTTCCCAGAAAATATTGCACCCACAGTTTTCGCCTATACCTTTGAGATCCCTCCGGCACCCATAGCGGACAAGAGCAGTGTCAAAGCCAGAAAGGCCTCCACGACCCGCGATCTGCGCTGGGAACGCTGCCAGATTAAATCCACTGCACTGCTCGGCAATGTTCTGCACTTTCAACAGGGCTACGAACAAGGCAGCGATGAAACCCTGTTATTTAACGCCGAAAATCAGCTCACCGAAGCCAGTGCCTGCAATGTCTTTATTGTTAAGGACGGCACCGTGATAACGCCATTACTGGATCATCAAAAACTGCCGGGCATCACCCGCCAGATCGTTATCGATGTGTTGCGTAAAGACGGCAAGATTGCCGTGCAAGAGCGCATTGTCACGATGGAAGAAGTGGCCGGCGCCGATGAAGTGTGGATTACCAGCTCCTCGAAGGAAATAGCACCGATCACAGAGATCGATGGTAAACCGGTTGGCGATGGCAGCATTGGGGATATCTGGCTAGCTGCTCAGACTCTCTATTCCGCATCGAAATTTGATTACTAGGTAGTTTCATGTCCAGACCCACAAGAGCGGTTATCGATCTTCAAGCATTGCGCCACAACTACCAGTTGGCGCAATCTTTGGCACCGAAATCAAAGACCGTTCCGATGGTCAAGGCCAATGCCTATGGTCATGGTGCGGCCCGGGTCGCTGAAGCGCTCAGTGATCTGGCACCCGCCTTTGGTGTCGCCTGTATAGAAGAAGCACTGGAACTACGGGATGCAGGCATCAAACAGCCAATATTGCTCCTCGAAGGTGGCTTTGACGCCGCCGAACTGCAATTAGCAGCCACCAAAGGGTTCTGGGTGATGGTTGAAAACCATCGACAAAAAGACGCAGTTATCAATGCCGATCTGGCTCTGCCACTCACTGTCTGGCTCGGAGTCGACACCGGTATGCATCGCCTCGGGTTCCAGCCAGACGAAATTGCCGAGGTCTATAAAACGCTCAATAGCAGTCGCAATATTAGCCAGCCTATCGTTTTCACCTCGCACTTTGCCTGTGCCGATGATTTGAACAGCGATGCCACAACCAAGCAGATCGATAGCTTTAAAGCCTGTGCACCGGTCACCGCACTCCAAAGTCTAGCTAACTCAGCTGCAATTTTGGCCTGGCCCAAAGCTCAACGTGAATGGCAACGACCCGGCTATATGCTCTATGGCAACTCGCCATTTTCAGTGCCCCAAGAAAATGCCGATCAACTCAAGCCGGTGATGTCGTTTGAATCCGCGGTGATTTCTCTGCGCAATATCAGTGCCGGTGAATCAGTGGGTTACACCGCCAATTGGACTGCCCAGGGAGACTCCACCATAGCCACCATTACCGTTGGTTACGGCGATGGTTATCCCCGCCATGCGCCGAATGGTACGCCAGTGCTAATTAATGGTCAGCGCTGCCCGCTAGTGGGTCGTGTCTCTATGGATATGATTACCGTTGATGTAACGGCGCTCAGTCAGGTTGCGATTGGTGATAAAGCAGTGCTCTGGGGGCCTGAGCTAGCGGTGAATGAAGTCGCGGAGCACTGTGGCACCATAGGCTATGAACTGCTCACCCGAATGCCGGCACGCGTGCCCCGAGTTTATAGCTAAACGCCGCATTCGAGTATTAACGCCCAATCGCCGTTTTCTACTTCGCATACTCACGAGCTAGAGGGATTATGGGGATAGGGCTTTGAGAAATAGGCTGGGATAGAGCTGCTTAGAAACGCCATTCATTGCGCGATGAAAAACCATCGGCATTATTAATAAAGCGCAAAAAGGTCGGCGTTACCCGATAGAAATGGCTCTTACCAAAGGCTGCACCAATACGTTTTTCCTGTTCATTGGCCGGGTTGTCAATCAGGGCCTTTACTTCAGGAAAACGCTTAAAATACCGAGCCGCTGCAGCGGCTCTACCAGAGTCGCTCACCTGACTGATATCAGCCTCAATTTGCACGCCGCAGATCTCTAACCAATTGCCACTGTAGTCAGTGTAAATCGATGCCGCAATAACGCCATCTTCGGGAAGGCTGGCGATATGTCGGGTCGAAGCAGAGGAGAGAAAATAGAGATTGAGATCGTTGTCAGCCACATAGAGCACCGGTGCAGTCCAGGGTCCTTTGTCATCATTAACCGATAGAGTCAGCACGCTTTCAGACTGCAAAAAAGCCTTTAATGGACCTGTATCCTCTGGGGATTTATCAGCCGTCATTAACTGCCCTGCCCCTGCCAGCGTTTGAGACTGGCGGTCTCAATATCAAATAGATCCAACACCCGGGCCACAGAGTGATTGATAATATCGTCGACACTTTGGGGATTGGTATAGAACGCCGGAGAGGGTGGGCAAATAATCGCACCGTATTGGCTGGCCTTAAACATCAGCTCGCAATGGCCGGTGTGCAGGGGCGACTCACGGGGCACAATCACCAATCTGCGGCGCTCTTTAAGGATCACATCCGCAGCGCGAATCAGCAGATTATCGGCATAGGAATTAACGATTCCCGAGAGAGTTTTCATAGAACAGGGAACCACAATCATGCCGGCGGTTTTAAATGATCCGCTGGCAATGGTGGCGCCGATATTCTTGTTGTTATGCACTTCATCGGCCAGGGCCTCAACATCTTCCGCAGCCCAGTCAGTTTCTATACCAATATTCATGCGCGCCGCTTGACTCATCACCAGATGAGTTTCAATTTCGGGTTTGTCGGCGAGCATCTGTAACATGCGAATGCCGTAAATAACACCGCTAGAGCCTGACATACCAATAATGAGTCGCATAGAAGTTCCTTTCTAGTTTGGCAGGTATTTTGCCCTGTTTGGCAGGGTCTGGAAAGTGGTACGTTCAGTGACAAGTTTGAGATCCTTCGACTGTGCTCAGGATGACAGAGTCCGAGGTGTGACTCTGAATTGTAAACCTGTCACTCCAAACGCCCAACCTGTCACTGCAAACCCCGAACTCGTTACTGCAAACCGCGAGTCTGTCATCTCGAACCCCCAGCCTGTCACATCGAAACCCAAGCCTGTCACATCGAAACACAAGCCTGTCGTCTCAAACCCCCAGTCTGTTATCTTGAACGCCTAGCCTGTCATCTTGAACGCCTAGTCTGTCATCTTGAGCTGCCAGTCTGTCATCTCGAACGCATGTGAGAGATCTCAATATCTCTCATCACTGCGTTCTGTCGGGATAATAGGCTATTGGTTAACGCTGGACTCCAACCGAAGGCTGACTTAAAGAGCAGCAATCACTCTCATCGCACTACCTGCCCCGATGAACGCTTTAGCTTTGTACTGCCTGACCTCTTGGCGCATTCTGCGCGTATCAGTTCAGGATCTAGAAAAATAAAAACCAGAGAAGAATTTATGCTATCCAACTCACAGCTATTGTCCTTAATTGGCATACTCCGCAATGCCAGAAAGTTCGGCCTGATTGTCCTATGCAGTGCCTTGATGGCCTGTGGTGGTGGCGGTTCATCTACAAGCCCAGATCCGCTTACTGAAGAGCCCGTAGCCGACGAATCTGTGGTTGAAGAGCCTGTAAGTGAAGAGCCTGTAAGTGAAGAGCCCGTAAATGAAGAGCCCGTAAATGAAGAGCCCGTAATTGAACAACCAGCAGTTGAAGAGCCCGTAATTGAACAACCAGCAGTTGAAGAGCCCGTAATTGAACAACCAGCAGTTGAAGAGCCTGAAGAGGAACCAGTAACAGAGCAGCCTGATCCCCTATCAGCCCAATCTGATTCAGCTCGCGCAGGCAAGATACCTGGCGTCAATATTTGGCAGCTGCCCAACTCCCCAGACGGTGACCGTCCTGATCAATGCTGGCTAGCGGTGGGCTCTGATGACAGCGGTGAGATCTATATCTCCGGCCATGACCATCAGACCAATTCCATGCTCTACCGTATGTATCAATCCGATAATACCCTTCGCTGGATTGGCGATGCGCGCACCGCATCCGAAGCGGCCGACAATTGGGAAAATGGCGAAACCGCAGAGAAGTTTCATACCCGCCCGATTTATCACCAAGGCCAAGTCTATGTGGCCACGCTGGACAAGTCCGGAATGGACAATGGTTTCCGCAGCACCAGAGGCTTTCACTGGTACAGCTATAAAATCAGCCAAAATAGATTCTATGATTTGAGCGCCTCAGAGCCCAATGGTGTCGGTGCAGAGACACTGCAGTTAGCCACTATTCAAATAGATCCGCTGAACAACCTGCTCTATGGCATGTCGATTCCAGAAAACAAACTGGTGCGTTATGACATTGCCACAGGCACCACAACGGTACTTGGCAATCCGCCCCAGTGGACCGGCTATTTCTATACTAACCGTTTTATGTGGGTGGACTCACGGGGCCGGGTCTATATCACCGGCGGATCGTCGAGAGGTCAGTGGAACAAAGGAGAGTCTTCCGCAGTTTTTGATCATGTCTGGTATTACGACCCAGCCACAGGCTTTGGAGAGCTGCCGGAGTTTGAGCTTCAGGGCCCCAACTCAATGGAAGTTGGTCAGTGGGATCGCGAACACAAAAATCTCTATACCAGCGATGATCAGGGCAATATTTATCGTTTTAACGATGCCGCTGCGAGCTGGACATTTCTCGGCCGGCCGAATTTTTCCAGCTCATTAAAGACCTGGATTTTCCAGCTCTCTGCCGATGAGGAAAAAATTTATATTGGCCTCAGTGATGGTCCACAGCCTAACGCGATCTATGAATACGATATAGCCACCGGCAGTTCCTTTGAATTGCTTAAAATAAACGATCTCGACGATGCCGCGGCAGCCGAAGCCTTTATAACCGGTTATGACTCCTGGGACAGCAAAGGCAATTTTTATATCGCCAGCTTTAGCATGTATGACAACGACAATGTCTATATGCTCGGTATTAATCCAGTGGAAATTAAGCTGCAGAAAGGTCTGATTACTAATCGTATGCAAGTGTCAGCAGTACAGGAGAATGATGGCAATATCCGTGTTTCACGGAGCGGTTCAAACGCTGCCCCTCTCGATGTTTTATTTGAAGTTCGAGGCTCTGATAGTGAAGGGAATTGGGTAACTACAGGGTATGGAGAACTGACTATTGCTGCACAGCAGAGCGATTTCAATATTGATCCTTTAAGCCTAAGCTTGCCAGCTGGAGACTCTGCAATTAGCTTTGAGTTTGTGGTTGTGGCGGACGGTAATGATTATCTGATCAGTGATGACACTACGGTGGCGTTTCTTCAGTAGTTTGGGGAATTGTTGAGATCCCTCGTCGCTACGCTCAGTCGGGATGACATAAAAAGCGCTCGGCCAGAATGACATGAAAAGCGCTCGGCCGGGATGACATGAAAAGCGCTCGGCCGGGGTGACATAAAAAGTGCTCTGCCGGGATGACGTAAAAGCACCCTGTCAGGATGACAATAAACGACCCTGTCATCCTGAGCCCAGCCCAAGGATCTCATGCCAGCAGGCTAAAAGCCCAAAAGCAAAAAACTACGCTCGATCAAAAATCTAATCCTTATCAAACATCTTTGCGATAGCAATTTTACGCTGATCATCAACCAACTTGATCATTGGCCGCTCGGACATCATCTGCATCCACTCGCCCAGGCCATCCACCTCAGACAGCATGTTCCAGCCCCAAACTTTCTTGGCAATAATTCGCGCATTCATAAAAATGTAATAGGCATAAATATCCACCATGGTGATCTGATTACCCATCATATAAGGTGAAAAACTGGCGAGACGATCAAGCGCCGCCAAACCCTTTACCATCAAGGGTTTAATCTGATCCGCAACCGCCTGATTCAGCTCAGCACCAAAAAACACATAGCCCACAAGCCGAGCAGATTCATTGCCCACATAGAGTTCAACAACCTTGAGCAGCTCAGACATCTTGGCGCTGGTAAAGGGATCGGCCGGAGTCATTGGCTGATCCGGAACACAGTTCTCGAGAAAACCTAAGATCGCAGTAGTCTCGCTAAGATAACCCTCATCCACTTCAATAAAGGGCATTTTGCCCATTGGGCTGAGCTCAATATAGGGCTCGCTATAAGACGGGGCTATTTCCACCTCCTCAAACTGAAAACCCTTTTCCAACATAAAGGCTTTGACCGCAGCCTGATAATTGCTGATTTCGAGACCGTAAAGTTTGATCATTTCTAGAGTTCCTTTTCAGTTGAAAAATTTATCGACTCGCCGAGAGTCCTCGTTAAACAATTAGCCTGTAATCAAAAGCGCTTCATAGTCGGCAACAATCGCCTCAAACGCTTTCGGGTCTGCCGCGGCCTTTTTCCGGTAGTGAGCCAATGTCTTTTGCCAATACCTGTGATGATCTGGATTTACCCGATCCCACATAGTAAGGCCAGTGGCAATAATCGGTTGAGTGGAATTTTGCGACACATAAATGGCCTCATAGAAACGATTATTCTCGAGAACAATCTGCTCCCTTTTTAAACCAAATCCGTGTTCGGCCAGGGCTTTGCGCACTGCATAATTACCGTGAACAGAGCAGATCAGTAGATCAAAAGGCAAGTTCGGCAAAGCCGCACACAAACTCTCAATGAACTGGATAGTCTTATTGCC
Organism: Porticoccaceae bacterium; assembly: GCA_029250825.1. Lineage (GTDB taxonomy): Bacteria > Pseudomonadota > Gammaproteobacteria > Pseudomonadales > Porticoccaceae > HTCC2207. The sequence continues at coordinate 27,041 of JAQXEN010000061.1, forward strand.
GCCCACACCAGCGATAACAAATAGCTGAGGTGCAACCTGAGGCACTTGAAGGTCTTTTACATCCTGACAGATAACCTGCCAGTTAAACTTATCGCGGGGAAAACGCCCCTGTAAATCTTGCTCCAACAAGGCCATTTGTGGGCTTAAAATATCCACAAAAACCACCTTCTCGGCGAGCTTGCGCTCAAGTAACGACATACCCAGCAAACCATGATCGCAGCAGCAGTCCCAAATAATCGAATAGTGCTGCTCAAGCATAGTATCTAACCGCCGGAGACGGCGGCCGAGTTTCACTGCTGTTTGATTATTCATGGAGACTGCCAAGGTAAATTTTTCAGAAGAGTACCGGATAAATAGCCCATAAAAAACGTTTTTAAACGACAATCCTCATAACAATCTAGAGAATAGTGGTTATAAGCCGTATATCTGTAACTAAACTACAGAATAACGTACAATTGCGCGCTTAAATCAGGACCCTCCACAGTCCTAAAAATCATCCCAGATCAAAGGAGAAGCACCCCGTGCTAGAAGCCTATCGCGCCCATGTCGCAGAACGAGCATTAGAAAACATTCCCGCCAAACCACTGGATCCAGAATGGACTGCAGGGTTAGTAGAGTTATTGAAGAACCCACCAGCCGGCGAAGAAGCATTTCTACTCGATCTGATTGCCAACCGCGTACCTCCCGGCGTTGATGAAGCCGCCTATGTTAAGGCGAGCTTTTTAACCGCGCTGGTGAATGGCGAAGCTTCCTCACCGATTATTGATCGCAGCGCTGCGGTCACCCTGCTGGGCAATATGCACGGCGGGTATAACGTAGCCACACTGGTCGCACTGCTTGATGATGCTGAGCTGGCCAGCCAAGCTGCTGAAGAATTGAAAAGCACATTGCTCGTATTTGATGCCTTCCATGATGTGGCGGAAAAAGCCGATGGTGGCAACGCCAATGCCAAAGCGGTAATGCAATCATGGGCCAATGCGGAATGGTTTACCGCCAATGACGCAGTGCCCGAGAGCATCAAAGTAGCCGTATTTAAAGCTACTGGTGAAATCAATACCGATGACCTCAGCCCGGCACAGGATGCCTGGTCGCGTCCCGATATTCCGTTGCACGCCCGCGCCATGTTTAAAATGACTCGCGATGGTATGCACCCAGAAGAGCATGGTGTTGTTGGCCCCATGACCCAGATCGAAGAGTTAAAAGCCCGCGGCCTGCCAGTTGCCTTTATCGGCGATGTGGTTGGAACCGGCTCCTCTCGTAAGTCAGCTACAAACTCCGTCCTCTGGTTCTTCGGTGAAGATATGCCCGGCGTACCCAACAAGCGCTCTGGCGGTATCTGCTTCGGTAGCAAAGTCGCCCCGATCTTCTTCAATACAATGGAAGATGCTGGCGCCCTGGTTTTTGAAGCCCCAGTGGACAATATTGCCAATGGCGACGTGATCACAATCTATCCTTACGAGGGCAAGATTCTCAACGAAGCTGGTGATGTGGTTTCCGAGTTTGAACACAAATCAGAGGTTATCCTCGATGAAGTTCAAGCCGATGGCCGTATCAACCTGATTATTGGTCGCGGTCTCACTCAGCGTGCTCGCGAGCACATGGGTCTGCCACCTTCAGACGTATTCCGTCACCCAACAGCACCGATTCAATCTGATGCGGGCTACACACTGGCACAGAAAATGGTCGGTAAAGCCTGTGGCACCGACGGCATTCGCCCCGGCACCTACTGCGAGCCAAAGATGACTACTGTGGGCTCACAGGACACCACTGGTCCAATGACCCGAGACGAACTGAAAGATCTAGCTTGCCTCGGCTTCTCAACTGATCTGGTAATGCAGTCTTTCTGTCACACAGCGGCCTACCCTAAGCCTGTTGATATCTCTACCCAGCACAGCCTGCCTGACTTTATTATGAACCGTGGCGGTGTTTCTCTGCGTCCTGGTGATGGCATTATTCACAGCTGGCTGAACCGTATGTTGCTGCCAGATACTGTGGGTACTGGCGGTGATTCACACACAAGATTCCCTATGGGTATTTCATTCCCCGGCGGTTCTGGTCTGGTTGCCTTTGCCGCAGCGACCGGCGTTATGCCATTGGATATGCCTGAGTCTGTACTAGTGCGCTTTAAAGGCAAAATGCAGCCCGGTATTACACTGCGGGATCTGGTGCATGCGATCCCTTACTACGGCATCAAAGAAGGTTTGCTGACTGTAGAGAAGAAAGGCAAAAAGAACTTCTTCAGTGGCCGCATTCTGGAAATTGAAGGCGAAGGAATTGAAGGCCTTACCGTGGAGCAGGCATTTGAATTATCTGACGCCTCTGCCGAACGTTCAGCTGCTGGCTGTACCATTAAACTGGGTGAAGACTCAGTGGCCGAGTACCTGCGTTCCAATGCCACACTACTGCGTTGGATGATTGCCGAAGGCTATGGCGATGTGCGCACACTAGAGAGACGCGTTCGCAAAATGGAAGAGTGGTTGGCAGAACCCACTTTGATGTCAGCGGATGCCGATGCTGAATATGCCGCTGTGATTGAAATTGATCTGGCCGATATTAAAGAACCCATCGTTTGCTGCCCCAACGATCCTGATGACGCCAAACTGTTATCAGACGTTGCTGGCGACAAGGTAGACGAAATCTTTATCGGTTCCTGCATGACCAACATCGGTCACTTCCGCGCTGCGGGTAAGCTTCTAGACGAAGCCGGTTCAGTAGATTCCAGATTCTGGATCTGCCCTCCGACACGTATGGATGCGCACACTCTCATGGAAGAAGGCTACTACAATATCTACGGTAAAGTCGGTGCTCGCACAGAGATGCCAGGCTGTTCACTGTGCATGGGTAACCAGGCACGAGTGCTTGCCGGTGCGACCGTACTCTCCACTTCGACTCGCAACTTCCCCAACCGTCTGGGGGATGGCGCCAATGTTTATCTCACCTCAGCCGAGCTTGCATCGGTCGGTGGTATTTTAGGTCGACTGCCAACAGTCGCCGAGTATATGGAATACGCCAGCAAGATTGATTCAATGTCTGCAGAGGTTTATAGCTACATGAACTTCGATCAGATCGAGTCGTTTCAGAAGTCCGCTGAGGAAGGCAAGTTGATTGCTGCGCAGCAGATTGTTGAGGTGACAACTCAGTAGAGTTGTCATTCTGATAGAAGTCGAAGGATCTCCATCAGGTGCTTAGCGTAAGAAATAAAAAACCCCGCTTCTGCGGGGTTTTTTATTTCACATGTTTTTTAGGCCCTCACTGTACTTTAGACAATTCATAATCTAGGGTTATAAAATTCGCATTATCGTCTCAAGGGTCATGGATGATTCTACAAAAGATAAGCAACAAATTAAAACGAGTAACCGCCTCTAACTACTTTTGGCCTATCTATTGCGCTATTCTTATCACTCTCTTTTGGGCTGCATGGGCCCCCGGGTTGTGGTCTTTGTTTTCATCTCCCGGCCAAATTGGTGATTCATACGGCGGATTTACAGCACTGGTTACTGGATTATCACTCGTAGGCATAGCCCTGAACCTTTACTATCAGAGAAAAGATACAGACACACAGGTAAAAATGTTAAGTCAACAGCTTAGCGAGGCTAAAGAATCAAAAGATGCCTTAGCTCATCAAGTCATTGAGACCGAACGACTATCGAAAATCACTGCACTTCACTCCAAGTTAACGTTTTTTTCACAGCCCAGTATCGCAGGTTCAAGCTTAATACAAAATTCAATTAGCGTTGAAATGTATGAGCATGACGTAGGAACTGAAGTTAAAAGGCTTATCTCTGCAATTGATCAACTGACTGGGTACAGAGGTAAACGCATCGTGAATATAAATATGGGGCAATATGATGTATGCAGAGTATGGTGCACGGATATACCCTATCCCAAAATTAAAATCACACCTCTAGATATAACTAACCACCAGGTATCAATCAGAGTCGAGTTTCCGCCAGGCTACCAGTATGAACTTTTACGTGTCAATGAAATTCACCCGGGTGAACTGTTTAGCCATGGGCCAGACCAGAGTAAGAACAAAATAGGTGAAAGCCTCACCTTAACCGGGGAAGATCAGCTTCATTTTAACCTCTCCATGGATTGGGGCCTTTTACCTCACAGTAAAAACTATGACATAACCTTTCGCAGTGCGCCGCACATTAATTCATCATGCATAGTTGATCAATGATGGTCCAACATAGGACTCAATCGGAGGCAAGTGGTTAAAGTGACGGTGTATAAAAAACCGTCATCCCGACAGAGCGCAGCGACGAGGGATCTCAAAAGCCAATCTACCGCGCCTTCGCATAACGGCAAATTATCTCAATAAAATCCGCGCCATACTTTTCCAACTTGCTGTCGCCCACCCCAGTTAAGGTCAATAACTCCGACCCAGACATGGGCATCACATCCAACATCTCTTTCAGTGTGGCGTCATGAAAAATCACATAGGGCGGCACATTATGCTCTTCGGCGAGATACTTGCGACACTCCCGCAACTCATCCCATAACTCTTGATCTTCCGGCACAATCTGCACTTTGCCCGCCGACTTCTTACCACCACCTTTGCCGCCTTTCAAAGATGGCGCCTTCACTTCCTCTTTGCGTAGATGCAGCTCTTGCTCGCCCTTCAATACGGGTCTACAGAGATCAGTTAGCTGCAGTGCACTATAACCCTCTAGATCCACCCGCAAAAAACCACGCACCACCAACTGACGAATCACCGAGCGCCACTGAGCTTCATGGGTATCTCTGCCAATACCAAAGGTACTGAGCTGCTGATGGCCATGCTGCAGCACCTTTTCATTTTCTTTGCCCTGCAACACATCCATCACATGCACCAGACCAAAACGCTGCCCGGTGCGATAGACGCAGGACAACACCTTCTGTGCAGCTTCCGTAGCATCCCAAGTCTCTGGGGGCAGCTGACAGTTATCGCAGTTGCCACATTGATTGGGGGCCTCATCGGCAAAGTAACTCAATAACACTTTGCGGCGACAGCTGGTGACTTCACAGAGACCCAACATGGCATCGAGCTTATGGCGCTCGGCGCGTTTAAATTGCTCGGAGCCATCGGAACCCTGGGCCATCTGTTGCAGGCGCACAACATCTTGCAGACCATAGACCATCCAGGCATCCGCAGACTGGCCATCGCGCCCTGCTCGACCGGTTTCCTGATAATAGGCTTCAATGCTCTTAGGGAGATCCAGATGGGCCACAAAGCGCACATCCGGCTTGTCGATACCCATACCAAAGGCAATGGTGGCGACAATAATCACTCCATCTTCCCTCAGAAATCGATTCTGATGAGTCTGTCTTAGCTGAGCGGGCAGTCCGGCATGATAAGGCAAGGCCTTGTAGCCCTGTTGGCTCAGCCACTCGGCGGTATCTTCAACTTTTTTCCTGGACAGACAATAGACAATGCCGGCCTCGGTTTTGCGCTGCTGTAAAAATGCCAACAGCTGCTTTTTAGGAGTGGTTTTATTGGCGATTGCATACCGTATATTAGGGCGATCAAAGCCGCTCACATAGGACTTGGCATCCCCCAGAGAGAGTCGCTCAATAATCTCATTGCGCGTGCGAATATCCGCGGTGGCAGTGAGCGCGATACGGGGTATCGCCGAGAAACGCTCGGCAAGTAGGCTTAGGGACAGATAGTCAGATCGAAAATCATGGCCCCACTGGGAGACACAGTGGGCCTCATCAATGGCAAACAGAGCTAATCTGCAGCGCCCCAACATATCTAGCACATAGGGCTGAATCAATCTCTCAGGTGCGATGTAGAGCAGATCCAATTGTCCTGCCATTAGCTGCTGTTCTATCTCATTTTGCTCACTGTGGGACAGACTGGAATTTAAGAATGCCGCTTTAACCCCAAGCTGCTGCATAGCACCCACCTGATCTTGCATCAGAGCAATTAGGGGCGAAATAATAATACCCACGCCATCTCTCAGTAGAGAGGGAATCTGATAACAGAGGGACTTGCCGCCGCCGGTGGGCATTAAAACTAGGGCATTATTACCTTCAGCCACATGCTCGATAATATCCGCCTGATGGCCACGAAAGCTGTCATAACCATATAGGCTGTTTAAGATCTTGAGTGCTTTTTCGGTCATGTTGCTCTTAGTCATTTATGTGAAAGCGAAGGATGACCACAGCCGCCACTTGGCCACCGCAGAACCGGCACGATTGTATAGGGCCAGGCACAATGTGGCCAACCATTACCATCCACTGTGGTGAACAATCGACAAAAATTACCTAGAAAAAACAGCTAACAAAAACCGTCTGCCATTGGCACCTATTCTGCAATCCCCAGCGGTCATAAAAAAACCAGCCCGCCACAGTCGAGGGTTTGCTTTTGCGCCCTCCACTGGTTATCGTCAATCAATAAAAACAAGATTTATTTAATTTCAAATCAAAGCTTAAAAATAACCATAAATAACAATAAGCGAACCTACCATGAGTACTGCAAAATCGATTAATGCCTACGCTATTTTGGAGCCAGGCGGACAGTTTGAACCCCATACTTATAGCGTTGAAGACCTCAAGAATAATGAAGTTGAGATGGACGTTCTTCACTCTGGTATCTGCCACAGCGATTTAAGTATGGTAGATAACGAATGGGGGCTGACAAAATATCCTCTGGTCGCAGGCCACGAAATTATCGGCAAAATTACGGCTAAGGGTGCCGATGTATACGGCCTAGAGCCGGGCACAGTTGTGGGTCTCGGCTGGCATAGCGGCTACTGCGGTCACTGTCATCCCTGTAAAACTGGGGATCAAAATCTCTGCCCTAGCGCTGTGCGCACCATTATTGGACACAATGGCGGTTTCGCCGACAAGGTGCGAGCTCAGGCATCCAGTGTTGTGGTGATTCCCGAAGGCATGGATCCTGTCTCCGCTGGCCCGCTTCTCTGTGCCGGTATCACCGTGTTTAACCCCATTGTTCAGTTTGGTATCAAGTCCACTGACAAGGTTGCGGTGATTGGTATTGGTGGCCTTGGTCATCTGGCCCTGCAGTTTTTAAATGCCTGGGGCTGTGAGGTAACCGCCTTTACCTCTAGCGATTCTAAGCAGCAGGAGGCGCTGGATTTGGGTGCTCACAAGACTTTAAATTCACGTGACCCTGGGGCAATTAAAAACGCCGCCAGTTCCTTCGATTTTATTATCTCTACGGTCAACGTTAAGTTGGAGTGGAATCTTTATCTTAATGCCCTGAAACCCAAGGGTCGGTTGCACTTTGTTGGCGCCATCACGGCCCCTCTGGATATCAGTATGTTTCCGCTGATGCTCGGTCAGCGCGAGGTGTCAGGCTCCCCAGTGGGCAGTCCTGCGACTATAGAAACCATGTTAGATTTTGCCAATTTGCACAATATTAAACCGCAGATTGAGCGTTTCCCCATGACCGAGATTAATAAGGCATTTGCCCATTTAAAGACCGGCGATGCGCGCTATCGAATTGTGCTGTCGAACGATTGATCCTCGCTGGCGTAAAGACTAAATAATCACAAAGAGTCCAAGTGACAAATAAAAAAGGGTCTGCAACTGCAGACCCTTTTTGTGTGACCCTGTATCAGCAGGCTGTTAGGCCATAGACAGAATAACCTTACCCTTGGCGCGGCGCTCTGAAATAGAGGCAAAGGCATCTTTATAATCAGCCAGTGGATAGACCTCTGTGACCAGTGGTGAAAACTGGCCGCCATCGATCATGGCAATCAACTCATCAAAGTTATTACGTGACTCCAATGGGAATCTCGCGGCCCAAGCACCCCAGAAAACGCCGACTAAGGAAGCACCCTTTAACAAACAAAGATTAAGCGGGATCTTAGGAATCGGGCCAGAGGCAAAGCCAATCACCAAGAAACGGCCATCCCAGGCAATCGCTCTAAAGGCTTGCTCCGAAAAGTCACCGCCGACGGGATCATAGATAACATCTGCACCCTTGCCACCGGTGAGCTCTTTGACTTTATCTTTAAGGTTTTCAGTACTGTAGTTAATACGCAAATCAGCACCCGCTTCACAGGCAAAATCCAACTTTTCTTCGGTGCTGGCTGCCGCGATAACCGTCGCACCCATAGCCTTAGCGATTTGGATAGTGGCAATACCGACGCCGCCAGCTGCACCCAATACCAGCAGTGTTTCGCCGGGCTGTATTTTAGCCTGCTGCTTTAAGGCGTAATAAGAAGTGCCGTAAGTAATCGCAAAACCGGCAGCCTGTTCAAAAGACATGGTCTCGCCCATGGCAAAAGCGCCGTGCTCAGAACCCACACATTGCTCGGCAAAACCACCGATCTGAACGGTAGAAACCACTTTGTCGCCAACTTTGCGGCTGGTTACGCCCTCGCCTACAGCAGTGACAATACCCGCTACTTCACCACCGGGAACAAAGGGTAGCTCCGGTTTAAATTGATACTTGCCCTGAACCGTTAAGACATCGGGAAAGTTAACGCCAGCAGCTTTGATATCAACCAGAATCTCGCCTTTACCTGGGGTGGGTACCGGGCGCTCTTCAAGTGCCAAATTTTCAGTTGGCCCGAACTCGTTACAGACTAATGCTTTCATAATATTGCCCTGCTTAATTTATTATTATTTTTCAGCCAAGTAATCGACGGCTTTTGCAATAAACTTATTGGTCTGCTGGAAACCGCCTACTAGAACCTGCTGACCATCAGCGTTGTCGATAGCTTCGATTTGCGCACGGACATTCTCTGGTGTTTGCAGTTCTGGCGGCAGATAAATACCCTGGGTCTCATAGATCTGCGTGCGAGCATAACCACCCGCACCGGCACATAAAATCGAGCGATTGGGTGAATCTGCATCGCAGAGAGTCAACAGACCAGCGGTCACCGACTCTACAGTCATAAGCTCAGAATGCTCTTCCGTGATCAATCCCTCAAGCATGCGAGTACCGGCAGTAGGAGACAGGCAATTGACCTTCACATTGTACTTATCACCCTCTATACAGAGAGTATTCATCAAACCCACCACGGCCATTTTTGCAGCGCCATAGTTTGCCTGACCGAAGTTGCCGTACATGCCGCTAGAGGATGTGGTCATCACAATACGACCGTAACCCTGCTCGCGCATCAGTGCCCAAACCGCTTTTGAACAGTTGGCTGAGCCCATCAGGTGAACATCCACAACCAGCTGGAAATCATCCATGCCCATTTTGACAAAGCTCTTGTCCCGCAGGATGCCGGCGTTGTTGACCAGGATATCGACCCGGCCCCACTTCGCCACAGCCTGAGCAACCATGGCTTCAACTTCATCCATTTTTGCCACATTGGCACCGTTGGCAATCGCTTCGCCGCCGGCGGCTTCAATCATGGCAACGGTTTCCAGTGCCGCAGCACTGGATACGCCATCACCGTTCACTGATCCACCAAGATCATTCACCACTACCTTGGCACCACGTGCAGCCAGTGCCAATGCATGGGAGCGGCCTAAACCATTGCCTGAACCTGTAACTATGGCAACCTGATCGTCATATCTTATCGTCATGCTATTTCCTTACATATACTGTTTGATTTCGCGGCGGCCAATTACCATACGGTGTACTGCATCTGGGCCATCGGCAAAGCGCAGTGTGCGCTGTCCGCCATACCAGATCGCCAGTGGCGTATCCTGAGAGAGACCCAATCCACCGTGCATCTGCATGGCTTCATCAAGAATTTTTAGCGCCATATTGGGTGCCGCTACCTTAATCATCGAGATAAACGGCTGTGCCGCATCGGTGCCAACATTGTCCATCAGCCATGCAGCCTTGAGACACAACAGTCGAGTCATCTCAATATCGATGCGCGCCTGAGCAATAATATCCACATTGCCTCCTAACTTGGCCAGCGGACGACCGAAGGCTTCTCGCTCTAACGAACGCTCAACCATCAATTTAAGCGCCGCTTCAGCCATACCAATGGAACGCATGCAGTGGTGAATACGACCGGGCCCTAAACGTCCCTGAGCCACTTCAAAACCACGGCCTTCGCCGAGAATCATGTTTTCTTTAGGTACCCGCACATCAGTAAAGCGCATATGCATATGGCCGTGAGGTGCATCATCGATATTGAAGATTTGCATCGGGCGCAGATTCTTTACACCTGGGGTATCAAAGGGCACCAACACTTGGGAGTGACGTGAATGGCGCGGCGCGTCAGGGTTGGTGTTAACCATAACGATCATAATCTTACAGCGCGGATCACCGGCACCGGAGATCCAAATTTTCTCGCCGTTAAGCACCCATTCATCGCCATCGGCAACACAGCTCATGGCAATATTGGTGGCATCAGATGAGGCCACATGCGGCTCAGTCATGGCATAGGCAGAGCGAATTTCGCCAGCCAACAGCGGCTTTAACCAGGTCTCTTTTTGTTCTTCATTGCAATAACGGGCCAGCACTTCCATATTGCCGGTATCCGGTGCAGCGCAGTTAAACACCTCAGGTGCTAGGTGCGAACGACCGGTTTGCTCTGCAATATAAGCGTATTCAACAGTGTTTAGACCATGACCACCCTCGAAGTGAGTGAGGAAGAAATTCCACAAATTCTTGGCTTTGGCTTTTGTCTTTAAACTCTCGAGAATTTCAGTCTGGCGCTCGGTGTAAGCCCAGCGGTCACCTTTCTCCACTTCGGCGTGGTATTCCTGCTCTAAGGGCAAAATCTCTATATCAATAAACTGAGTAACTTCTTCCAAAATTGGCTTGAGCTTTTCACTAATACCTAAATCCATTGTCTTTATCCTTATTCTGATTTTTTTGTGTTTTTTATTTTTTAAACATTCTAATACAGCCAGAACGTAAAACGGGGCATCATTACCGATAACCCCCGAATAGTTGTTATTTGCTTAACTTAGTAACCGCCCAACAGTGCAAAGCGATCAGTGTGATAGCTATTGTCACCAAACATCATCTGCGCTGGTCGCGCACGCTTTATAAAGAAGCCAATCTCATATTCATCGGTCATGCCAATACCCCCATGCATCTGAATCGCTTCATTAGTCGACAACTCAGTCACCTGGCAAAGTTTAGCCTTGGCCACACTGGCTAACACCGGCGCCATCGCATCGCCATCATCCATTGCCTGCAGGGCTTTTAAAACCACTGACTTACACAGCTCCACCTGACTCCACCAATCCGCGGTGCGATGCTGCAGTGACTGGAATGAACCAATCAACACACCAAACTGCTTGCGCTCTTTAAGATATTGCAGGGTGCGATCGAAGCTTTCCTGACAAATACCTAACATCTCAGCCGCCAGATACACATTGCCGGCATCCAGTGTTCCAGAGAGTGCTTTAAAGCCCTCACCCTCGGCCCCCAGGAGTGCAGCCTCAGTCACTTCAACATTGGTGAAACTGATATTGGCATAGTTGCGCGTGTCGGTCATTGTGGTGCGTTCAACCGCTATACCAGGAGCGCTGCGATCTACAACAAAGAGGCTTATGCCGTTAGTATCCCCAGCTTCACCGCCAGTGCGAGCCGCAACAATCAGTTTGTCAGCAGTGCTGCCATCGGCCACAAAACGCTTGCCGCCACTGAGAACATAGCCGCCATTTTGCTTAACCGCAGTCATGCTAATCTGTGCTGGGGCATGGTGAATTTTTTCATCAACCGCCAGTGCTGTGGTGATTTCACCCGCGGCAATAGCGCCGAGCAATTCGGCTTTCTGAGCTTCGCTGCCAGCTAGGTTAATTGCCGTTACCCCGAGCACTGCCGTGGCAAACAGCGGCGATGCAGTAAGCGTGCGTCCGCTCTGCTCAACAATCTGCCCCATTCCCACATTGCCAAAGTCCAAACCACCATAGGCTTCGGGGATCAAGATTGCCGCCCAACCCATATTCACCATCTGAGCCCAGAGCTTATCTCCATATCCCGTTTCGCTGCCGGCATCACGCTGCTTGCGCAGTTCATCTACTGGAGCAAATTCAGCGAGGAAACCCTGCGCTGATTCTTTGAGCATCTGCTGCTCTTCGTTTAATACTAATGCCATGATTCTGTACCTTAAAATTCTGTTAGTCTCTTAAAAAAAGAGTGCTCTCAAAGCCTATTAGCCAAGACCGAGGATGTTTTTAGCGATCACGTTGAGCTGGACCTCAGAGGTTCCCCCTTCGATTGAGTTGCCCTTAGTGCGCAACCAAGTGCGCGGCAACCAGCCACCATTTGCAGCTTCGCCATCCCAGACCATGCCATCGCTGCCATTGATCTTGAGCAGTGTTTCAAAACGACGTTTGTTGAGTTCAGTCCCGTAGTACTTGAGCATGGCAGAGGTAGCACCGACACCCTGACCGGATTTAACTTCGTCAGTTACACGCTCTGCAGTAAGACCAAAACAGACGGCGTCAATTTCCCAGGTTGCCACTTCAGCACGCAGCATTGGGTTGTTCATGCGGCCCTGTTCCAGACCCATCACCTGACTGGCATGCTGGCTGAGGCTTTCACCGCCAACAACCGCTGCACCCATACCACCGATCATTTCACGCTCGTGGGTGAGCAGATATTTGGCAATGGTCCAGCCGTGATTGACTTCACCTACTACCTGATCTTTTTCCACCCGAACATCATCGAGGAAGGTTTCACAGAACGGTGAGCTACCTGAAATAAGCTTGATTGGTTTTGGCGTTACACCAGGTGTTTCCATATCGAAGAGTACCAGACTGATCCCCATTTGCTTCTTGGCTTCAGTGTCGGTGCGCAGCAAGCAGAACATCCAGTCGGCTTTGTCACCGTAGGAAGTCCAGACTTTTTGGCCGTTGGCGATAAAGTGATCGCCCCTATCTTCACCCTTGGACTGCAGACCCGCTAGATCCGATCCAGCACCGGGTTCAGAATAACCCTGACACCAGCGAATCTCGCCACGCACAATCGGCGGCAGATGCTGCTGCTTGAGCGCCTCAGAGCCAAATTTAAGCAGTGCGGGACCAATCATCCAGATACCGAAACTATCCAGTGGCGAGCGAGCATTAATGGCTGCCAACTCTTCTTTCAGTATCTTGTGCTGTCCTTTATCCAAGCCGCCACCACCATATTCGGTGGGCCAATCTGGGGCAGTCCAGCCTTTGGCTGCCATACGTTCCATCCACAACTTCTGATCTTCACTGGCAAAGGTAAAGTTTCGACCACCCCAACATGAATCATCGCCATCGGTTGGTAGGCGCATTGACGCGGGGCAATTCTGCTCGAGCCAGTCCCGGGTTTCTTGCCTGAAGGCTTGTAAATTACTCACATTAGTCTCCTGCTGTATCACAGAGTTAGAAAGGGTTTAGAGGGAACCGCTACACTAGCAATCCTGACGTATTTTTATGAAATTGAACTTACAGTATGTTATTGTAACTTTCAAGTATTGTTAGCTAATTGCCTGTATTTTTAGTCCCGCTGGTCGTTATTTGAGCTAGCAATCAAGCGCCTCAGCAACCATTATGTTGTCCGCTTAAAAAGCACAACAATAAGCCACCCGAAGCGCAAGTGGCACCGCCAAATTATCAGGGGAAATTCATGAGTCAAGACAACAACAGCCAAGTCAATAACAGCATAGTGCTAGCCAGCCGCCCAACAGGACAGCCGACAGCAGAAAATTTCCGAATGGAGACCAGCTCTGTAGCACCAATCACTGAAGGCCAGATACTGATTAAGACCCTCTATCTATCCCTCGACCCCTATATGCGCGGCCGCATGAGTGCAGCAAAATCCTATGCGGATCCCGTAGCCATAGGTGAAGTTATGACCGCTGAAACGGCCGGCGTTGTGGTGGAGTCAAAGTCGGCGCTCTATGCCGTCGGCGATCATGTCTGCTCTCGCTCGGGCTGGCAGGAATATTTTGTCAGCGACGAAAAAGATCCCATGACCTACAAGGTGGATGCCTCCAAAGTACCACTCTCAACCTATTTGGGTGTATGTGGAATGCCCGGTCGAACCGCCTACTTTGGCCTCAAAACTGAAGCCAAGCCCCAGGCCGGTGAGACGTTGGTGGTGTCTGCTGCCTCAGGTGCTGTGGGTTCCGTGGTTGGTCAGATCGGCAAAAAGTTAGGCCTCCATGTGGTCGGTGTAGCCGGTGGCCCCGATAAATGTGCCTATGTAAAAGATGAGCTGGGTTTTGATCAAGTGGTAGACTATAAAGCCGGCAACTTGGATGCAGATCTAGCCGCCGCCTGTCCCAACGGTATAGATATCTATTTTGAATCCGTAGGAGGCGCCTTGACCGAAGCCGTAGCCAAGCAGTTAAATCCCGGTGCGCGAGTGCCTATCTGCGGCTATATCTCCAACTATAATTCCACCGACATCAGTAAAGAGCGCACGCCATTTCATATTTTCGGTGAACTGGAAACACCTCCGACGCATAAATTCTTCTTGGTTTTTGATTATGTCGATGATTATGCCGCGGCAAACCATGCACTGACTGACTGGGTTGCCAGTGGTGAACTAAAGTATCAAGAGACCCTGGTTGAGGGCCTCGAAAAGGCACCGGAGTATTTCTCCTGGCTGTTTAGCGGTAAAAACTTCGGCAAGTTAGTGGTAAAAATTGCCGATCAATAAAGCCTACTATTTATCTTAATTTAAAGGAATAAACACTGCATGAGCGAAGCACTGCAACAACTACTGGATATTCTCGAGCTGGAAAAAATTGACGAGACCATATATCGAGGTGTGACACCGGAAACTACCAATAAGCGAGTGTTTGGTGGCCAGGTCTTCGCTCAGGCTATGCGTGCCGCTCAGGACACAGTGCCCGAGGATCGCATGGTGCATTCACAACATGGCTATTTTTTGCGTCCCGGCGACCCCAATGTGCCGATTCTCTATCAAGTGGATGGGATTCGCGACGGCGGTTCTTTTACCACTCGCCGAGTGGTCGCCTCTCAGCGTGGCAAGGCGATTTTTAGCACCGAACTGTCATTTCAGGTAGTTGAGTCCGGTCTCTCTCACCAGTCGGATATGCCCGACTGCGTCGGACCTGAGGGTCTCGAAGATGACAATATTCGCTGGGCCAAATTAAGGGAGGCCTTGGCTGACAAAGCAAAAACCGGTGCCATAGCCCATCGACCGGCACTGCGCCCAATTGAAATGCGCACCGTGAATCCAGTGGATCTTGCCAATCCCACCGCGCATCCTGCAGAACAATTTGTCTGGGTTAAGGCGGCGGGATCATTGCCAGAGACAGCTCAGAATCCCGGACTCCAGCGGGCTATTTTGGCCTATGCCTCAGACTTCAGTTTAATGGGCACTTCACTGTTACCCCACGCCATTAACTTTATGAACAGCAAGCTACAGGCGGCCTCACTGGACCATTGCATTTGGTTTCATGATGAGTTTAACGTTGATGAGTGGATGCTCTACTGTATGGACAGTCCCCGCAGCAGTCATAGCCGCGGACTGAGCCGCGGTTCGTTTTACTCCAGAGATGGACGGCTGGTTGCCAGTACTATTCAAGAGGGCTTGATCCGTTTGCGCCACTGACAGCTGTTTTAGGAGACTGTAACTTTCTCCAGAGCAGACCGAATTTGAGCCGGAATCGCCACTGACTTATCGGTGGCGCGATTAACAAAGACATGGGTAAAGGTGCCGACTGCAGAAGCCGTTTCAGCGCCCTGCTTAAATATCGCAATACCGTATTCAACAGAGCTATTACCCAGCTTATTGACCCGCAAGCCGGCATCGATTTTATCCGGATAGGCGATCGGCGATTTGTACTGACAGTTGGAGGCCACCACAAAACCAATTATCTCGGCGCTGTGAATATCCAAGCCGCCCACTTCGATTAAAAACTTATTCGCCACGGAATCAAAGTAACTGTAATAGACCACATTGTTTACATGGCCATAGATATCATTATCCATCCAGCGGGTGGTGATATCGGCAAAGTAGGGGTAACTGGTGCGTTGGTCGCTATTATCGCTCATCACTTAAAACGCCTGTTGGTAGATCGAAAGCGCATCATCAAGACTCAGCTCTCGTGGGTTATTGATTAACAGCCGCTGCTGCAACATCGCCTCTTGCGCTAGCTTGGGCAGATCCGATTGATCAATATTCATCTGACTTAAGCGAGTCTGCAAACCTAAATCTGCGGCCAAGTCTAAAAAGTGCTGTGCCAGCAAATCACTGACTTCGAGGGGATCACTGGGCAAGCCTCTGCCGGGCAAAATAATCGGCGCCAACTCGGCATAGAGCTCAGAGGCCGCCACTGCATTAAAGCGCAGCACATGGGGAAGCACCAGTGAGTTACTCAAGCCGTGGGGAATATGGTAATTGCCCCCCAGTGGATAGGCTAAGGCATGCACCGCAGCTACCGGGGCATTGGCAAAAGCCTGACCCGCGAGCATGGCACCCAACAGCATGGCGCTCCGGGCTTCAAGGTTGCCGCCCTGCTTCACTGCGGTGGAAATATTGCCCGCCATCAAGCGCAGGGCTTCCCGGGCCAACATATCCGACAGAGGATTTTTTAAACGCACACTGGTGTAGGCCTCGATAGCATGCACCATGGCGTCAATGCCGGTGGCTGCTGTGACGGCTGGAGGTAAGCCTAGAGTCAGTGTGGCATCGAGAATGATTTTGTCCGCCAGAAGAGTGCGACTGACAACCCCAGCTTTGGTGGTTTCACCGGTGGTGATAATCGACACCATAGTGGCCTCTGAGCCAGTGCCGGCTGTGGTTGGAACCTGAATCAATGGCAGCCGCCCGCCGCTGATTTGATCGACACCATAAATATCCGCCAACTGCTGCTCACCTTTAATCAGCACTGCCAGCAGTTTGGCCACGTCCATAGAACTGCCGCCACCAAAACCGATAACGCCATCACAGCCAAAGCTCTGAGCCGATGCCACCGCATCCATAACGACCGACTCTGGGGGATCAGCGATAACATCGGAATAGATACTGAACTCAATATTATTGGCTTTAAGATTGGCAACTGCCGCATCCAGAAGACCGAATTTGATAATGCCAGGATCGGTGACGACTAGGGCGCGCTCAATGCCCATAGCCATGGCGATATCGCCAAGTTGGCTGGAGGTGTCGGGGCCAACAAGGGCATCGGACACTGCGCTATGGAGGAAATTATTCATAATATTGTTGCCGTTTTTATTGTTGTTTTATTTTGCTTTGGCAGGGAGTTGCTCTGCTATTTCAAAGTATGATTTGTTGTCATTTTCACTGGGTAGAGCATGGAGCTCTGTAAAAAGTGCTTTAAAAAGTGCTCTAACAAGTGCTGTGCTCAGTGGTGTACTGAGATCTCTCACATTCGTTCGAGATGACAGGCTGTGTTTGTTATTCCGACATAGCCCTCTCTAACTTGTCATCCCGACTGAGCGAAGCGACGAGGGATCTTCTACTCTCTGCTCAGCTCAACCCACCCCATCCCGCAACAGTCCGTTAACAAACAAATGAAAATAAGCCGCCGACAGCGCTTTGCTGTCCATATCAGTCACCCTATTAACCAGATCCGGACTCGCTTCCACTGCACCCGAGAGAATATATTGGGCAACACTGGAGTCGGTATCCCGCAGGGTCTTATCTTCAAGACCCTGACGAATATAGGCTCCCAATTGCTCACTGTTGGCGCTGGTAGCTTTTAGAATTTGCTTGCGGTGCACTTGGTCGAGAGAAGGCAGCGCCCGATAACGAATCAAGGGCCCATCTTCAGAAAACTGCACATTAAATAAATAGCGCAGCGCCAGCTCAAGCTTTTTTAAACCACTGCCCTGAGCACTGTCAGCCTCGGCCAATAACAGGCGCTCAACATCTAGGGTGCGGTTAAAACACTGATAGAGCAGCTCTTCTTTGTTTTTAATATGGTAGTAAAAGGCACCTTTGGTCACTTCCAGAGAGTTTGCTATCTCATCTAGAGATGTCCCTTTATACCCCTTCTGATTAAAGAAGATTGAACCCACTCGATAAAACGCCTCGCGCTTCATGCGGTTCTGCACATCGCGATCAAAGCTGTCCAAATCCAGATGACTTAATTCGGGAAAATCAATCTCAGTAAACTGATGGCGTTCGGCAGCCAAACCATGGAGCAACACATCCAATACCGCATCAATCACTGGCTGCGGATTGGCTGCATGGGTGCGGTTTAGCCACACGGGGAACCATTGAATAATCGAAAAAATTGCCGAACTAACAATAGCTGAATCCTGTTTTTCAATTAGGCCCTCAGTCATACCCTGATCGACCATATCGCAACAGAGCTGAAAAATTTCATCCCAGCGCTGAATGATATCCTCGGCGTGATCTGCATCCAGAGAGGTGACCTCGGCAAGCATGGCAAAGTGCGGTGCCTTGCCATTAATAGTCTCTATATATTGATTGAAGTGGCCGCGGACCATTTCAACAATTTTTTCCACACCACTGCCATCCATACTGTTAGCTTGACGGGCCTTTTCCAGCCACATATCGCAGCTCGAGACATAGCATTGATAGACCAGGTCTTCTTTGGTTTTTACATAGTAATAGACGCAGGTTTTGGTCAGTTTGAGGCTACCGGCAATATCCACCAGAGTCGTTGCACGGGAACCCTGCCAGTTAAATAGCTGTGCCGCTTCAGACAGAATCGACTGAAATTTAAGCTGGTGCTGGCGACCTTTGGAAAAAGGCGAGGCTATTTTTTTGTCCACAAGTGAATTCATCAGATTCCAAGTAATCTTTCTTCTGCGCTATCAATAAAGTCAGTTCTTTTATTAAAACCAGTGCAAAGAGATCTCTTATATTGGGTCGAGGCAACAGGGTCTTTTTATATTATCCACAGCGACCAGTGCGACAGAGGATCTCACTCCAAGCTATGGTTAATAATTATACTTTATAGGAAAATAACATACTCGACTACTAGTTCCGTATGAATTGAGAGCCACTTGAGAACAGAATAAGAGTCAAATGAGAGCCAAATGAGAATCTAGGGATGCTTACAGGAAAGCTTAAAAGGCGCTGAAGATCATTTTAGCTGCGGCAATAATCAGCACCCCTGCAAGGAGCTTGCGCAGCACGGTGGAACTGGCGCGATGAGATGCCAGCTCTGCCCCAAGCAGGCAGCCGGCAAAGGCTGCGAGCATTAACCAACCGCTACCCAAGGGCCAGGGCTGTGCGCTGACAACATAGCCAGCTAGCCCAGCAATAGAGTTAAGCAAAATAAAACCAGCGGCAACCGCTGTGCTTTGACGCACCGTGCACCAGCCAAAAATCAGTATCAGTGGGCTTAAAAAAACTCCGCCACCGATCCCGGTCAAACCTGCAGAGAAACCCAACAACAGACCCACGGCTATTATAAGCCACAGTGCCGGCAACCGAATTTGCTGGCTAGCTTTATTGGTCACCAGCATACGCACTGCCGCCAAGCCCAGCAACAGACCCACCAATAGACGATAACTGAGAACATCCACAACCCACAGTCCGCCGACAAAAGCCGCCGGTGTGGAGGCCATCACCAGTGGCCAGAACAGCCTATGGGGCATTAGTTTGTAGGGTTGAAAGCGGTATAGCAGCCAGCAGGTAACCACTATATTCATGACCAGCGCCGCGGGTCGCATCTCCTGCGGTGCCAGCCCCCACAGGGCCATAGCCGCCAGATAGCCAGAGGCACCACCGTGGCCTACAGATGAGTAGAGCACAGCCATTAAGGCTATGGTAGCAAGTAACCAGTAGGAGTATTCAAAGACAAAGAGTGACTCTAACAGCATTGACCTCAGCCGCCGGTCATATTCATAAAGCGCACTATATCCACCTGCTCCGGATCAAAGTGATGACGCTCCGGCTTATTGCCAATGGCTTCGACGATTTTGCTTTTTAGCAGCTCCCCATCGCCGGGATGACTGCGTAAAATTTCCCGCAAATCAAGGCTATCTTGATTGCCGAGACAGAGCAACAGACGCCCTTCCGCGGTCATGCGCACACGGTTGCAGGATTCGCAGAAATTATTCGACATGGGTGAGATAAAGCCGATTTTACTGTCGCTGTTGGCCACCTGCATATAGCGGGACGGGCCGCCGGTGCTCTCGGCACTGTCGATCATGCTGAACTCTGCGGCTAACTGCTCGCGAATCTGGGCGCTGGTAATCTGGGTGTTGACTCGCTTATGAGAGGATATTTCCCCCAGCGGCATCTCCTCGATAAAGGAAATATCCATGGCGTTATCCACCGCAAAGCGCGCGAGATCCAACACTTCATCATCATTGAATCCGGCCAGAATTACGGCATTAAGTTTAATCTTCTGAAAACCAACGGCACCAGCAGCATGAATGCCTTGAAGTACCTGGCTGAGATCACCCACCCGGGTAAGCTGCTTAAAACGCTCGGATTTTAGGCTGTCGACACTGATATTTAATCTTGAGATGCCCGCATCTTTTAATGGCTGAGCCATAGTCGGCAACAGCAGTCCATTGGTCGTCATGGTCAGTTCGTCGAGGCCGGGCAAAGCGGAGAGGGAACTCACTAATTTAATAATATCCCGGCGAATCAGCGGCTCGCCGCCGGTAAGGCGAATCTTGCGAATACCCAGCTCGACAAAAGCCGTTGCTGCATCGCGCAGTTCTTCGAGAGAGAGAATCTGCTGTTTCGGCAGAAAGGTCATCTCCTCGGCCATGCAGTAAGTGCAGCGCAGATTACAGCGATCAGTCACCGATAGGCGCAGGTAATTTACCGAGCGACCGAAAGGATCAATAAGTGACTTGGGCTGAGTCAAGGCGATGACGTCCATATGATTGATTTAGCTGGCGTAGGGTAGCACATCCACCAGATCTCCAACTACGATAGTCTGGCCGCTGAGTTGCCTAACAAAGACATCACCCCAGCTGGCCGAGGCCAGTACACCGCTGCTTTGATTGGGGTAAATCGCGACACCACCGTCTTCCAATCGCGCCCGCAGATAGACCTCGCGACCCTCCCCGCTCTTGGCAAACTGCGCCTGAGCCTTTAAAAATTTCGGCGCTGTCTCAGCCAAGCCCTGACGGGCGAGCAGAAATGGCCGCGCCAGAATCATAAAGGTGACAAATACCGATGCCGGATTGCCAGGTAGTCCAATAAAGGGTTTATTGGCCACATGACCAAAGGCCAAAGGCTTGCCCGGCTTGATTGCCACTTTCCAAAAGTTAAGCTCACCGGCTTTGGCCACGGCATCTTTGACATAGTCTTCGTCGCCAACAGAGACGCCCCCAGCACTAAGGATAATATCCCCCAGTTCAGCGGCTCGAACGAGCACCGCATCAGTGGCTTCGGCGCTATCCGCCACGGTGCCTAAATCTACCGCAATCATGCCCAGAGACTGAATTAAGCCAATTAGAGTGGCGCGGTTGGAGTTATAGATCTGTCCAGCCTGGAGGTCAGTGCCCGGCTCCACCAGCTCATCACCGGTTGAGAAAATTGCCACTCGCAGCGGCTTAAACAGCTCGACAGTTTTGATACCAAAGGAGGATAACAAGCCCATTTCCTGAGCCCGCACTCGGGTGCCTGCGGTCAAAATAATCTGGCCGGCCCGAATATCCTGCCCTTGGGATCTGACATTGGCACTGACTTTTACCGCGCTATCCAGACTAACTATTTGGTTTTGTTCGCTGCAGTTTTCCTGCATGGCAACGGTATCGGCACCCGGGGGAATTTCTGCCCCGGTAAAAATTCGCGCCACACTATTGGGCACCAGTGGCTGTGGTGCGGTACCAGCGGCAATACGCTGACTGAGGGGCAATTGAAATTGATTAGCGCTGGCCTCGGCATAACAGAAGGCATAGCCATCCATTGCACTGTTGTCGGCGGGAGGCACATCAATTGAGGCGCAAATATCCTCCGCCAAAATACGGCCAAGGCTATCGACTACAGATAGCTGCTCGGTTGCCGGCGTCACCTTAGAACCACTGGCGACAAGCTGATTAATAGCCTCCGAGACACTGAGCATTATTGTGACTTCTTGCGGACATGCTGAACAAAGTTGCAGGGTTGGAAGGTACTATCTAGCTGCTGTTTGATAATGCCATTCCAGCCGGTTTTACAGGCACCGGTGGACCCCGGCACGCAGAAAATGGCGGTATTGTTAGACAGCCCGGCGAGACAGCGAGACTGCACAGTGGAGGTGCCAATTTCTTCGTAGGAGAGCTGACGAAAGAGTTCACCAAAGCCTTCAATATGCTTGTCAAACAGCGGCGACAGAGCTTCAGGAGTGCTGTCACGGCCGGTAAAGCCAGTACCACCGGTGGTGATAATCACCTCCACTTGGGGATCGGCAATCCAGTTGGAGACCGCTGCGCGCATTTGGTAGATATCATCGATAACCAGTTTGCGATCCGCGAGGTGGTGCCCCTCCTCCTCCAGCGCTTGCTGCAGAAATGAACCACTGGTGTCAGTTTCCAGACTGCGGGTGTCTGATACCGTGAGTATGGCGATTTTTACAAAACGTCTGGGGGCTGATACATCGTGAGCCACGTCTACTACTCCTATTGTTGATATTTAATTCGTTAGTCTCTCAGTCAAGGCCTCAGCCAAGTCTGGAGTTTATCCAGCCTCGCCACAAACCAAGCAATCACTCTTTGCCTTGGCCGCCAGAGCCAACCAGCGCCCGGCCTTGCCGTCATAGCGTTGCATTTCACCATGCTGTTGAAAATAGCCCAGCAGCATTCTGATCACTGTGGTCGCCTGCAAGCTACCCATAGCACCTAGCACTGGACCCACCACGCCAGAGTTAGAGCAATTCTGCATGGGCTCTGGGGAGTTCTTATCAATAATACAATTAAGGCACAGGGTTGAATGGGCGGGAAAATCAAAGGCCATTAATTGCCCCTCCCAGCCCAGTGCCGAGGCACTGACAAAGCCAATCTTGTTGTTATGACAGCGGCTATTGATCAACTGCCGAGCGGCTAGATTGTCTGTGCAATCCACAACAATATCCTGATTGTCGATCAATTCTTCACTTATCTCACTGCTGTAACTACTGATGCTGATATGGGGATTTAATGCACTCAGTTCACGCTCAGCGCATTTGACCTTGTGCTCGCCACAGTCCGTGTCGGTATAGAGAATCTGACGCTGAAGATTACTCAGCTCCACATGATCTGGATCGCAGAGCGATAATTGACCCACTCCCGCAGCGGCCAAATACAGGGCGACCGGACAGCCGAGACCGCCGAGACCGACAATTAATACCCGTGCCTGTGAGAGTTTCTGTTGCCCTGCCTCGCCAATATCATCCATTAACAGATGACGGCTGTAGCGCATAAATTGATCGTGGCTGAGTTCCGTACTCACAGTAACAGCCCCTCCGCCTCGGCCAAATCGTCCAGGGTATTGATATTAAAAAACGGATTGATAGGCTGCTCTGGCCAGTCGAGATAGACGGTTTTGAGTTCAGCTAAGAGTGACTTAAACCCCCCCTGATTTTGCCTCAACAGCGACTCTTCAACAGCGGGCAAAATACGCTTATTCCAAAGGGAAAAGGTCGGTTGAGCAAATCCCTGATAGCGGATACAGGCGATGTCTGCATCATTAACAACCATCGACTGATATAACTCGGAGACCAAATTGTCAGGGATAAATGGCCCATCACAGGGCGCGATCATCAGGTAGTCAGCATCGCTTAGCTGATCACTTTTTAAAGCACTCCAGAGGCCCGTAAGGGGTCCCTTATAACCCTCGACTCGATCGGCAATTACCGGCAGCGACTGCGCGCCGCAGAGTGCTGGGTCAGCGTTGATAAACAGCGCTGTCACCTGAGATTCGAGACGCGTAACAACATGTTCGAGGAGCGTCTTATTACCTAGAATTGACATTAACTTATCCCCGCAAGCCATTCTGCTAGAACGTCCTGCAGCCAAAATAAGCCCATCAATATTATTCATCGGCGACACCATCCCAGCGTGCTGCGGCCTGCTGATCTGAGGCTTTACTCTCGATCCACTGGTGCTTGCCATTGCCCTTTACCGACTTCCAAAAGGTCGCTTGGGTCTTGAGATAGTCCATCAAAAACTGTGCCGCTTCAAAGGCATCGGCACGGTGCTCGCTGGCCACCCCAACCAAGACAATTTGCTCCATCGGCAGCAATTCCCCGACTCGGTGGATGACGGTTGTGGCGATTAGATCCCAGCGCGAGTTGGCCTGTTCAACGATGTTTTTCAGCAGACTTTCGGTCATGCCCGGATAGTGCTGTAGGTTTAAAGAGTCGATCCTTTCCGACCCTTCAGGGCTGAGCTCAAAATCACGTACTAGACCCGAAAAGGTCACCACCGCGCCCACAGTAGAATGACCCTGGCGAAGCAGTTGATACTCCTCGGCCAAGTCAAAATCCTGCTGCTGAATACGGATGCGAGTGGTCATAACTAACCGCCGGTTACTGGTGGCAAAAATGCCACTTCGCTGCCATCAAATAGAGGCTGATCCCAACCGACAATCATCTTGTTAACCGATACCAAGACCTGTGGCTGTTGTAACTCTCGAGCCAGATCGGGAAAATCTGCCGTCAATAACTGACGAATCTCAGCCGGAGTTGAGGCCTCTATGGTCGGTGGCACCTGCGTGGCAAAGTCACCCAGGCGACCAAAAAATAATAGATTAATCATTTGTCGACCAGTCTCCGGATTTGCCGCCGGTCTTTTCCAGCAGCTTGGTTTCGCGAATTACCATGCCCTTATCCAGACCTTTGCACATATCGTAAACCGTCAGTGCGGCAACCGAGGCGGCGGTGAGAGCTTCCATTTCAACTCCAGTCTTGCCGGTGGTCTTGCACAGGGCGCTAATTACTAGGCTATTGCCCTGCAGTTCGATATCCACAGTGATTTTGGACAGGGGCAATGGATGGCACAGGGGAATCAGGTCGCTACATTTTTTTGCCCCCTGAATAGCGGCAATTCTTACCGTGGCAAATAGATCCCCTTTCGGCAGGCTGTTATCAGTGATCGCCTCCACAATAGCTGGAGTCAGCTCAACCTGTGATTGCGCTATAGCGGTGCGCAGGGTGTCCGACTTGGCAGACACATCGACCATATGGGCTTCGCCATTGGCGTTTAGGTGGGTCAGGCTCGACATAGGACTTACAACCATTAATACACTGAATAGCTGTTCATTATGTCAAAGTCTGACAGGCATAGACACGCTTTAAGCCTGTCTAATCACTTTAAAAAGGTGGCTGTATCACTTAGGGGTAAGCGCTGGATATTTGGTACTAGAGCGCCCTCTGCAGGATAACCCACCACTAACAGCAGGAATGGTCGTTCATGACTCGGGCGCTGGAGAATTTCCGTGAGAAATTTCATTGGACTCGGGGTGTGAGTCAAGGTTGCCAGCCCCGCCTTGTGCAGGGCGGTAATCAGCATGCCAGTAGCAATACCAACGGACTCAGGGGTGTAATAATTTTTGTGTTTGGTGCCATCGGCATCAATGGTGACCTTTTTCAGAAAGATCGCAATCAGTGCCGGGGCGGTTTCGAGAAAAGGTTTGCTGGCATCAGTGCCCAGGGGAGCCAGAGCATCGAGCCATTCGTCCGAGGCGCGGTGTCTATAGAGTTCCCGCTCCTCTTTTTCAGCAGCCTGACGAATCTGTGTTTTTAGCTCTGGATTCTGCACTACAACAAAGTGCCAAGGCTGCATATTGGCGCCACTGGGGGCGGTGCCTGCGGCCAAGATAGCACTCTCAAGCACGGAGTCGGGAATTGGCTGAGGGGAGAAATCCCGCACTGAGCGGCGCGTGGCCATCTGCTGATAAAACGCCTGAGCTGCCCGCTCCATATGCTCGGGCTCTTGAACGGCAAAATTAAGCGGGATAAAACCTTTGGATTCAGCCATCGAAATTCTCTTGACGAGGTTAGCGTGCTTTTAAGCTAGCACTTGAACCGGCATTTAAATCGGCATCTAAGCCGAGAACTCAGTCTAAGAGATTTTCTCGATGGGCGTTAACTCTTTCATTGTTTGCATTGATACATCAGCGCATCACCCTCTGCCAGCAGCGCGCCAACATCACCGTGAATCTGAGGGTCAAAGTCGACAATGCCAAAGGAAAAGTCGATTCTGTAGTCGTGGCTGGCTTTCCGATTGTACTCATCCACCGTCCCCTGCAGTCTAGCAATTACATCTACCGCCGACGCTTTTGGCGTATCCAGCAGCAGTGCAGCAAACTCATCGCCACCAATGCGTGCCACCAGATCGGATTCGCGCAAAGTTTTATGCAAGATGCTGGCAAAGGTCACCAGTGCTCGATCGCCTTCTACGTGGCCATAGCTGTCATTGATCAACTTAAATTTATCCAAATCAAAAAACACCAGAGAGGCAGACATCTTTTGCCGTACGCACATGCTGATCGCGTGGCCAACCAGAGTCATAAAACCCCGGCGATTAGAGATCTCTGTCAGCTCATCCAATACCGCCAACTGCAACGCCGCCAACTCCTGTTCAGCCATTGCCGCAAGGTCTTTAAGCGCACGTAGATCTTGGTCGCTAAAATCCCGCGGTTTGTCATCAATAATGCATAGCGTACCCATTTGACTGCCATTTAATGCGCGCAGAGGGCAGCCTGCATAGAAACGAATATTGGGATCATCAAGCACCAGAGGATTATCATGAAACCGCTCATCCGCTGAGGCGTCGGGGATAATAAAGGCGTTATCACCGAGAATGGCATGGCCGCAAAAGGAGATATCTCGCGGGGTTTCGGACACCGGCAGGCCAACGTACGACTTAAACCACTGACGGTTTTCATCAACCAGACTTACCAGGGCGATGGGCACATTAAAAAGCCGCCTGGCCATGCGGGTCAGACGGTCGAAGCGCTCTTCTTGGGGGGTTTCTAATATATCTAATGATCTGAGGGTCTCAAGCCGTGTTGCCTCGTTCTGAGGAAATTCTGGCATTTTCATAAAGAGTCTCCGCTCTCAACTGCGTTGTCCTGTTTCTCTAAATAGGTACCTAGTCTTCCCTCGAGGGGTAGAGACCTTTATGCACACAATCTTATCTAAGCTTAGGCCAAAATATGAATAGAGGAGCTGTCTTTACTGGCGTGAGTCAGCAGTGACGTTTTTAGAATGGAATATAGTGTGATGAAACCCAGGCGACTTATCTTTGGGCGAACAGATCAGAGGTGATATTTCTAGGGTCAGCACCCTGCTCTAAGTGCAGCAGGCGTTTCTTAAGTGGCAGCCCGCCACCATAGCCGACCAAGGCTCCATTGGAACCAATGATACGGTGGCAGGGAATTATCAGAGATATTGCATTGGCGCCGTTAGCGGCAGCCACAGCGCGGACCGCCTTAGCATTACCGATGCGCTTAGATAGCTGAAGATAACTACTGGTTTCACCATAGGGAATCTCCAACAAAGCCTGCCAAACGGTTTTTTGGAAGTCACTGCCTACCATCAGCAGAGGAATATCAAACAGTTTACGAGTACCGCAAAAGTAGTCCTCTATTTGGACTCTAGCTGCCTGAAGAGTCGCATCATCCTGTTCAACAAATTCGGCCTCCAGACCCTTCTTGAGACGCTGGTCAACAGCAGCTCGCATTTTGCGGTAGTGAAAATCTAATAGGCAGAGCTTCTTGTCGAAGGATCCCAGGATAAATTCAGTCTGTTGGGTTTTATAGAACTGGATATTGATGTGATTGGTCACAACTCATCTCAATAGAAGTGGTGAAATTGAACCTAAAGATAGCCGCGCGCACAGGTCTCTGCCAGAAAAACTAACCTACCGTTGCGATAAAAGCTTCAAAACCACCATCCCACGGAAACCTTGGCAGAACAAAGCCGCAAGGCATCTCTGCAACCTTCAGCAGCCCACTGTCATAGCCGACAGCGTAAGCCCTTCTAAGAAATACCCCTGTGCCTCAATAGCGCGTCATTAGATGGCTCTCGACCCCGGAACTGCACAAATAGATTCATTGCGTCATCGGAGCCACCCTGCTCAAGAATCGCCTCGCGGAATTTATCCCCGGCGGCCTGATCAAAAATGCCCTGTTCTTCAAATAGCGAGAAAGCATCCGCAGACAAGACCTCAGCCCAGAGGTAGCTGTAATAACCGGCGGCATAACCCCCGGCAAAAATATGCCCAAAACCATTTTGAAAGCGATTGTAATCTGGTGTTTTAACAACCGCGATCTGCTCACGTACTTCATTGATCAACTGCTGGGGGTTGATTGGATTGCTGGGGTTGTATTCAAGGTGCAGGCGAAAATCAAAGGTGGCAAACTCAAGCTGACGAGCCAGCGCCATGCCTGACTGAAAGTTCTTTGCCGCCAATAATTTATCAAGCATGGCTTGGGGCAGCGCTTCGCCGCTTTCAAAATGGGCTGACATCAGCGCAATACTCTCCTCCTGCCAGCACCAGTTCTCCATAAATTGGCTCGGCAGTTCCACCGCATCCCAGGCGACACCATTGATACCCGACACATCTAAGACTTCAACTTGCGTGAGCATATGATGCAGGCCGTGGCCAAACTCATGAAATAAGGTGGTGACTTCATTGTGGGTTAGCAGCGCCGGCTTGCCGGCCACAGGGGGGGTAAAGTTACAGGTGAGATAGGCCACGGGCAGCTGAATACCTTCGGCCAGTTTGCGCCGTGAACGGCACACATCCATCCAAGCCCCACCCTGCTTCTTCTCTCTGGCGTATAAGTCCAAATAAAAACTGGCGATGACCTCACCATTGCGCGAGATGCGATAGAACTTGGCATCCCCGTGCCACAGAGCGACACTGCGGTCTTCTTCAATACTAATATCAAACAGTCGGCCGGCGATACTGTAGAGGCCCTCTATCACGCTCTCAACAGGGAACCAAGGACGCAACTCTTCAACACTAATGGCATAGCGCTCAGTGCGCAGTTTCTCTGAGGCATAGGCAATGTCCCAGGCCTTGAGATCATCGAGCTGAAGTTCTTTGCGAGCGAAGCTTGATAGCTCAGTAAACTCTTTTTCCGCCTGGGGTTTTACCTGCTTAGCAAGGTCGCTCAAGAAGCTCATGACCTGACTGGTTGAGGCGGCCATCTTAGGTGCCAGAGACAGCTCCGCGGCATTACCAAGACCCAAGAGTTGCGACAGCTGGTGACGCAATTTTAATATCTCATCAATAATCGCGCTGTTATCCCACTGCCCCGCCTGCGGACCCTGATCGGACGCACGGGTAGTGAAGGCCTGATACATCTCTTCGCGCAATCCACGACTGTCGGCGTAGGTCATAACGGCGATAAAACAGGGCTGATCTAGGCTGAGCAAATATCCGCTCTGTTGCTTTTCTTCAGCAGCCTGAGCGAACAGGGCAAGAGAGTTCTCGGGAACACCCGCTAACGCTTTGGCATCGGCTATCAACAGTGTCCAAGCCTGAGTAGCATCCATAACATTGTCGCCGAAAGTGCTGCTAAGTTCGGCTAAACGCTGGGTTAAATCGGAAAACTGCTGCTTTTTATCTTCTGCCAGTGACACCCCTGAGAGATGAAAACCCTGCAATGCTAGTTTGATACTGTGACGCTGAGCCTGAGTTAACTGAGCAAATTCTTGACTCTCTGAGAGGGTTTTATAGGCCTGAAAGAGTGCCTTATTCTGCCCTACTTCGGTTCCCCACTGAGCCAACTTCCCGACACAGTTATTGTAGGCCTGACGCAGCGCATCAGAATTTAGCACGCTATTTAAATGGCCAACCGGTGACCAGGCTTGATTGACCATTTCATTGCGCTCATCGATTGGCTCGATTAGAGAATCCCAGCTGACCTTTCCCAGCCCCGCCAATTGCGCCGTGAGACCAGTGCGATTTTGCTCGATCAGCTGTTCAATGGCTGGCTCCACATGCTCAGCCCCAATAGCGGCAAAGGGGGGCAACTCATGGGTTTCTAAAAGTGGGTTGGTCACGGTGGGGGTCCTTATTGGTTGGATATGCGTTGCTAGATTATTATTTCAGGCTAAATGATTATTCATTCAATTATTGATGAAGTCTATAGAACTGTGTGCCGAGGTAAAACCCTAGCAGTGCTTAGAGATATCTCAGCGCCATTTGAGATAGCAGGGATAGGATTCTAGGGATTAGATTTGATCGATAAAAGGTGGGTCAGGTAAAAATGGCTTTTAGGCGCCCTTGGCTTGCTGAATTTTTACTAGGTTGTGAATGGCCATCTGAGCTGTCGCGGTCAAACCAATATCATCCCCCACCGCCCGCTGTGTAATCAGGTCTTTCATCGGCGGCGCCCAAAATTTCTCAAGGTGCTGAGCCACCTGATCGGCAACCATTTCATCGCTGCCATTGGCACTCATATTGAGGGCTATTTGGTTGACCTGACTGACTAGACGCTGAAGTTTTGATTCTGACATGGGGTTTCTCTCAATGAATTCTTTGGCCACAGGCATAGACCACATGACGACCGGTTCGGGTGAAGCCCACCAAGGTTAAGCCACTTGTCTCGGCCAGTTGGATGGCCAGAGATGTAGGCGCCGAGACGGCGGCTAAAAGTGGAATATTGGCGCTGGTAGTTTTTGACACCATTTCATAGCTGGCTCTGCTGGTCACTAAGACAAAGCCTGCCTCAAGTTGTGTTTTAGCCAGTGCTCCCAATAATTTATCCAGTGCATTGTGACGACCAACATCTTCACGCACTAATAATAGTTCGCCCTGCTGATTACAGTAGGCGGCGCCATGTACGGCACCAGTTTGCTGCTGCAATTTCTGTTCTGAGGCCAAGTTGCTGGCGGCTTTTTGAATGGCTTGGTGGCTTATAGATAAATCACTGGTGACCCTAACTGGCTCGGCAATCGCCTGATCTAAAGATTCGGCACCACAGAGTCCACATCCGGTTCTGCCCACTAGATTGCGGCGCTTTTGCTTTAATTTGGCAAAGGGTTCGGCCCTAATAGTGAGGACTAGCTCTATGCCTTTGTCGGTCTCTAGCACTTCGCAGTCGAGCAGTTGTGCGGCGCTTTGCAAGATCCCTTCACTGAGGCTAAAGCCCAGAGCAAAGTCTTCCAAGTCTGCGGGTGTAGCCATCATCACCACATGGGAGATGCCGTTATAGACCAGTGCAATGGCGGTTTCAGTGGCAACCCAATCGCTGCCCTCGGCAGTTTCTCCGGCGTTCCAGACTGCACGATTAACCTTATCTGACCCGCCAGTTGCCACGCTTAATGCTGCGCTTCTTTTAATAAGCCTTGCTGCTGCTTATCAAAGGACTTCTGCCGCGCCTGCCAGCTCGATGGCGCGGTGACTTTGCTAATTTGCACCGCGGTCACTTTGTATTCGGGGCAGTTGGTAGCCCAGTCGCTGTTATCCGTGGTGATCACATTGGCACCGGAAACCGGGTGATGGAAGGTGGTGTAGACAACACCTGGCTTAACCCTGTCGGTGACACTGGCGCGCAGCACCGTGTCTCCTACGCGACTATTAATACCGACCCAGTCGTCATGGTTAATACCGCGCTCTTCGGCATCATGGGGATGGATTTCCAATAAGTCTTCACCGTGCCATTCGCTATTGTCAGTGCGTCTGGTTTGCGCGCCAACATTGTATTGGGAGAGAATCCGACCGGTGGTGAGCAGCAGGGGAAACTTACGATTGGCGCGCTCGGTGGTCGCCACATATTCGGTCATGGCGAAGAAGCCTTTGCCGCGGACAAATTCCTCCACATGCATTATTGGCGTACCCTCTGGCGTGCTGTCATTGCACGGCCACTGAATGCTGCCAAGCTGCTCTAAGCGGTCGTAGGAGACTCCGGTAAAGGTTGGGGTCAGTCGGGCTATCTCATCCATAATTTCTGAAGGATGGCTGTAGTCCATTTTGCAGCCGAGGGCATTTGCCAAGGCCATAGTACCCTCCCAGTCCGCTTTGCCACTGAGTGGTGGCATAACTTTGCGCACTCTTGAGATTCTGCGCTCGGCATTGGTAAAGGTGCCATCCTTCTCTAGGAATGACGCGCCGGGCAAAAAGACATGGGCAAATTTAGCCGTTTCGTTAAGAAAGATATCCTGTACCACGAGGCATTCAATGGAGCGCAGTGCGGCTTCCACATGCTGGGTGTTGGGATCGGACTGGGCAATATCTTCCCCCTGACAGTAGAGACCTTTAAACTCACCGTCGAGGGCTGCATCAAACATATTGGGGATACGCAGGCCCGGCTCGGAGTCCAGCGTTACGCCCCACTCCCCTTCAAATAATTGGCGAGTCGCGGTATCGGAAATATGTCGGTAGCCGGGTAGCTCATGGGGAAACGACCCCATATCGCAGGAACCCTGCACATTGTTTTGTCCACGCAGCGGGTTTACGCCCACGCCATCGCGACCAATATTGCCGGTGAGCATGGCGAGATTGGCAATGCCCATCACCGCGGTTGAACCCTGACTATGTTCGGTGACACCTAGACCATAGAAAATCGCGCCATTGCCACCGGTGGCATATAACCTGGCAGCAGCACGCAGATCAGCGGCGGCAACGCCGGTGATCGTTTCGGTATTTTCGGGGGCGTGACGCTCGTCGCCAATAAAGGCTCGCCACTTCTCAAACTCAGCCACATCGCAGCGCTCGTGGATATAGTCTCGGGCTTCGAGGCCCTCGTTAACCACCACATGAGCCAGTGCATTAAGAATGGTTACATTGGTGCCCGGGCGCACCGGCAGATGATAGTCGGCGGTAATATGCGGTGAGCTGACCAGTTCAATTTTGCGCGGGTCGATAACAATTAATTTGGCACCTTCTCGCAGTCGGCGCTTTAGACGGGAACCAAATACCGGATGCGCTTCGGTTGGGTTGGCACCCATTACGATCACCACATCGGCCTCAGCCACTGAGGCGAAAGTTTGTGTCCCCGCGGATTCACCCAAAGTGGTCTTTAAACCAAAACCGGTGGGTGAATGGCAGACTCGAGCGCAGGTGTCGACATTGTTATTGCCAAATCCAGCACGTACCATTTTTTGCACTAAATAGACTTCTTCGTTGGTACAACGGCTTGATGAAATAGCACCAATGCTGGTGCGGCCATACTGCGCCTGAATATCCTTAAAGCGTTTGGCGGTGTAGGTCACAGCCTCATCCCAAGATACTTCGCGCCAGGGATCATCGATGCTATCGCGGATCATGGGCAGAGTTATTCGGTCTTTGTGAGTGGCGTAACCAAAGGCAAACCGACCCTTAACACAGGCATGCCCCTCATTGGCCTTGCCGTCTTTATAGGGGGTCATGCGAACCACTTGACTGCCTTTCATCTCGGCTTTAAATGAGCAGCCGACACCGCAGTAAGCACAGGTGGTGGTCACTGAATGTTCAGGTTTACCCGCTTCAATAATACTTTTTTCGGTCAGGGTTGCGGTGGGGCAGGCATTGACGCAGGCTCCGCAGGAAACACATTCGGAATCCATAAAGTCTTCGGCTTGACTGGCACTGACCTTGGATTCAAAACCACGACCATCGATGGTCAGAGCAAAAGTACCCTGCACTTCTTCACAGGCGCGTACGCAGCGTGAGCAGACAATGCACTTGGAGGGGTCGAAGGTAAAATAGGGGTTGGACTCGTCTTTCTCGGCAACTAAATGGTTTTCGCCTTCAAAGCCATAGCGCACGGACCGCAGACCCAGTTCACCAGCGGTATCTTGCAGTTCGCAGTCGCCATTGGTGGGACAGGTCAGGCAGTCCAGAGGGTGATCGGAGATATACAGCTCCATAACATTGCGCCGCAGCTTGCCGATTTCATCGGACTGCGTTCGCACTTCCATACCTGCTTCGACATTGGTGGTACAGGATGCGGGGAATCCCCGGCGGCCTTCAATTTCAACTAAGCAGACACGGCAGGAGCCAAAGGATTTAAGTTGATCCGTGGCGCAGAGACGGGGAATTTTGACCCCGCTCTCGGCAGCAGCACGCATCACTGAGGTGCCCTCTGGCACGGTGACATTCACGCCATCGATACTCAATGTGACCATAGCTGTACTGGCGCTTTTAGGGGTACCGTAATCTGCCTGGGGTTCGTAGAATTCCAACATTTAGTTTTCTCCCTGAGCAGCGCCTGCGGCGTCGCCTGATAAAGAGCCTGTGACGTTTTGCGATGATGCCAACGCGGCATCTTGTCCCGCGCCGGTGGCGTCCTGGATTAAAAAATCCTCCGGAAAATGACTTAACGCACTGCGCACTGGATAGGGCGTCATGCCCCCCATGGCACAGAGTGAGCCAAATTCCATCGTGTCGCAAAGTTCGTGCAACAGGATTAAATTATTGTCGCGGTTTTCATTAGCGACAATCCGGTCGATCACCTCAACACCCCGCACCGAACCAATTCGGCAGGGTGTGCATTTACCGCAGGATTCCACCACACAAAATTCCATGGCAAATCTAGCCTGAGCAGCCATATCAGCACCGTCGTCAAAGACCACAATACCGCCGTGACCAATCATCGCCTTGATCGCCGCAAAGGCTTCATAGTCCATGGGAGTGTCCCACTGGGACTCGGGCAAAAAGGCCCCCAGAGGCCCACCCACCTGAATGGCGCGAAGCGGACGACCGCTGTAGGTGCCCTGCCCATAGTCTTCGACTATTTCCCGCAGTGTCACACCGAAGGCCAGTTCAATAAGACCGCCGCGCTTGATATTTCCCGCCAGCTGAATCGCCAGAGTACCCCGAGAACGGCCCATACCAAAGTTCTGATAGGTCGCTGCGCCCTGTTCCAGAATGCTTGAAACCGCCACCAAGGTCAGCACATTATTGACCACGGTTGGCTTGCCAAACAAACCTTCGATCGCTGGCAGAGGAGGTTTGGCACGAACCATTCCACGCTTGCCCTCTAGGCTCTCAAGCAATGAGGTTTCTTCACCACAGATATAGGCACCGGCACCGAGACGCACTTCGAGATGGAACTGCTTGCCCGAATCTTGAATATTGTCGCCGAGAAAATTAGCCTGAGTGGCCCGCTCGATAGCGGTATTTAAAAGTCTGTGAGCGACCGGGTATTCCGAGCGCAAATAGATATACCCCTGAGTGGCACCCACCGCCAAACCGGCGATAATCATGCCTTCAATCAGTTGATAGGGATCCGCTTCCATCACCAAACGATCGGCAAAAGTCCCGGAGTCGCCCTCATCGGCATTGCACACAATATACTTCTGACAGGGTTCTTTGTCCGCTCCAGTGCTTGCACCAGCATCATGCACTGTCTGCCATTTAATGCCCGCAGGAAATGCTGCACCCCCGCGACCTCGCAGACCCGAATCTTTAACTTCATCGACAATCTGTTGCCCTGTCATTTCCAAGGCTTTTTTAAGGCCTTGGAAACCGTTTAAAGCCTGGTAGTTCTCGAGGCAGACTGGATCACCCAAACCGGCACGGGCATAGGTCAGTCGCTGCTGAGACTTTAAATAGGGAATCTCTGCCACTGCACCCTGATAGAGAGCATGGCTGGCGGGATCCACGTCAAGGGCTGCAATAATGCTGGGAATATCCTTTGCCGAAACCGGACCAAAAGCAATGCGACCCTGATCTGTTTCCACTTCCAATAGCGGTTCGAGCCAAAATAGTCCTCGGGAGCCATTGCGAATCGGTTCTATACCTGCGGTTTGCAGCGCGCTCGCCACAGCCTCTGAACCGAGCGCCAATGCGGTGGTGTCTTGGGGAATATAAAAGATCATTTGGCTGACCTCTCTGCGCTCGCATGCTCATTTAACAGCCCATCCATTAGATCATCAAAGCGATCACCATTAACTCGAGCAAATATATCATTGTCAATTCGCACTGAGGGTGAGCAGGCACAGTTACCTAAGCAGTACACCGGCTCTAGGGTAATAGCGCCATCGGCAGTGGTTTCACCGTAATCTAGGCCCAGAGTCTGCTTAGCGTGGGCTTCCAGCTCTCGGGAACCCATCGACTGACAGGCTTCAGCACGGCAAATTTGCACGGTATGGCGGCCCACTGGGCTGGTTTTAAAATCGTGATAGAAACTGATAACGCCATGCACTTCGGCCCGCGACAAATTGAGACCTTTGGCAATAATCGGTACCGCAGCATCAGGCACATAACCCAGGTCGCCCTGAATGGCATGCAGCAGCGGTAACAAACCCCCTGACAGGGGTTTATATTGACCGACTAAATCACTGATGGATTGCTGCTCAATCTGGCTGATACCCAACTCAATCACTCC
This sequence comes from Porticoccaceae bacterium, assembly GCA_029250825.1. Taxonomy (GTDB): domain Bacteria; phylum Pseudomonadota; class Gammaproteobacteria; order Pseudomonadales; family Porticoccaceae; genus HTCC2207. Next base: position 63,057 of record JAQXEN010000061.1, read on the forward strand.
TTTCATTATGTTTGGCTTGAGGCTCTCGAGCGCCCCGCCACGGCACGCAGTCTAGCATTATCAACTGCCTGTTCTGGCGCACCCAAGCGACTCTTATTTACCTAATAAAGACCCTTCATAAAGGCTTTTTTAAGGCTCAGCTAAGGCCGACTTTTTACGCCAGAGCCCGTGCATGAAATGCGATATGTTCCGCTATAAACGTAGCAATAAAAAAGTAGCTGTGATCATAATCCGGCTGCATCCTGATTTGCATGGGGTAATCGGCCACTTGACCTGCCTTAACTAATAACTCGGTCTTGAGTTGCCCAGCTAAAAAATTGTCGGCAGCCCCCTGATCCACTAGCACAGGTAAATGCTGTTTGGCCTCTTTAACCAGTTCAACCGTGTCGTATTGTTTCCACGAGCCCCGGTCGTCACCCAGGTAATGGCTGAGCACCTTGTCACCCCAAGGGCAATTGAGGGGCGAACAGATAGGGGCAAAGGCCGACACGGACTTAAACCTGTAGGGATTTTTAAGGGCGATGGTTAAAGCCCCGTGACCACCCATTGAATGCCCAGAGATTGAGGCTCGCTGACTATCGATGGGCAGCTCTGCAGCAATCAGTGCCGGTAGTTCTTCCGAGACATAGCTGTACATCTGATAGTGCTCAGCCCAGGGCGCTTGAGTGGCATTGACATAAAAACCGGCACCCAGTCCCATATCGTAAGCGCCCTCGGGATCATCCACTACGCCCTCACCTCTGGGGCTGGTATCTGGGCAGACTATGGCAATGCCATATTTTGCTGCATGCTGCTGAGCGCCGGCTTTCTGAACAAAGTTCTCGTCATTGCAGGTTAAGCCTGACAACCAATACAAAACCGGCACTGAACCATGTTGCGCCTGAGGGGGTAAATAGACGCTAAAAGTCATCTCACAGTTCAACACTGCAGACTGGTGTTTAAAGCGTAACTGTTGACCGCCAAAGCTTTGGTTTGCGCCGATCTGTTCTATAGATTGAACTGTCATATGAAATTCCAGCGCTAAAATTCGACAACCGAGCGAATACTTTCGCCGGAATGCATCAAATCAAATGCCTTATTGATATCTTCAAGGGGCATTTTATGGGTGATCAGATCATCGATATTGATCTTGCCATCCATATACCAATCGACAATGCGTGGCACATCAGTGCGACCCCGGGCGCCTCCAAAAGCGGTCCCCCGCCAGGAGCGGCCAGTAACCAACTGGAATGGACGAGTGGTAATCTGTTTGCCGGCACCGGCGACGCCGACTATGCAACTCTCACCCCAGCCTTTGTGACAGCACTCAAGGGCTTGGCGCATCACCTCAACATTGCCGATACATTCAAAGCTGTAATCAACACCGCCACCGGTCATCTGAACAATATGATCAACCAGATTATCCACCTCTTTTGGGTTAACAAAATCGGTCATGCCAAACTGTTTGCCCAGAGCGGCTCTGGCGGGGTTTAGATCGATACCGATAATCCTCGTGGCGCCGACCATTTTGGCACCCTGAATCACATTGAGGCCAATGCCCCCCAGTCCAAATACCGCAACGGTAGAGCCGGCTTCAACTTTCATGGTGAAGGCTACAGCACCAATACCGGTGGTTACACCACAGCAGATATAACAAATCTTGTCGAAGGGCGCATCCTCCCGCACTTTAGCCAATGAAATTTCGGGTAATACGGTGTAATTGGAAAATGTTGAACAGCCCATATAGTGCAGTATGGGTTTGCCCTCAAAGGAGAAACGGCTAGTGCCATCGGGCATCAACCCCTGCCCCTGAGTCGAACGCACTGCCTGACAGAGATTAGTTTTTGGGTTTAGGCAATACTCGCATTCACGGCACTCAGCGGTATAAAGCGGAATCACATGATCGCCGGGCTTGAGGTGTTTTACACCGGGCCCCACTTCCACCACTACGCCGGCCCCCTCATGACCCAAAATAGCCGGAAAGGCTCCCTCGGGATCATCCCCTGATAAAGTAAAGGCATCAGTATGGCAGACACCTGTGGCTTTAATTTCAACCAAGACTTCGCCAGTCCGTGGGCCATCGAGATCCACTTCAACAATTTCTAGGGGTTTGCCTGGGCCAAAGGCCACTGCTGCTCTGGTTTTCATAGGGATAATCCTCTACCACACATGTGTAGGTTGAATTTATTGGCTGTGCTGACTGCAATGATTGATTTCCATCTTAGGCGAAAACCGGTTATTTTGCCTATTAGATTAGATGCCTATAAGAATAATTAATAACAGCCGGGGAATACTATGAGACCCACAATAACTATCTGCGCATGGTTCTTGAGCCTTCCAATCTTGAGCCTCCCAATCTTGAGCGTCACGGCATTCAGTGCCGATTACACCCAGGCCACCAGCGTTAGCGGCGAGTTAGTTATTTATACTGCCAAGAAAATCATCACCATGGAAACGGCAATGCCCGAGGCCACCGCTGTGGCTGTTGCCGATGGTCGCATTGTTGCAGTGGGTTCACTCAAATCCCTGAGTAGTTGGACAGACCAAAAACCGGCGCGGATTGATCAACGCTTTGAGGGCAAGGTTATTATGCCCGGCTTTATCGATCCCCATGTACACCCTTCACTGCCAGCAGTGCTGACACAGTTTCCCTTTATTGCCCCGGATGACTGGTCACTGCCCACCGGAGAATTTCCCGGAGCCAAGACTCCGCAAGCTTATCTCAAGCGCCTTACCCAACTCGTTGCCGAACACCGGGATACAACTGTTCCCTTTATTGCCTGGGGTTACCACCCCCTGTGGCACGGGGAATTATTTCGCCAACAGCTCAGCGAACTGTTCCCAGACCAGCCAGTGATGCTTTGGCACCGCTCCTTCCATGAAATTATCGCCAACGATGCGGCACTGGCAATGCTTGATATCAAACAGACGGATCTGGCGGACAATCCGTTAACCGATTGGTCAAAGGGACATTTCTTTGAAAATGGCATGTATGCCTTAATACCGAAAATGGAATTTTTATTTGACCCCGCTCGCTTTGGCAAAGGCATGAAGAACTTTATCGACATGGTGCATCAGGGAGGCGTTACCACCGCTCTCGATATGGGCACTGGTGTGTTTGGCAATCCCGACTCAGAAATCGGCCTAATTCGTCATACCGTTGAGACATTACAGGCCCCGGCGAGGTTAATTCTAACGCCAATTATTACCGACTTTATTGGCCGTGGGGTCGCCATTGAAGACGCCCTCAAGCAAGTGGATATCTGGCGTAGCCAAAATAGTCACCGAGTGATGTTTGACCGCCGTTTTAAACTGATGATCGACGGGGCTATATACAGCGGTCTCGCCCAGTTTAAGTTTCCCGGCTATATAGATGGCCATCAGGGTGTATGGATGGTGCCGGCGGATATCTCTCAGCAATGGGCTCAGGCCTTTTGGGATGCCGGCTATCAGATCCATGCTCACACCAATGGCGATGGTAGTGCTGAGGTCTTAATCAATCTTTTAAAAGACCTGCAAAAAAACACCCCCAAAACCGATCACCGTTTGACCCTGGAACATTTTGCCTACACCACCGAAGATCAAAATCGACAACTTGCTGAGCTTGGTGCAGTAGTCTCAGCTAACCCCTACTACCACTATATGCTCAGCGATATGTACAGCGACCAATGGTTGGGTGCCGATCGCGGCAGCCAAATGGTGCGCCTCGGTTCACTAGAGCGACTGGGCATGCCCTTCGCCTTTCATTCCGACAGCCCTATGGCGCCACTGGAGCCGTTAACTCTGGTTTCAGCAGCGGTAAACCGAGTGACGATTAATGGCAACCTCAGCGGGGCCAATGAGCGCGTCAGCCTCAATGCGGGCCTTCGTGCGATCACCATTGATGCGGCCTGGGTAATGGGTTGGGAAGATGAAATTGGGTCAATTCGTGCGGGCAAAAAAGCCGATTTTACCATACTGGAATCGGATCCCTATGAGGTCGGGCCCAGCGGGTTAAAAGATATCAAAATTTGGGGCACAGTTTTTGAGGGGCTGCCGGCGCCCCTAGAACCACTGAATTAACTGGGGATCATAGAGCAGACATTGAGCCGCTTGAACGGTTTGCAAAGATCACTCTGCCATTAGATATGGCCTTATCCATCCCCCCGATGGGGTAGCCGTTTCAGGCTCGCCGGTCATAACTGGGAGTTTCGCTGGAGAGTTTTTGTCGCTACTATCGCACGGTTGCAAAGGACGGCACCGAGCAATAAAAATAATAATAATAATTAGAGGGGACATGAAAATGTTGAAAACTCTTACTAGGTCTTTATCCTTAATACTCCTTTTAACGCTGCTGGCTTCTTGTGGCGGCGGTGGTTCCAGTTCATCTGCACCGGCAGATCTGTCAGTGGAGACAGAGACGGAAACCGAAGAAACCCCAGAGGTTGTTCAACCCGTGGTTTGGCAAGAGGCCACACCTGAATCAGTGGGTATGGATTCAGTTCTATTAGAACAGGCCTTTGATGAAGCCTTTATCGATGGCAGTTATACTCAGGCTGCTCTGGTGATCAAAGACGATAAGCTCGTCTATGAACGCTACAGAGGTATTCTGCCAACGGAGGCCGCCAATGTCACAGCGGGCAGTACTCTCGACAGCCAAGCTGTTTATGGCACACGCGATAAAGATAGCCTTGCGACCTCCTGGTCAACGGCAAAGTCCTTTACTAGCCTGTTGATCGCCATTGCTATTGAGCAGGGCTATATTGAATCCCTTTCAGAACCGGCCTCAACCTATATAGATGAGTGGCAAGGGGACGAGCGAGCGGCGATCACAATTCGTAATCTGTTGGATATGCGCTCGGGGCTGCCAGTAGCCTGTTATGACTTTATCGCACAGGCCTTGGACACCTGCACCAATGCAGCCAGCTCAGGGGGTGATTTAGTTTTTTCCAATGATCAGATGTCGGGCTGTATTAGCCGCCCTCTGGCAGAGACCAATATTAGTCAGCCCTGGTATACATCAGGGCCAATCTGGCAGGCCGGTTACTGGCTCTACTCTAACTGCGACACCATGATCCTCGGGGAAATTCTCTATCGAGCTACGGCGCAGGATCTACAGACCTACGCTGACTTGCATCTATTTTCTAAAATCGGCATGCAGGCGCAATGGTGGCGTGACAACCAGGGCACCAGTCAGGTCGATGGCAACTATTTGGCCTATTGCTGCCTCGATGCCACACCCCGTGATTTTGCACGATTTGGACAGTTACTGCTGAATAATGGCGTATGGGATAATGAACAGGTGATTCCCAGCTCTTATGTCGACAGTATCAAAAATATTACTCTGGACTCTGTAGTGACCGAAATCGCCGGAGGAATATTCAGCTACGGCCTAAAGTTTTGGAGCATACTATCTGCCCGTCAGGATGATGGCACGATGTATCCACCGCAAAATACGCTGATCTCAACCGTGGGTTTTGATGGTCAGTACATCACCATAGACTTCGACAATAATATTGTGGTGGTTCGCAATGGCCTTTACAGTCCGATTTTTGCCGTCTCCGATGAGCGGAAAATGACGATTTCTGCCAGTGATCCTAGCCAATCCAACTTAGTTGGCTCATTGCCCGCCGGCATCGGTATGGATGCTCCACTCAATTACTCACATCAGAAACTGCTGTACGGAGTAAAAAACGCCATTGACCTGGCACCATAAGCGAGGGGAATCAATCCTCACAATAATTAAAACTATAAAAAAGGAAAGATCATGAGTGACATTATTCTCTGCGCCCTAGCACTGACATTATTTCAAATCTGGCTGCTGCCAATGGCTGTCAATTTAAAAAATAGCGACTATCTGCTAGGCAATCGCGATGAGGAAATCGAGACCTCGGTAACCTATAAGCGTATCGCACGCGCCGCAGCGAACCTTCAAGAAACACTGCCGATTTTTCTGACTCTGGCACTCCTGTCAATGATCATGGATATCGACAACACTCAGGCCGCAAGCGCCTGGTTGGCACTGCGGGTTATTCATCTGGGCTGTTACACCTTTGGCCTGGCAAAATTGCGCAGCCTTAGCTGGGTCGGCTCACTGATTGCTATGGTCTACATGGCGATGCAGCTGATTTAATCAACGCCAAGCGTCACTACCAATCTAGATCAGCCGCTGTGCCACGGGCAGCGGCTAATGCTCAATAGGAAATACTATGCGTAGCCAAATCTCTTTAGTACTTGGAATATTATTGCTCAGCGCCTGCAGTGGATCAGATAACTCAACTGCACCCAGCATCCAACAATCAACATCCACTGACACCGCTGCAGTTGAATCCGGCAGCTGTGATAATTTTAATGCAGATGGCACTGCACTGTTTGGCGATCTGCATGTGCATACCAGCTACTCCTTTGATGCCGCGGCCAATAGCCTAGGCACCACACCAGCGGATGCCCATCGCTATGCCCGTGGTGAAGCAATTCCATTTTTCCCCGTGGACAAACAAGGGCTTCCCCTTGGCTCAGTCAAAATTGATCGTCCATTGGATTTTCTTGCGGTCACCGATCACGGAGAATTTCTCGGCGAGCGGGCACTGTGCCGCACTGAGGGTTCGTCGGCCTACAACACCACTTTTTGTAATAACTATCGGGTCAATGAGCGTCAGGGCATGATGATGTTAGGCTCGGTGATCACCACTGAAACCCCTGTACGCATTGAAGAAATTTGCGGCGCCGATGGCAGTCAGTGCAGTCAATATGCCGAGTCACCTTGGCAGGATATTCAATTGGCGGCCAATAACGCCAATGCGCCCTGCGAGTTCACCAGTTTTGTTGCCTACGAGTACACCGGCACACCAGGCACATCGAATTACCACCGCAATGTCATCTTCCGCGATAACAATGTTCCAGCCAAACCGGTGAGCTATATAGATGCACCCATCGACAGCAAACTGTGGTCAGCACTGGACGCTGTCTGTGATATTGCCGAGGGCTGTGACTACCTGACTATTCCTCACAATTCGAATCTGGCCAATGGGCGCATGGCTCCCTATATGCAGCTTGAAGATACCACTGCAGCAAAACGCGCCTATGCCACGGCGCGATTGAAACGCGAGCCGATTATGGAAATCTTTCAGCACAAGGGCAGCTCCGAATGTATCAATGGATTGAGCAGTGTCTTTGGCGCACCGGATGAGCTCTGTGAGGTTGAAGCGGTCAGGCATATGGGTGAAAAGAGAACCTATGTCACCCGCAGCTTGGATGAGGGCGATCTTACTCTCGGTGAAGCCTCCGAGGTCACTGCCGAATGTGAGCCGGGGCAAATTGGCAGCAACGGTATGCTCGGTGCCGGCTGTGTTCATCCCACAGACTTCCAGCGCTCCGGCCTGTTGGTTGGCCTGCTCGAAGAGCAAGCTATTGGCTTAAACCCCGTTAAGCTCGGTACCATTGCCGCCACTGACACCCATTCAAGTACTCCTGGCGCGGTTATTGAAGACGCTTGGACCGGTGCTGTCACCGGTGAATCAAACCCTGCAGAAAGGCTTAAGCCAGGCTTATTAACAAGCGGTATCGATGGAAACCCTGGTGGCTTAGCCGGTGTTTGGGCTAAACAAAATACTCGCGATGGCATCTTTGACGCGATGTTGCGCAAAGAAGTATTTGGCACCTCTGGCCCGCGCATTCGACCACGGCTATTTGCTGGCTGGGATCTCGATCAAGGTCTCTGCGATGCGCCGGATATGGTCGCTAAAGCCTATGCCTCTGGTGTCCCTATGGGTGCTGATTTAGTGGCTGCGGCGGACAGTAACAATAAGCCTAGCCTATTAGCCTATGCATCGAAGGATCCAGATGGCAAAGCATTGGTAGCGCTACACCTGATCAAGGGGTGGATTGATGCTGAGGGCCAAATGCACAATGAGGTGCTTACCGTTGCCGAAGCAGAAGCTGGGTCAGATAGTCTCTGTGCGGTGTACCGCGATGAGAACTTTGCTGCCAACCAGTCAGCCTATTACTATTTGCGCGCGGTAGAGCCTGAGACAGCTCGCTGGCACACCTATGACTGCGCTGCATTGGCCGAGGCCGATCGGCCAGAGGTGTGCACTAATGGGGCTTACCCTGAGACAGTTCGAGAAATGGCTTGGACATCGCCAATTTGGTACCAGGGAGAGTGAGGTAGTCAGAACCGATAATGGCGTGGTTAAATTAAACACCTTGCACAATCGATAAGCTAAAAGCCCCCTCTTTAGGGGGCTTTTTTGTTTCCGAGAATAGTCCGGTAACTATTGCGTAAACAACTACGATCAGTACACTGAGTTATTAAGACAGCCGTAGAGCTGTTATTTTTGATCAGGGGTAAAACAATGATTCCACTGCATGAAATCAGCTGTGTTGCTGATATCACCCGCTATCAGGCGCGGATTAACGGCGCAGGTATCGCCCAATTCTTTGAAGGCCGTGAAACCACATACTTAGAGCTCGATCGCCGCGCCAGTCAAATAGCCAATGGGCTGATTGCCGCCGGTTGCAGCCCAGGAACACGTATCGGCTATATTGGCAAAAACAGTGACAGCTACTTCGAAGTGATGATTGGCACAGCAAAAGCCAATCTGGTTATGGCGGCGGTTAACTGGCGGCTCGCGGGGCCCGAAATAGACTTTGTGCTCAACAATGCTGAGGCTGAAGTGCTCTTTGTTGGCGCTGAATTTTACCAGGTTATCCAACAGATCGCTCCTGCTCTGACTTCTCTGCGCATGGTTATTGCAATCGATGATGGAGACAACAGCTGGACGCCATTTACCCACTGGCGCGATAAACAATCTGATGCTGACCCTCTGCTGCCGCTTGATCTGGACGCTGATGTTATCCAGATGTACACCAGTGGTACCACTGGCCATCCCAAAGGTGTTCAGCTAACCAACAGTAATTATCTCGATCTGATGGATCAGGCGGCCAATGGCGGCTGGGGAGATTGGACTCAAGGCGAAGCCAGTCTGGTGGCCATGCCGATCTTCCATGTGGCGGGAGTGAATATTGGTCTGATCGGATTAGCTCAGGGTCTAAAAAACGTTATCTTGAGAGATATAGATCCGGTGTTAATTCTCGATCTTCTCGAGCAGCACAGAGTTAAATATGTCTTTTTTGTGCCCGCCGTCATTATGTTTCTCAACTCTGTTCCCGGTGTTGGCGACAGGGACTTTTCCAATCTGGACTTGATGCTCTACGGAGCAAGTCCGATTTCAGAAGACGTTCTATTAACGGCTACCAACATTTTTAAATGCCATTTTTGTCAGGTCTATGGCCTCACCGAGACCGCCGGTGCTGGCACTATCTTGGAGTCCCAAGACCATGACCCAGCAAGAGGCAAATTGCGCTCCTGCGGCAAGCCAGCGGCCACCGCTGAGGTCCGAATACTGGGTCACAATGGCAAAGATGTGCCAGCAAATACAGTGGGTGAAATACTCTATCGCTCTGGCAGCCTTATGAAAGGTTACTGGAAAAATGATCAGGCTACGGCCAAAGCCATTCAAGACGGTTGGTTTTATACCGGCGACGCAGGTTATTTGGATGAAGAGGGTTATCTTTTTATCCATGACCGAATCAAAGATATGATTGTCTCCGGCGGGGAAAATGTTTATCCCGCCGAAGTGGAAAATGCTCTGTTTAATCTTCCTGAAATTGCTGATGTCGCGGTTATCGGCGTGCCCGATAAAAAGTGGGGTGAGGCTGTCAAAGCCGTTGTCGTGTTAAAGCCCGGTGAGACGGCTAACGAGGAAGAAATTATTGATTACGCGAAAACCAAAATTGCCGGTTATAAAGTCCCCAAAAGTGTCGATTTCATCGATGCCCTGCCGCGCAATCCAACCGGAAAAGTACTCAAGCGAGAACTGCGAGCGGCCTATTGGGATAATCAAGAGAGGCAGATAAACTAACTTGCTGCTTTGGACCTTTTTGGTTGAGGGTTGCTCGGTCGGTGTTTCTAGATTAAAGGCTATGTAAAGTAGATAACCTAAAAGCCCCTACTCAGCGGACTTATTTTTCTTTGAAAGCGATTTCATATTTTCAATCATCGGACCGATAACCAAACTCATTGCCGGTTTGTTTTCATCTGCAAATTGAATCGGCCTACTCATTGCCATAGCAGAGAGACCGATTTTTCCTGTATATATACCCGCTCCCAGCCCCTGAACGGCCCTGCCGATAAATACGCCCAAAGTTGAGACGCCAACCGCCTCTATGGCTTGATCAAAGGCCGCCTCAGTAACGCCAACGAAAACAAGTTGATTGGCCACTGCTCTCAGTAATTTGTATCGATTTAAAAAAGACGGACGCAGTCCGTAGACTTGACCAATATCATCTATCATTTTTAAATTGCGCCAAAGGCTTAATAGCATATCTAAAGAAGCCCAGGGACTTACAGCCACTGCCGCGCCAGTTTCGAGACTGTAGCGAGAAATGCGGTCCAGCACCTCTCTGTCTAACTGTTGAATAAACACCACTTCAATATGCTGTATCACTTCCCGGTCATTACTGTAATCCGGCAAACTGTCGAGACAACGCTGAAAGTGAACCTCATGAGGCTTACCTCGATAGAACTCACTTAATTGGACGATAAATTCAGAGGTATTTCCAAAGTCATTGGTATTTTTTAGCCGCTGAGATGCAACTCGGATATTGTCTAATGCTAGGCTATTTTTTCGATCGTAAAGATATCTCCAACAGAGTTGTGCACCAGCCAATGCGACTGCGACTATAACCGCCCCCAAAATAAGCGCTACTAACAGGTGAATATCCAAAGCGCTCTTTATGAGTTCGTAGAAGTCCCAGAGCAGCATTACCAGCAGCAGTACCCCAAGCCCTATAAAAAAACTCTTTAGCCCTTTAATCGGTAAACTCTCGAGCTTAATACCTGAATATTCCGATATATGTGGCAGTCGCTCTCCGGCAGTAATTGCCTCTGGCACCTCCCCAAGTTTGTCCTCATCGCTAGGAATAAAGGTTTTGCCTTGGCGACTCTCAAGGGAATCCCCATGATCTGCTTCATCCAGGGAAAATACACCGCCTTGTTGGCGCGATTCAGCGCTTCCCTCAGCCAATTTTTTACTCATTCGCATTTGTCTCCTATCAACTCATTTATGACCGTATCCATTCGAATGTGCGGTATTGCATCCGAATTAGTAAACGAGAGACCTTTCGGAGGATTAAATTGAGGGATTTCCCAACTAAGGAAAGGCTCCCACTGGTCTCCCGAGGGAACGCGTCCAGGTATCTTAGGGTGGATATAGCCTATTGGTTCGCCGTTACTGTCCGCACCACTTAACCCTTTTTCGGCTTGATGCTCAATCTCCTTCGAGGAGCGAACTGCCGCGGTGGCCTCACAGATTGGCGTAACGCCCTCGTGCTGGGCATTGTTATAGGCTTGTTTAATAATCACAGAGAGGAGCTGCTTGGCAGCATCATGGTCCTCAGAGACAATTTGATCAACTTTGGTAGCGGCGAATATCACCTTATCAATTTTAGAGCGGAATAGCTGCAGCAGTCGACTTCGGCTGCCATATGCAAAACTATCGGTAATATTGGCTAAGGCCTGACGCATATCATCGACATACTCAGGCCCCGAATTGAGTGCCTTTACCACATCAACCAAAATTAACTGACGATCTATGCGACTAAAAAAGTCGCGATAAAACGGCTCCACTAACTCTTTGACGTAGGATTTATAGCGCCGTTCACAAACTTTGAAATAGCTATCCTCCGCAGCTCCATTGAGTTGCCCCTCGGTATAACTGCCACACTTTAGCAAGGGCACAAAACACGATCGATCCCCTGCGTCAGAATTCCCAGAAATAAGAAATCTCCCAGGCTGGATTAAGCTCAGGCTTTTGTGGCTATATTTGCAGGCTTTTAAAAAATCACAGTAGCGCTTATTGAGTTCATCTAGATAGCCTTTATCAACCGGCGCGAGCGGATCTAGAGATTGAAGCTCCCCCAGCAAGTTGCCCATTATCTGCGCCCGAGGATCTTGAGAATACTGAGCATTACACTGAGCACACCAGCGCGAAAATGTCATGTCCCTAAGGGGTAGATCTAAAAGCCACTCGCCAGGATAGTCACGAATTTCAAGAAATAACGAAAACTCCTTAATTGCAAAGGGGTTCAATTTATTTTTTACTCTCTTGAGCCGCAGCTCCAACAAACAACCACTCACATCTTGGGTTGAATCTGGCCAACGGGGGTTGGGACTGGCAAGCCCTTGATAGTTATGTCTGTAGGGAAACTCCGGCAAATCCTTCTCGTCCAATGGATGCAACTTAACCCAGCGTAATCGATCACTGAGAACCGGGGAGAATCCAGCTAAGCTAGCGCAGTCAAACTCAGATAACTGGTTTATCAGGCTAGTTATAAACGTCGACTTACCACTTTGACTGAGACCCGTTACACCCAAAGTAACTCTTTGATCACGCAACCGTTGGTATTGAGACTCAATAGATGAGAGCCCCGAGCCCGAGAACTCAGACACCTTTTGAAATGAATGCTTAAACTTCTCATTTATAGCTCTTTTTGAGATTTTCATTTAATACTATTGTTCTCATTTGTCGACAAACTGATCCAAAGGTCTGCTCTGATATATGGCATACACACCCAATAAGACTAGCCTCTAGGACACTTTTTACCACTAACTATTGATTTTAGCCCTCTACCTTCTGAGTCAGCTCCTCACCACTAACCTTATCCATGACAGCATTGTCTTTAGTCGTTACATCCTGTTTCGAGCCTGAAGCGGGTGCTTGTCGATGTCCTGACAGAACCGCTATTTTCGCCTTTATATAAAAAAATGCGGTGCCACCGAGGAATACGGGCATAGCAGCAAACTGACCGATAATTGGGATGACATTTACACCGATGCCGGCAATGCCCCCCAAAATTAAAGCCTCTCGTAAATCTGGATCAATCTTATCCCATACAATTCCCGCCTTTTGAGCGGCTAGCTTTAAGTCTTCTGCATCAACTTTCCCGTCACCGTTAACGTCTCCAATATTTTTTGCAATCGAAGACGCCGTTTTCATCGCACTTATAGTTTGTTGCTTTATTTTTTTTGCCGTTTCACTGTCAATAGCTGAACCTGTTTCTTTAACTACCTTATCGAACGCTTTGTTAACAATTGATGATGTATTTATAGAGGCAGACTTCAGACGTGAAAAAAATTTCATCGGGGTTACCCTTTTAATTGTTCTGATTGGCTTTGGGTTGCGGTGATGCCTAACAGGCTCACATCAAGCTACTATGCAAGTATGATTAGACTTTAGGATACACTAACATCTCCACTTGGATCTATTTCTTTATTGATATTATGAGACACACCTCTGAGGTGCTAAAAAAGGTGACAAACGCTTATTTCGTTGAAACGATCCTAGCCAAATACGGGCCTGAGTCGTTATGGCAGTCCGGAAGACGAAGCTTACGCTGCCTCTTTGGGGACAGCTACATAATGCTAGAAGACCCCGATGGATCAATAATTACAGGCCCTAAGTATTTCAAACATGATTAGAACTTCATTATTAAAACTGGAGATTTAAGGGATAACCCTCTTCAAGCGATGAACTGCATAAGCTTACGCGCTGATTACGGCCCTATGTTTGAAAAGCTTCGGGACGTTCATAAAGCTAACTCTGAAAAGGCTGTTGAACCAGATCGAAATATTTATATATGATTATTGGAAAATATAAGGAGAAATCCGACTATTTTTAATCAAATGCTTCCTTTGAGCCAAAACTTGGAGAACTCAACAACTCTCACAATGTGATTACAGATATAGCTATCAGGCTAAAGCTTGATGGCAAGTGCTGCGCACCGCCTTTGGCGTCCAAAACGCCTTCGCGTTTTGTCGAACCGGTTAGGGTTCTCGGCCGTCTTTCGACACCAAAAAAAATCCCCCGCATCTGCGATAATTTGGAGCACTAAACTGAAGGGATTGATTGTTAGCAAGCTGAAGCTTGCTAACAAGTGCTGCGCACCGCCTTTGGCGTCCAAAACGCGTTCGCGTTTTGTCGAACCGGTTAGGGTTCTCGGCCGTCTTTCGACACCAAAAAAAATCCCCCGCATCTACGATGCGGGGGATTGTTTTTGGCGGAGAAGGAGGGATTCGAACCCTCGATACGCTATTAACGTATACACCCTTAGCAGGGGCGCGCCTTCAGCCACTCGGCCACTTCTCCATAAACTTTTTATTCAACCGTTTCACTTAGAGATCCAAACACTATCTCAAGTCACGCCCGGGACGCGCGTTGATTCATAGCTTCGCTACTCAGGGGCCACCCCTCCTTCGGCGTCCAAAATGCGTGCGCATTTAGTCAGCCACTCGGCCACGTGTCCATAAACTTTGATTCACTATTCAACTGCCTTCAAAAACAACTATGCCGCCCTGAATTCAGCGGCGGCATAATAGCACATCGAGGCAAAAATCAAAGACTGTTATCAGAAGAATCTTCACTCGGGGCCGAATCTGCACCACCTTTTTCCATTTGGATTCGCTGATAGATCTCTTCACGGTGAACCGCCACTTCTTTTGGCGCATTTACCCCCAGGCGTACCTGGTTTCCTCGCACTCCCAATACTGTCACAGTGACATCGTCACCGATCACCAGAGTCTCACCGACTCGTCTAGTAAGTATTAACATATACAGCTCCTACACTACTGTTCACCATTCATTGGTGAAAACTATTTCCCTAATCCGCCATACTCACTGCAACACATATAGTGCTCACGGCCAATCCCCCATTGAACGCTGCTTGCTTATTTTGATATCTTTGCAAGCAGCGCAGAACTTATCAGTTTTTACGTAACAAGTCCAAGTTCCGACTGCATGAAGACCTTATTGTTCAAGACCAAAGGCCGAATGCAGCGATCTTACTGCCAATTCTAAGTACCGCTCCTCAATTACGACCGTTATCTTGATTTCTGAGGTGGTTATTAACTGGATATTGATCCCCTCGGCGGCCAGCGCTTCAAACATGGTTGCTGCAACTCCGGCATGGGAACGCATGCCAACACCAACAATCGACACTTTAACGATTTGATCATCAGAAGACACTTCTTCGGCACCCAGATCCGCAGCAATCTGCTCTAACAGAGCTGAGGCTCGTACCAAGTCATTGCGGTGCACTGTAAAGGTGATTGTTGCAGAGTTGTCTTTCGCGACATTCTGCACAATCACATCAATTTCAATATTCGCCTCACTGATGGCGCCTAACACTTTATAAGCAACGCCGGGCTGATCGGGAATGCCGCGGATGGTGAGTTTGGCTTCATCGCGATTGAATGCGATGCCTGAGACTACTGGTTTTTCCATTTGGTCGTCATCCTCAAGAGAGATAAGCGTGCCGGGGCCATCTTCAAAGCTCGACATAACACGCAGTGGTACATTGTATTTCCCGGCAAACTCGACTGAACGAATCTGCAGTATCTTTGAGCCTTGGCTGGCCATTTCTAACATTTCTTCAAAGGTAATCTTGTCCAGACGGCGAGCATCAGGCACGACCCGAGGGTCGGTGGTGTAGACGCCATCTACATCAGTGTAAATCTGGCATTCATCGGCCTTGAGGGCCGCCGCCAGTGCCACTGCAGTAGTATCTGAACCGCCACGGCCCAGAGTTGTGATATTGCCCGCGTCATCGGCACCCTGAAAGCCTGCGACAACCACTACCCTGCCAGCATCGAGGTCGGCATGAATACGATGACTATCAATTTCTTTAATCCGTGCTTTGCCGTGGGCTTCGTCAGTGAGAATACGTACCTGACCGCCAGTGTAGGAGCGCGCAGAGATGCCTGCGGCCTCTAGGGCCATACACAGCAATGCTATGGTGACCTGTTCGCCGGTGGAGACCAACACATCCATTTCACGCAGGCTGGGTTCTTCTTGGATGTCTTTTGCCAGCCCAATCAAACGATTGGTTTCTCCACTCATGGCAGACACCGCAACGACAATTTTGTCACCGGTTCGGTGCTTGCTAGCAATCTTTTCTGCAACCGCTTTTATGCGTTCGACGCTGCCAACAGAGGTGCCGCCATACTTGTGTACTATTAAACTCATTGAAACGCTATCGCCTCAGATTTATTAGGGCGCAGATTAAACAGCAATCCTGCGCAAATGTTAAGAGATTAGGATAAAAAGCTCTAGGGTAAAAGACCCTAGGATGCATCGCCTACCCAGTTATAAACCGACTCTAGGGCAGCTGCCAGATTGTCTGTGCTACCTGCCGCACCCTGAGCCATATCAGCGCGACCACCGCCTTTGCCATCCACCTGAGCGGTGACAAACTTGAGCAGATCACCGGCTTTGATCTTGTCAGTCAAATTTTGCGTCACGCCGGCTACCAGTGCCGCTTTATCACCGTCCACGGCGGCGAGCATAAACACGCCGGACTCGAGCTTTGAGCGAACCTGATCGGCAACACCGCGCAAACTCTTGGCATCGGCGCCCTCAACTACTGTAGAGAGGACACTAAAGCCATTGATTTCACGCAGACCTGCCATCAAATCATTACCCGAAGCATTGGCGAGCTTGCTCTTAAGTGCGTCAATTTCTTTTTGCAGTTTGCGGTTGTCTTCAACCAACTGACGGGCTTTGTCAGTCAAGCCGTGGCGTGCCGCACGCAGTACGTTAGTCATATCGCTGACGGTATCCTGAAGCTCATCACAGAGTTCGATGGCAGCTTCCCCGGTAACCGCTTCGATTCGCCTTACACCTGCTGAAACACTTGATTCAGCGCTGATGCGCAACAGGCCAATATCGCCAGTACGACTGGCGTGAGTGCCACCGCAGAGTTCAACAGAGAAGTCTCCGCCCATGCTGAGCACGCGAACTTCACTGCCATACTTTTCACCAAACAGTGCCATAGCACCCTTCTCAACCGCCTCGTCCATGCTCATAACCTCAGTGTCCACTGAAGTATTGCGCAGGATTTCACGGTTGACGCGATGTTCAATTTCTCGAATCTGTTGGGCGCTGATGGATTCTCCGTGGGAGAAATCAAAACGCAGTCGCTGGCTGTCCACCAGAGAGCCCTTCTGATTAACATGCTCGCCCAATATCTGCTGCAACGCAGAATGCAGCAGATGCGTTGCTGAGTGATTGAGTGCAGTTGCAGTGCGCACGGAGCAGTCAACCGTAGCGGTGACGCTCTCGCCAACTGTCAGCTCACCGGATAAGACTTTACCTATATGCAGGTGATGCTCACCGGCTTTGCGACAATCGCTGATCTCAATTTTTGCCGAGGCTGTTTGCAGGTAACCACTGTCACCCACCTGACCACCAGATTCAGCGTAAAACGGGGTACTGCTAAGAATCACTGCAACTTCTGTATCCACTCCAGCTACAGCGACCTCTTCCCCAGCACAATAGAGGGCAATCACATCAGCGCTGTTTTCAAGACTCTTATAACCCACAAATTCGGTGCTGCCTTCAACACGAATGCTGTCGCTGTAGTCGAGACCAAACTGACTGGCGGAGCGGGCGCGCTTGCGCTGCGCTTCCATGCATTCCTCATAACCGTCCATATCCATGCTGTAGCCGCGCTCTCTGGCTATATCGTTGGTCAGATCCGTGGGGAAGCCAAAGGTATCGTAGAGTTGAAAGATCAACTGGCCTGGAAGTTGCTCACCGGACAAATTCTCCAGTGCGGCTTCTAATACACCCATTCCCTTATCCAGAGTGCGGGCAAATTGCTCTTCTTCTTTTTGGATCGTTGCAATAATCTCTGACTGCATGCTCAGCAACTCAGGGTAGGCCTCACCCATCACTTCGCCGAGAGCCACAACCAGTTTGTGGAAAAAGCTGCCACTGGCTCCGAGATTGTGACCATGGCGTAGGGCGCGACGGATAATACGGCGCAATACATAGCCGCGACCTTCATTGGAGGGCAGCACGCCATCAACCACTAAAAAGGCACAGGAGCGAATATGATCGGCAACCACTTTCAAGGAGTTCTCAGATAGATCGGTAACGCCAATAATCTTTGCCGCCGCTTTAATCAAATGCTGGAAAAGATCAATATCGTAGTTGTTGTGCACGCCCTGCATCACGGCTGCGACTCGTTCCAGTCCCATACCGGTGTCGATAGAAGGCTTGGGTAATGGAGTCATCTTGCCACTGCTATCTCGCTCAAACTGCATAAACACCAGATTCCAGATCTCGATATAACGGTCGAGATCATCGTCTGGGCTGCCTGGAGGCCCGCCGGGAATATCATCGCCGTGGTCCCAGAAAATTTCTGTGCTGGGGCCGCAGGGCCCGGTATCGCCCATTTGCCAAAAATTATCTTCATCGAGGCGCGATAGACGCTTGGGGTCTATGCCAATTTCGTTGACCCAGATTTCTGCAGCTTCATCATCGCTGATATGCACGGTAATCCACAGGCGCTCCTTGGGTAACTTGAGCACCTCTGTGAGAAATTCCCAAGCAAAACCAATCGCCTCACGCTTGAAATAATCGCCAAAGCTAAAGTTGCCGAGCATTTCAAAAAATGTGTGATGTCTGGCGGTGTAACCAACATTCTCTAAATCATTGTGCTTGCCGCCGGCACGGACACAGCGCTGAGACGAGACCGCACGATTGTAGTCACGCTTTTCGGCCCCGAGAAAGACATCTTTAAACTGCACCATGCCAGCATTGGTAAACAACAATGTAGGATCATTGCCCGGCACTAAGCTGCTGCTTGGCACAATGCTGTGCTGCTTGCTGGCGTAGTAATTTAAGAATGCGTCACGAATTTCGGCGCTTTTCATGATTGATTATTTCCAGTCAGTAGCATGACCTGAGTGGCCATTGCTTTTATATATTAGGGTTCTTGGTAGCAGAGTCTTAACCGTAAAAAGCCAACTACTAAATAGTGGCTTCTGAGAAGTCTAAACTGCCAGAGGGATCGGCCAGCACATGCAGATGCAGATGAAATACAGTCTGCCCTGCTGCGCGTCCATTATTAACCACCAGCCGAAAGGCTTCTTCGACACCTGCCTGCCGTGCAACCTCACCCGCCACCCACATGAGGTGCCCAAGCAGCGCCTTATCTGTCTCACTGGCATCCGCCAGTTTAGCCATAGGGTGACGCGGAATCACCAGCATATGTACCGGCGCCTGGGGGGATATATCGTTGATAACGATACACTGATCATCTTCATAGAGAATCTCAGCCGGAATTTCTCGGTTGATAATTCGGGTAAAGAGAGTAGGTGCTGAGTCGACCATTAGAAATATCCCAAGGCTGGTAAAGTCTGTTTATTTTCCCGAATCACGGAGCTTTTCATCAGCGGACAGTTGACGTGCTTCAGACTCCAACATCACCGGAATGCCCTCGTTTATGGGGTAAGCCAAACCACTGGCACGGCAAACCAATTCCTGCTTGGCCTTATCATATTCAAGTGGTGCCTTGCTGACAGGGCAAACCAATATACTGAGAAGCTTTTTATCCACGACAAATAGTCCATTTGAAAACCGCGCTAGTTTACGCAAAATGACGCCTGACTGCCATTATCTAGGGTAAATAACCTATCCGCAGGAGCAGGGGATAAATAGTGATTTCCACGGGGGATTGGCTGAGGCTATTCCTGGGCGTTATTGCGCAGGAAAGGATTCCAAAACTAACGCCGGATCGACACGCTGATTTAGCCAGTTCATACGCCAGTCAAGGTGCGGCCCTGTGGCTCGCCCAGTAGAACCAACCCGAGCTATCGGCTCACCGCGCGCCACGCGATATCCCGCAACCACAAGTATTTCACTGAGATGTAAAAAACTCGAGGAGAGACCATGACCGTGATCAATAATCAGCGTGCCGCCAGAGTAAAACAGGTCATCGTGGGCAAGGCGCACAACCCCAGCCGCTGGCGCCTTAACAATAGTGCCAGTGGGCGCCGCGTAATCTAGGCCGTAGTGCGGACTTTTGGGTACGCCATTGTAGAATCGCTGACTGCCATAGACGCCAGTTATGGGCCCATCTACTGGCTTGATAAATCCCCCTAGAAAATCTGTTTTATCGGTGACTAGGCGACGCGCCTCAACCACCAGAGCCGAGTCGGAGCGAATTCGCTGCAACTGTCCAGCAGGAGGCTCCACGGTGCGCTGAGGCACTCCTTCAACTTTTTGAATATTATAAGTACGCGGGACAATTTTATACTCTGCCTCGGAGACTAACCCGGCTGCATCGGTTATCACAAAGCGCGACAGCGCTGATGCATTGCGGCCAAGGCCTACCAGAAACTGGCCATCCGCAGTGGTTTTTAGTTTCTCACCGCCATAGCTCACCGTCACCCCAGGCTCCACCTGACCTAACAATAGAGCGCCCTGCTGCCATGTACCGCGCCACTCGACTGCCGGCTCAGCACTTGAGGCCGCTAGGTAGGGCGAGATAAACAGTAGAACAAATATCAAACTGAAGATTAAGATCGTTAGTCGCGAATCATACTGGCGTTGCATGCTTAGGGCCCTAGACAAATCCACCCGAGCCTGGAGACCTGTCAGTTAATCTATGTCTTTTTCCAGCACTGGCTCTTCAAGCGCTACGAAAGGCTCAATGCTGGCTATGCGACAACTATAGCCTGAACCACCCATCACCGAAACCCGATCAAACTTGGCGCAGAGTCGGCTGTCAGACCTGAACAGGGTATAACCTGAACGCTTAATGCCAGGGCACTCAGTTCGCAGACGCAAAATCGCAGTCTTTTTACCATACATAGTCACCAATGCCGTTTTATCATCGACAAATTTAATACGCTTAATACGATTTGCAGACAGACAACCATTGCGCACTTTCCAACCGGCAGTGCCGGCCTTTTGATCGATTGCCGCCAGCTGGTCAGTTAATGATGTTTTCTCAGTGGCAGCAGTATTGGCTTTTGGGGCAGAGGCGTCTGGAACATCCTCGGAGAAACTGGCAGAGCTAGTCAGAGTTAATAGAGACAACATAAATGATAGGGAAAAAATAGTGTTTACTGTTTTCATCTGTACCTCCCTGGCGAGATGAAGAGGGACCTGTTCAATAGAACGCTATCTAATATCAAGCTATCTAATACAAAGCTATTCAATACAAAGCTATTCGATACAAAGCTATTCGATAGAAACCATTGACGGCCCATCCAAAAAGGAACTACAGTCCTTTTTTAAGCCTAAAAAAATTATACATACTTACATATGACTCAAAACAATCGCTTTACCCCACCTCTGATTTTAAAAAACCCTCATATACAGAGTATTTTGAATAGTCTGGGGCCGAGAAAAATGCGTGCCAAGCAGCAGGCTAAAAAGTTAGACAGCGAAATATTGACGCTTACTGCAGTGGATGGAACCCGATTACTGGCTGAATATGATCGTAGCAAAACCCCAAATAACAGCTTGATTGTGTTGCTTCATGGCTGGGAGGGGTCGAGTAAATCAGCCTATCAGGTGACCACCGCAAACTACCTGTTAAAACAGGGCTTTGATGTTCTGCGACTGAACCTCCGGGACCACGGTGATAGCCACCACCTAAATTTTGAATTATTTAACTCGACGATGACCACTGAGGTGGCTGAAGCGATCGCATGTTTCTTTAAAACTCATCCCTATGAAAAACGCTTTCTCGCTGGGTTTTCATTGGGGGGAAACTTTACCCTGCGCATCGCTGCAGATCATGGTACCAGTCTAAAACTTACCGCTGCCGCCGGAATTTGCCCGCCGGTGGATCCAACCAACGCCATGACCGCTCTGGATAACACGCTGTTTTTCTATGAGCGCTACTTCTTTTACCGATGGTCAAAGTCTCTGCGCAAGAAAATTACTCATTTTCCTGAGCATGGCTTTAAACATATTTTAAATAATGCTCGCACCATTGATGATATGAACAGTTTCTTTATCAAAAACCACACCCCTTTCGACAGCGCCAATAGCTACTTCGAGGCCTATTCTTTGATTGGGGATCGGCTTTCTGAGCTTAATCTGCCGGCCTATCTGATTGCATCAGAGGATGATCCGATTATTCCAGCAGAGGATTTAAAGCAGATTAACTGTCCAGAGAAGCTGAGTATTGAGTTACAACAGTACGGTGGACACTGCGGTTTTATTAAGAATTTATCGGCGCACAGTTGGATAGAGAACCGCTTAGTAGATCTATTCCGCGGTCACTTATAAGTGCTACCGAAAGCCTCTAGGCATCAAAGCTACCAGTCTTCACTGGATTCATCTGAGGTTTCAGCGAGTGCATATTTAATTTGATCGTAATTAAACCCACGGTATTGTAAAAAGCGCATTCGCTTAGCTGTCTCACGTTGGTCTGACGCCAGACGCTGACCAAACTTGCGCTGAGCGACTTCTCGGGCGAGCACCATCCAATCAACATCTGCCGCATCTAATGTCTGTGCCACCAATTCCTCGGCGATACCCTTCTGGCGTATATCCTGACGAATACGTGTCAGCCCGTGGCCACGTATAATCCGCGATCGCACAAAGGCCTCGGCAAAGCGTGTATCTGATTGCAGACCCTCGTCAGCTAAACGCTGGAGGACCTCATCCAGGGCATCCTGCTGATCAAAACGCTTGTTAAGTTTGGTGGCCAATTCCGCCCGGGAATAGTCGCGCCCAGTGAGCAAGCCCATAGCGTAATTGCGCATTTTTGCGGGAGTGATGTCTGCAGGAGGCTCTAGCATAATGGTGTATCTGCCACTTTTTATCTACAGGTTAATTACACAAAAAGCGCCAATTGGCGCTTTTTGCTTGTTTTTAATTTGCCGACATTCTGTTTTAAAATGCCCGACACTGAGAAGCTTTACTTCTCAGTTATCTTATTCTCCTGAATTGGCTTCTGCAGGCGCTACGCTACCCATCTCTTTTTCACGAATCATCGCTTCAATTTCAGCGGCAATCTCAGGGTTTTCGGTGAGATAGATGCCCACATTGGCCTTGCCCTGGCCGATCTTATTGCCTTTATAGGCATACCAGGCACCGGACTTGTCGATCAGACCATTTTTAACGCCGAGATCAACCAGCTCACCGTTGCGGTTGATACCACGACCGTAGAGAATCTGGAATTCTGTCTGCTTGAACGGAGGCGCAACCTTGTTTTTAACCACTTTAACGCGGGTTTCATTACCGACAATCTCATCGCCATCTTTAACCGCGCCAATGCGGCGAATATCTAAACGTACAGAGGAGTAAAACTTTAGCGCGTTGCCACCAGTGGTGGTCTCTGGGTTGCCAAACATAACGCCAATTTTCATACGAATCTGGTTGATAAAGATAACCAGGCAGTTGGCATTCTTAATATTACCAGTGAGCTTACGCAGTGCCTGAGACATCAGTCGCGCTTGCAGGCCAACGTGGTGATCACCCATATCGCCTTCAATTTCAGCTCGCGGGGTCAGTGCTGCAACCGAGTCAACAACCAATACATCACAGGCGCCAGAGCGAACTAGCATATCGGTAACTTCGAGAGCCTGTTCACCAGTATCCGGCTGCGACACAATCAGGTCGTCTACCACAACGCCCAACTTCTCAGCATAGACTGGATCTAAAGCATGCTCAGCATCAATAAAGGCACAGGTTCCACCGGCCTTTTGCGCTTCGGCGATAACTTGCAGAGTCAAGGTGGTTTTACCCGACGACTCAGGACCATAGATCTCAACGATACGTCCTTTTGGCAAACCGCCAATGCCAAGCGCAATATCCAGTCCCAGAGAACCAGTAGAGATAGCTGGAACTGCCTGACGGGTGCCCTCACCCATGCGCATTACTGTTCCCTTGCCAAACTGGCGTTCGATTTGCCCCAGTGCGGCTTCTAGTGCTTTTGTCTTATTGGCGTCCATCGTTGTGACCTCGAGATTAATTCAATTAGATTAAGTTGGCGGGAAATTAAATAGACCATCAACTGTATGGTTATACAGTATTACATCCAGTAACCTGATGCAACAGTTGTTGAAGAGAAATTTTGATAGCCTGCTCACGAACCGCTGCGCGGTCTCCCGCAAGCTGATATTTTTTTGCGCTCACTCCCTGGGGGCTGGACCAGGCAAACCAGACGGTTCCCACAGGCTTATCATCAGTGCCGCCACCGGGACCCGCGATACCGCTGATAGCAACAGCATAATCCGCGTTGGCAACTCGCGCCGCACCCTCTGCCATATGCCTAACAACAGACTCCGACACTGCGCCCTGACTCTCCAAGACCCCTTGCGGAACACCTAGCAGCGCTTGCTTAGCGCTGTTGGCATAGGTCACGAAACCACAATTAAACCAAGCCGAACTGCCCGCCACAGCGGTGATCGCATGGGCTACACCGCCGCCAGTGCAGGACTCGGCAGCAGTGACTGTGGCGTCGCGCCGGGCCAGTGCAGCGCCAAGTTCAAGCGCTAAAGAGTTGATCATTTGATTCATAGGCGAAGTGTATCTCGGTTTGATTTACTCAGATAGCAATTAGTTTAAGCTTTACCGTTACTCGCTTCAGAGCAGCGCCCCCAGCTAACCGCACACATACTTCGAGACGAGCTTTTCGGTACTGCATAATTTGCTCTTCAGGTACTATACTGTCGCAGAGCTAGGGATAGATCAGACTTTAAACGTCGCTCGACTTTATACTCTCGATTTTACACGCTGACCCTGCGCGCTCGATTGTAGACTTTCTACTTTAAACAAGGACACAACATTGGCCCAGCAAGAACAGTACACACCGATGATGCAGCAGTTTTTGCGCATCAAGGCAGACCACCCTAACGATATACTGTTCTACCGCATGGGTGACTTCTATGAACTGTTTTTTGACGATGCCAAGCGCGCCAGTGAGATTTTAGATATAACCCTCACCGCAAGAGGCAAAGCCAACGGCAACCCTATCCCCATGTGTGGCGTACCCTACCATTCCGCTGAGGGCTACCTTGCCAAGCTGGTAAAACAGGGCCACTCAGTTGCTATCTGCGAACAGGTAGGCGACCCGGAATCCAGTAAAGGGCCAGTGGAACGGCAGGTAATGCGCGTTTTAACTCCGGGCACCATCAGCGATGAAGCGCTATTGGACGCCCGGCGAGACAATCTATTGGTGGCGATTAATAGTAGCGATAAGACTACCGGCATGGCTTGCCTCGATATGAGTAGTGGTCGATTTCAACTGTTAGAGCTGGGCACCGAGGAAGAGCTATTCAGCGAACTGCAGCGTCTTAACCCGGTTGAAATCCTGCTCTCAGAAACCCTCCCTGACTATGAGTTTCTGACTGGCCGAAAAGGGATTAAACGCCGGCCCATATGGGAGTTTGATACAGACAGCGCCCTGAGATTGCTGAACAAACAGTTTGGCACTCGAGATTTAAGTGGCTTCGGCTGCGACCACCTGCCCGTTGCGATCAGTGCCGCAGGCTGCCTGCTGCAGTATGCCAAAGACACACAGCGCGGCGACTTGCCTCATATTCGCAGTATCATTGCCGAGAACAATACAGAAACCGTGGCCCTAGATGCGTCCAGCCGCCGCAATTTAGAACTCGACACGAATATGACCGGCGGCTCTGAAAATACGCTATTTGAGGTGCTCGACACCAGCGCTACCACTATGGCCAGCCGTCTACTGCGACGCTGGCTCAATCGTCCACTGCAGGATCTAGCCACTCTGCAAGCGCGCCAGCAAAGTATCGCTGCCCTGCATCACAATTATTTATATGAAGTCCTTCACGGACATTTAAAACAGATCGGTGATATGGAGCGCATTCTCACTCGTGTCGCTCTGCGGTCGGCACGACCCCGAGACCTCACCCGCCTGCATCAATCCCTAGCAGTCCTGCCACAGCTGGCCACCGCTCTAGAAAACCCACCCATAGAGCACCTCGGCAACCTCGCCGCTGCCGCCGAGCCAATGCCCGAGCTAGTGCATCTGCTGGGCACTGCGGTAAAAGAGAATCCCCCTGTAGTGATCCGCGAGGGTGACGTTATCGCCGATGGTTACGACAGCCAGCTCGACGAACTTAGGGCACTCAACACCAATGCGGGTGACTTCCTGCTCGAGCTGGAAGAACGAGAAAAGGTCCGCAGCGGTATCAGCACATTAAAAGTCGGCTACAACCGTGTTCACGGCTACTATATTGAAATTTCTCGCGGCCAGAGCGACAAGGCTCCTGTGGACTATATTCGTCGCCAAACGTTAAAGAATGCCGAACGCTTTATCACCCCAGAACTGAAAGAATTTGAAGACAAGGCACTGAGCGCCAAAAGTCGTTCACTGGCCCGGGAAAAGTATCTTTACGAACAACTGATCGAGCAGCTCAACGAGAGTTTGGCCGAATTACAAAACTGCGCCGCCGCCATCTCCGAAATCGATGTGCTCGCCACGCTGGCAGAGCGAGCCCACAGTCTTAACTTTTGCCAACCCAACCTGACCTTGAACAGCGGCATTTCGATTCAGGCCGGCAGACATCCGGTAGTGGAGAAAGTCTCTAGTGATCCCTTTGTCGCCAATGATTTAGAGATGCACAACGAGCGAAAAATGCTGGTTATCACCGGCCCCAATATGGGCGGTAAATCCACCTATATGCGCCAGGCCGCGCTGATTGTACTACTCGCTCAAATAGGTAGCTTTGTCCCCGCTGCTGCCGCCACCATAGGCCTAGTAGACCGCATCTTTACGCGTATTGGATCCTCAGATGATCTTGCCGGTGGCCGCTCAACCTTTATGGTAGAGATGACCGAGACCGCCAACATCTTGCACAACGCCAGCGATCGTAGCCTAGTATTGATGGATGAAGTAGGCCGCGGCACCAGCACCTTTGACGGGCTCTCCCTGGCCTGGGCCTGCGCCTACCATCTGGCCGAAAAAGTCCGCGCCTTTACGCTTTTTGCCACCCATTACTTCGAGCTCACCTCGCTCCCCGAAAAAGTTTCAGGTGCCTGCAACATCCATCTCGGGGCCACTGAGTACAACGAAAATATTGTCTTCCTACACAGTATTGAAGAGGGTCCAGCGAATAAGAGCTACGGCATCCAAGTAGCCAAACTCGCCGGCTTGCCAGAGGATGTGATCAGCCTCGCACGTCAAGAACTGGCTCTCTTAGAAGCTGGCAGTCACGCAGTTATAACGCCTGCAGCACAGCAATCAGAAACAGCGCAGCCTGCGCTTGCTCCCTCCGAACCGAGTCAGACTGAGTTATTCTTGCCATCGATCAACCCGCAGCTACAAAAGCGTCTCGAACAGCTTAAACCCGACGATCTCTCACCAAGAGACGCATTAGAGCTGCTCTATGAACTAAAAAAACTGCTCTAATCCAATAAGACATAAGTTAAGGGTAAAAAAGCGCCGGCGGCCATTCACAGGACTCAAGTAGCTGTTATAATGCCGCCCGAATCGGAACCCCAGACATTGATACGAGAGCGAGACCATGACCTTTATCGTCGGAGACAACTGCATTAAGTGTAAGCACACAGACTGTGTAGAAGTTTGCCCTGTAGACTGTTTTTATGAAGGCCCCAACTTTTTGGTAATCCACCCAGACGAGTGCATCGACTGCGCCCTCTGTGAACCGGAGTGTCCCGTAGGCGCGATCTTTGCAGAAGACGAGATCCCTGAAGGGCAGGAAGTATTTCTTGAAATCAATGCCGAACTGGCCGATGTCTGGCCAAATATCACCGAACAGAAAGATGCCCCTGCCGATGCTGCAGAATGGGATGGTGTAGAGAACAAGCTTCAATATTTAGAACGCTAATTACTACTCTAAGCTATAAGTAGTAGTGAGTCAGAAGGCAATAAGCAGTAAGCAACAAGCAGTTCGCGTAATTACGCACCCGTAGCTCAGCTGGATAGAGTAGGTGGCTTCGAACCACTTGGTCGGGGGTTCGAATCCCTCCGGGTGCACCATTTTTATTAGTAACCCATTGTTTTCCTTGTGTATTCTTCCAATTACACAGGTAGGGTAGACAATGCGGTATACACAAAAGCATCCCCAACACACTTACATCAAACGTGATGTGTATTACTTTTCAAGAGTAATACCTAGTGATTTAAAGCATCACTACAGCAAACCTCGCATCATTCAGAGCCTCAAGACCAAGTCAGCGCGTAGAGCTACTGTTGCATCCAAGATGCTTTCAGCAAAGCTGGATGATTATTGGTTAGGCTTAAGACTCAAACAAGTAGATGTTCCTGCATCTCATTTGCTGGTCAGTGGCGCTACTGTAAACCTTGAATCAAACCTCCCAACTATTGATGAAGCACTAGAAACATATCTACGTATTAAAGGACGTGGTAAGTCTGACCTGTTCTTTAGTCACACCAAACGCTCAATTAAATACCTTACAGATTGTTTAGGCTCTCGCTCTTTAGACCAATACACTTCAGCTGATGCTGCACACTTAAGAGACTGGTTTGTCTTACGAGGTTTAGCCATTGCATCAATAAAACGTAACTTTGGCTCTATTAAAGCAGTGGTTAACTTTGTCGTCCTTGAGCAAGGATTAACATGCAGTAACCCATTTAATGGTGTTTATCTCCATTCAGACAAATCATCTAAAAAACGTAAGCCTATTGCTACCAACAACCTAAAAGCTATCCAAGCTAAATGTTTGGAATTAGATGATGACTTAAGACATCTTGTATCGTTAATTAGTGATACTGGTATGAGATTGTCAGAAGCAACAGGTTTGATGAACTCTGACATTAATCTTGATTGTGATTATCCGCATATTGTCATTAAGCCCTACCCTCACAGGTCTTTAAAAACACTATCCAGCGAGCGTATTGTTCCATTAGTTGGACAGTCTCTTTGGGCAGCTAAACGGATTATAGGAACTTCAACATCTATTTATTCCTTCCCTCGCTACACATCTAGCTCGAGATGTAATGCTAACTCTGCTAGTGCAGCTATTAATAAATGGATTAAGACAGTAGCTGACTCTGATGCGGTTATACATGGTTTGCGTCATAGCTTTAGAGACAGGCTAAGAGCAGTAGAAGCACCATCAGAAGTAATTGACCAGCTAGGTGGTTGGAGCTCAAAGACTGTAGGACAAGGATATGGAGATGGTTACAACGTAGAGATTCTTAGCAAGTGGCTAGAGAAGATTGCAATCCAATAGGCATTGTCTACCCTACCTGTGTAATTGGAAGAATACA
>JAQXEN010000054.1 GCA_029250825.1 Porticoccaceae bacterium
CGGAGAGAGAGGGATTCGAACCCTCGAAACGCTATAAACGCTTACACACTTTCCAGGCGTGCTCCTTCAGCCACTCGGACACCTCTCCATAAACTGCTGCCGTTTTCTGTTCTATAAACTCTTCAGGAGCACGGCGTGCTCGTTGCTGCAAGCTATGGCATAGCCATAACTCTTGTCTCTGCGAGACCGCCCTACGTGCGTCCCAAATGCCTTCGCATTTGGTCAGCCACTCGGACACCTCTCCATAAACTGCTGCCGTTTTCTGTTCTATAAACTCATCAGGAGCACGGCATGCTCGTTGCTGCGCACTATTCTAAAGAATGCCACGTGGACACCTCTTTGGAGAGCGCCGGAACTGTACACAACCAGTCCCGCAAATGCAATCGAGACTGGCCTGTATGGAGATGTTTCTCTGCTACGACCTAAACTTCGTCGGTGTCGTAATCAGAGATCGAGGGGCAGGAGCAAATCAAATTGCGGTCGCCAAATACATGGTCGAGACGGCCTACTGGTGGCCAGTATTTGTTTTCCCGCAGTGAACTCACTGGATAGGCTGCCTGACTGCGGCTATAACTCCGTGTCCACTCGTCAGCGCCTACTATGGCAGCGGTGTGAGGAGCATGGACCAATGGGTTGTCAGCAAGCTCTAGCTGCCCTGCTGCAACCTGATTGATTTCATGCTTGATGGCGATCATGGCATCACAGAAGCGGTCGATCTCGGCTTTTGATTCGCTTTCCGTTGGCTCGATCATCAGGGTGCCGGCAACTGGGAATGACATGGTTGGAGCGTGGAAGCCGTAGTCGATTAGTCGCTTGGCGATATCGTCAACGCTGATACCCACGTCGTCTTTAATTGAACGCACATCGAGGATACATTCGTGGGCTATACGTCCCTGGGCACCGGTGTAGAGAATTTCATAATCCTCATGCAGGCGGGTGGCAATATAGTTGGCATTGAGAATGGCCATTTCGGTGGCTTGCTTGAGGCCGCTGCGACCCATCATGCGGATATACATCCAGGTGATCGGCAAGATGCTGGCGCTGCCGTAAGGGGCGGCTGACACCTGTGCGCCTTGGCGTTCCCCGTCTGCAGTTTCTCGCGGCATAAAAGGTGCTAGGTGAGCGCCTACGCCGATGGGGCCAACGCCAGGGCCACCGCCACCGTGGGGAATACAAAAGGTTTTATGCAGGTTGAGATGCGATACATCACCGCCGAATTTACCCGGCTGACAGACGCCGACCATGGCATTGAGGTTGGCACCATCAATATAGACTTGGCCGCCGTGGTCATGAACGATTTCGCAGATCTCGCCAATGCGCTCCTCAAATACACCGTGGGTCGAGGGGTAGGTAACCATTATCGCGGAGAGTTTTTCCGAGTGAATGGCGGCTTTGACGGCTAGGTCGTCGACATCGACATTGCCCTGATCATCACATTTAACCACCACTACTTTCATACCACACATCTGTGCTGAGGCGGGGTTGGTACCGTGGGCTGAACTGGGGATCAGGCAGACATTGCGATCCATATCACCGCGGCTTTCATGGTAACCACGGATTGCCAGCAGTCCCGCGTACTCACCCTGTGAGC
This sequence comes from Porticoccaceae bacterium, assembly GCA_029250825.1. Classification (GTDB taxonomy): domain Bacteria; phylum Pseudomonadota; class Gammaproteobacteria; order Pseudomonadales; family Porticoccaceae; genus HTCC2207. The sequence goes on from JAQXEN010000054.1 coordinate 1,592, forward strand.
CAGCGTTGGGCTGCAGTGACATGGCATCGTAACCGGTGGAGGCACAGAGCATATCCTCGAGTTGGTCGATCATCAGGCGATAGCCCTGAGTTTGATCGGCTGGGGCAAAGGGGTGCATGGTGGAGAATTCCGGCCAGGTGATTGGCAGCATCTCGGCAGTGGCATTGAGCTTCATGGTGCAGGAGCCGAGGGGGATCATTGCGCGATCTAGAGCAATGTCCTTATCTGAAAGTTTGCGCAGGTAGCGCAGCATTTCAGTCTCAGAATGATAGCGATTAAAGGTTGGATGAGTCAGGAAGCTCTCGGTGCGGATCAACTCGCCAGGCAGTGAATCAATCGCCTGATCGGCAAGATCGTCGATATCGATATTGTGCTCGCCGATCAAGATCGTCCACAGCAGGCTGATATCGCTGCGGGTTACGGTTTCATCCAGTGACACACCCAAAGTGTTTTCATCGATGCGGCGCAGGTTCACTTCATGAGCTGCGGCAGTTTGGAGAATCTCTTCCGTTCGGTTACCTGTGTCTAGGGTCAAGGTATCAAACCAGTGCCTGTTGGTCGGCTTGATGCCGTGGAGCGCTAAACCCTGAGCCAATACAGAAGTCATTAGGTTAACCCGCCGAGCAATGCGCTGCAGTCCACCGGGGCCGTGGTAGACGGCATACATACCGGCGATAACCGCGAGCAAGACCTGAGCAGTACAGATATTTGAGGTGGCCTTTTCACGGCGGATATGTTGCTCGCGGGTCTGCAGTGCTAAGCGATAGGCTGGCTCGCCATTGGCATCTTGGGAAAGGCCCACCAAACGTCCCGGCAGGTTGCGCTTATAGGCTTCCCGAGTCGACATATAGGCGGCGTGCGGCCCACCAAATCCGAGGGGTACACCAAAGCGCTGGGTTGAGCCGATAACCACATCCGCGCCTAGGGAGCCGGGGGACTCCAGTAATACTAGGCTGAGAATATCGGCGGCCATTACCACCAGCGCGCCCTGCTGTTGCACCTGCTGAATTACTTCGCGGTAGTTGCGAATTTCACCACTGGCACCCGGGTATTGAAACAGTGCACCAAATAGGTCACTGGGCAGTTTATCTGGGTTGCCAACAATTACCTCAATGCCCACTGGTTCGGCACGGGTTTTAATCACTTCGATGGTCTGTGGCAGACAGTCAATGTCGACAAAAAAGCGCATTGATTTGGACTTGGACATGCGCTGACAGAGCGACATGGCCTCCGCTGCGGCTGTCCCCTCATCGAGCATCGAGGCATTGGACAGTTCCATGCCAGTGAGGTCGGTGATCATGGTTTGGAAGTTGATTAGGGCTTCTAAACGGCCCTGAGAAATCTCCGGCTGATAAGGGGTATAAGCCGTATACCAAGCGGGGTTTTCGAGAATATTACGCTGCACCACATTGGGCGTTATAGTGTTGTAATAACCCTGACCAATAAAGCTGCGGAAGACTTTGTTATGGGCGGCGATTTCACGCAGTTCGGCAAGCGCCTGGGCTTCGCTGCAGCCATCGACTATATCCAAGGCCTGAGTCATGGCGATGGCTTCGGGAACAACCTGACTGGTCAATTCCTGCAGGCTGCTGCAGCCCAGAGAGCTAAGCATTTGCTGCTGATCGTCGGCGC
>JAQXEN010000068.1 GCA_029250825.1 Porticoccaceae bacterium
GTGGCGTAGCGACCGTCTTTGGTATAAGTCAATACAATCTCTTCTGCAACAGTGGACGAAACAAGAGTCCATCCGGTGCCCAGTGTTGCGTCGCTGTAATAAATCAAGTTGGAGGCTGGACTGACCGGTGAGAGCAGTACTATTCTACCGGCAATACCAGTGCCAGTTCCGAGAATAACGGTGGGTTGTTTTTGAATTTCTGCGTTGTCTGGCAGAGGCATATCGGCCAGTAGATAGTTGATTATTTTTCGTGATTCCTGCTGATAGGAATCGGAAAATAGATTGCAGCCGGTCAATGTGGTGGTAAGGAGAAACAGTGTTATTATTATTTTCATTTGATCACCCTCTGTGGAGGAATAGCCTACTCCAGTTGTATATAAAAAGATGAATAATTGTTCTGTCTGATAGGGTTTACTTTTCAGTGGGCGAATTTGGTTAACATCGGGCTGGAATCAGGCTAACATCAACTGGAACAGAGCGACATAATTATAAAAATCACTGTCATAAAGTGACTCTTAAATAGTGGCTCTTATAAAGAGGCTAATATAAAGAAGCTTTTGGGGGGATAGAATTAATACGACCGACTTGAGCGTAACGCTGCTGAGTTGCATGTTTTTTATGCTACTGGTTGCCTGGGTCGCTTATCGTAAAAGTAAAGGCGGTGTGGCTACCCGCGATGGGTATTTTCTCGCAGGTCGTGGGCTAACGGCTGTATTTATTGCTGGTTCCTTACTGCTGACTAATCTCTCTGCGGAACAATTAATCGGACTCAACGGTTCGGCCTATGGATTTAATCTTAGCAGTATGGCCTGGGAGGTTACCGCTGCAGTGGCCACCATCTGTATGGCGTTTATTTTTCTGCCGCGTTATCTGGCTGGCGCTTTTTCGACTCTTCCTGAATTTTTAAACGACCGATTTGATGATGATGTGCGACGCCTAACGGTGCTGCTATTTATGCTCGGCTACGGTTTGGTAACTATTCCCTCAGTACTCTATTCTGGATCTATTGCAGTGCTGCGCTTATTTGATGTACCGCAACTGTTTGACCTGCCATACAGTCAGGCGCTAACCCTGACGATTGTGATGATCGGTAGCACAGGAGCTCTATATGCAGTTTTTGGTGGCCTTAAAGCGATCGCGGTGTCCGACACGCTAAATGGTATGGGTTTGCTTCTGATCGGCCTTGCTGTGCCTCTGCTGGGACTCTCGGCGCTGGGTGATGGCAGTATTGGCGATGGGCTACATATAGTGGCTAATACTCACACTGAGAAGCTCAATGCGGTTGGTGGGCCCAGTGATCCAACGCCTTTTCCTACACTGTTTACTGGGATGATCTTTGCCAACCTATTTTATTGGTGCACCAATCAATATGTGATTCAGCGAACTCTGGCAGCAAAAAATCTCGCCGAGGGACAAAAGGGCGTCTTGTTCTCTGGATTTTTTAAGGTGCTGGTGCCTTTTATTATGATGATTCCCGGGGTGATTGCGTTTCATCTCTATGGTCCGGTTGGCTCTGAGGGTGGATTGCCATCAATTGATCTTGCCTACCCACAATTGATCCGCGATGTGCTGCCAACCTATGCCATGGGATTCTTTTTGGCCGTCTTGCTTGGCGCAGTATTTAGTTCGTTTAACTCCCTGCTGAATAGCGCAGCGACACTGTTCTGTCTGGATATTTACCTACCATTTAAACAGCGGCAGAGCGGAGTAGTAGTGAACGACAAGCAACTGGTGACGGTTGCCAAGCGAGCATCGGTGGTGATTGCGCTCTTCTCTTTTGTGGTGGCCCCCCTGCTGCAATTTGCCCCCGAGGGACTGTGGCAGATTATCCGAATCTTTACCGGGTTCTATAATATTCCGGTTATCGCTATCGTGATTGTCGGACTATTTACCCGTCGAGTGCCTGCATTGGCGGCGAAGCTGGCGATTATTTTTCATGTGGTTGCCTATGGATTACTGAGGTTTGTTTTTGACGATTGGCTGACCATTCACTTCCTCCATCTATACGGGATTTTATTTGTGTTTGAAGTGGCTATGATGCTGGTGATTGGTCAGCTCTATCCCCGTCGGCAGGCCTGGACCTTTAAGCGCAGTGACAAAATAGATTTGCAGCGCTGGCGCTATGCAGTTCCCTGCTCAGTGACACTGGCGTCAGCGGTGGTCGGGCTGTACCTGCTGTTTTCGCCTGTCGGTTTGGTGGATGGGTTAGAAAGCGGGTTAGAAGGTGGGCTAAGTGTGGCATTTTGGCCACTGATATTAACTTTGATTGGCATTAATATAATTATCTGGTGGAGTGCCGCCAGACAGCAATTCGCGATAGTAAAACAATAATAAGTGCGGGCTCCAGATTGAATAATTCCAAGGCTAACAAAAACAAACCAAGGTTACGGTTCTTTGAAGACGCAGAGGGTCAACAGCACATAGCTGAAGCAGACCAGTATCTTTATCAGCGTCCCGCGGCTAGCCATAACCTGGTAGTGATTGGCACTGGCACTATAGGGCAAGAGCATATGCGTGTGGCGACGCTGCTGGGGCGTGCGCAAATCCACGGCATATATGATACTCAACAGCAGAGCATGGATATTGCCGAGGCTAACTTTGCCCGCTATTCCGATAAGCCGTTGCTGCGCTACCGAGACTTGGAGTCCGCTTGTAATGATTCGGCTGTAGATGCGCTGTTTATCTGCACGCCGAACTATACCCATTTTGAGATCCTGCAAACTGCGATTAAATCGGGTAAGCCTATCTTTTTAGAAAAGCCCATGGCGACGGATTTGCAAGATGCCGCGGCTACCGAGGCCATGGCGCGTGCTTATTCCTCTTTTATCCAAATCGGTTTGCAATATCGCTATAAGGCCCAGTATGTGGAAGCCTTTCACGAGGCTCTGAGCAGGACATCTCTGGGCAAGATCAAGACCATTAGCCTGAGCGAATATCGGCCGCCGTTTTTGGATAAGGTTGAGCAGTGGAATAAATTCAATGCCAAGAGCGGTGGCACTTTGGTAGAAAAGTGCTGCCATTATTTTGATCTCATTAATCTATTGGCTCAGTCTCAACCGGTGAAGATCTATGCCAGTGGCGGGCAGGCGGTAAACTTTGTCGACTTTGAGCGCGACGGGGAAAAGTCGGATATTGATGATCATGCTTTTGTGGTGATTGATTATGCCAACGGTACCAGAGCGAATTTTACCTTGAATATGTTTTGCCATGACTTTAGTGAAGAGCTTGTTGTCACAGGCGATCGCGGTCGTTTAACGACCAAAGAAGTATTTAATTTTCATCAGCAACAGGGTTCTGTTGCCTCTGTGGCGATCGAAGTCGGTGAGCTTGGGCCATCCAAGACTATGGATGTGACGTATCCCGCGTTAATTGAGCAGAGCGGCCATCACGGCGCCACCTATTTTGAACATATTGCCTTCGTCGACCAGCTGGAAGCAAAGTCTGTGTCGGCAGCCACGCCGCTCCAAGGACTCTGGTCAATGATTGTCGCCAGTGCTGCGCAAGCGTCGATGGCCAGTGGCGGGGCAGTGGATATAAATCAATTTATGGCGGCCAATGGCTTAGCCGATTATCTAAACAATTAGGAATATTATGTCTCAGGTTACGCAAGCTACTGCACTACAAGCTCCGGGTATCAAAGTCTCTTCTAAGTCTATGCCTGCAGTCGGTCTGGGGTTGTGGAAGATTGATCAGAACAGCGCTGCAGATGCAGTCTATGAGGCAATCAAAGTCGGCTATCGCCATCTGGATAGCGCAGCGGATTATGGCAATGAAAAACAGGTTGGCGAGGGCATTGCTAGGGCTATTGCTGAGGGTCTCTGCAGTCGTGAGGAGCTCTGGGTAACCAGCAAGCTGTGGAATACTTACCACCGCGCTGAGCATGTTGAGGCGGCCTGTCGCCGGTCAATGGATGATTTGGGATTGGATTATATTGATCTATACTTGGTGCATTTCCCCATCGCTTTGCGCTATGTGGATTTTAATGCGCGTTACCCAGCGGAGTGGATATTTGATCCCAGTGCTGAGAACCCGGGTATGGAACTTGATCAGGTGCCGTTAAGCGAAACCTGGGGGGCTATGGAACAGCTAGTCGAAAGTGGCCTAGTGCGTCAGATTGGCGTTTGTAATTACAGCGCGGTTTTGTTGCATGATCTGATGAGCTATGCCCGAATCAAACCGGCCATGTTGCAGATTGAATCTCATCCCTATCTTACTCAAGAAGCCCTGTTGCGCACCGCGCGTGCTTACAATATGGCCGTTACAGCGTTCTCACCGCTGGGTTCCCTGTCTTATGTGGCGCTCAATATGGCGAGTGCCAACGACACGGTATTAACGGATCCTTCAGTGTTGGCAGCGGCTAAGCGAAATGGGGTTACAGCGGCTCAGGTGGTGTTGCGCTGGGGTATTCAGCGAGGCACGGCGGTAATTCCAAAAACCAGTAACCCTCAGCGTCTGATTGAGAATTTAACCCTAACCGAATTCACCTTAACCGATGAAGAGATGGATGCTATTTCGGCACTTAATCAGAACCGCCGTTTTAATGATCCGGCTCAGTTTTGTGAGGCTGCTTTTAATACGTTCCACTCTATTTACGACTAATTATTATGGCCCATCTAAACGTTGAGACGATCAATCTACCGGAGCAGCAGGCCTATGCCGCGAGCGCTTTTCCCTTGCTATTGAGCGCTGCTCAGGTTGCTGGAAAGTCTGCTATCTCACACTGGATAGCAGAGCATAGAGATTATATTGAAGATCAGTTGGCGCTTACCGGTGCGATTCTATTTCGCGGTTTTGGTCTCGTAAACGACCGAGATTTTGATGATTTTATTCGCGCTTTTGACTGGCCTAATTTTACCTATGCCGAGTCCCTGTCCAATGCGGTAAGGCGCAATCGAACTGAGTTGGTGTTTACCGCCAATGAAGCACCGCCAACGGTTGCTATTTTCCTGCATCATGAAATGGCCCAGACACCGGTTTACCCCTCCAAATTATTCTTTTTCTGCGAGCAAGCTGCCGAGAGCGGCGGCGCTACACCGATCTGCCGGTCGGATATTTTGCTGCAGCAACTAAGAGAGAAATTGCCCGATTTTGTGGCAGATTGCGAGAATAAAGGTGTGCGCTATTCCCAGACTATGCCTCTGGAAGAGGATTTGGATTCAGGTCAGGGCCGCAGTTGGCAGAGCACTCTAAGTGCTGGAAATCGAGAACAGGCTGAGACTAAGCTTAGGAATTTGAATTATGACTGGCAGTGGCAAGATGACGGTTCTCTCAGTGTGACTACGCCTGTGCTGCCGGCTGTGCGTCAACTGAAGGATGGCCGAACAGTCTTTTTTAATCAGTTGATCGCGGCTTTTCGCGGTTGGAAAGATGTCCGCAATAGTGGCGAAAAGTCGATCTGCTTTGGCGATGGTTCGGCTATTGATAGTGCCCATATGGGCCTGGCCATCGAATTGGCCGACGAGCTGACATTTGATATTCCATGGCAGTCCGGTGATGTTGCTGTTTTGGACAATTTCTTGGTGATGCACGGACGGCGGCCCTTTGAGGGAAAACGCGCGGTGCTGGCTTCATTGGTCGCGTAATGGACTGTTTGATAAGGATAGGATTATGAAAACGATTATTTTAACGC
>JAQXEN010000072.1 GCA_029250825.1 Porticoccaceae bacterium
GTTGCCAGCGGCAACTGGTCCGGCTGAGCCGCTTTTTGCGGCGATGCGCTACTCGGTATTTAACGGCGGCAAGCGTCTCCGTCCGGCGCTGTGTTTTGCAGCGGCCGATGCGGTGGCAGATAGTGATCTGAATACCGCCAAGGTGGCTGCGGCACTGGAAATGATCCATGCCTATTCGCTGATCCACGATGATCTGCCGGCAATGGACGATGACGACCTGCGCCGCGGCAAGCCCACTTGCCATATCCAATTTGATCAAGCGACCGCTATTCTTGCCGGCGATGGCCTGCAGTCTCTGGCCTTTCAACAACTCTGTGAACTCTCTGAGCTGGATCCCACTATTGTGGTTGAGCTGGTCGCAACACTCTCACGATTGGGTGGCTGCAGCGGTATGGTCGCAGGTCAAGCAATTGATCTGGCAGCGACCGGTTCGGTACTTGAGTTGGATGCCCTGAAGGTTATGCATGCGCACAAGACCGGCGCACTGATTGAAGCCAGTGTATTGATGGGCGCTCTGGCCACAGGTCAGGCCAGTCGAGAACAGCTCGGCGCGCTAAAAGACTTTGCTCAAGCAATAGGGTTGGCGTTCCAGATTCAGGACGATATTCTCGATGTGGAGAGCTCCACTGAACAGTTAGGCAAGCAGCAGGGATCTGATGCTACCAACCTGAAGTCGACCTACACCTCGATCTTAGGACTTGAGCTGGCGCGCAGTGAAGCTGCGGCACTCTATAACCAGAGTATGCAGCGACTCGAGAGTTTTGGTGAAAAAGCCGATTCTCTGCGCGCTATTGCCGGGTTTATTGTTAAGCGTAATCACTGAGTCGGTTTTGTCCAGCCATCCCAATTGCAAACCCGCAGAGGTTGCCAGGGCAGAACCCGCTGACTATTTGATGTAAGATCTCTAGATACGCTGCTTGAAAAATACTCTACACTCTTACATTGAGCTTACATCACCGCCTGAGAATAGACTGAGGTCAGATTAAGCACCGAATACCCATAGATCAGCTAACGGCTAACAACATAACAGTATGGCAAAGACGTTTAACGACATTCCTCTCACGCGACCGGAAACTCCGCTGCTAAACACCGTCAGCGCACCCACCGATTTGCGTCATATGACTTCTCAGCAATTGCTCGATCTAGCTGATGAGCTGCGAGCGTTTATTCTCTATTGCGTGGGTAAAACCGGAGGCCACTTTGGTGCCGGCTTAGGTGTTACTGAGCTAACCATTGCTCTGCACTATGTTTTTAATACTCCAGACGATCGCTTAGTCTGGGATGTGGGTCATCAGACCTACCCCCATAAAATTCTCACGGGCCGTCGCGAGCAGATGCTCAGCATGCGCCAGAAAGAGGGTCTTTCGGGCTTTCCAAAACGCAGCGAGAGTCTCTTTGACACCTTTGGTGTCGGTCATTCAAGCACCTCTATCAGTGCCGCGCTGGGCATGGCTATGGCCTCATCACAGTTGGGCGAAGAGCGCAGAACTGTGGCAATTATGGGGGATGGCGCCATGACCGCGGGTATGGCTTTTGAGGCGATCAACCATGCCTCCCATGTGGATAAAAACCTGCTCGTGGTACTCAACGATAATCAGATGTCGATCTCGCGCAATGTCGGCGGTCTGTCGACCTATTTCTCAAAACTCTGGTCAAGCAAACTGTATACCCAGTTTCGCGAGACCGGTAAAAAAGCCCTCAGCGGCATGCCCCAGGCCAGTAATTTTGTCCGGCGCACTGAAGAATATATGAAGAGCATGGTGTCGCCAGCAACGATTTTCGAAGAGCTGGGCTTTTACTATGTCGGCCCTATCGATGGTCATGATCTGCCACTGTTGGTTGAGACGTTGGCCAAGCTTAAAGAGATTAAGGGCGCAGTGCTGCTGCATATCATTACTCACAAGGGCAAGGGTTTCGCCCCCGCCGAGAATGATCCCGTAGGTTATCACGCGCTAAATAAGATCGAACCCAAACAGGCACTAGAGCCAGCTCCAAAACCTGTGACACAGGCAAGGCCAAAGTATCAAAAGGTCTTTGGTGACTGGCTCTGCGATATGGCCGAACAGGATGATCGTCTGATAGGCATTACGCCGGCCATGTGCGATGGCTCTGGGATGAACGAATTTGCCGAGCGCTTTCCCGAGCGTTTTGAAGATGTAGCGATTGCCGAGCAACATGCAGTGACGCTGGCGGCGGGTATGGCCTGTGAGGGATCTAAGCCGGTGGTGGCGATCTACTCAACCTTTTTACAGCGCGCCTATGATCAGCTAATTCATGATGTGGCGATACAAAACCTCGATGTGTTGTTTGCCCTCGATCGCGCTGGCTTGGTTGGCGAAGATGGCGCTACTCATGCTGGTGCCTACGATATTAGCTATCTGCGCTGCATTCCCAATATGGTGATTATGGCGCCCTCGGATGAGAACGAAACGCGACAATTGCTCTACACCGGCTATATGCATTCAGGTCCAGCGGCGGTGCGTTATCCCCGCGGTACTGGCCCAGGTGCAGTGATCGAACAGCAGATGACGGCAGTGCCATTGGGCAAGGGCCTGATGGCCAGAAAAGGGACTGGAGTGGCGATCCTTAACTTTGGCACGCTGCTGGCTACGGGCCTTGAAGTGGCCGAGACACTAAGTGCTTCAGTGGCAGATATGCGCTTTGTAAAACCGATTGATGAACAGTTGATTCTCGATCTGGCTGAGAGCCATCAGTTGCTGGTCACTCTCGAAGAGAATAGCACAGCTGGCGGTGCCGGTTCTGCGGTCAGTGAATTTCTCGCCGAACAGGGCATTGTTATGCCGGTTTTGCATCTGGGTCTGCCTGATCGTTTTGTCGATCATGGCAATCACTCGCAACAACTTGAAAGTATCGGTCTCGATTCGGCGGCAATACTCGCGGCTATCGAAAAGCGTCTGTCGCTGTTAGCTCTGCCCACTCAGGCGACAAAATAATAATAACAATTTGGAGTTCACCGAATGAAACTTTACGATTATGTCGCGGCACCTAATCCTCGCAGAGTGAGAATATTTCTCGCTGAAAAAAATATTGAAGTTGAAACGATTCAGATAGATCTAGCAAAGTTTGAGCAAAAGTCTGAGGCCTTTCTCAAGCTCAGCCCTCTCGGCGAAGTGCCACTTTTACAGCTCGATGATGGTACCTGCATCAGTCAGGTACATGCTATCTGTCGCTATATAGAAGAAATCTACCCAGAGAATCCACTGCTCGGGCGCACGCCATTAGAGAAAGCGCTGGTTGAATCATCCAACCATCAGCTCAATATGAATGGCATAGTTGCTGTGACTGAGGGCTTTAGAAACTCCAGCCCAATATTTGAAGGTCGAGCTATTGCTGGACCAAATTCCTATGCTCAGATTCCCGCCCTAGCAGAACGTGGAGAGTTACGCGTGGACCATTTATTCCGTGACTTGGACGCCCATTTTGCCAACAGCGAATTTATTATTGGCGACTATTTTTCAGTTGCCGATATCACTGCATTTACTACCATGGGCTTTGCCCGCTGGATTAAAAAGACCATTCCAGGAGACTGTGTGAACTTGCAGCGCTGGTATGATCAAGTGAGTGCTCGCCCCAGCGCCAAAGCTTAAATAAAAAAATCGAAAAAAAAGGCCTTAATTAAAAGGCCTTTTTCAATCAACTGCTATTACGGATTAGCGGTTACCAGTGTAAACCCATTCCCTGTCGCCGTAACCTGCTTGCCATCACTAAAGCTCACTACCCTCTCCTGCCCAGTGAAGTTATACACCACATAGGTTCTGACACCGTCGTTATCAAATGCCAGAGCCGCTGGGTAATCAGAGGTCAAGTCACCGGTGCCTGTCTTTAACTGGCCCAGTGCCTTAAAGGTATGCAGCCAATGATAAGTGTGAGCTTTGGTTTCACCCGCTTCAGGGGTATAGCTGCCAGCACTGTTGTAGTCAGCAATTGCCGCATCTGCATCCACCATCGCCCAGAGGTTCCACCAGAGGTCGCGCCACTGATCATTGATTAGTCCCGAAGGCTTGCCATTGGAGGACTCGCTTAATCCCAGAGCGACATAGTCTTCCATATAGTCCGCATACAAGCCGACATGCAGTATAAGTGGGCTGGATGGAAGGCCCTGAATACCTAAAATGTGTGCAAATGCGCCACTGAACCAAGTAGAGAAAACCGCGCCATCGCCCCAGATAATTGAGGTAGTGATTCGGTTGTATCCGCTAGGGAAGTTATCGGCATCGGCACTGACATTATTGTAGCCATCAATGTTATTCCAATACTCCCAGTATGCGGCGCCGGTTGAAGCATGGAGATACATGCCGCGCTCAATTAACTCCGTATTTCCGGTGGTCAATCCATAGAGAATAATTGCACCATATGCAGTGGCCGCCTCAGATGTGGACTCATTGTTATTTCCGCGGGTGAAATTAACCTGACCATCGGCCCAGGAGAAGCCATTGGCGGGATCAAAATTGCGCATATGAGGAAATAATGGATCGTTTTTATCCGCTGCATAGTCACGAATTAACAGCTCGATCATTGGCCCATATTGATCATCACCACACCAGGCTAAATCGACGCGGCAGATCTCGGCAGCCGCACGGACAAAATAGCCATAGTGAAAATGGTGATCGGCTAAACGCTGATGTGAGCCAAAGGATTCATCAAACCCAAGCAACGTATTCCAGTCATCATCGTAGACAAAGTATTTTTTCGTGTTTAGGGTGCCATCTGTCTCAGCGGTAAACCAATCTTCAAGTTCCGCTTTTAACCAGTTGATCAACTGATCCGCTTCAGTCTGCATATCGAGAGAATGGGCAATAGCAGCAAGCTCAGCGACCTTGCCATAATTTTTCCCGGTCCAGTATGTATCGGTTTCTTCAACACCGCCACCAGACAAATTCCAAGTGCCAGAGCCATTGTCTACAAAGTCAGTGACCAGTTCTTCAAGGGTTGTCTGATCAAGGCTACCAGCAATAACGGGGAAAGTAGGCAACACACCAACATAGGGAATCTGGTAGCTAAACTGATCAACCTCAGCAAACTTAACCGTGCCTCGAGCACTTCGGACCTTATAGCTGGTAGTGGCATCTGATGTATTTTTCCAGTGCAATGGATGCATACCAGCAATTGTATCTACAGCATTGCCCTGATCATCTAAGTAACTGTGGGTGACGGTTACTTCATTGGTTGCAGCATTTACTTGGTAGTCAATGTCGACCTCGGCCACAGGATTGCGGGCCTTGCTGGCAAAAAGATCAACCATAGCGTTTGGCGCTGTACCTGCCTGTAGATGCGGAAGGTAAACTAAGGTCATTTCATCAGTACTATTATTTATCTCGACCTTGCCCATCGTTGTAGGGTCGTCGGGATTCTCTGAAGTGTCCGTAAAAGTCGTTGCGCCTTCACCAACAATCAAATAGTTGTTGGAATTTGAGGCCACACTAGTCCAGATACCCATTACGTTCTCGCCGGTAATAAATGTGCCCTTTTCACCGCCATCCTGCCGAAATGTACGGACTTCTAAATTACCGCTGTAGGCCTTGAAGTAAACATAAGGGGAGCCATGCACAAAGGTGGCTTCCATTACATCTGTATCACCACTTTTCCACAAAACCGTAACAGTGCCGGCACTGTGATCCTTGGCAAAGGCCTCTAAATTAGAGTATTCGGAATTGCCAATCGCTATACCATCAAACACTTCGGCAGCATGATCTGGAATTGGGTAATAGAAGTTGTTCTCTCCATCAATTCTCATTCCGGATGGAATACCCGCTACGCGAACCCCTTTATCGGTAATGCGAGCAGTAATTGGATCTGGAGTGATATAGGCCGCATCAGCTGCATCACCTACGGTCATTTCGCCAAGAAATGAGACAGAACCCCACCATTTATGTGTTTGCGTGGGCTTTTCAGCAGCGGGACCCGCCAACTGAGGGTACAGCTTAGTTACGTTGCCGGTTGGGATTCCACTGCCCTGATCACAACCCTTTATTTGAACATCTGACTGCGTCGATATAACACCGGCATTTTCAACCCAATAACCGAAATCGTTTTTACAGCGATGGCTAGCGGTATAGAGGGTATCAGCTATGCTACCAGCACCGTAAGACACCACTGTGTAGTCTGTGGGTCCTTGAGACCCGCCACCGTCATCTGTAGGTGGTGTAGCGCCATCGGAAATACCACTAAAGCGCACATTATCAATTTGATAAACTA
>JAQXEN010000074.1 GCA_029250825.1 Porticoccaceae bacterium
AAGTGGCGCAATCAGCATGTGGGCTTTGTCTATCAGTTTCATCATCTGCTGGGTGAGTTTAGTGCTCTGGAAAATGTCGCCTTACCTTGCCTGATCGGCGGGGCGTCGGTTGCTGAGGCCCAGCAGCGTGCTGAGGAGTTGCTCGGCAAGGTGGGTCTTGGGGATCGTCTCAAGCATAAGCCGTCAGAACTTTCCGGTGGTGAGCGCCAGCGTGTGGCGATTGCCCGGGCTTTGGTGACGTCTCCTTCGGTTGTGTTGATGGATGAACCCACCGGCAATCTGGATCCAAGCACCGCTGGGGTGATTCTGGATCTGCTATTAACCCTCAATCAAAGCTTAAATATCTCTTTTGTGGTGGTTACCCATGACCCGGCTATTGCGGCGCGAATGGATCGTCAGGTGAATTTGATCGATGGTCAGCTGGTGGAATTGGAGACTGGGGTTGTATAAGCCACTGCCGTTATTTATCGGGCTGCGCTACTTTTCTTCTGGAGGGGGCGGCAATCGCCTGGTGTCGTTTATTTCGCTGTTGGCGGTTAGCGGTTTGGTGCTGGGTGTGGGTCTGTTAATTATTGTACTGTCGGTCATGAACGGCTTTGATCGGGAGTTGCGGGAGCGCATTCTCTCGGTGGTACCCCATGTTCAGATTATTCATCAGCAGGGGGTTGCCGACTGGCGCACCGATGCCGGGCTTATAGCGCGTCAACCTGCGGTGACTGAAGTGACGCCCTATACCGAGGTCAACGGTCTGGTTCATTTTCGTCAGACCAGCAGGCCCATTCAGTTGCTGGGTCTAGATGCCAGTGCAGTGCCCGCCGGGTTGCAGGCGGTGCTTGATGAAGCCGATGTCAGTCTGCCGCAGGGCAATCAACTGCTTCTGTCTGAGGTTTTGGCTCAGAGTTTAAATATTCAGCTGGGGCAGCGCTTAACCGTTATTGTGCCCTCGGCTAAGGGTTCTACCCTAGCTGAGGCTTTTACAGTGGCAGGGGTCTTTGCCACCCACACCGAGATCGACCAGCTACTGGCTATTGGCGCCTTGCCGCAGGTTGCAGAGGTGGCTGGCATTGGCGGGTTAGTGCAGGGTTTTCGGGTTCAGGTGGACGATCAGTTTAATGCTCGATTGCTGGGCTATCAGATGCTCGAGAGCTTGCCTTTTGGTTATGGGTTTAGGGATTGGTTCCAGACTCATGGCAATCTCTATCAGGCGATTCAGTTGTCGCGGAATATGGTCGGGCTGTTGATCTTTATGATTATTGCTATCGCCGCGTTTAATGTGATCTCCATGTTAATGATGTCGGTGATGAACAAGCGCAAAGATATTGCCATTCTTCAGACTCTGGGTTTGACCCGCAGGGAAATTCTGCAGCTGTTTTTGACTCAGGGAGTCGTGATTGGCCTGTTTGGTATTTCAATTGGCGTGCTGGTAGGGGTGCTCGGCTGTCTCTGGGTGGCGGATCTGGTACTTTGGGTCGAGGCGTTTTTTGGCCTGACTTTCTTGAATACCGAGGTCTATCCCATCGATTATATTCCCGTGGATCTGCGCTGGTTCGATGTGCTCAAGGTGGTATTAGCGGCTGTAGTGTTGAATCTTTTGGCAACGCTGTATCCGGCACTGCGGGCCAGTCGTATGGTGCCGGCAGATGAATTGCGCTACGAGTAGAAAGCTCTTTGAGTCAAAGGCTCTTTATTAAGAGCTTTCTAAATAAAAGGCTTTCTAAATAAAAGGCTCTCCAAATAAAAGGCTCTGAATTAAAAGCTTTGGGACTACCGGCTCTGCTGTTGCTGACGCGCCAACTTGCGCTTTTCCCAGTTGCTGATGACCTTCCAGCGCCAGAGAAAATTAATCAGTAAATAGCCCGCGGCGGCGGCTGCAAAGCCACAGAGCAAGCTGCCGACCATCAGGGGCAATATAATCTGCGATCCCATACTCGAGAACCATTCCCAGGTCAGGGAGATGCTGAAATCAAGCGGTGCACTGCCAAGTACCGCGGCACCGACTCGATAAGTTAGGAAAAATATCGGCGCGATGGTTACCGGGTTACTAATCCAGATGCAGAGAATTGATAGGGGTAGGTTGGCGCCCCACCAGAGTGCCAGCCCTGCAGCAATAAAGGTTTGTCCCGGCAGTGGCAGAAAGGCCACTAGCACACCGATAAACACGGCCAGTGAGACAGACTCGCGGTTTAAGTGAAGGATATTGGGGTCGCGTATCAGCGGCGCAGTCCAGCGCATGGACCGGTGCTTGAGCACAGTTGCTAGGTCGGGGAGCATGCGGCGGATAATTTTTTTCGGCATAGAGTTTATTGAGTTCAAAGCAAGAGACTTATTATGCCGCCAATACTGTTGCCGAACTAGGTAATTAAGCTTGCCAGAGCTAAAAAGTATTTGCCCGAGGCATTGAATGCCAGACTTATGGCCGTGGCATAGCTACAATGAAGCCTTCGACTAGGCAGTCACATTAGCAGTTCAAGTAAGCGGCTCCAACTGGCACTTTAATTCGGTACTTTAAATCGGTACTTTAAATCGAGAGACAGGAACGACTATGCAAGCAGCACTGACAATTGATCAGTTGACCAAGACCTATGAGGGTGGTTTCCAAGCACTCAAGGATATCTCTCTAACTGTCGAGCAGGGAGACTTCTTTGCCTTGCTTGGCCCCAATGGTGCTGGCAAGTCCACCACCATTGGCATTATCTGCTCTCTGGTGCTGAAGACCGGCGGCAAGGTAAGCATCTTCGGCCACGATATAGATCAAGACTTCTCGCAGGCTAAGCAGCTGGTGGGCGTGGTTCCCCAGGAGTTCAATTTTAATCAGTTTGAAAAGCCCATTGATATTCTTATCCATCAGGCCGGCTATTTTGGTATTCCTCGGGATATAGCCCTAGTCCGGGCGGAGAAATATCTGCGTCAACTGGGTCTCTGGGACAAGAGCCATGTGCCATCGCGAACGCTCTCCGGTGGTATGAAGCGCCGCTTAATGATTGCCCGAGCGTTGATTCATGAGCCCAAATTACTGGTTCTCGATGAGCCCACCGCCGGTGTCGATATCGAGCTGCGACGCTCGATGTGGGAATTTCTCCGTGAGATCAATGCTAGTGGTACAACGATTATTTTGACCACTCACTATCTTGAAGAGGCCGAGAGTCTGTGCCGCAATGTGGCGATTATTGATCATGGCACTATTGTGCAAAACACCAGTATTCGCGCGCTGCTGGCTCAGCTTAACAAAGAGCTGTTTGTGCTCGATATCCGCGAGCCTTTGACTCAGTGTCCGGAGATTGAAGGCTACCCCCTGACACTGGTTGAACCCAACGTACTGGAAGTCGAAGTAGAGAAATCCCAATCGATTAACCATTTATTTGAAGTATTGAGCGGGCAGGGCATCGAAGTGCTTAGCATGCGCAATAAAACCAATCGCCTGGAAGAGCTGTTCTTCACGATGGTTGAAAAAAATCTGACAGGAGAGAGCCATGACTAGCCAGCAAAAATGGATTGCCTTTATCACCATCGTGCGCCGGGAAGTTCAGCGCTTTTTGCGTATCTGGCCTCAAACCCTGTTGCCCCCAGTGATCACCATCGTGCTCTATTTCGTGATTTTTGGCACTTTGATTGGCTCGCGGATTGGAGAGATGTCAGGTCTACCCTATATCCAGTTTGTCGCTCCGGGCCTGATTATGATGTCGGTGATCACCAACTCCTATTCCAATGTGGTGTCCTCATTCTTTGGTTCCAAGTTTCAGCGCAATATTGAAGAGCTGCTGGTATCACCGGTGCCCAGCTGGATTATTCTGTCAGGTTATGTGGTCGGCGGCATGAGCCGTGGTCTCGGTGTCGGCTTAATCGTCACCGTGCTATCACTGTATTTTGCCGACTTTAGTATCCACAGCCTGCCGGTGACCATTGCCATTGTGCTGATGACCTCGCTGATGTTTTCTCTGGCCGGTTTGATCAATGCCGTATTTGCCCGTAACTTCGATGATATCTCGATTATCCCCACCTTTGTGCTGACCCCGCTGATCTATCTCGGTGGTGTGTTCTATTCCATCGATATGCTCGGCGAGTTCTGGGGCTCGGTGTCAAAGATCAATCCGATACTCTATATGGTCAATGCCTTCCGCTATGGCATTGCCGGCATTAGCGATATCAATATTACCTGGGCCTTTACTATGGTCAGTCTGTTCTGTGTGCTGTTGTTTGCCATAGCACTGAATCTGCTTGATAAGGGCTCGAGGTTGCGCAGCTAATGGCGGATTACTCCAATACCGAACTGGGTAAGGATACGGTTTACAGCAACCGCTATGACCCCTCGCTGCTAGATCCGATTCCCCGTGCCATCGCCCGGGAACAGCTCGAGGCTGTCGGCGGGCCGCTGCCAGATTTTATCGGCGTTGACCTGTGGACTGGCTTTGAAGTCTCTTGGTTAAATAATCACGGCCTGCCGCAAGTGGCCATTGTCGAGTTTCTAGTGCCCTGTACCAGCGTCAATATTGTTGAGTCGAAGTCCTTTAAGCTCTACCTGAACTCTTTTAACCAGACTCAGTTTGACTCACAACAGGCAGTGCAAGAGTGCATGACTGCAGACTTATCGGCGGCCGCTCAGGGTGATGTGGAGATTATTTTTTATCAGCTGGCTGAGTACAACGGCTTTCGTCCGGTTACTGAACCTCAGGGTCAGTGTCTCGATCTGCAAGATATTGCCATTGACTGCTATACGCCAAACCCAGATTTTTTGGTCTTAGACAAGCCGGGGGAAGAGGGTAAAGCTGTCACAGAAACGCTTTATTCCCATCTACTTAGAACCAACTGTCCGGTCACCGATCAGCCGGATTGGGCCTCGGTTTATATCAGCTATCAGGGTGCCGGGATCGACCGCGCAGGGCTGCTCAAATATCTGGTCTCATTTCGTCAGCATCAGGATTTTCACGAACAGTGCGTGGAGAAGATATACGGCGATATTATGCAGCGCTGCCAGCCAGCCCAGTTGGATGTCTACGCCCGCTACATGCGTCGCGGCGGTCTGGATATCAATCCTTTTCGCAGCAGCCGCTATCCATTCCCACCGAGTCATCGGCAGGTAAGGCAATAGCAAAATCAATGGGTTAGGTGTTTATTTTAAAGTGATTTATTGATTAATCTTCGAATGCTCAGGGTTTAGGTTAAATTGTTTCAGCCAGAGCGCGATCCTCAATTGCCTGTTTAATGGCAATGTTTTTATGCAGGTCTGTGACGCTAAAAACATTCACTGGTGCAGCAAATCCCTTAACGCTTATCTGCCCCTTGTCGGTGCAGTCTACCGCATCGACAATCAGGTCATAGGTATCTTTCGAGACTAAGATTTCATTACTTGCCGCAGCCGATTCAAGGCGACTGGCAAGGTTTACCGTGCGACCCAACAGGGTGTAATCGAGGCGATTTTCGGTGCCAAAGTTACCCACCTTGCAGATCCCGCTATTGATTCCCATGCGCAGGGCCGGAGGATTGGCTATGCCCTCAGCTCGCCAGCGTGACTGCAGCTCGGTCATGGCATGTTGCATGGCCACGGCCATCGACACACAGCTCACCGCGTCGGCGCGCACACCGCGACTCTCAGGATCCCCAAAGAACACCATAATCGAATCGCCAATAACTTTGTCCACAGTACCGCCAAAGCGAAAGGCAATCTCCGACATCTCGGTTAAATAAGTATTTAGCAGCCCGGTCAGCTGTTCCGAATCCAGTTCTTCAGCGAGTTTGGTAAAGCCCTCCATATCCGAGAAGAATACCGTGATTGTTTTTTCCTGAGTGCCAGCCTTAACATCCTTGCCCGTGAGTATGGCTTTGCGCAGCGCCGGAGACAGATACTTGGAGAGACGGTAGGTACGCAGCGTCAGCCAGTCATTTTGTCGCAGTACCGAGTCGTGTTGTTCCGCCAGCAGAAAATGGGTCTGGCGGGCCATATTGACATTGAATAGACAGTAGGAAAAGCTAATGCAGGTCACTAGGAGCTGCATCTGTGGCGACACTGCAACAGCAACGGGTAGCAGCCAGAAACCCATTAGGGCGCCAATAAATAGACCGAATAGATCTAGCGGGGCAGTGGCTTTCATGGCACCGACAATAGTGACTAAAAAGGCGGCACCCAGCGCTAGAGTAATAATCGGGTCAAAGGCGGCGAGAGCGATTAATAAACCGGTAATAACACCGTCGCTAAACTCCATTGCCAGAGATAAACGCTGGCGGCTGAGGGTCGAAACAGTCGAGTGAGTGGTTAGATAGCTGCCAAACTGATAGATAAATAGCGCCGGCAGCACGGCGAGAAGTCCCGAGTGGTAGCCAATATCACGCCAGGCGCCGAGCAGGATAGTAACGCCACATATACAGAGCGCCAGCCGATACAGCTCCTGCAACTTTGGCGAGGGATAAATAAATGCTTTCCATGTCATAAACACTAGTCTAGCACCGCTATTTGAGTGCCACTGAGTATTATTGTTGGGGGGCTGTGAGAGGCCTAGAGTAGGTCTTAGAGATTGCATAGTTCGACTATGTCTGAGATTATCCACCTAACTATTTGGGCAAATGCCCGCTGACAGTCACTGCAAATAATAATAACAATGAGAAAGTCGGACTATGAATAAATTTATCGCTTTTAATAAACTTATATTGCTGGGTTTCTGGTTGGCCTTTATCGTCAATGTTTTTCTGCCACTTGCAGGGGCAGTCGGTCAGTGGATTATGTGGATTGGCGCAGCCATGTTTGCGGTTCACCTGATCGAATTTGTGGTCATGCGCAAAGAGCTGCAACGCCGCGGTCACTCAGGCTCGATGGATTTTGTTTGGATTATGTTGTGGGGCATCCTCTACTGGAAGCCACTATTGCGTGAGTAACCGGTCGATAATATGAGTCTATTTAAGAAGCGCGCCCAACAGCGGGCTGACAAAGCAGCCGGGCAGTCGACAGTGAAGCCTGCAGTGCATCCTAAAGGGGAAGCCTCCGAGGGAGTGATCGAGACTGGTGCCTCGGTAGCGGCGAAGCCCGCGACTCAATTTGCCAGTGAGCCAGAGAATACCTTTGCCGCGAAGAAATCGGGGCAGCCATCTTGGGATAGCTGGTACGCCAAATTTAAACAGGTCGCCAGTGCCGGAAATCCGCGGTTACAGCTGCGCGGAAGCGATGAAAATATCATCGACCTGATGGATCATCAGCCATTGAGGAATGCCTATAAGCTCGGCTTAGATGCCGATCAGCTAGGAGAGCAGTTTGCCAAGGATTTTGATGTGGGCGCGTTCCTTCGCGACAATGGTGTGTTTAAGTAATAAGCTCGTATCTCAGCTATTCCCCACTTCAAACGAAGAACTATGCATCTTGATCATAACAGCAAGGATTGCCGTTAAAGTAATTTGTCGGTGGTTGCCCTCGCTTTAGATTTGCTCTCGAATCTAGAGGGGGATGTAAAGGCAGCCTTAAATATCAGTGTTATTACCAAATTGTTGGCTATTTATGATTGCGCGCATCTGCTTACTATCTGCTCTTATGTTTCTAATATCCTGCGGCGGCGGGGGTGGCACCAGCACCAGCACCGAACAAGAGAAGGACTACGGCACAATTACACTGTCAGGCCAGCCTCAAGCTTGGTCTGATCAAATCAGTTGGACTCTCAGCGCCAGTGCCGATGGGCTAAATAGCAACAGTGTTTCCTATCAGATGGATGCCGATGGCTCCGGCTTAGAGATAGATCCCACCACAGGGTTGATCCAGGGGCGTGCTACCAGTCCTGCGGTTTACGATCTGTTGATCAGCGCCTCAGACGCCTCTGGTGGATCTACATCAAAATCATTTACCTTTGCCAGCAATGCTTTTGTGGCTGGCCACTGGGTCATGGATCTGCCATCCACCAACGAACAGGTGATGCTGGTGATCTCGCGCAATGGTCGCGCCAGTATTCGCCAGTTTACCCCCAGTGGTGCGGTTGACTCTATCTGTCATGGTCAGCTGGTTATTCTCGGGGATACGCTGTCCGGAGATCTCGCCTGCATTGATGCAGATTTAAGCCGTTCGTCATTGACTATCGCCGGCACGATTGTGCCAGATAGCAGTATTACTCTGGCGGATCTCAATGACGGGGAAGATGGCCTGTTTGTGTTTCAAACCCAAGCTGAAGAGTTTAACTTTGGCAGCATACCGCCGGGTATTTATGTGGAGTATTCGGATATTGCTCAGGGTATCTCGCTGGTTGAGGTGAGCGCCGAGGGTCAGTTCACGGCAATGGAGCCGGAGCAGCTGATGTTTCAAAATAAAAACAGCCGCTGCGCGCTGTCCGGAAGTCTCGAGGCGGATGTTATTTTTGCAGACTATGAGTTAGAGCAGTTAAAAACTGCTCTGCAAGTGTTTGAAGCAACTATTTCGCTGAGTGACTGCGATCTCGGGGGTGGGGCACTGGATAGTCTCGACTACAACCAGGCACAGGCGCCGGCTCTGGGTGCAACTGTTCTGGATACCCTTGCCAATGCGCCCTCGTTTAATCTGTTTTTTCTCGGAGCTACCGATGGTGGCACTTCAGATAGCGTCTCTAACCCAGGTTATTTCCGTTACGTACAGCTCTGTGATGAGTCCAGTGAATTTACCGAGGTGAAGACTATTCTGGATGATGAGTCTGAGCGTTTTTCCACTCTTCTCTGTCCGGTAGAAGATTAGCCGCGTCCCGAACAACTCAAGCCTGATGATCCCTCCTCCTCTGTGTCCGGCAGAGGTAGCCATAGGGGTTAATAACCTGATATACTCACTTATGAATAGACGGATTAATAATAGCGGGCCCTCAGTAAACGGATTCTAGGAGGGACTCTGAATAAACGGATTTTAAACAAATGGATTCTACACAAGTGGACTATGACGCAAACATGTATTGTCGAGTCGCTCAAAAAGGCGATCTTGCCGGCATAAATAAGGTTATTACCGACGCTGTGATGATCTGGCCGGTGTCTGCGCGCTCTAAAAAGCTGATTATTCCAGTGCTCTGTTACACCGAAAATGATTTGGACTACTACCAGGTTTTTGTTTGGATCGACAGGCATCAAATTGTTGGTGCGGTACTTTGGGATTCGAAAAGAACCATAGATACCTGCCGAGGATATGCCAGTCTGTTACACGGCATTTATGTCTCCCCCAATCTGCAGGGGCAGGGGATTGGCAAGGCGCTGTTGGCTGAGGTGAAAGACTCAGCGAAAGCCTCAGAGATCTCTCCCGATGGCCTGTTGGTTAAAGCTGAACGGGTTTCAGTGAGCTTCTTCGAGCACTGCGGTCTCGAGCGAATCACGACCACTTCTCCCGGAGACTACCCCTACCAATTTTGGTGCCCTCTCTAAAGATACTCTCAGATACAGCCACCTAACGCGGCGTGATTTACGCCAAGCTGGTTTGCAAAAACTCAGTGAGCAGATGCATGGCCTCATTCTTCCTGCTGCGCGCCGAACTAATCAAACTAATACCCACCTCACCGAGTTCCGGAAAGCGCACCGATGGCGGGAGTATTTTTAGATTATCAGGCACCGTGCTTTTGGCTAACACCGTGACACCCAAGCCCTCCTGAATAGCATATTGGATACCGGTTAAATCCGGAATAGTGTAGACAACCTGCCACGGCTGATTGCTCTGGTCTAACCTTGTGATAGCACGGTTTCTATAGATACAGCCCTGAGCGGCAACAATTAGCGGCACCACGCTGGCTTTGCCTATGGGTTGATCGGCGCTGGCCACCCAGACTAATTCATCGGTCTTGACCAGGTTAGAGTCAGTGTTGGATGGATTGTCCTCAAGGGCCAAAATCAAATCATGACTGGCCTTGCCACTCTTAGATAATAGGTTCTTGCTCAGCTCACAATTAACTTCCAGTGTCACATTGGGATAAGCCTTGGCAAATCGGCTGACAATTTTAGGCATCAATACCGTGGCAAACTCACTGGGAATCCCAAGGCGAATTTTGCCCTCCACGGTACTTTTTGACAGCTGACTGATGGCCAGATCATTGAGGCTGAGTATCTGGCTGGCATAGCCATAAAGGTGCTCTCCAGCTTCACTGAGCTCGAGGGTTTTGCCATTGCGCAGCAACAACTGTTCATCTACCAGTTCTTCAAGACGTTGCATCTGCAAGCTGATCGCTGGCTGAGAGCGACCGAGCAATTCACCGGCCTTGGTAAAGCTACCCAGTTGCGCCACCGAGACAAAGGCGCGCAGCAGATCCATAGGTAAGTTTTTCATCTGAAGATCTCCAGAAAGACATGGTCAAAGTATTTAAAATATTAATACTAATATTATAGCTATTAATTTAACAAATTGTCGCCCAAGGCTTAAAATGGCAACTTAACAGTGTTACTTATCCTTTAATACCAATGTAACTTAATCTCGGCGCGTTACTTTTTTCACTCTTTAGAGAATGAGGCTTATGTCGACAGATTCCGCTATTTCCAAAACCGTATTCTATGACTATCACCTTGCTGCCGGTGGCAAAATGGTGCCCTTTGCCGGCTACCTGATGCCGGTGCAATATAGCAGTGGCATCATGCAAGAGCACCTGCACTGCAGAGACGCTGCCGGTCTGTTTGACGTCTCGCATATGGGTCAGATTATTGTCGAAGGAGAAGGGGCCGCACAGGCGCTGGAAAAGCTGATGCCAGTGGATCTTGAATCTCTGGCGATTAATCAGCAGACCTACGCCACCCTGACCAATGAGCAGGGCGGTGTGATGGATGATTTGATTGTTACCCGCTGGGCCGAGAATACCTTTTTTCTGATTGTTAATGCCGGTTGCAAGATGCAGGATCTCGAGCATATCCGCAGCCATCTGCCGGGATTTGATATCCGTTATCTCGGCGAACAGGGCCTGTTAGCACTGCAGGGTTTGCGCGCCACAGAGATTATGGCGGCGCTATCCCCAGAGGCCAACAAGCTGCTGTTTATGAACGGTTGTCACGGCACCATTGATGGCATCGACTGTTATATCACCCGCTCTGGTTACACCGGCGAAGATGGTTTTGAAATTTCCGTAGATCCCTGTGATGCCCACAGACTGGCCGACATACTGCTCAGTTATGAGTTGGTGAATTGGATTGGTCTGGGCGCGCGGGACTCACTGCGCCTAGAGGCAGGGCTCTGCCTCTACGGTCACGATATGAACGAGAGCACCTCACCAGTAGAAGCGGGCATTATCTGGAGCATCAGCAAATCACGGCGCGCCGATGGTAGCAAAGCCGGTGGTTTTTTGGGTGCCGAAACTATCTTGGGGCAGATCGCCAATGGCGTCACTAAAAAGCGTGTTGGCTTTTTAGTCGATGGCCGCGCCCCAGTTCGCGAAGGTGCAGAGATTGTAGATCAGGCTGGCAATATAGTCGGTGCGATCACCAGTGGCGGCTTTGGCCCGACTCTGCAGGCACCGGTTGCTATGGGCTATGTGACTATCGATCTAGCCCCAGTAGGCACCAAGCTCAATGCAATGGTACGCGGCAGATCACTGCCGATTACCGTGACCAAAATGCCCCTGGTTGAACAGCGCTATTTTCGCGGTTAATGCCCCGCTATTTAAATGCTCGCCTTAGCCACTAGCCATATTTATGGAGAACAAAGACATGTTACAGAAGACACGCAGCTTGACTGATTTGGAAAATGCCGCCGAGTTTATCGCTCGCCATATTGGCCCCAGTGCCGATGACCAGCAGCAAATGCTCCGCTCGTTGGGCTGCAACAGCTTGGAGGAATTAACCAGCCAGGTGGTTCCGGAAGCTATCGCCATGGGCGAGGCTCTGGATATAGTCGATGGCTGCAGCGAAGCCCAGGCGCTTGCCGAACTGCGTGAAATCGCCGCCCATAACAAAGTCTTCCGCAGCTTTATTGGTCAGGGTTATTACAACACCATTACCCCCAATGTAGTGCAGCGCAATATCCTCGAAAACCCCGCTTGGTACACCGCCTACACGCCGTACCAACCTGAGATATCTCAGGGTCGTTTAGAAGCCTTGATCAACTTCCAGACCATGATCACCGACCTTACCGGTATGGAGATGTCCAATGCCTCCATGCTCGACGAAGGCACAGCTGCTGCAGAGGCCATGTCTCTCTGTCAGCGCATGTCCAAGTCCAAGTCTCTGCGCTTCTTTGTCGACAGCGACTGTCTGCCTCAGACGATCGACGTTATAAAAACCCGCGCTGAGCCGGTCGGCATTGAAGTGATTGTCGGCAATCCAGATCAGCTTCCAGAAGATCTATTTGGCGCGCTGTTTCAGTACCCAGGTGCCAGTGGTGAAGTCCGTAACTT
>JAQXEN010000075.1 GCA_029250825.1 Porticoccaceae bacterium
ACTATGCCATCGCGACCAATGGTTAGACTGGCAGCGTTCTGTGGCACGGTGATGGCAGGCAATACTGCTTGGCCACCAGCAGTCACTAGGTTGCCATCAGCTGAAAGCTTGAACGAACCGTCGCGGCTATAGGCGATGGTGCCGTCAGCTTGCTGAACCGAGAAGTAACCGTCGCCAGAAATGGCTAAATCCAATGCATTTTCCGTGGTAATGATATTGCCCTGAGCGTGCAGCTTTTCAGTGGCAACAACCCGAGTACCTGTACCCAGCATCAGCCCGGTCGGCGTTTCCGACTCAGCATCAACCTGTCCACCAGCGGGAACAATGTTTTGATACAGCAGGTCTTCGAACACCGCACGGTCTTTCTTAAAACCAGTGGTATTGACGTTAGCCAGGTTGTTGGAAATAACGGACATGCGAGTCTGCTGAGCAGTCAGGCCTGTTTTAGCAATCCAAAGTGAAGCATCCATCGTGTATATCCTCTCCAGTTACGCCCTATAAGGCCTAAGGAATTCTCATCATTGTTGAGCCAGCTTCATCAATCGACTGGGTCTCTTTAACTAATTTCAGCTGCATCTCAAATTGGCGGCTAAAATCTAACATTTTGACCATGGTTGCCACCGGGTTGACGTTGCTACCCTCAAGCATGCCTGGTGAAACAGATACTGGCTTTGGCCCAGTGGGAAAATCCCGCCCCTTTAAGGCCGCATCACGGGGCTCAAACAATCCGTCGATGCGGCGCACTAACTCGGTCTGGCTGGCGTCGCGCAACATCAATTGGCCGATCGGCACAGCGGCGGCCTCTGGATCAGTGGGAAGCTGCGCAAATACGCTACCGTCTGGACTGACAGTAATAAGATTGCCGACCGGTATCGTAATTGGCCCGCCCTCGCCCATCACCAATTCACCCTCAGCATTCTCAAGTACTCCTGTTGGACTAACTTGTAGATCTCCTCGGCGGGTATAGGCAATATCTCCCTCAGCGGTTTGCACGGCCAATACAGTCTGATCATTCATCGCTACATCTAAGGGTCGTCCGGTGCTCATAGGCGTACCCGGAGACAGATTAATAACATCATTTATCTGCAGACCTGGCTGATAGCGCGACTCATGTCCTGGGCCATCGATCTTGACCGCGGATGAGGCAATCTGAAAACTTTTCTTAAAGCCGATTGTCGACACATTCGCCAGTTCGTTGGTAATGGCTGCGCGCACCACAGATTGACTCTGCATTGCCGACAGTGCTGTATAAGCTAATTTATCCATTTCAGATTCCTCTTACCGCGCGCCTAATTCGACGCTTAACCGCGGATTTGAATAATGGTCTGGGTTAACGATGAACTGGTCTCAATGGCTTTGGCATTGGCCTGGAAGTTTCGCTGGGCGGTAATCAAATCCACCAATTCAGCGGTCAGATCCACGTTGGAACGCTCTCGTGCACCAGCACGAATGGTTCCAAAGCCAGCCGCGCCCGGTTCACCTAGGGTCGCGTCACCGGACCTTGAAGTGGCGTAATAACTTGTATCACCAACCTGACGCAGGCCTTTGGGCGTGGAGAAGTTGGCGAGAATAATTTTACCCAGAGATTTCTGTGAGCCGTTTGAGTAACTGGCTACAACCAAACCGTCATCGCCGATGTTTACACCGACCAAGTCCCCTTCCGGCGCACCGTTCTGGGACTGACTCAAGACCGAGAATGGGCTGTTAAACTGGGTGCTGTTGTCGTAGTTGAGGGTGATATCACCACCGGTGATACCGGCACTCTCTAACTTAACGCCAGCCACTGGAGAGACCAGCGAACCACTGGTATCGAAGGTCAACTCGCCCTTATCCAAGAAGATCGGTGTCCAGTAAGGCACGTCGTTGGAGTCAAATTCACCACCGTCGGTAGTTTCAATCCAATCGCCATCTTTGGTCTGTGTGACATAGACAGTACTGGTACCTGAGGTATCGGGAAATAGCTCGATAAAGGTCGATGACTCACCAAAACCTGGGGCAATGTTTTGCAGGCCCCAGTCAGCGTGACCAGCGATCTGAATAAATGAGTTATCGGTTGTGGTGGATCCGGTGATCAGCAGGGTTTCAGTAGAATCCTGATAGTCCACGGTAATACCGGAAACCGTTCGTCCCAGGGAATCCGCCATAAGGTTTATTTTTTGCTGCAGGTGCTCAGTAAAAGTACCAATCGAATAGAGACCTTCGTCCAACTCAATCTGGGCAGAGATCGAATCGATAATCACTGTCATGGAGCTGTTGTCTGGATTGACCGAGAATGATTTGCGTGGATCTATGCCCATGGGGTTACCGGTGACGATAGCCGGTGTTGATGCCTGACCACGAACCGCTGGCACATTGTAGATCTGCGAGGTTTCAGGGGAGACAAAATTACCCAGCTCATTGATGCCCAAGAGCTTCTGCGCCAATTCGCCTGCATTGTCGATGGCGAGGCTTGAAGTATCACCTGTGGTCCCTGAAGAAACTGTAAAGGCACCCTCGGCGTAGCTCACTTTCATGCCAAAACGCTGGTCGCGCGTGGCGATAATATTCTCACCGTTGGGCAGTGCACCACGGAGTAATACATCCGCCTCATCCGTATCCAATGGCAGCAACAATGTGCCCATGGAGGTGAGGTCATCGGCGTTAAACTCAGTGTCTGCTGGTACTCCGAAGACGCTGTTGGCACTGGCGCCGCCATTTACATAGAGCGCGTCAGTGGCACTGCCATTCTGAATAAAACGAAAGCCCTGATTAGCCGAGCTGTAGCTAACTTCAACATCAGAGAAATCTGCGCTGGCTGCCAGTGCGGCATTAACTGCGTAGGCTAATGGCTCTGAAGCAACCTGGCCATCCCAGTTAACGTCAGTGGCGTTGGTAAGAGTAGTGTGGGTGGCCAAAATTGTGGGGATATCAAGCTCAATCGACGTCGAGTTATCAGACCCACGATAGAGCTTTAAGGTCTGGTTATCAGCATTTGAAAAATCAAAGTTTTTGCCATCGCCAAAACGCTCGTTAATTACGTTGGTCAACTCAAAGGCAATCTCGGCACCAGACATAGGTGTAGCTGAACCGGCGAGATGCTCAAGGCCAATATTGACCGCGCTAGAACCGTCAATCGAGAGGTTGAACATACCGTCAAGCTCGGCCCGTGACATGGTGCTAAAGTCAACACCATCGCTGTTATTGGTTAGATTTAAAGCGTCTGCATAGGCGGAGTCTTCGGAAATGGTGAGCTTGGCTGTGGCCGGAATCGACTGAGTGGGCTCGGAGAGCACATCATAGGAATACTTCTTGTACAGGGTTCCCTGAGTAATCAGGTATTTCTCACTTTCGGCACTGGTGCTCTGCAGCTCCAACAGTTCAGAGCGAGTTTTTAGCTCGCCATACTTGTTGATAAAGTACTCGTCACCCGTGGTGTCTGAAGACTGAATCAGTGCTGTGTCTACCTCCTGATCGTCCACATAAACATAGGTCTGCCACTTGTTATAAGGAGAGTCCGCTGTGGCGTTGGCGGTTTTAACATAATAAATAGTTGCCAGATTAGCCGATCCCGATGTGCCATAAACGGTTAGGGATGTGGTCTTGTGGTAGGTGTCTGGCTTGTCTGGATTAAAAGTCTTGGTAATCGGTGTTACTTCAGATGGCAGGTTCAAACCCAACTCAACTTCTGTGGTGGGCAAAAACTCTGACACTGTGGCCCGCGGAATAGTCAGTGCACTGGGGTCGACACCAAAGTCGGCCTTATTAGTCGAATCCACCGGCAGTGACTGCAGGGCCTGACCGGCACTGTTAACCATCTGATTTTGCTCATTGAGCATAAAGGCGCCGTTGCGCGTGTAGATCTTGGTGCCATCAGATGACTCAAGAGGAAAGAAGCCGTCACCGGTGATCGCCAGATCCAGAGAGTTGGCAGAGAACTCGATGTTGCCCTGACTGAATTCCTGGCTCACTTCTTTCAGCGATACGCCTCGACCTACAACACTTGATGCCTTCTCCAAAGGAGAGGTAGCAAAAATATCGCCGAAATCCGTGTCCGAGCGCTTAAAGCCGCCTGTTCCGGAGTTGGCAATGTTGTTCGAGGTCACGGCGAGCTGTGTTGTCGCGGCGTTCAATCCTGTTAACGAGGTATAAAATGACATAAATTATTCTCCAAAGACTTTTCTAATTCTGTTGTTAAATTGCAATGCGTTCTATATCGGCGAGGGCGACAAAGACGTTGTCTCCCACTTCCAGAGTTATTTCCTGCGCGCTGGGGTCCCAGCTAACGCTGCGGACATCGGCCATAGTGGTCACCGGCACGGTTTCTAATTTTCCATTGATCACGGCACTGGCCGACATCAAATAGCTACCTTCAGGGACGATTTCGCCCTGGCGATCGCGGCCATTCCAGTTCATCTCTGCGCGCCCGGGCAACCTTGCGCCCTGAGTGTCGCGGTAAATAAGGTCACCTGAGGCAGGGTCGTAAACACTCAAAATAACCGACTGAGCACCGTTCTTCAGGTCTATAGATCCCTTGGTAATCTCGCCGTTGCCACCGGTAAAGTTGCCGCCGGCAACCTGGACCTTTTTACCCACTAGGTTGGCACCTGCGACCATCTGGTCCTGGCGCATGCCATTAACCATATTGTCGAGAGAGCCCTGCATACCTTTAATTCCCTCCAGAGAAGAGAACTCAGCGAGCTGGGAGACAAAAGCTTCGTTGTCCATGGGATCCAGTGGATTCTGATTTTGTAGCTGGGCGGTAAACAGCGTTAAAAACGCTTCCTGCCCGAGCTCGTCTTCGCCATAGGCGACCGCATTTTCTTTTTCAAGATATTGATCGCTGGTTAAGAAAGTTGTGTCTGTGACTGTACTGACCATGAGTATTTGTCCTAGGCCTTGGTGATATCTAAGGTGCGCATCATCAACTCGCGCGCCGTATTAACCACTTCAACATTGTTTTGATAGCTTCGTGCTGCGCCCATCATTTCAACCATTTCAGTGACTTCATTGACATTAGAGCTGTAGACAAAGCCGTCTTTGTCAGCCAGCGGACTGCCCGGGTCGTGCATCTTCTTTGCCGCAGCGGTGTCATCCACCATGCCGGCAACTTTTACCCCGCCGAGAAACTGTGCGCCCTGATCCAACTGATGCTCATGTAACAGCGCCTGAAACACTGGACGCTTGGCTTTAAACGCGTCTTCAGCTGACCCACCAACAGTGCCAGCATTGGCCATATTCGACGCAGTAGAGTTCATGCGTACCATCTGAGCGTTCATCGCCGATGCGGCAATACCAAAAATATTTGCAATAGACATAACTGTTACTCTCCTCGCAGTGCTTTGCGCACACCGGCAATATTGCCTTCAATAAATCGCAGCGTGGCCTGATACTCGGCTGCCGCCTTACCGTATTTCGCATGCTCAACAGAGATATCAACTGTGTTGCCATCAACCGCAGTGCTAAACGGCACTGTGTAGACCAAGTCGGCACCGGCACTGCCAGCGTGACGCACATGACCCGCGTGAGTTGCGCGCAGTGAACCGCTCTGCTGAACATTGTTGAGCACATTTTTAAAATCGACATCGCGAGCTTTAAAGCCCGGGGTATCGGCATTGGCAATATTCTGCGAAATCACTTCCATGCGCTGAGCACGCAAGTTGAGTGCTTTTTCGTGAAGTCCAAATGCCGTATCAAAAATTTTCATTATCAATTCGCTAAAGTTTTTTGCCCTTGGGCCGATTAGACTCTTTAGGAGCTGTATAGAAAGCGTCACTAAAAGAACCCGTCTCTGGAGATAATGCAAAAGCAATGCCAAACCCCGCCATATTGCCGCATTTCATTTATTAATCCGTTTAAAACCAGATAGTTAGGTATTCTAAATCTGTCCTGCGCTTTGCGCCTTGCCGCTTTTTCGGCACAGTCTTGCCACCGGCAATTGCCGCTATGTCGGTATTGCGTCACCCTCGATCTACACTCATACTCGGCCCATGCTTGTATTTCTAAAAAAACCTTTTACGCTCTTTTTCGGCTGCCTTGCGATAAACCTTGCCCTTGCCGCAACTGCATTGGCTAGCAACCCCAACGATAGTCATGGCGAAACCATTTCTCAGGGTGTTGATAGCAAACATATACTCGTCTCTCAGGCTCAGGATTGGGTAGCGGAGAGTCGTCAGCTGCAGAAGTCCATGGTCGAAGTGGCCCCATCTGACCGGCGGTTAATCATTCCCGTCTGTAAAACGGCCTTTGAATTTAACTACCCTTTTGCCGCCAGCCAGAAGACCCTGCGCGCTGTCTGTCCACCGAGTGGCTGGCAGATTTTTTTAGGTATTAGCGTTCATCAATCTGACAATGCCCTGCGTTACACCGGCGACTTTAAGGCGGGCCATCAACTGATCGGCACTGATGTGGAGCTGGTAAGCCTGTCCAGCGCCATTGCCGGCCTGGCGAGTGATCTTCGCGCCATAGAAGGCTTTAGCCTAGCCTCAGCGGTAAGAGCCGGGGATCTGGTTATGCAGCGCCAGCTTGTCACCCCCGTCGAGGGTTACAGACTGAACCGGGCTGTGGGTGCAGGAGAGATTGTTGAGCGCAGCAGCATAGACAGTATATTGATCGCCTCGGCGACCCTCTCGGCGGGTCAAACAGTGACCCTCGAGCAGCTGGATGGCGCTCGTGCTGTCAGAGATTTAGCCGCGGGTAAGGTGCTCTCTAGTTACGATATAAAGCAGCGGCACCAAGTGTTGATAACCCAGTCTGGAATTCCTCGAGGGCAAGCCGTCACGCGCGCTAATATTGCTCTGCAAGACTATTATGGCAAGCTGCCCAAAGACAGCCTGCAAAACTACAGCAGTGCTGAGCAGATGCAGGCCATTCGCAATCTAGCTGCAGGTAGCATGCTGCGGCTGTCAGATCTGACACCAATAGATATCATCCGCAAAGGTGACAATGTGCAGCTCAGCGTGCGCGCTGGAGCCCTTGAGATTACCGTGACCATGCTGGCCCTAGAAAATGCGCGCCTCGAACAGCGCGTACTGCTGCTCAACCCAGAGTCCGGTGAAGAGATTCAGGCAATTGCCACTGCTATAGGTCAGGCTCGGGGACTGAGTACTGTCGCGAGATAGAGCTGCGTCAATCTAGCAGTCATAATAGACTTGCAGGCTAGAGTGAAATTAATTTCAATATTCCCCTATAGAAAATTTAACTGGTGCCGATATACTTAGGGAAGAAGGTAAACTTTGGGTCTTAGAGCCCGAAAGGACAATCAAAATGACAGATGGTATTTCAAAGCTTGGGCGCAGCGCTGTTGAGATGAACAGCTCCGCGGATAAGTTAAAAAACAATAAATCTGCGCCTGAGGCGACAGCGAACAGTGCCACTGCGGCACCCCGCCCTCAGGCAAATGACGAAGTGATTCTCAGCAAAGCTGCAGAAACCGCAATGACCGCTGGCGAGTTTGACGAGGCTAAGGTGGCTGAGATAAAGCAGGCACTTGCCGAGGGTAACTATCCCCTGGATGAGCGACGCATTGCGGAAAGCTTTGTCGCTATTGAAAGCATGTTAGGTGGCAAATAAGCTTTTTTTATAGCTTAACTCTGGCTTATTGCCTCTTAAACTCTAGGCATATCCGACAATTCGCCACTCCCCAAGAGTGGCGTTTCTCTTAATATCCTTTCGTATTTATCTGCTTGGCAGTATGCTGCAACCATGAATCAATCTGACTTAGACCATCTGACACAGGCCGTACATAAAGCCCAGGCTTTAAAGCTGGTGCTCGACAGCGAGTTTGATGCGCTCAAACAACAGGATCTAGCGAGCTTTGAAACACTCCAGGCACAGAAGCTGGAGATCCTCCATTTCTTGGCTAGCGACGAATTGATGGAAAAAATTAAAGCCCACACCGATGATCAAGATAAAGCTGCAGCCACCGTCGTAATCTGGGATCAGGTAGTGGAGTTGATGAGTCAGTGTCGCGATCTGCACCGGCGCAACGAAATTTTAATCAACCATAAGCTTGAAACCATTCGTGGTGCACTGCAGACCATTCAGTCCCCGGACCCTTTAAACAGTGTTGAAATCTATGACCGCTTGGGCAAGATGCGCCCCAACCGCAATCGCACGTCTGTGGGTGATGCTTAGAGTCTTAATTAGGCTCTGCTCAGGGATTTTTTTCATCTCCCGGCTCCATACCTTTTAACCAGTAAACCCAGGATAAAATCACCGACACTGCCACATAGAGACTCTCGGGTATCTCTTCATTGAGCTCCAGCTGTCCCAGTAGGGCAACCAGCTGAGGATCTTCGGCAATATGAACACCCTGCTTCTTTGCCTCTTCGATAATCAACTCAGCAATTTCGCCCTGACCTTTGGCGGTCATAATGGGCGCTGCCAGCTTGCCATATTCCAGAGCCACAGCCCGCTTTAAAGGTTTGTAAGTCATGTGCTCAGATCTACCATTTGGCCACTGCCACTGCCACTGAGCCCTTCGCAAGCAGAGGGCCGCCGCGCATTGAGCACATCGAGCTTTTCTAGCGTCAGGCCAAAGCGCTGTAATTCGTATTGCAGTTCACTGGCAGCTTCACGGGCGCGATCTGCAACATCGACACGGGGCGCCCACATCACCATTTGAATACTCGCCGCCGACTGCAATGTGGTTTTCAACCACAACTCACCCAGACTGGGGGATTCCGTGTGCAGATTGATAATCCACTCTTGATCCTCAGCGGCTGAATTGGAGGCCTCACGATAAAGCTCTATTTCCACCGCATTGGCATCCATAAAAGGCAGCACAAAACTATAGCTCAACTCTCTCGACTGTTGCGCCTGAAGACTCTCCAACTGCTTGCTTTCCACTTCATCTATAGCGCCCTTAAGCTCTGCACCAATGGCACTCTGCAGCGGTGCATTGCGCAGCAAGCTGCGCAACAGCTGTTTCAGATCAGGTCCCTGCCTGACCACCCCACTGGCAAGTAACTGTTCACCAAATAGACCAGAGTTACTTAAACCGCGCTTAACCGACATTGGTGAAAGCTTTTCCATTGAGAGCTTTGCCATGGGGAGCTTTGCCATAGAGAGCATCAGGCTGGCGCGCAACTGCTCGCTGCCACCGAGCTGAGCGGCAAGCGCCTCTATGCCACCAGACTTAAACAGGCCGGCCAAAACCGAGGGCTGATCTGGGCGATGCATAAGCTGCAAAAGTGCAGGTGAAGGGATTGCCGGAGGCGTATTTCCAGGCGAAGTTGTCAGGCCTCTAATAGGCACCAGAGAGCGACCAAAAATACTGCTGTCGACGCGAAAGTCTAATTTGTCACCGAGCTTAAAACGACTACTGCCGGGCCACTCTAACTCTTTATTGTTGATCAACAATTTCAGCAGATCGCCGCGGGCTGCAATCACCCCCTGAACAATCTGGCCATCTTTTAGTCCTAGGTCTTTAGCTGCCTGTTGAGTCAACTGAATCGCGGCTGAGCCCTCCAAAAAAATCGGCGTGGGTCGCGCGGTTAAGTTGATCAGCTCGGGACCTAGCACTGGATTAACCTGTTAGTGGAAAATTATTTTAAAAGGCTGCTCGTAACTGGCAGCCTGCAACTGAATGCAAGAACCCTAGGGATACTTTACCCAACTGACTCGATCATTGGGCTTGAACTTTTTCTGATTGGCTTGCTTGATAAACACCACATTGTGTATATCGTCGGCTCCGGGCAATCTCAAGCGCTTGCCTGAGTACATCCAGTTGGGGTTGCTGCGTTTAAATGCATGGGGATTAGCCTTGACCAAAGCCTGTCGCAAAATGGCTTTTTTAACCGGCATATTGGGCAGCATACGCAACAGAATCATATCCACAGTGTCGCCAGGACGGGTTGTGTAATAGCCGTCTTTTGATGGGTTTTTTGCCAACTTTGGCTCTAGACGCTGCACATCTTTCATCAGTTGGGCTAGAGCTCGCTCAGCACTGACCGGGGCGGCTTGGCTGACATTACTCAGCAGGCACAGGGCGATCACTACTGCCGACCAGCCTTTTATAGTGCTGCAAATACTCAGACTAAAATTCTGACTAAAATTGTGCATAAAATTGTGCATAGTATCTTTCCTAACCTTTGCCTTCAGTTTCAACTTACTTAAAAATAAATTGCCACATATTGATTAAAATTATGCCTCTCAGCACGGCTATCACCCTGACCAGCAGTCACCACCAGTGTCGCTGCGTGGGAGTCTACTCTCTCCACTCGCGTTAAAACCAGCTTCTCAATATCATCCAGACTAGCCCCGCCACCGCTGATCTGCGGCGTCGGACTGAGCAAGAACTGATCGCCAACCTGAACCCCGGCTACACTGCCCCCATTAATCCGCAAGCTAACATCAGCGTCGAGATCTACTTCTACTGGCATGCTGTTGATTACATGGTAGAAATCAGGCCGACACTCCAGGCTCTTATCCATCTGATCGACAAAACGCCGCACCGAGCTGGTCAGCTGCTCGAGCAGTTTATTTGGCAGCTGGGTTTTACTGTAGCCACGGTGCATATTTGGGTAGTCAATGTCAGCTGTCTCAACAGCAATCGTAGTGCCGAGAACTGGATCAAAAAGCCGCAACTCTAAGGCCAAAACTTTCTTGGGCCAAGACTCTCGAGCCGCTAGGGCTGGAATCTGAGCGCGGCTCCAGCGCAGCGCACTGTCGCTCTGAGCGACGAGGAAGCGCTGTACTCCGCCAATATTTTTACCAAAATCTGGCTGCGCTTGCTGCAGCCGCAGCTGAATTTCAAAGGGCGGTTGATTGCCGCCCGAGGCCGCCATTTTGTGATGATAGCTGCTATTAAACTGCTGTCGCGGCGCCACCGCCCAGGCCGCTGTGCGCGATAATGACTGAGTCAAAATCTGTTGCGCCAAAGTACTTAACTCGCTGAGATAATGATCGCCAAAACGCAGGTCTTGAACGCCCTGGAGAACACCGATCCGCGCCTCTCGCCGCAGACCGGGACGCGCCACCGAGCAAGTACTGGCCGACAGTGTTGCCTCAATATTGGCACTGCTCAAGCCTGCCTCTTCAAGATAGGAGAGCACCCGCACACCGCGCACCCGCGATTGACTGGTCAACAGTGATGACTCATGCAGGACACCGCGCTCATCGAGATAGGCGCTGCTGGCCAGGCGCACTTCGGAACCGAGACTCAAGTCTATCAATGCTTGCTTGATCGCCTCAAGACGCTGATCTGCCTCTATGGCCAGCGCTCCTTGAGCGGCGCTCAGCAGCAGCGACCACAAAAGCCAGCTACGCCACGGACCAGTATTTGAACAAAACCATTTCATCTCAGCTATCTCTCAGCGCAACCTTTAAGCGCAAACTTTAAGCGCCGGAGCGCGTGGTCATCTGGTCTAAATAGAGAACTCGCAGATCATTCACAATATCGCGATCGAGAGACATAGTAACTTCGTAAGTGTCCTCTCCCACTGGCGTGATACTCACCAGATATGCGCCGTAGATGACCCCCTGAACACGGGCACGGAAAGTATCGCTCTCAACCACCATTTGGCCCACCGTGGTGTTGGCATCCAGATACTGGCCGTAGACCTGTTCCATCAGTGAGCGGTAAGCGTCTAGTTTTGAAGCCCTTATGGACAGCAGTCGCTGCTGCGCAGGATTATCATGGGGCTGAACGCTTATCACCGCGTAACCAGTAGCAACTATATTGCCTTTTTCGCCGACCAGTGTCTGGACCACAGCGGCATTGTAGTCATCCATAGTCAGCGCGCAGCCTGTCGAGAGCATTACCAAGCTCCCCAGAATAATGATTTTCAAACGTTTAATAATAAAATTGTTCATGGTAAATCCCGCTATAGCTTTTTTGATTATTGGCTAAATATTCTGACTACCACGCCAGCTCAGGCACTGGATCCACAGTCGACAGATGAAATTCATGTTTCTCTCCCTCTAACATCGGCAGTTCGGCGCCAGCCTTTAGATGCATAAGATATTAAATACACTGCCGGAAGTTGCGGCAACAGACGTTATTAATCTCGCCAAGCAGACTAATTAGGCGGCATGCAGTCTATGGCACAGATATTGCTAACCATGGGTAAGGGCGGCAAATTCCCAATTACTCAAAAAGTTAACTTACTGTTTTAGATAGGTTTTATTTAATGGCTTCAGCAATACTGTCAAACATACGTCAGGATATGTCGAGAATCGAACTCTCGAGCCTGGGCGTTCCAGCGCTGGTACTGCTGATTATCTCGATGCTGATTCTGCCCTTGCCGGCTTTTTTATTAGATTTCCTGTTTACCTTTAATATTATTATCGGCCTAGTAATCATCATGGTCGCCATCAATAGCTCCAAGCCTCTCGACTTTTCATCCTTTCCATCGATCCTGCTGTTGGCCACCATGTTGCGGCTTGGACTCAATGTTGCCTCGACGCGACTGGTCTTGGTCAAAGGTCACGAGGGTCCAGATTCTGCCGGCAAGGTTATTGAAGCCTTTGGCGAATTCGTTATCGCCGGCAACTATTTAGTCGGTTTTATTATCTTTTCGATTTTAATGATCATTAACTTTATCGTTGTCACCAAAGGTGCTGGGCGAGTATCCGAGGTCATAGCTCGCTTTACCCTCGATGCCATGCCCGGCAAACAGATGGCCATTGATGCGGACCTAAACGCCGGCGTTATTGATCAGGAGACAGCCAAGTTTCGGCGCGAAGAGATTACTCAGGAATCAGACTTTTTCGGTTCTATGGACGGCGCCTCGAAATTTGTTCGCGGTGACGCCATCGCTGGCCTACTGATTCTAATTATTAATATTGTTGGCGGTCTGATTATCGGTATCGGCCAACACGATCTGACATTCTCCGAGGCTGGCCGCATCTATGTGCTGCTGACTATTGGTGATGGTCTGGTTGCGCAGATTCCGTCGCTGCTGCTGTCACTCGCCACCGCCATTATTGTCACTCGAGTCACCACCTCAGAATCAATGTCTGACCAGGCCAAGACTCAGCTCAATAATCCCATGGCCTTCTTTGTTGCCTCTGGTATTTTAATTCTTCTCGGCCTAGTTCCGGGGATGCCCCATCTGATGTTTTTAAGCCTCGGCGCTGGCTCTGCTGTACTCGCATACACCCTTGCTCAGAGCGCTCAAAAGCGCGAGCTGACCGTTACCATGGATGCTGCCACCATCGAGACCGCAAAGGCCAATACTGAAGAGTTGGGCTGGGACGATGTGGATCAAGTTGACCTTGTAGGCTTGGATATTGGCTACGGACTTATCCCTCTTGTGAATGCAGATGCCGGCGGCCAACTTTTAACCAGAGTCAAAGGTGTACGCAAAAAGCTCTCGGCTGAACTGGGCTTTTTGATCCAGCCGATTCGTATTCGCGACAATTTAGATCTGGCACCAGATGTCTATCACATAGTGATGAACGGCGTAGTGCGAGGCAAAGGCGAAATTAAAGTAGGTCGGGAAATGGCTATTAACCCCGGCCAGGTGCACGGCAAGTTGGAGGGCACAGCCACCAAAGAGCCGGCCTTTGGCTTAGATGCAATATGGATCGACCCGAGCCAGCGCGACTATGCTCGAACTCTGGGCTATACCGTTGTCGACTCGGCCACGGCCATTGCCACCCACCTCAATACATTGCTGCGCGGCAATTCTTCAGAGTTACTCAGCCATGATGAAACCCAGCAGCTGCTCGACAAAGTCGCGGCGCGAGCGCCTAAATTAGTCGAAGACCTGGTGCCCGGAAAACTGCCTTTGGCGACCATTACCAAAGTGCTACAAAATATTCTCGATGAGTCTGTCTCGGTGCGCGATATGCGCACCATTATTGAAGTGCTCTCCACCGAGAGCGGCCGCACTCAGGATGCGGACGAGTTAACCGCAGCAGTGCGACCACGACTCGGGCGCATGATTGTGCAGGGCCTGGTGGAGATTAATGACAGCTTGCCAGTGATCACACTGGAGCCCTCTCTCGAGCAAATGCTGCATAACGTATTGCAGCAAAGCAGCACTAATCAGGGTTTGATTATTGAGCCAAAGCTGGCCGAGGGGCTGTTTAAGGCCCTCGCTGAGAACACTCAGGAAGTTGAAAATCAAGGACTCCCGGCAGTGCTGGTAGTGTCGCCGGGAATACGCCCCTGGCTGTCAAAAATTATTCGTCACAGACTGACAGATCTCACGGTTCTCTCCTACAGCGAGATACCTGAAGATCAGTCGGTAAAGGTTGTGGCCACAGTCAGTATTGATGAAGAGAATTAATATCCACCATTTAAGACAGGGTAATTGAGCAATGGAACTACAACGAATTTTAGCCCGCGATACACGCAGCGCTATGGAGCAGGTTTTCAACCTTTACGGCGATGACGCAATGATCGTTGCTAACAATCGAGTGAAGGGTCAAACTGAAATCATTGTTGCTATGGATCTGGTGTCCGAGGTTAAAGCCGCTTTGATTAAACCCCTTGAAGCGGCCAGTCAGGATCAAAGTGCCAGCCAATTTGGTCAACTGATCGAGGCTCACATGCAGGTTAAGTCCGAGGACCAAAGAGCGGACATCTCGGACCATAGCGAGATTAGTTTCGGCACCGCTTTCGAGCCTTTTAGTGCGGCAACTGCAATCTCGAAGAAGCCTGCTCTAGATCCGCTAGTAACAGCGTCACTGGAGAATGTCAGCAACGCCCTAAATGGTGAAAACTATAAAGAGGCTGCTGACAGAGAGTATTTAAAGGCACGGGAAATCGTTGATCTGGTGAAGCAGGAACTCAGTCTGATGCGCGATGACTACAAGCTGTCCCAGCACAAAGACTCCTGGACGGGCAAGTTAGCAGTCAGTGACGAGATGGCGCCGCTAGTTGAAGCCTTTAATGAAACCGGCATGCCCTTGGGTATGCGCGAGTCAGTGATTGAAGTGATCAATCAAAGCAGCTCATTGGCCGATGCCATCGACCAGATTAGCAGCGCTATCGGCGATGAAATAGACCATGTAGATCTACTTGATAACCTGCAGGGCGTGCATATTATTGCCGGCAGTTCAGGTTCTGGAAAAAGCATGATGGCCGGCCGACTGGCCAAGCAGATGGCTCAGCAGTACGGCGCAGATGATGTCGCGCTAATTAGTTATAACGACCAGCGCATTGGCGCTTGGGCACAGACCCAACTGATTGGCTCACAGGCCGGTGTCGACACGTTTCGTGCCAACTCAGCTGAAATACTGACCCAGCTGATGAGCGAACTAAGTGCCCGAAAACTGGTTCTTATTGATACCTCAGGTGTGGATGTTGAAACCCACCTTAACGCCCTTAGCGCAGCCCTGCCCGAGGCGCAAAAACACTTGCTATTAGCGGCAGATGCCTCTGAAGCCTCAGCTAAACGACAGCTAAAAAACGGCACTCTACAATGGGACTCGGTGATGCTTTCTCGGTTTGATGGCGACGTACATCCCTGGGCCATTATCTACTTATTGCTCCAGTATGCGGTGCCTCTCTCAGTATCCGCTGTAGAGCCCAACATCACTGGTAAAGTGTTGCCTTTAGATGGATTTAAACTAGCGGAGCAGGCTCTTTCGCAACTGCCTATCCATTTAGTTTGACTAGGTATGGGCGATCAACGAGAATGGTTCAGAGGTGGGTTCCAAAATCATCCACAATAAGCCCGTTTTAATGCGGTGCCCAAAGGCCAAATAGCCTTTATTAGAAGCATGAAATTAATAGCTCGAGACATAGTCATAAAAATTTATGAATAAACCGGCTACACAAATTATCGGCGTTGCCAGCGGAAAAGGCGGTGTCGGCAAAACAACAGTCTCCGTCAACCTGGCGGTGAAGTTGGCTTCGCTCGGCAAAAAAGTGATGATTTTTGATGCCGACTTGGGGCTGGCGAACGCTCAGTTGGCGCTGGGTATTCGTGCACCGTTTAATTTCAGCCATGTTATCTCCGGCGAAAAAACCCTCAGCGAAGTGATTGTCGAAGGTCCCTCTGGGGTAAAACTGGTGCCTGGCGCCAGCGGTATTCAGCGCATGGCTGCGCTCGGGCCTCAAGAGACTGCTGGCATCATTCAGGTTTTTTCTGAGATTGAAGATGATCTCGACTATTTAATTGTCGATGTTGCCGCCGGGTTATCGGATGCTGTGATGGCGTTTATGAGCGCCTGCCAGCACAGAATTGTCGTGGTAAAGAATGAGCCCTATTCAATCGCCGATGCCTACAGCACTATTAAAGTGATGATTCAGGAATACAAACTTGATCATATTCATCTGCTGCCAAACGGCGTGGAATCCCAGCGCGAAGGTGAGCGACTCTTCACCAGCATAAATACCGTGGTGCAAAATTTTCTCGACGGGCAGATTAAATATCTCCACTCCATCAGCGCCGACAGCATGGTCACGCAAGCCATGAAAGCCTCGCAGCCACTGGTTAACCATTCTCCTGCATCTGTTGCCGCACGGGACTTTAGTGCGCTGGCAAAGAAAGTCATGCTGCTCGAACAAAATGTTCCACTGAATGGCAATATTCAGTTTTTTGTTGAGCGTGTTGCAGCGCAGATGGCGTCTAAGGTCTCATAGCTATGTCTGATGCCAGAGTCTATGAAGAAATTCAAAATGCCGGACAGCCGAGTGCATCCCTGGTTGACTATCTAGGCCTGGTAAAACGTGTTGCTCTCCATTTGAAGGGGCGACTGCCGGCCTTTATGGAGCTCGATGAGCTTATTCAGGTGGGAATGATCGGGCTGATTGAGGCGGATAAATCCTTCGATGCCAGTAAAGGGGTAGATTTCGAAATATTTGCCAAGAACCGTATTCGCGGCGCAATTTTAGATCAGGTGCGCAAGATGTCATATCTGCCGCGCTCAGCGATTGTCAGTATTCGCGATCACAACGAGGCTACCTCGGCATTGACCGGTGAACTAGGGCGCGCTCCCAGTCAGGGTGAACTGGCCGATTTTATGGGCAAGGATGCAGAAACTTTCCAAAAAGAGCGCACTCATGCCCACCGTTTTCAGACTGTATCACTAGAGGCACAGCTTCCCGATTCGGTGGATCTGCCCATAGCCCAGGGCAATGGCCCTGAAGAGGAGTTTGTCGAAGAACAGTTTATGGGTGCGCTTGCCGCATCCATCGGCAAACTGCCCGAGCGCGATCGAACTGTGGTCTCGCTATATTATGTGGAAGAGATGAATTTAAAAGAAATCGGTTCGGTATTGGACATTAGCGAATCCAGAGTGAGCCAAATTCTCTCTGCGTGCGTTAATAAGCTGCGCGTGCAAATGCACGATCATGTTGGCGATTAAGCATTTAGGACTTAGAAATGGTACTACCAATATTTAAAAATCGTGCGGCTAAAAAAGCCATGGAAAGCGCCAAAGCGTCTTATGTTAAGGCGACAACCTTAACCG
This sequence comes from Porticoccaceae bacterium, assembly GCA_029250825.1. GTDB lineage: Bacteria > Pseudomonadota > Gammaproteobacteria > Pseudomonadales > Porticoccaceae > HTCC2207. The sequence continues at coordinate 17,350 of JAQXEN010000075.1, forward strand.
CTATGTCCCGGGAATCGCGAATTTTCAAATCGCGGATTGCCGGTCGCGCCAGAGCACACTTAGACAAAGTCTTTATTCAGGGCGCAGAGCAGTCGGAAGCCTATCAAGAGTCCTGCTTGGCCGCTCTTTCAGAGGGCCGTGAACGCCCAGAAATGCCTGAGCCGCAACCTTTTCAAACGGTTAAGACCAAGTCTGAAACGGTCTACACCTATGTGCCATCAGAGTTTGCCAAAGAGATGTATGCTCTGGGTAGCCTCTATCAATCCGCCTCAATTGGGCCCAGTGAAACATTAAATATGGCCGCTGAAATAGCGGCGAAAGTGTCACTGGATATTGGTCTTGAGGAAGCCTTTATCGCTCTACAGTTCCTCCGTGATGAGCTCGAAGAAGATCTCCCTGAAGATGCTGATAGCGATGCAGAAAGCCCTGACAGTGAAGATGGCGCCGACACCTAGTTAGAACCCCAATTGGCCACAGGCAGGTAGCATTTATGACAACTATTCTCCTCTTAGCAGTTCTATTTGGCAGCGTCGTGGCAATCATTTTGATGGTATACCTGATCGATCGTGTTAAGCGTCTCGAGTCACTGTCTATTCAAGCGAACAACGCCTCCGCCGATGTCCAGGCTGCACCAAACGATAATGGTTTTCTCGGGCTATCGGGAAAGGTGCTCTGGGATGCCATGTCCGGTCAGCTTCCCGAAGGCTTTCAGGAGGGTGATCTATTAGCGCTCAAAAGCCGTTTCGAATTTGTTTTGCAAAATCATATTGAAACGCTTTTTAAGCTAGGCAAAAAAGATGGTACAGCTGGTAAGAGCCCGGAGACCCCTAGCAATCCGATCGAGATTTCGACTCTGCGCGGTTCGATCGAATCTTGGATTCCAGCACAGCATGTCTCGGTTCTGTACCGTGCCGGCCACGAATCTGTCGCCGCTGACAGCATTGCGATCAATCGCTTAAAAGCTGATATAGACGAGACGGCGCAAGTGCTTTTTTCCCGCACCGGCCTGACTATCAAACAAGCGTTCTCGGAAAAACTCTTGGGCAACGCAGTACCAGCGGCGCTGCCTAATTCAGAGACGATGACAGATCTCGATGAAGATCTCTCTGAAGCGCTTTAAACAACCCCCTGTTGACACTTGCTCTGCTAAGCTGCTCTGTAAAGCAGCTCTGTAAAGCCGCCCTACAAAGCCGCTCTAAAGAGTAACTTTGATCGGCAGACCTGGAACACAGCTCTACTTGCTAATTGAAATATAGGGATAGACAACCACTGAAGGTGCGGGCTCGGGCTCCACTGGTTTGCCCTCCGCCTGACGCGCCTCTTCCACTGCAACCTGTCGCTGCAGCACATCCAAATAATTTTCTCGCTCTAGAGCGATCAGCGCTTCAACGTCGGCATTGAGTTTCTTGACATTGCTGACCTGCGCTTCGAGAGACTTCATTTGCTGCCCCAGGGCGCCGACAGATTTTGACAGCGTCGAAACTATAGTGCTCTGGCCCGCCAAATCATCACTCAAACTACTCACTTGGGTAGCTATCTGATCCGTTTTTAAGCCCACTTGCTGTGCGGCTAAATCGGGCACTTCTTTGGCCAGAGAACGAGTCGATACCTCTGAACGAGACACCGCCTCAATCAACAGCATCTGGCGATCGCTAAACTGGGCCTGAGTAACGGCTAACTGGCCAATTGAAGAACGCAGCTGTTCAAAGGTATTGAGAGCACTGTTCATCTGCACAATGCGCTTGCTTACCGCGACCAGCATGGAGTCGACCTGAGTGACACGAGAGGCTAATTGAAATGCAATAAAACCGTAGAGAAAGACTGAAATCACTAGCGCCGAGACGGCGCCGATCATAACGCGACTAGCCAGCACGGCACTCTTTTCACTGGCGTCATTCAAAGCCTCCGCTTGGACCTTAACCTGGTCGAGTCCCTTTTTTAATGCCGCCGCAGATTTGCGATTGACGTCTGCGGCACTGTTTGTCGCTTCGGCAATTTCAAGCACTCCGGGCAGTAACTGCTCGAGGGTTTCAGTGATCTTCTCGGCAGTGGCATCGCTGCTCTCCACATTAGCATCAGAGACTATATCCTCAGCGCCTAACTCTTCTGTGGGGGTAGTCGGCAGCACATTTTCTGGTGCATCGCCGGCTGCATCTTTAGATTTTTTGTCACTCATAACGGATCCGATAACATTTATTGATCAGCAAAATGTAAATTCTTTAACTGCTTAAAAATATCGGCAGTTTTGCGTTTTACTTTAGCGATACGCGCGCTAAAGATACCCTCATAGGAAAGGCGAATTGATTCTGGAGCGGTTACAGATGAATTAGCTGTGTCACTGTTAACAATGCTGTAGCGAACCCTCATTTCTGGTTCTGCAACGGGCACAAAAACAATCGCATCAGGGACTGCAACAACTTCGACTGCTCCAGACGGACCGGAAGCGGTGAATAATTCACCGGTGGCAATTTCTGTCATATTTAACGCCTCAAAATGGCCTGCAACTGAGCGGCGCTACGAATCCAATAATCATCGGGCACGGCGCTATCTTGGGTGAAAAGCGCTGCGGCTGCGCGCGTGGTAAACGGTCCTGAGACAACCCCATAGGCATTTTTTTGGCTCAAGCGCAGGGGCACTACTGCTGCGTCACCCAATATCGGGTAACGACTGACATAGGCCTTGGCGGCAAGCTCGCTGCTCAGCACAATATGTTGCACGAAATAGGCATTCGGGGGAGCTGAAGACAGAACTTGAGCAGCGCGCATAAGATCAGTGACTGCGACGTCGGTAATGGCTGCTTCTGCGCTGAGCTCTTCTGCTGCAGGCTTCTCTAGGACAGCTTCTTCCGTTAAAGACTCTTCTGCTACAGGCTCATCTACTACAAGCTCTTCTACTACAGGCTCGTCTGTCACAGCTAGGTCTGCGGATGGCGGTTCGCTAGCTGAAGAGTTATCTAGGGATTCTATTTGAAGGGTAGATTCAGCGTCCTTTTGCTCTGCTGCGGCTTTTTCTTGAGTAACTTTCTCTTGATCAAGTTGCTTTGCCTCAAGTTGCTCTTCTGTAGGCACTGGGATTGACTCTATTCTGTACTTCGGCAGAGTCAGTGTTTCACTACTGCCCCCTTCGATATCAGCGTTTTGGCTAGTAGAGTCAGTAGCGCTGAGGGAATTAGGATAGAGCCACGAGATAACCAGTAATGACAGTGCCAGACTCAGCGTGATTAACATTATGACGAGCCAGGTTCGGCGACCCTTTGGGCTCTCTTCACTACCATGAGCATAATCCGCGGCAGGACTTTCTTCGTCCTCTGCGGTCACCCCCAGCAGCACATCAACATTCAATTCTGGCAAGTCTGGCAGGTCGGGATCTAGGGGTTCGTTGTTATCATCGTTGTGGCGACTGCCGACCAGAGTTCCCATACCCGCATCCACCAACAGGGCTTCGACCTCTATTTGATAACCGCTTTCTTCCGCGGCAATCAGTAGTTGTCGCGCTTCTTCGATGGCTGGCGCCTGGGTTGGCCAACGATGCATGCGCTTGCCGAGGCTCTGGAGCAATTTCTCATGCCCCGGCCAGCCCGATTTGTTGATCACCAATATTAGGCGTGCATTAACGCCGGGAAAATCCCCCAGCAAGCGGACCAACAGAGCCCACTGATCATCATTGATAACCCGCGCGTCATTGATCACTAGACATCTCACCGGCTGTTCCGCAGAGGGCGGCGCAGCGGCTTGTTCCAAGCTCATTTCAGAGAGCATGTCATTAAAACGAATTAAAAGGCTGTCAGTGGTGACCGGTAAAAAAACATCGACGCTGAATCGCTCAAGCTTGCGTAAACGGGAAATCAACATGCGGCTGTAGTGGTCGATCACCGTTTCATTGGACCCAATAATGGCAACCCCAAGATCATCTTCCACCACCGCATCTAAGGCGTCAGCGAAGCGCTTTTTATCCTTGGGTCGAAAGAAAATATCGCCGCCGTCAAACCAACTGTGCAGCTCAAATGTAGGTTCTTGTTTGTTATCTACCATAAATTTTTCTGCTTAAAATTATTTTTCTTAAAAACATTTTAGGACGTTCTAGAACGCTCTATAAGCTTTCTGTGGCAAGTGTGCCATCACTGTTGTATCGCATTTCTTCCGGGACTTTGGGATTAGGTTTTTTCGACGTTTTCGCGCCCTGCTCGAAGCTGTTTAAGTTAAATATGTAGGCTATCACCTGCGCTACCGCGTAGTACAGTGATTCTGGTACGGTCTGATTAATCTCGGTGGTAAAGAAAATAGAGCGGGCCAAAACAGGCGACGAAAACAGTGGCACACCCTCTTCTTTTGCCCGCTCACGAATCGCCTGAGCGAGTAAATCTGCGCCCTTGGCGACCATAATCGGCGCGCCATCTTTTGACGGATCATAACTCAACGCCACGGCAAAATGCTCCGGGTTAACGATGATCACATCGGCATCGGCAATCGCTGACATCATCATGCCACTGGCTATCTCACGCTGCTTACGACGAATTTGTGCTTTGACCTCGGGACGTCCCTCGGTATCTTTCATCTCGTCCTTGATTTCCTGCTTGGACATTTTCATCTGTTTGTTAAAGGTGTACAGCTGATAGGGAATATCAATTCCCGCGGCGACAATTAGGCACAGGGTAACCAGCACTGTACCAAAGGCAATTATGCGCCCAGCCTCTTGCATAGCAGGCTGCAAATCCATAAATCCAAGCTTGATTAGAGTTGGGAAATTTTCACTCACCACTAAATATAGTACGAAGGCGATTAAGACAAATTTGCTCAGAGCCTTACTCAGATCCACCACCGCTTTGGTACCAAACATGCGTTTTAAACCCGACAGAGGGTTGAGTTTGCTAGCCTTCGGGGCAATCGATTTAAGCGAAAAGATATAACCGCCCATGGCCCCTGCTGCGGCAAATGCGATCAGCACTGCGAGGACAAAAATCGGCACTACTACAAGTAAACTGTCGAAGGCTTGATTGCCAAACGCCGAGGCCAGCAGAGATGGGTCGTAAACTGCCTTGCGATCAAAGGTAAAACCCGCGGCAAACACAGCGGTCAAACCGGCGATAAAATAGCCGCCAAAAAGATATAAAAAGAATGCCACGCCGATCATCATGGCGGCCACTGAAAGCTCCTGAGAGCGGGCTACCTGACCGTCGTCTCGCGCCTTTTGCAGGCGCTTGGCGGTGGGGTCCTGATCTTTTTCTGCACCGGAGTCTTTATCTGACATCAGGTGACTCCCAGGGCTTGTCCAACAACCTCAAAGGACTCGCGCCACAACCACTGTATGCGGTAACCAATACTGCTCATGGATAGGGACAGCAATAACATGCCGGCCAGTATCATCGCTGGAAAACCCACGGCAAAAATATTCAGTGCCGGTGCGGCACGAGTAATAACACCCACGCCTATATTGACAAATAGCAGGCAGACCATAATTGGCAGCGCCAATAACAGGGCGCCGAGAAAGATCATCGAGCTCCACTGGAGCAGCACGGCCATGAGCATATCTGCGGCCAGCATCTGACCAATGGGCAGTGATCGAAAACTCTCCAGAATCAGGCTGATCACCAGTACGTGGCCGCCGATCCCCATAAAAATCAGCGTTGAACAGATAATAAAAAACTGTGAAATAACCGGCACATTACCCATATTTGGGTCGACCATATTGGCCATGCCCAGGCCCATGGAACCGGACACCGCTTGACCTCCAACCACTAGTGCAGCATTGACGATCTGCAACAGCATGCCCATCACTGTGCCGATCAAGATCTGATTAAATATCTCGCGCAAGCCCGCAGCCGAATAGGGGTCAATGATTGGCCAGTCAACTAATGGATAGATCATCAGGGTGAGTAGTGCGGCGAGTAATACACGAATACGTACGGTGACAGAACGCAGGGAAAAGAACGGCGCAGCGAGCAGAAAAGCGGAGACTCTTATCATCGGCCAGAGCAGCACATAAAAACGCTCAACTACTTCGGAGACGAGGAGATCCATCAGACAAACAGCGCGGGAATACGCTCATAGATACGTTGGAAAAAATCGACCATCACGCCGATTTGCCAGCTGCCAAAAATCAACAGCGCAACCACCATTATTCCAAGCTTGGGAATAAAGCTCAGAGTCATTTCCTGGATCGAAGTAGCAGCCTGAAAAATACCCACTACAAGACCTACGGCCAGGGCAACACCAAGCAGTGGCGAGGCAACCATCACCGCAACCCAAAGTGCTTCACGACCTAAATCAATAACCTGTGCAGCATCCATCGGATTCTCCTAGCTGATTGCAAAACTGGCGGTCAGGGATCCCATAATTAGAGTCCAACCGTCGACTAAGACAAACAGCATTAGCTTAAACGGCATTGAGATCATCATTGGTGAGAGCATCATCATACCCATAGACATCAGCACACTGGCGACTACTAGGTCGATAACCACAAAAGGAATATAGATAAGAAAACCGATGGAAAATGCGCTTTTTAATTCCGATGTAATAAAGGCTGGCACTAATGTTAAAAAGGGCACATCCGCAGGCTCAGTGACTTCAGTGTTGCCGGCGATTTCCAGGAACATGCCAATGTCCGACTCGCGGGTTTGGTTGAGCATAAAGGTTCTGATTGGCGCTTCAGCGGCGTCTAGGGCAGTTTCAAAACTGATCTGCTCTTCAAAATAGGGGGTAATGGCGTCGTCGTAAACAGAGGTCAATACTGGCGCCATAATAAATAGCGTGAGAAACAGAGCGAGGCCAACCAACACCTGATTGGGTGGTGTCTGAGCTGTACCCAGAGCCTGACGCAACAGCGAAAAAACAATAATAATCCGCACAAAGGAGGTCATCATTAGCAGCAGCGATGGCAGTAACGTGAGTACTGACATCAGTGCAAGTAGCTGCAATGTCAAACTGTACTTTGTGCCGCCAGTGCCATCGTCCACCATATTGACCACCGGCAGACCCACTTGGGCAGCGGCGGGCAATGCAATGGATAGTCCGATCAGGGCCAACCCAGCAAGCAGAAATTTTGTGAAAATAGTTTTTTTCGACAACATATTATTTTTCTTTAGAGTCGGTCATTTGCTTGATGAGCTTTTGAAAAACACTCGGATTATCACTCTCGGACTCTGCGTCTACCATCACTGCAGATTCTGCGTCACTGGCGGATTGTTGGTCGGGCCAATTGCCCAATCGGTTTATCGCCTGAGGTGTAACGCCGAGCAGAACTTCTTCGTTGTTGATTTTGACAATGATTAATTTTTGTCGCGGACCCAGGTTGTGAACTTCGCGGACCTGCAATTTCTTGCTTCCATCAGCAGCGTTTGTCATACCCATTTTTTTCAGGCCAAACAGGGTCGCGGCTAGCAGGACTAACACCACCGCTAGAGATGCCATCATCGACAACCATTCATTCCAACCAACGTCAGCCATGGGATTGCTACTCTAAAGATTTTTAACGCGATCGGCGGCAGGTATTACGCTCGTTAAGCGCACACCGTAGCGTTCATTGACTAAAACTACTTCACCCTGGGCTACTAAGGTATTATTCACCAGCAGGTCGAGGGGCTCTCCAGCTAAGCGGTCAAGTTCCACCACGCTGCCCTGAGTGAGACGCATTAAATCGCGAATTTTAAGCGAGGTGCGGCCCACTTCAACAGAAATAGTGACTGGAATATTTTGCAGTACATCGGCATTAATTTTGTTTTTCAAGTCATCCAATTCTGTCGAATCTAAAACGTCTACATTGGTATCGGACATATTGTTTCTCTCTCTTACGTAACTAAATATTTTACAAAATCGACATTGCAATAAATGCCTAAAAGGCTCATCTAAAAAGGTAAGCCGCGCTTTATTTGTTCGGTGCCAGCGGTTTTACAACACGCGCTGCCATCTGTGAGCCATTGGCGCCAACATCCGCATCGAATACAGGTATTGAATTGACATACATGCGTGCATGTTCACTTTTGCTGAAATAAATCACATCACCTTCACTCAACGCTTCAAACTTTTTCAGCGTGGTTTCGATCTGGGCTAATTCAACGGTTATTTCAAGTTCGGCATCCACAGCTGCAGACTTTAGTTCGGCGCTCCACTCTTTATCTGAGATATCGTCGCCATCGCCAGTCTGAACTCGACTGCGGAGTAAATCACGAATCGGCTTGAGGGAGTTGTAGGGATAGACCAAATCTATATTGCCCGACACATCACGGCCGAGATCAGCAACAAAACGGCTGACAACTACAAGGTCATTTTCGTCGGCAATCTGAGCAAATTGCGGATTAATTTCAGAGCTTACATGTTCACAGTTAATCGCCAGAATCGGCGCCCAAGCTTCCTTTAGCGAACCAAACAGGACATCCAGCATAATTTTAATAATGCTCGATTCAGTTGGTGTAAAAAGTCGGCCAGGTGGTAGCTTGTCGAAACCGCGACCAAAGCCACCGAAGAAATTGTCCAGTGCTGCGAAGACAATAGAGGGTTCGATGACAGCCATTGAATAGCCACGCAATGGATTTAGTCTGATTGTGTTAACCGATAGAGGTGCAGACAAATCTTTAACATATTCGCTAAATTTCATTATCTGAACATCAGCCATATTGACTTTTGGAGTCGTGCGCAGCACCTCAAGCAAGCCCAATCGGAATTGCCTGATAAAGCGCTCGTTGATCATATCAATAGCGCCAACATTGACACCTAGAGACGAGTCTTCGTTGGTCAGGTCGTGACGCATTACGCTGACATCACTGTTCAGCCCAGTATCAGCTTCAATAGAGCCGTCCTGAAGCCCAGCCGTTAGCGCGTCCAGTTCTTCTTGGGATAGTAAATTGTCAAGTTCAGCCATTTTGGCCCTCACACACCGAGAAATTCAGTGTTGGTTGTTGGTGCATTACTGAACAACAAACTCAGTAAAGTAAACCGCTTCGATACCGCCAAAATCTTCGAGAGACTCGAGCACAGCATTCATCTCCATCTTCAAGCTGGCAGCCAGATTGGTCTGAAAATCAGGTCCAGAGATCTCTGACTCAGTCACTCGGCGCATTACCGCTAACATAGCAAAACGCAGTGGGAAATCGTGCTTCTCTACATTGGCGACAACGCGCTCATCGTAGTGGGTCATGATCGCGACAGTTCCCTGCATCACCTTTCTGGAATTGGCAACATTGGCCACCAGAGGTTTTGGCAGTTGAAAGTAGGATTGCTCAAAACGGGTTAACTCTGGAGAATCCTGCTTGACCTTATCGGGCCCGGCGGCTGCAGCTTCAGCTGCAGCGGCTTGCACTGCGGCCTCGGCTTCAAGGGCGGCGATCGCCTCTTCTGCATTGACGTCTTTACCAGCATCAAAAAAGCCACTGGCGAAAAGTGTTCCGCCAACGGTTATGCCGATCAAAAGTAAAATTCCGACGACGATTAAAATAATCTTCAATACCGGGCTCTTGGCTTTTTCTTCGTCTTCTAGCTGCTCGTCACTCATTGTTTATTCCTCTTATCCGCCTATTTCGATAGCGTTGTTTAAACTAGTACATCCAAGCCATCAGCTGAAAGCTGCTGGCTATTTTTCCCGCTAACACCCTCAACATCTGGGTCTAGCCGTTTATCTGATCCTGGGGCACCATTGCCAGAGGCTGTCGGCTTTCCGTCATCCGCACCCTGGTTTGCCGTTCCTAAGTCTTTATAAGCAGTTTCCGTGCCATGTTCTTGAAATGCCTCACGCAATCTAGGCATACCCTCGTTAATCAGGTCTCTTGTGGTGGCGTTAGCGGCGATAAAGCGTGCTTCCAGCTCACCATTTTTCATTTCTAACTGGACTTCCACGCGCCCTAAACTCTTTGGATGCAGCTCCATTTCAACGTGCCAGGAGCCGCGCTGAATCTGTGCAGTGAGGCGCTTGCCCAGGGCATCGGTCAGTTGCCGCGACAGCTGCGTGTAGTCGTCCTGCCTGCGCAGCATCTCCTGCCGCGTATCCTCCGCCGGCGCTGCTGCCGATAGATCCGACTTCAAACCGCTGGCCGCAGCCCCACTGGTTGCAGTTGCCTCAGCAAACATTGGCGCTGAAGCGACGCTTGCGGACAACACCGGTGCTGAGCTAAGCGTCGATGACGCACTGGCAGTTAAAGCCTTGGCCTCGGTAAGATTGATGGCATCCATTTTTGTCGGCGCCAGGTTCTGACGATGTCGGTGTTGCTGTAAGAAAGCGTCAGCCATCTTTGGCCCAATCTTCAACTGACTCGCTTCAGTGGCGACTGAAGCACCGTCAAGCGACGCTGCGCCGGCCTCTAGTCTACCACTGCTAATTGTTGTTTCAGGCTTTATATGCAGTGTTTTTTTAACTGTGTCCACTGCTAAAAGTGAGCCTTGGGTAAGCTTGCCAGAGAGGTTCTGTGAATTTGGGTTGGCGGCCTCATGAGGCTTGAGATTCGACATCGAGGCGTCATCGCCGACGCTGGCTAGGTTGCTGTGCTGCGCACTGCTTAGGTGCTGCTGAGGGCTGAGAAATTTGCCATCGAGCAGGGTGCGCTGCAACACTGCTGTCGCTGCATTTGGATTTATTGTCGCCATCGGGTTGTCAAGCTCGGCGCCCTTTGAGGCGGTCTTAGCTGCCAGCTCTTGGACAGATATATATGACGTATCGGCGGCTGGGCTCAGTGGCTTAATCATCAGATTACTGAGTGTGGCCTGTTTGGTAGCAGCGCCTGCAACGCTACCTTCTACAACGCTACCCTCTGCAACGCTACGATCCACACCACCAGGCCGCGTAATACTTGCGCCTGCACTACTAGAGCTTTTCGATAGGACAGTATCAGCCATAAATGCGGCTGCATTAAGAGTGGCGCCAGACTGTTGAGGCGTTACTGCGGCGGCTAAGCCTAGGGCTTCAGGATCTATGCCCTGAGCACGTGCAAAGGCTAGCAGGCCAGCGTCAGTGGGCTCGGGGCCAGCAACTATAAGAGCAGTGCCACCCTGCAAGACCCGAGTTGACAACAGCCCTGGGGGCTTTATGTCAGCTGCAGCTGTCTGCTGGGTCGAAAGCGGCGTTTTGTTGCCGCTTTCGGCCGCTTTAAATTTCCCCACTGCAGCCCCAAGCAACGCTGAAAATTGCTCTGGCTTTTCTGCTGCAGCGTCTTGGGAAAACCCTGCAGGGCCCGCATGATCTGCATTTTGGGCTCTACCTATGTCCAGTAGAATATTTTTTGATTCAAGCATATTCGCTTTTAGTCCTGTGCCATATCTTAGTTACAGAGGATATTTGCAAGACACATGCCAATAAACCGACAGGGGGCAGAGTTAACCAACTCGCGGCGACAGGCTTGAGCTTTAGCAGGCCCAGGCAGAGTTATAGTTTGACCACAATTAGCCTGTGATTTAAGGCGCTAAGAGATGCGTGCGCGAAAGTTATGCTGCTGAATCGCTTGAGCATCGATATTGCGAGTTTCCAGTGATAGAGCCTCGCGCTGCAGTTGCTCTTCAGCGCGGGTAGCCAGATGCTCGACTTTCATACGCTCGCGCTCGGCGCTAATTAATACTTGGCGCGCCAACTGAAACTCAATATCGATACGCTGTTGTTCGTATTTTGAACGGCTTTTAAGCTCCTGTAGTTGAACAATAAAGTGACGATAATTATTCACTTCAGTGGCGCTGTGATCGCGCTGCTGGACCTCCTGCAGCTGTTGATTGTAGTCCAACAGCAAGGCTGTCACTTTCTCAGCCTGCAGCAGGGCATTTTCACGGCGCCGATTAATCTCGGCGAGCCTTAGCCGCGCATCGCGCAGTGTTCGCTCGGCTTTCGCGAGCAGTGCTGACCAGACTGTTTTCATTGTTTGCCCTGAGCGGTTAATTGCATAACGATCGCCTGACTCTGGTGCAGCGGCACAGATTCATCGCTGCCCTGTCGCAGAATCGCTTCCATGCCGGGACGCAGGCGGATGGCTTCGTCAAGATCTGGGTTGGTGCCTGCTTCATAGGCACCGACTTGAATTAAATCTTCGTTTTGCTGGTAGAGCGTCCACAGGCGCCGGAAACGGTTGGCCGCTTTAAGTACCTGGGGATCGACTAGGTTGGGCATGACTCTTGAAATTGAGCCGGATAGATCAATTGCCGGATAGTGCGCGGCATCCGCTAGGGCCCGCGACAGTAGCACCTGACCATCGAGAGAGGCTCGAGCAATATCGACGATGGGGTCGGCGCGGTCATCGCCCTCGGCTAATACCGTGTACATTGCGGTAATAGAGCCGTGACCGTTGCGTCCGACTCCTGTGCGTTCAATTAGCCGCGGCAACATAGCAAACACTGACGGCGGATAGCCTTTTGCAGTGGGCGGTTCGCCAATCGCCAAGCCAATCTCGCGCTGAGCATGGGCGACTCGGGTAAGACTGTCGCAGAGCATCAGGACATTTTTGCCGCGATCGCGAAAGTATTCGGCGATCAAGTGGGTCAGATAAGTGGCTTTTAGACGCAGTACCGGAGAAATATTGGCCGGTGCTGCGACGACCACAGATTTGGCCAAACCCTCCTCTCCAAGAGTGTGCTGAATAAATTCTTGAACTTCGCGGCCGCGCTCTCCGATCAAACCAATAACCACAACATCGGCTTCGGTGTTGCGCGTCAACATGCCAAGCAGAACACTTTTGCCAACGCCAGAGCCGGCCACCAGGCCAATGCGCTGACCTTGACCTAGGGTTAGGCAGGTGTTGATGGCTTTGATGCCAGTATCGAGAATGTTTTTAATCGGCCCTCTTTCCATTGGGTTAATGGCCAGACCTTCAAGACCCAACTGGTCGCTGTAGGCGATGGGACCACCCCCATCCAGGGGCTGCCCGAGTCCGTCGATCACGCGGCCTAACATAGCTTCGCCCAGGGACGCTTTGGCGTGTTTGGAAACCACCCAGACACGGGCGCCAGGGCCTATGCCAACCGGCTCGGAAAAGGGCATTAGATAGAGGGTGTCGTCATTAAAGCCGACCACTTCTGCATCAACTAGGGTGCCCATGTCGACATTTTCCACCCGGCAGTGCGCGCCTAAGGGGGCGATAATCCCTTTGGCTTCAAGGGTTAAACCGACCACGCGCACCAGTTTGCCACTGAGAATGGGCTCAGGGACCATCAGCTCGGCAATTTGACTATCGATGGCGGCAGAGAAATCAAGCATCTGGGAGTTCACCCTCAATGCTGGGGTTAAGGTCGTTAGTCTTCTCGGGGCTAGGCTGTTCAGTCGTATCCTTAACAGATATTTCAGCAATATCCTCAAGCGACTCTGCAACAGCCTCAATAATGGTGGCGTCTTCCTCAGCGGCGTTTTGATCCCGAGTTTGGCGTCCAGGGACGGATGCCGGGGCCGAGTGATGTTCTGGTAGGCCGAGCATCTTTTCGCTCAGGGCAGACAGGCGGGTTTCGATTAAATCTTCAACGGCGCTGTCATTCATGGTTATTCTGATACTACCTTGAGTCAAGCTCGGGTCTACACGCAGGCTTAGGTGCTCAAGATCGCTGCTGAGATGGGCGGTAAATTGCCGATGATCTGCAGCGCTTAGATTCACCACTATGGGACCTTCACCCTGCTGTTCAATATCTTTGATAGCTGCGTCGATTAATCGCTCGATGGTGGCTGTGGATTGAGTCAATTCACCGCGAACCAACTGCTCTGCCAGATGCAGAGCGAGCTTTTTTAGAGGTCGGTGAAAATCGCTATCTTTTGCTTGAGCGCTGCGCAGGGATTCGGTGAAGGCGACAAACTCATCTCGGGCGCTGGCCCATTTGCCTTCGGCTTCCTCCATGGCTTGCTGATAACCCTGGTCGAAACTGTCACTGCGCGCTTGGTCTAGTGCCTGCTGATCAAATGAGGGTGCTGCGGGTGGCGACTCTTCGGCAACAGGTTCCATCTCTACTTCTGAGACAGCTGCCTGCTCTGCGAGGGCGGCTTCGTCTATGTCTTGCTCGGCACTGAGGTCTGCTTCGACCTCGCCTTGGCTATCAAGTACTTTTGGCGCCCAGAGCTGAAAGCCAGTACTGCTATCAGCGGCGTCAACCTCGCCAGCTTGGTCTGGAGCATTGTTCCAGCCCGCAGCGGCAAAGGCCTTAGCTTTGCGGCCGGCACTAATCAATTCGTTGAGACGCCAGCTGACAGATGAGTCTGATTTAGACAAAGTCATCCCCTCGTCCAGCGAGCACAAGCTCACCTTTATCCGAGAGCACTCGAGCAAGACGCATAATAGTCTTCTGCGCATCTTCTACATCGGTGATTCTGATCGGCCCTTTGGCTTCCATATCGTCGAGGAACATAATCCGCGCGCGCTGGGACATATTGTCGAGGAATTTCTCTCTGACCTCTTCATCGGCACCTTTCAGTGCAGTCATCAACAGATCCGACTCAACGCTGCGCATCAGTACCTGAATAGCGCGGTTATCAACGCCACCGAGATTATCAAAGGTGAACATGCTGTCCTGAATCTTCAGTGCCAGCTCTTCATCGAGACCAGATACGCCACTCATAATTGAGGTTTCCAGATCCACTTTAGTGAAGTTCATAATCTTCGCCGCGGTGGCAACACCTCCAAAGCTTGAAGATTTGGCCGATGAGCTGGAGCTAAACTGCTGCTGCATAATACCTTCTAGCTCGTCCATTGCCGATGGCTGGACTGTTTCTAGACTCGCCACGCGCTGCATAATTTCAGCGCGATTTTCCTTGGGCAAGAAGTTCAGTACATCAGCCGCAATATCGTATTCCAGCACCGAGAGAATAATAGCCACAACCTGTGGATGCTCTTCGCCGATCATATCGCCAATTGAACGGGCATCCATCCAGCGCAAAATTTCCAAGCCTTTGCTCGAAGAGCCGGGCATGATTCGGCCCAGTACTGTAGCCGCCTTGTCTTCACCTAGCGCTCGGTTGAGGACTTTTTCAACATAGTCGCCAGTACCCAGACCCAAGCTGGTCTGCTGCTTTATAGTCACAACAAAGTTGTCGAGGACAATATTGACCGCTTCTTGAGAGAGGTCTGCAACACCGACCATAGCTGAACCCAGCGCCTGAACTTCTCGCGGGCTGAGATAGCGAATAATATCAGCTGCTTGCTGTTCACCGAGCAATAGCATTATCACTGCCGCTCGGTCTGTGGTGGTCATGCCGTCGAGTTCAGTTTGCAGTGCCTCGGATATGGGTACAGGCTCTACAACTACTGCGTCTTTTACTTTGGGGTCTGCCATTTTAATTCTCCTCGCCGCGTTATAAGGGGCGAATCATTTTCTTCAATACGTTAGCCACTCGACCAGAATCTTCGGCAACCAATAGGCGCACTAGCGCAACTTTGTCGTCGTAGGTATTTGCCGTATCCAACATCTCTGCGGATATGGTGGATTTTTTCGGCTTTAACTTGGCCTTAATATCTTCCAGTGACTCGCCGTCGCCCATTTCAATCAAGCGCATTTCTTCATCATTGAGTTCGCCGTCTTTAGAGCTCGACTGAGCGTCTTCAGCGAGACTTTCATCAACCGCTGGCAAGTAGGCTTTGACTACTGGGCGCACTACGCCAAAGAGGATAAAGAGAAACACAATCGCGGCGCCAAGGGTTTTGATGGCGCTGATAATCTGATGGTTTTCGTACCAGACAACAGCCGACTCAAAGGGCGCGGGCTTTTCGAATTTAGCCGAAACTATGGTAACCACATCACCGCGATCGCCATCATAGCCGACAACACCTTTAACCAGGTCGGTAAAGCGCTCTAGTTCGAGCTCGGTAAAACTCTGAGCGGCTAGCACTGCTGCTGGATCATCTCCATCACTGACCTGTCCCACAGGCTCATTGATAACCACCGCCACAGAGATGCGCTCGACACTGCCGCCCTGGCGTTTAACATGGCGGACTGTGCGGTCCATTTCATAATTTCTGGTGGTGGTACTGCTCGATGTGCGCATGCCTGCGTCACTCTCGTCAGCATTCAGCTGGCCATTGACTATAGCCTGCGGTGCCTCTGGAATAGTATTGGTGGTGGCGCCGGGGATACCCTGAGCTTTCTGGGTGGCATCCTGATCTAACGAAAGCACTTCGGAGCGCGCTTTAGGTCCATTGTTATTGCCATCGTACTCTTCAAAGGTCGACTCTTCTTCGGTGTAATCGATTTGAATATCCACTTCGGCGCGCACATTGCCCATGCCAACAACCGGCATCAACAGAGCATCGATACGATTGCGATAGGTCTCTTCCAAGCGCTGCTTATGTTCCATTTGGGCAGAGTTAAGCTGCATGGAGGCAAAATTATTGGCGTCAGTGAGAAGCTTGCCTCGCTGATCAACCACCACTACATCTTCCGTGGCCAGATAGGGAATACTTGAGGAGACCATATGGGTGATGGCTTCAACCTGAGAGCGGGAAACCTGTCTGCCGGGATAGGGCGAAACCACAACCGAGGCTTTTGCCGGGGTTCTGTTGCGCACAAACACGCTCTGTTTGGGTGAGGCTAAATGCACTCGGGCAGAGCGAATGGTGTTGATCTGAGTAATGCTGCGAGCAAGTTCCTGCTCCATGGCAGAAACATATCGCACCTGCTCCATAAACTGACTGGAGGTCATTGAGGCTTCGTCGGTGAGACCGCTAATACCGCCGCCTGTGCCCTCTTGCGGTAAACCGCGAGAGGCTAGGAAAATTCGCGCTTCATGATAGCGGTCATCGGGCACTTTTAGCTCGCCAGTGCCGCTATCGATGCGGGCTTTAAAGTCGGCTCCGGAGAGCGCCTCAAAGGCCATCTGCCGATCGGACTCGGAGAGTCCAGGATAGACTGTGCGATAGACCGGGTCCTGCAGCCATGAATAGGCAATAAGGAAAACCGCCACACTTAGGAAAGCAATAATCGCCGGCATCGCTTTGCGCACCGCAGGTTGCTGCAGAATCTCAGTGACATTGGGCAAGCCAACACTGTTATTCGCCGCGGCCTGAGTGGCCGGTGCTTGAGCCTGTCCAGCTTGAGCCATTGCACCAGCGGCGCCGGCTACTGCGGGGGCCATATTCTGAGTTGTAGTTGCTGCTGTGGTTGCCATTTCTTATATCTCTTTATGCGTTCTTTAAACGGGCATGTTCATAATGTCTTCGTAAGCCTTGAGCACTTTGTTGCGAATCTGCAACGTTGCTTCAAAGGCCAGCGATGACTTCTGCATATTCATTACGACATCAGTGAGAGGCATATCTTCACCTCTCTCATAGGCGGTACGCGATGCTTTCGAGAGCATCTGTGCGCTGTTCACTTCATTCAGTGCGCCTTTGACCGCATCGGCAAAACCACCGCCTGTGGCAGACTGGCTATCAACCCGCTGGGTCGATGAGATATCGACCCCTTGAGCGGCCTGAGCTTGGTACTGTCGAATCTGACTCAATAGGGATTCAACATTTCCGGCATTAACGGGACTAACCATGATCTATTCCTCTAGCGCGCGTAAGCACGGGTAACATTGATACCCTGCTCGCGCAGTCTCTGTAATTTGTGGCGCAGGGTTCTCGGGCTTATGCCCAGCTGCTCTGCCGCGTGCTCGCGACTGCGAGTGCCACTCAAGGCATTCATAATGGCTTGCCACTCACTGTGTTTAACAGTTTCGTTCAATCCTTCGGTACTGGCTTGAGGTATTGCCCAAACAGCCGAGCTATCTTTTGCTGGTGCCGTTCGCGAAGAGGCGTACTGGGCAAAAGGATTTTCCTGTGGCTGACTCGGGCGGCTGTCAAAGCTATCCGCCAGCTGAATGTCATCAAACAGTAAGTGCTGTACGTCAATTGGCGCACCGTTGGCCAAGACCATGCCGCGCACCAACACATTTTGCAGTTCACGGACATTGCCGGGCCAGCGATAGCTCTCTAGGCTGAGCTGGGCGGCGCGGGTTAATCGCAGTGTCTGGATGCCACCGCCCTGCTGACTTAAAAACTGTTCAGCGAGGGGAAGAATATCTTTGGGTCGCTCACTCAAGGAGGGAATTGCCAGCTTAAAGGCGGTCAAACGGAAATACAGGTCTTCTCTAAAGGTCTGTTGCGCAATCGCCGCTTTCAGATCGCGGTTGGTGGCGGCAATAACTCGGATATTGAGGTCAATGGCTTTTTGTCCACCCAACCTGACGACTGAACGCTCCTGTAAAATGCGCAGAAGCTTGGCCTGCAGGTGAAATGACATTTCGCCGATTTCATCGAGGAATACAGTGCCACCCTGAGCCTGCTCAAATAGACCCGGCTGCACTTTGGAGGCGCCGGTAAATGAGCCCTTCTCGTGACCGAACAACATATCTTCAATCAGATTCTCTGGCATAGCCGCACAGTTAAAGGCAACAAAAGGGCCCTGATGCCGCGCTGAGGCATCGTGAAGAATCCGCGCCAGTACCTCTTTACCTGCGCCTGTTGGTCCGGTAACCAATACGGTTACATCCACCTCTGCAACTCGCTCTGCCAAGGCTAGCAAATTGCGGCTCACTGGGTCGGCAAAGACAAACGCTTGCTGGGAATTATTTTTTACCGGCTGGCACTGTGCCAGCTCTAACACCTCAGCCCACTCGTCGGCATTAAAGGCGCCCTGAGAGATAACCGTGAGTGCGCCTTCGCGCATGGCGCCAATGCCCAACTCAAAGTTGCTGCGATCGACTCGCGCAATAATCGGTGCCGAACTGTTTGCCGCCGCGAGATGCGACTGCAACTCTTTGAGTTCCTCGGTTGACTGGGAGAGGGTTACAACAATCAGCTGAGCACTAAATAGTGCTGTGTTCGCGGGTTCTGTGATATCGGCCTGGGTTATGGCTAAACCCTGCTCGGCAAAGGTCGTTACCTCAGTAGGCGATAGCGGTCGATTTGAATCGAACCAAATAACATCAATCATTTTGTGATCAGTCACGGTTGCTTACCTTTCCCCAATAGACGCGTTTATGTGTTTGGATTTGTTGCGTACTAGGACTTTAGCAATTTGCGTGCCAATCAATTTTTTGCTTTTAATACAAGGTGTTAGTGAAAGAGTGGCAAGAAACCGTCAGGTTATTGCCAGTGGCAAGCCGTCGGCAATCTGACACCGCTTCGGCTCTCATGGCAGCGATGCCGGCAAAGGTTTGCCGCCTAGAACAGAGGTTGAGAGAATTTTAAAACAGAAAAAACCGGTTAAGCGCTGTCGGCAAGGCCGTGCTTATTGATTTTTTCGATTAGAGTGGTGCGCTGCAGATTGAGCATGCGTGCGGTTTTTGAGACATTGCCACCAGCGTTGTTGAGGGCGTGACGAATAAGATTACACTCTATATCAAGCAGATGCTGCTTCAACTGCAAACCCTCCTCAGGAAATGCACCGCCCCCCTGAGCTAACAAAATGGTCTGCTCAACTTCATAGTTGAGCTGGGCATCGTTAATCCGATCTAGGCTTTCAGCCTCAGACGCGCCACTGATGGCTGCGAATAGTTCGGCGCCGAGGGGCTCTGACGAACTGACATAGTCAGTCACTGCTTTGGGTGCAGGGCGCTGCTCAGCATTTGCTTGCGGCCAACTGGCCAGGGCGCGGATGCCCGGCGGTACCATGCTCGGAATAACGTTGCGCAGATCCACTTCCTGACCTGGGTAGAGTGACGAGTAGCGGTCGACAAGATTAGCCAGCTCTCTCACATTGCCGGGCCAGCTGTAATCTAAAAATAGCTGCATGGAGGTAGGATGTAATCTAATCGGTTTCTTACCATCTACGATATGCTGTTTGGCGAAATACTCAAACAACACCGGCACGTCGTCCACTCGCTCACCGAGAGTTTTAATCTCGATTGGCATAACATTGAGTCGATAGTAAAGATCTTCACGGAACAGTGATTTCTCCATCAAACCAACAATATCTTTATGCGTTGCGGCTAACACTCGCACATCAATCGGTATCGACAGCAGTGAGCCGACGGGATCAATCTGACGCTCTTGAAGTACGCGCAGTAACTTTACCTGCAGATCGATGGGCATATCGCCAATCTCATCTAAAAACAAAGTGCCTTTATTGGCCAGCTCAAAGCGCCCTTTGCGATCCGCAATAGCGCCGGTGAATGAACCTTTACGGTGGCCAAATAATTCACTTTCAAGAAGATCTCTTGGAATAGCGCCACAGTTAACCGGTATAAATGGGCCCCCAGCGCGACTCGATGAATCGTGTAATGCGCGTGCAACAAGTTCTTTGCCGGTGCCGCTGTCACCGAGAATCAATACCGTGGACTCGCTCGGCCCGACCATTTCGATAAGCGTACGCAACTCTTCGATGGCAATGCTCTGGCCGATAATTTTTTGCGAACTGGTCAAAAAATAGTTTCTCGTCTCTGTGCAGCAGCTTAATTCAAGTTTGTTTTTAAGCCTCTGAGCTCAGCTTAAAACAGTCGTAATCTGGAAACTGTAACCAATCTTGGCGCCGCGGCCAAGTCACAGGTATCCGTGAGGCAAACTTCTTCGGGCGTCTATTGTAACTAAATACGCTGCATATACAGCATTTATAACCATTCCATCCAAATCAGCTAAGTTTTGCCGCTGTCTTATCGCTGGTAGCGCGGAATCTTTGACCGCACAGTCTCTACTGGATAAGCTGTCCTCCGGTGGGTGACTAAGAATTATTTGGGGAGTATCAGTTTCATGCGCAAAGTACGTGATGCTTTGATTGAAGTGATAATTATTATTTTGATCGGCGGGCTTATCGGTGGGGTGCTAGCTCTGGTCTCCAATCTGTTTGTCATCGGCGTGCAGTGGTTTGGTCAGCAGCGCGAAGCCAGCGACATGCTGTCAGTGACGCTTGCCGGCGAGACTGTCTCGTTTTCCAGTGTAATATTTTTATGGGCTGCCGCAGCCGTGGTGGTGGTACTCAAAACCGGACTCGGCATTGCGCGCTGGGCTGGCCCGGCAGACTCCATGTATGCCGCCCATCAAGTCAACGAACCACTGGATATCAAGACCGGCTTAGCCTCGACTCTCGCTGCCTTTGCCTCAGCCAGCGGCGGCGGCTCTGTGGGCCAGTACGGACCAATTGTGCATTTTGGTGCGACCATGGGGATCTGGGTTAAGCGCTTTATTTCCAGCCGCCTATCCCATGAGATCTATCTCGGCTGCGGTGTTGCTGCAGCTATTTCTGCTGGTTTTAACGCGCCCATTGCCGGGGTTATTTTTGCCCATGAGGCAATCCTTAGACACTTCTCTGTAAGAGCCATTGCGCCCATCACTGTAGCGTCGGTGTCGGCAAGTGCACTGGGAAATCAGTGGTTTCCCCATACTACCACCTTTGAAATTAGCTCTGTGCTACCACCCCTAGCGGAAGTAGTGCCGGTATTGGTTATGCTGGCGCCGGCCTTTGCCCTAGTGGCGATCTGCTTTATGGCTGCGCTGCGTTACTCAGCGCAGACCGCCGCCAAGATGAATACTTCGCCGCTGCTATTGCCATTTATTGCGGCAACTATTTGCGGCTTGGTTGGGGTCTGGATCCCACATGTTCTCGGTCTCGGTATTTCTAGTATCAATGAAATGATCGCCGGTGAATTTACTCTGCCACTGCTGCTGACAGTGCTAGTAGCCAAGTTATTGATGACCGCGTTATGTATTGGTTTCGGTTTATTTGGCGGGGTCTTTTCGCCCTCACTGTTTATTGGTGTGGCCGCCGGCGCAGTGGCAGGTGAACTATTGATACTGTTTGGCTTTGCTGATATCGCTAGTATTATTAGTGTCGCCGGGATGGCGGCGGTGAGCTCTGCAGTAATTGGTGCGCCGGTGTCAGCAGTATTAATTATTCTTGAGCTGACCCAGTCCTATGAATATGCAGTGGCAGCAATGATCGCAGTTATGGTTTGCAATCTGCTTACCAATCGCCTGTTTGGTAATTCATTTTTTGATCGACAGCTGCTAGATCGCGGAATTGATCTGCTCAAGGGACGCGAGGCCATTGCCCTCAATCAGCAATCCGTCGGCCCCTTTGCCAGTCAGGACTATGTTCGCGCCGAACCCTCAGCCACTGGCTCTGAGCTGCGCGAGGAAATGCGTCAGCGGGGTCATACTGAAGCTTACATTATCAATGCTGACGGTCAGTTCTTTGGCAAGGTTTCTATTTATGAAGTGATCGAAGCTGCCGATAATAGTATTAGTGATTTTGTCGATACGCGGCCGCTCACGCTGTATATGAATGAGAGCCTCGCCGAGGCGATGGAGAAGGTCAGCCAGTTTGTCGGTGAAAGTCTGCCGATTGTTGATCGGGCAACCGGCGAGTTGCAGGGTAGCTTGGCGGAAGGCGAGCTGTTCCAAGCGGTAATCGATGTACAGAACCAGGCCCGCGGTCTTGAGCGGGCGTAATTAACAGTTTAAATTTAAGCCTCTCAGGCTGAGTGGCCAGCGAGATAAAAACACTTATGAAACACATACAACGTGCCATTTTATGTCTTGCACTGATCAGCGGTTCTGCTCTCGGCGGGCCTTTTGAGGCCGGTCTTAGCGCCCTTGATCGGGAACACTATGCTACGGCAATGAGAGCTTGGCTTAAGCTGGCTAACGAGGGCGCAGCAGAGGCACAAAACAATATTGGCCATCTCTATGAGCAGGGGTTTGGTGTTTCACAGAATTATACGGAGGCCATGAACTGGTACCGCAAAGCCGCAGATCAGGGCCTAGCCGAAGCCCAACACAATATGGGCATGCTCTATTACCACGGTTATGGCGTGGCTGAGAATCAGCGCACTGCAGCGAGTTGGTTTAAGCGCGCAGCACTGCAGGATCTGGTGGATGCAGAATATATGCTCGGGCTGGCCTATCACGAGGGCAAAGGTGTTGAGTTGAACTATCAGCTGGCTAAACACTGGTTTAAAAAAGCAGCGCTAAAGGCCTATGGCAACGCGCAGTTTATGTATGCCTTTATGTTGCAGGCCGGTGCAGCTGGAAAATCGAAACCGTTTGAAGCGCTGATTTGGAGCGAAGTGGCAAGACTTAATGGTCAGCCGTCGACATCAGATATAGCGGACATCGCCAAACTCAAATTAGAAGATGAGCAGATTGGTGAGGCCGAGAAGCTAGCGCTGCGCTGTGTCGAAAGCGGCTATGCAGATTGTCCTTAATCAGTAACGTTAAATGAAATAAATAAAACTGCCTTAAACGCCATTTAAAACTAAAGAAATCAGACTAGATCCCGATTCTATTATTAAGCTTAAAGAAATAGTCGATCGGAGATCTCTAGCATGGCCTTAAATAGCAAAGCACTCAACGCATACCACAACGTGCACATTGCATCCGCAGTTCCCTATGCCGATGGTGTTCAGCTTATTCAAATGTTGTTTGATGGTTTAGTCGACGCCCTGGCCACTGCTGAAGGTGAAATCGAGCGTAAAAATATTCAGGAAAAATGCCGCGCTTTAAATCGTGCAACTAGTATCCTCTATGGCCTGCAAGATTCTCTAGACTTCAAAAAGGGATCCGATCTGGCACGCAACCTCAGTGACTTATATGAGTATATGATTCGTCGGGTGATGTTTGCCAATCTGCATAACGACGTCAATGCACTTCACGAAGTGAAAGGCTTGATCAGTGAGATACGCAGTGCATGGGCGCTATTGCCTTCGCTGTTAAAGGAACAGCCAATCGCCATGGCATCTTAAAAGGCGCTTTTGAAAATAGCTGTTTAAAAATAGCGCTTAAAAAATATCTCTTGAAAGTTAGTTCTTCCAGCCCCAACTTCAAGCACCACTCTGCCAAAATCCCATCTTGTCTTATGGCAGCCGCCTTCTGCTCTGCTCTCGTTTCTAACCGCTTTATTGACCTTTAGCTTTAACTTTAAATCTCATCATTATGCTTGTATATCAGTATCTGTGAGCTTGACAGTCCCCTTAGGCACATGGCATAACTGCCCGCAGATAAAAATTTATTTGGCATGTTATTGCCAAGAAAAGTGCGATGGGGGCAGATAAAAAATGATGCTGAGTCAGCAGAGGGTTATGTCAATCCTCAATAAGAGCAACGACGGTGACCGAATTAGTCACGGCTGTGATATGTTTCTGTCGATACTGATTGTGCTGAATTTAATCGCCGTGTGTCTCGAATCGGTTGAGAGCTTCAACAGCCTTTATCGTACACCGCTGATAATTTTTGAAGCTATTTCGGTGACTATTTTTTTAGTCGAATACTGCCTGCGTATCTGGTCAGTTGCCGCGGACGAAGACAACAAGTCCGCCACGGCAAGTGGGCGTCGGTTTGGCTATCTGTTTAGTTTTACCGGGATTATTGATTTGCTGGCGATCTTGCCCAGCGTGCTGCCCCTGGTTATGGGTGGTGTAGATTTGCGCTGGCTGCGAGTGCTTCGTCTGGTGCGCCTGCTGAAGATTTCACATTACTCATCAGCCCTTGAAGACCTCTTTTCTGCGATCTACCAAGAACGTCGTTCCTTTTTTGCAGCACTTTATCTGATGGGTATTGCGCTGTTTTTGTCTAGCTCGCTGATGTATCTCGCCGAGTACGACGCTCAACCTGAGAAGTTTGCCTCAATCCCACAAACTATGTGGTGGGCACTGATCACCCTGACCACCGTCGGCTACGGTGATATCTATCCGATTACACCTTTGGGGCAGACTATTGGCGCCTTTACTGCCCTACTGGGTGTCTGCACTGTGGCTCTACTCACTGGTATTGTTGCCTCGGCCTTTTCCAATCAAATGGCGCGGCGGGAAGCTATTTTTGAAGCCGAAATTACCTCTGCGTTAAGCGATGGTGTGGTGACTGACGATGAGCAGTATCACATTGAGGAATTGCGCGAGAAATTTAAAATTACCGAAGAACATGCTAAGGCAATTTTTGCATTGATCGAAGAAAAGCGCGGCCACTAATACATTTTTAATCGGCTATACGCTGACCGCTAACCTATTTGGCAACCCTGTTAGCTGCCGTCGATAATCACTTCAATGCGACGGTTTTTAGAGCGGCCAGCGGGGGAGTCATTAGCTACCAGTGGTTTGGTGTCAGCCAGGCCAGTGACCGAGACGCGCCCATCGTCAATTGCTGAGCTATTTAACAGGTAGTCTGCCACCGCCGCTGAACGGGCTGCGGAAAGGTCCCAGTTGGAGCGAAACCGTTCGCTAAAGGCCATAGGGATATTATCGGTGTGGCCTTCAATCGTAATCAGCCCAGAGCTGTCGGCAATCGAGGCGCCAACCTTATCCAGCAGCGGCTTAAAGGCTGGCTGGAGATCTGCGTAACCACTGCGAAACGAACCGCGCTCGGCGAGGCGCACAATAATTTTGTCGCCATCGCGCTCAACCTCCGCCAAGCCCTCGGCAATCTCATCGCTTAGGCGTGCACGAATTTTCTCATATTGATCGGCAATTGCCTGCTCGCCAGCTTCATCGCCGCGACCGCTAAGATCTCCATCAAGGGTCTCTGGCGAGGCATCCATGACCTCAATTTGTGACTGCACCTGAGCCTGGGCAGAGGCTACCTTGGCATAGATTTCTAAATCTGACTGCATGAGCTGGGCGCCAGATTTCGTCTTATTGGCCTCTCCCTGCCTGCCTGTCTTGGCGTCGGCTACCACTTCAACTACCAGCTGCTTGTCTTTAACTGTGACCTTCACCTTGCCTTCAGCAATTTCTTTGGCGAGAGATTTTTTCAATACTTCAACATCAGCGTTGGTGTCAAAATCATTCTTTTTTAGGGCATCTTTTAATTCTGGGTCTTCTGGCTGTGGCTCGGCTGTTGTCTGCTCTTGGATTACATCCAATAGTGTCGGATCCACTTTGGCGGTTTTGTACTGCTTGGCAATAATATTGTCAGC
Organism: Porticoccaceae bacterium; assembly: GCA_029250825.1. Lineage (GTDB taxonomy): Bacteria > Pseudomonadota > Gammaproteobacteria > Pseudomonadales > Porticoccaceae > HTCC2207. The sequence continues at coordinate 43,104 of JAQXEN010000075.1, forward strand.
AGTAGGTTGCTCTACCGTTGGGACAATTTTTTGCACGCCAAATTTGTCATTCATAGAACCACTGACTTCTTTGTATTTGGGCACATTCATATGGGCAAAGGAGAGAATCAAGACAAAGAAGGCCATTAGCAACGTGGCCATATCGGCAAAGGTTGCCATCCACGCCGGCGCGCCACTTTTACAGGGCGGGCAGTCCGGCTCTTCTTCAGGCTCTTGCGCTGGTGGCGGCGGTTTCGGCGCGACAGCCTCTTCCGCAGCCGCCTCGTCAACAGTAGCCTCTTCGACCTCTGCTTCGATGGCGGCGTCGGGCTTGATGTCGTCTAGTTCATCAGCCATATCAGCGTTCTCCTACTATGAAATTAGGAACCATCGACAATTACCTCAATACGGCGGTTGCGCGCACGACCCGCAGCAGTATTATTCGACTCAATGGGCCTGGTGTCGGCAAACCCAGCGACGGTGATGGCACCCTGATCAAGCTCGGAATTCTGGGAAAAAAAGTCCGCCACAGAAGCGGAGCGGGCAGCGGAGAGGTCCCAGTTGGAATTAAATCGCTCGCTGAACGCCACTGGAATATTGTCAGTGTGACCTTCGACACGGACCTTACCCTTGGCCGCCGATAGAGAATCGCCAACCCGAGTTAGCAACCCGGCAAAGCCCGGCTGGAGGTTGGCACTGCCGGAGACAAATGAGCCTTGGCTGGCGAGGCGAACAATGATTTTGTCGCCATCGCGCTCGACTTCAGCGAGTCCGTTCTGAATATCGGCGGCAAGGGACAGGCGTATCTGTTGGTACTGGTCTTCGACATCTTGGCGCCGTTGGTCGGCACTACCGCCGGAGGACGGACTGCTGTCGCTGTCTGATTGAGAGCCACCGCTCTGGTCTCCTGAGGCCAACTGCTGTTTGCGCACCTGTATCTCTGTGGATAGAGTTGACTGAAGATCGACCACTTTAGAGGCTATTTCAATGGTGACTTGGCTGACCGGGCCTCCGGCGCCTTGCCCACTGTCGTCTTTGTCCTGACCTCCACTGCTACTGTCTGAGCGCAACTCAACGACCACTTTATTATCTTCGATGCTAACCACTACTTGACCCTGCTCGATCTGCTCTGCAAGTGCTTCCTGAACACTGCGGAATTCTTGCTGAGTTTTAAAATCAGCCGCTTTAGACTCAGTTTTTTTGACGATAAACTCTTGGGTGATATCTTCAGAGCGCTGACGCTTTTGGTCAATCACTGTCGGCTCTGCTAGAGCAGGAGTGTACTCCTGCTTGACCAGGCTGGTAGCAGTGGGGATAGAGATTTTTGGGACTATTCGGGCAACACCAAAAGCCGATCTCAGAGAACCGGCAATTTGTTTGTATTTGGGTACACTAACCTCGGCAAATGACAGCAGCAAGACAAAGAAAGCCATCAGCAGAGTCGCCATATCGGCAAAGGTCGCCATCCACGCCGGCGCGCCACCTTTACAGGGTGGGCAGTCCTCAGCCGGAGCCGGAGCTGGCTCTTGAGCGCCGGCTGGTGGAGCCTGATCTAGATCCTGGTCGTCTGCCATTGTCTTAGTTACGCAGCCGCTAGCTTAGAGCGTGCTTTCGGACCCAGGAAGGATGCCAGGAAGTCGCTGAGTACGCGGGGGTTGCCACCGTCTTGAATAAACAGTATGCCTTCAATAATCAGCTCATTGTTGGCAGCTTCTAGCTCTGCCTGGTTTTCCAATTTCATGGCGATCGGCAAGCAGATCACATTGGCCAAAATAGCACCGTACATGGTGGTCAAAAGCGCCACCGCCATAGCCGGTCCAATGGACTTTGGATCACCCATATTGCCGAGCATCTGCACCAGACCAATCAAGGTGCCAATCATGCCCATGGCCGGCGCAATTTCACCCCAGGCGGAGAAGATTTTCGCTCCCCGCGCGTGACGCATTTTAGTGCTGGTCAATTCTCTGTCCAGGGAGCTTTTGATGATCAATGGATCTGTGCCGTCAACGAGCATGGAAACAGCTTTGGACATAAATGGGTTGTCGATTTCCTGACCTTCGAGGGCGATCATGCCGTCTTTCCGAGCGATAGTCGCAAGCTCAACAATTTGCTCAATCAATGTTGCAGGCTCATCGATTTTATTTTTAAAGGTCTTGCCCATAACGCCAACAGCACCGAGAAACTCTCCCAGTGAAGAGCGGAACATAACAACCATGATTGAGCCGCCAACCACGATCAGTAGCGACGGAGTATCGATAAATGCAGCCATATCGTCGATCGCCATAAAGATCAAACCGAAGGCACCGAGCAGGCCAATAATCGTTGCGATATCCATGAATATTCCTTACACATTTTTGAAATTTTGGTCGCCCGATTCGGGAATCCGGCGGCGGTAATAGTTGCTCTGCGGTCCTTCAGTCGCCTTGAAGCGCCCAATTTGTCACTGGCAGAGCTGACTCACTATCTGACTATCTCTATATATCGGCAGCTGTGCCGAAATATTGAGGCCCGCTCCTGTCCCAGGCAGAATGATTTAGCTATATTGGAGTTATTGACCTAGCTGCCGATTGTTAAATTAGTCGTCGGGCGGTCAAATTGCAGTGCTGGGTTATTGTAAGTTATGCTGCGATGCCAGTGTAACTTGATTTTTAAAGGCGTCGCAAAGCAATGGAGGTCAAATCCGAGGAAATGACCTAACGTCTATTTAGCTGCACATATCAGGAGGCTCCACCGTGATAGCAAGGTTAACCAAATTGCCCAGTCGCAGAATTTTTTCAATTCTCTCAAGTTTAATAATAGTTTTTACGCTAAACAGTTGCGGCGATTACCGCAGTGAAGAAACCTGCGGCGACAGTATTGCGGTGGGTGACAAGGGGCGCTTTGAGGTCGACAAAGACGGCTTCGCTAAAGACACAGAGAGCGGCGTGGTGTGGTACCGTTGCGCTGCTGGGCAGCAGTATTCAAACTTTCGCTGCAAAGGCGAAATTCTCTATCTCAGCTGGGATGAAGCTATAGATTATGCTGCTGAATTCTCAGAAAAATCCGGGATTATCTGGCGGCTGCCGACCGACAATGAAATGCAGTCAGTGACCGAAGACGCGTGCGTGGCCCCGGCGGTCAACCATAACGCATTCCCGTCGATTGCTGTCGAAAATCATTGGACATCAAGCAAAGGTCTACACCAGGATATTTTTCGTTGTGCTGTAAACACTTACAGTGGCCGCCTTTCTTGCCGTCAACCGCGTGATGTTGGTCAGCCATTTATGCTGGTTCGCGAGGATTAAAAAGATAGCTTGGGCTGACCGAGCAGCGCTTACCGATTTATTTTTTTAATGTAGGTTTAGGCTGGAAGCTAAGGCAGTTAGTGCCGTCTATTTGAGCCACGGCCAAGCAGGGCAAAATTTTTGACTTAAAGCCCATGGCTTGGCAGCCATAGGGCATTTTCGGCTGATGGGTTATCTGGAAGTGCCGGCACCCCCAACAATCATTTTTTATTTTTTCTGGCGGCATCGATCTTCGGTTTCCAAAATTCATGGTAGGCCTTCCACAGAATGGTGCAGACCAGCATCACGCCAATTAGCGTAGAAAATATATTAGTTAGATCATATCCCTTGAGGCGACTGACTTCTGGCCTGATCCACATTATCAAAATAATCGGCACTGCGACCAGCAGATACATGCGCACTAATTTGCACACCGCGCAGGGTGGCTTGGTCTTTTTCTCCTGCATAATCAGCAAATCCTCTGGGGCTTTTGATGGTCGTTAGTCTACCAGCTTTGCACTCTGTGCCACGATACGATAACCCACCGCTTGCTGGTTGGGCAAAAAATAACTCAGCCCAGTGTTAATCGTCACTTGCTGCCCCGGCTGAAGATCTTTAGTGATGTTAATTGTCTTGGCTGCCGCATAACCCCTCTGGTCCGCCGGGCCCGATATCTGCAAAATAATACTGCGCATGGCTCGTGGGCTGGTATTGACGACGCTGACTAATAGCGCGCCTTTGTTACTCGCTGCCTGACTAAAGGCTAAAAAGCTCTGGGGGCGGAGCTGTAAATTCACCTGCTGAATTTTTTCTCGACTCTGATTGCCGAGCTCACCTCGATCTTGAGCCGCCTGCTGAAAATAGCCATTGGCCTGCTGGTACTCTTTGTTATCTAGCACTAGCTCACCGAGGTAGTAGCTAGCTTTGGCCGTGGGCAATAATTTATAGCTCTGCGTTAAATCCACTTTGGCGGCGCTTTTATCTCCCTGCTCATAACGCAAAATGCCACGGGCCAGATAGGGGCTATAGATTTGGTTATTTTTGCCGATTGCGGTGCTGTAGGATTTTTCTGCATTACTGTGATTATCCAACATAGTCCAAGCCTGACCGCGTAATAGCCAGAACTGCGCCTCTGCCGGTTGCAGGGCAACCGCTCTATCCAGATGCTTTATTGCCAAGCTGGGTTGGTTGTCGGCCAGAGCCTTGATCGCGAGTTTTTCTGCAGCATATGCTGGCGCATCTTTGATCAGCTGAGCAATCGCCGCCTGATACCGCTGTCGATAGCGCTTGCCGGGAGCAAAGTCGGCAACACGTAACTTATTCGCTTCCACGCGCTCCACAGAGGGTGGATGACTGGCGAAGAGGCCACTGAGGAAATCAGTCTGGCGCGACTTGCTCAATTCGACAAAGGTCTCTTGTAACTCCACTGCACCTCGTACGTCATACCCAGCCTTGGCCATATAAGCCATGCCGTAGTAGTCAGACTCCAGCTCATCGTCGCGGCCATATTTGGCCATCCATGCTGCGGCGCCCATTTGCGAAGCCATGCCATAGAGCTGCTCCCCAGGCTGGCCCTGAACCGCTGCACTAATGGCGATCATACCTATATTAGCCAGAGTTCCACTGGTCATTTGCGTGGCACCGTGACGGGCAGCGGCATGAACAATCTCATGGCCTAATACAGCAGCGAGCTGTGCCTCATCGTCTAGCAACACCAGCAGGCCAGTGTTTATGGCAATTTTGCCGCCAGGTAAGGCCCAGGCATTGGGCACTCTGTTGTTGAGCACAACGAATTCGTAGGGTAAGTTGGGGCGGTCACTGACGGCGGCGAGTTT